>JAEWSC010000099.1 GCA_023398575.1 Bacillota bacterium | reverse complement strand
TCCCTGGCAATGGAGGATTTTCCGGCCCCTACAGGTCCGTCAATTGCGATATTCAAAGGCATTTTCTTTCTCTCCCGTATCTTTATATGGCCCTGTGACCCATGCCTACACACACCTCATTAAGGTGCACAAGGCCGACGCCAAAGAATACAGCCACGGCCACATGCTCGCCCCACCTTGCTATGCCAATCTTACCGCCGACAGAAAAACCAAGGGCTTTAGTCGTCACCTGCGCAATGGCTTCTCTTGCCGCGCCCGCCACGGCACCTTCTTCATGATGCGTTTCATTGATTACCTTCTCCCGTTTTGCAGCAATAACGGCTCGCTCAACAATGCGCATAACGGATGTCACAAACTCCCCGCCATAGTCCACCGCCGCGGTGAGCACACCATCGGCAGCCATCTGGCTGCGAAGCGTATTTTCTTCTTCCCGGCTGCGGGACAGGCTTAGCAAAATGGCCGCCCTGGCAACTTCCCGGCTGCCAATCTCTGTCTGAAGCATGTAGGTACCCTCCCGCACAATTTGGTTTTAACGCTTGTCCATTATACTAGAATGCTTTGCGCGGAACAAGTGGTTTTCTTCCGCCGTCCGCCATCTTCGTCATAATTTGGTTTCGGCTTGCTAACAATACAGCCATACTGACAAAAGGAGCGTACATTATGGCGTTTCAGGCAATTATCATGGCAGGTGGCGAGGGTGTCCGCCTGCGCCCGATGACTTTGGATATTCCAAAGCCCCTTGTCCCAGTTCTTGGCGAGCCGGTGATGGGATATTCGCTAAAGCTTTTACGCCGCCACGGCTTATCAGATGTGGCAGCCACGATCATGTATCTGCCCCAGGCCATCAAAGACGCCTTTGGCAAGGGTGAAGCCTATAATATTCATCTTCAATATATTGAAGAGGCAAAACCGATGGGTACCGCAGGCAGCGTAAAGCTGGCTAGCGGCATGGTAGCAGATACGTTTGTTATTCTTTCCGGCGATGGTCTGACCGACTGCGATTTGACCGAAGCCATTGCCTTTCACAAATCCCATAATGCTTTAGCTACACTCGTTCTGAAATCTGTTCCTATACCGCTCAGTTATGGAGTAGTCATCACCGACGGTCAAGGACGTATACAACGCTTTGTGGAAAAGCCTGACTGGTCTGGTGTTTTCAGCGACCAGGTAAACACAGGCATTTACATTCTTCAAAAGAAAGTCATGGACTTGATTCCTGAAGGCATCCCTTATGATTTTGGGAAGGACCTATTTCCCAAAATGGTAAAGGATGGGCTGCCTGTGTATGGCTATTCCATGACAGGTTACTGGTGCGATATCGGCGACCAGGGAGCATATTTACAATCCCAGTTGGATCTTTTGCGCGGCGACCTTGATATGCCAATCAAGGGCACCTCATCGGGCCATGCAATATTGGAAGGAGAGTGTACCCTGGAGCCGGATGTCCGGCTGGAGGGACTTTGCTATATTGGAGATGGAGCCACTATCAAGCAAGGTGCCACCCTTTTCGAAGGTGCGGTGATTGGGCCGGGGGCTATTGTGGAGGAGGGTGCGCAAATCACAAAATCCTGCCTGTGGAAATTTAGCCGGGTAGGCCGCTGCGCTCATGTGGACGGCGCGGTAATATGCCGTGAGGCACAGGTCCGCCCAAGCAGCCGAATGCTGGAAGGCAGTGCGCTTGGTGCCGGTGCCATATTGGGCTCACATGCCAAACTGAATGCAGGTGTCAAGGTTTGGCCGCAAAAGGAAATCGGCAGCGAGGTGAACGTTTTTGAAAACGTGGTTTGGGGCGATTTGAAGCGGCTGCATATAAACGAAAACAGTCAAATCACAGTGGATTCCCCCTCCCGTGCCGATCAACTGGCCGCGTCTGCATTAGCAGCGCTCCGCGCGGAAACTGTAGCGCTTTGCCATAACGGCGAAGATGAGGCGCTTTACACCCTTCTGGCCGGCGCATTTGCCGCCCGCGGTGCAAAAGTCATGATGCTTGGGCATGGGTATGAGCCCATCCTCCGCTTGGTGGTGAGGCACTTGAAACTACCCCTTGGAATGATGATAGACGGACAGCAGGCAACGGTGGTCGCCCAAAATGGCCTGCGACTAGATAAGACGCAGATTCAGGCCGTGGAAAGCGCTGCCTTAAAGCAGGAATACCCCCCCGCCTTTGACAAAGCTGGACAGCTTGTTCCCTTAAGCGGCATGCATGAATATTATCTTGTGAATCTACTCAGTGCTATCGACACAAGCCTTTTGAAAAAGAGCTCTCTGCAGATTGCTGTATTCTGTGATCATCCGGAACTGCTGAGCATTGCCCAGCAGGCACTCACGCTTGCCGGCATCAAAAAGGTGCGCTTGCAAAGCGCAGCAAGCAGATCTCTTCAACCCTGGGAGATCGGCTTTACATTGGAGGCAGATGGAACATCCGCCTATGTTATGGACAAATCCAACCAACCGGATGAAGTAAGCCAGCAAATGCTTGTTTGGCAGACGGCCGCACAGGAGGGCAGCCTGCCATTGTTTGCGCCACCAGATGCACCAAGGGTATTAGAGCAATTGGGTCCGGTTGTATGGAAAAGAAGCACAACCGGGCTTACCAAGGAGGAGAACGCAGCACTTCTGCGCCAGTATGACCTCCTGCATGATGGTATACTGCGCATGATAACACTGCTTACGCGGCTGGCTGATACAAACCTTCAAGGCTTGTTGGAGCAGCTTCCTAAGACGCATAGGTTCCGAAAGGACGTGCCCTGCCCTACCGGTGAAAAAGGCCGGGTACTGCGAAAGCTGTGCGAAACCGCAAAAGAAAAGGAGTTGGGGGAAGGTCTTCGCATACGCCACGGCGGCGGCTCCGTATGGCTCTCCCCTTTTCAGGACAGGGCTGCCTTCCGCATACAAACCGAGTCCTTCGATGCTGAGTTCGCTGGCGAGCTTTGTGCCCATTATGCCGGCCGAATCGAAAAACTGGCTCAAAGCAATGACATAAAGGATGAAAATGCCAGGGCTTCGGACATCCATTAACCCTTGACACAGCTGCTGA
Organism: Bacillota bacterium; assembly: GCA_023398575.1. Taxonomy (GTDB): domain Bacteria; phylum Bacillota; class Clostridia; order Christensenellales; family Aristaeellaceae; genus JAEWAH01. Next base: position 31,911 of record JAEWSC010000099.1, on the reverse strand, counting down.
ATCCAGCATATAATAATCACAGCAGCATGCTCCTGGGGTGTGCGCCAGCGCTTTGGTTTTACCCACATCTCCACATGAGGAGCCCGCGTTCCTGTATGGATGCCATGCCCCCGTTTCAACAACGTCAGGGGACGGCAGAAATACAGGATAGGGCACCAACCTGCTTTAGAAGCGGGTGAGAAAACTCGGCGCAGCGGCACTTTGGGGCACTGCACATGGCATCGCAAAAAGAATATCAAACATAAACCTCGCTTTTGTAACAAAGCGGGGTTTTCTAATGCCCGTTCCCTGTATTGCCTTTGCACAGGTACATAGATATGGTATAATCCTATCATCCATTTTCAGGGAGGAGTACATGGGTAAATCTCCTACATTATGCATATGTATCTTGATGCTAGCTCTGTTTATGCCGGCAGCCTTTGCAGAGCATATATCCTTTCAGGATAGCGAAACGCCTCCCGCCTTTTTACTAGACTACCTGGTTACAGATGAATCTGACATTCAAACTGTGCTTACTGTGACGCTGGCCGGCGACTGTACATTGGGTGGAACGGAAGCCGCTAACAGGAAAGCAGATGGTTTTGTAAAAACCGTGCTTGAGAAAGGGCTCGATTATCCATTTTCCGGCCTAGAACCTTTGTTTTCTCAAGATGACGTAACGTTTGTCAATTTGGAGGGCGTTCTTTCAGATAGCAGCAAAGGCGAAAACACCGATAAAAATTTCGCATTCCGCGGTCCCTCATCTTTTGCCAAACTACTGCCTTTGGGCAGTATAGAGGCCGTTAACATTTCCAACAACCATTATCAGGATTATGGTAACTTCGGCAGCAAAGCCACCTTGAAAGCCCTTGAAGAATATGGCGTTGCCTATGCCGGCGAGGAATGGCTCAGCATTTTTTCATTGGACGGCGGCAAGATTGGTCTGGCCGGCATCCGTGGCAGCCTGTCGGAAGAAAAGAAAAGGACGGTTGTAAAGCAGATCGCGCTTTTGCGGCAAGCAGGGTGTCAGATCATTATTTATGCATTGCATGCAGGTCAGGAATACGCGCAAAACCATAACCGGCTGCAGGAAGATATGGCTCACTTTTTGATTGATTCTGGTGCGGATGTGGTGGCCGGCCATCACCCCCATGTGGTGCAGGGTCTTGAGATATATAAAGACCGTCTGATTCTGTACAGCCTGGGCAATTTTGTGTTTGGCGGCAATCATGATCCCAAGGAAACAGGCGCGCTGATTGCAAGAGTTGAATTTACCCTGCGTGATGGCATGTTAAAACAGATACAGGCTGCTTTGCATCCTGTGCTGTTCACCGGAGATACGAGGCGAAATGTCTTCAAACCGATACTGCTTGCCGGTAAGCAAGCGGAGAAAGTGATCAAAAAGGTCCAGCTGGATACTAATTTTGATCTCTCTGACCTTGAGGATGGGTCAGGCGTTATACTCCCTCCAATCAATATTCAATGAAAATAGTGGAGGCCCCAAATGAAATTTGCCCTTTCTTTGATTACCGCAATGCTTCTATTTATCACCCCCTGCTTGGCCGAAGAGGTGACCATTACCCTTTCCTTTGCTGGTGATTGCACCTTAGGCAGCGAAGAGTATAAAAGAAAAGATGAAGGCTCATTCGATTCCTATATCAAGCAATATGGTTACACCTATCCTTTTGAAAAAGTGCGGGATATATTTTCGCAGGATGACATAACTATCGTCAATTTGGAGGGCGTGCTCTCTGATAGCGCAAAGGGTGAAAACAAAAATAAATCCTACAGGTTCAGAGGCCCGTCCGCCTTTTCGGAAATATTAACCTCTAGCAGTATCGAGTTGGTGAACTTATCCAACAACCATTCCGGGGATTATGGAAAGCAGGGAATTGAAAGTACTAAGAAGGTACTACAGGATGCAGGCATTTTTTACTGCCACAACCTGGAGGCATACATCGCCGAAATTAAAGGAATACGCATCGCCTTTGTGGGCATGAGTATCAATGAACATAATTCCATGGGCGATGAAATCAACTCGCTAATCACCTCACTCAAGGAAAAAGAGAATTGCCAGTTTGTAGTATTGAGTTTTCACTTTGGCTGGGAATATTCTTTTGTACATAACAAGAAGCAATGGCTCACATCCCACGAGGCGATTACGAGCGGTGCCGACCTGATTGTCGGCACGCATCCCCATGTTGTACAGGGCATGGAGGTGTATAAAAACAGGTTGATTTTGTACAGTCTGGGTAACTTTAGCTTTGGCGGCAATATGAAACTGAATCCTCGCAGCCTACAGGCGTACATCGCTCAAGTAAAACTGACATTTCGGGAAGGCAAGTTTTACAGCCAACAGCTAAACATTCTCCCTGTTCACACCAGCAGTGCCCCGCCACAGAACAATTTCCAACCCTACCCGGTCACTGGCGAGGAAGCGCAGGCGGTCATCGAGAGGATCCAGGGCGATACGCCTTTTCAACTGAATCCTTACGTGGAGGGCACAGGTGCCTTGCAGGAAGCCATTACGGCGAACTGACTCAAGTATTTTCAATTTACATTTCCAGGAGTATAATGTATCCATTCCATGTGGAAAGGTGATTGCCATGTCTGATTCTGTTTCTCAAGTTATTTCTCAAATGCGTGAGCGAGGCTTTGAAGTGATACCGCTGGAAACAGCGCAGCAAGCCCGTGAATATCTGTTGTCACATATTCCGCAAAGCGCTACGGTAGGTGTGGGTGGTTCTATGACCATTCGGGAATTGAACGTCGTTCCCGCGCTTCGGGAGCAGGGGCATCAGGTGACTTGGCATTGGGATGTGCCTAAGGAAGATGTATCCGCCGCCAGAGCCTCCGCCAGGCTGGCCGATGTTTACTTAGCCTCCAGTAACGCGGTCACCAAGGATGGTCAGTTGGTGAACATTGATGGCACGGGCAACCGCGTTGCCGCCATGTTTGACGGTCCCAACCAAGTATACCTGGTCATCAGCCACTCCAAGCTGGTGGATGGCGGGCTTAACACAGCTATCGCCCGTATCAAGCAGCAAGCCTGCCCACCCAATGCGCGGCGCTTGAACTTGAACACGCCTTGCGCCCATACGGGCATCTGTAAGCCCAACGACTGCGGCGATGATTGTATGTGTCACATCATTGTGACCATCGCACGCCCGCCAAAAGGGAAAAAAATCACTGTCCTGCTGGTGGAGGAAACATTGGGATATTGAGACAGTTATATATGCACTCTTTGTTTATACATGAATGAACCCCCGCCCATTTCAAATCAAAAATGGTGCGGGGGTCTGTTTTATATCCACGTAAACTTGCTATTCAACATACAAGAACTCGTTCAATGCATCCACGTTTTTCGCAAGATTAGGCACGAGTACAGCCATGCCGGAAATTGTTTTGCTGGCATATCCGCCTTTGATTGGAATATGCAGAGAAGAGAATGTTGCATCTTTAGCCATCAGTGCTGTGGGGATCAGGGAAATAGCATCGGCACCCGAGATATTGGTCACCACATTATCCAGGTTATCCAGCACCAGATTACCGATCTGGTCCCAGCTCATGGTCATAACTTTGCGGAAGGCCGCCTCCACCACCATTCTCTGGCGGTCAGTGCGGTTAAAGTCACTGTCAATTTTGCGAATGCGGCTGAAGGAAAGCGCCTGATTGCCGGTCAAATTCTGTACTCCCGATTTTTTTAAGAGACCGCTGTTTTGACGCTTGCCCATTTTCATGTTGTAATACTGCAAAATACTGTTGAGCTGCGTACGTTCCCGGCTAGAAATTTCTATTTCCACCCCGCCGATAGCGTCTATCAGCTTTGCCATGCGGCTGAAATTGACAGAAACGTAGGCGTCCGGCTCAATGCCGAAATTCGCTTTCATTGTCTTCATGAGTAGGTCTGGACCACCGTATGCGTATGCCGCATTGATTCTAGTGGAACCCTTGCCGGGAATTTTTACATACATATCCCGCAGGAAGGATACCAGCTTCACCGTCTTGCTCTTTGGGTCAAGCTGAGCAAGCATCATTACATCACTGCGGCCCCGTGACTTAGTGGAATACGTATCGGTACCGATGAGCAGAAGCTGAAACACGTCTGTCTTAGGTGGCGTATAGCCGTCCGGCAGTACCAAGTATTCGTTCAGTTCCCCTTCCTGACCTTCGGGAATGGTTTCTGCCAGCAGTTCCATTAGCTCGTCCTTGCTCAGATCCTCCGTTGCCTCAGCAAATGCGTGAATCGGCATGGCGAAGCAAACCAAAACCATAAGCAAGCAGAATACCCGCGATAAGAAGCGGCATTTTGACATCATAAATAATCCCCCTTGCCCGAAAGAAATTTCGACAAATTTTCTACTTTCCCTTTGTAAACGGGGTGAGGATACCAAAACCTGCATCAGTCTTTGGAAAGTTACAGGCCAATTAGTGGTAATAGTCCGGATCAAAATCAATCACACACTCATTACGGCCGTCAAGACCTCTGGCATAGTCCTCTATCTTTTGCTTTAAGGGCGTAGTATCCTTTATCTCCGGCGGAATCATGACATCAAACAGAAGCGTTACTCTGTCCGCATGCTGCACACGGCGAAAATCATGAAGTTTCAAGCGTTCGTCCTGTGACATAAGAAAGGTTTCCAGCCCTGCTTTTGTTTCAAGGGAAACGGCATCGTCTGTAACGATGGGATCCATATGTATCAGAAGCGGAATGCTCATTTCCGCAGAGATGTCCCGTTCGGCACGATCTATCACTTCATGAATCGTTACAATATCAGATTTTGCAGAAACTTCTGCATGAATGGAGGCAATGCTCCGGCCCGGGCCGTAATCATGTATCACCAGATCATGAACGCCCAGTATGCCTTCATACGAAAGCAGCTTCTCCATTAGCGTATCGTTCATTTCCCGGTTCGGCTGTGCCCCCAGCAGCCGATCCACTGTTCCTTTGCACACCTGGTAGCCGGTTCTTAAAACAAACAGTGCAACCAGTACGCCCATCCAACCGTCTAGGTGAAGTCCAAATAAGCGATCCAATGCCATGCCAAGCAATACACCACTGCTGGCCAGCACATCAGAAACAGAATCCTTACTGGCCGCCTTCAACGGTTCTGAATCAATGGCCCGGCCAAGTCGCGCATAGAAAAAATACAGCCATATCTTCACAAGAATGCCTGCAGACAGCAAAATCCAAGAGACCAGAGAAAAATCCGTAGCCGATGGCGCAATGATATTGGAGATACCTTCCTTGAACAGTTCAAATCCCATCAAAAGAATAATGACGCCAACGCCAAGTGCGCCGATATATTCCATACGCCCATGTCCAAAGGGATGATCTTTATCCCCAGGCTTTTGTGCCATACGGGCGCTGACAAGCGATACGATGGACCCGCCCGCATCAGAAAGGTTATTGGCAGCATCCGCTGTCACAGCCACAGAGCCGGCAAAAAGGCCAATCAAAAATTTGGCTAGGGACAGCGATATATTAATAATAATGCCCACAGTGGCGCCCAAGGAGGCATACGCCCCCCGAACCGCCTGGCTATGTACATCCTGGTGGTTTTCAATAAAGCGCCTCAGCAGCCAAGCAGTCATCTGGCACCCTCCCAAGCGTAAATGTTTAAGGAATAGTATACCACATTTTTTCCAGTATGACTTCACTGTTTCACAAAATAATGAAGTTAGCATGGGCTTCCTGGCCACCTCCGGTCATTTTCTTACAAAATTGACGCCTCATCCTGCAAAACACTTTACTTTTTTCAACTGTTGGATATAATAGTAGGAAGCATATGGACCATGATGGGGACGGGTGCGGCAAATCCCTTTTCAGCGAGCCGGCGCAGGTGTAAGGCCGGCAAGGTATGCCATACCAGATCACCCCGGAGTCTCCGGGCCGAAGGTGAACCCAAGGCACAGGCGGGCTGCTCCCGATACAGAGCCGCAGGCTTACAGCTTGCACAAAGGTGGGTGGCGTATGCCACCAATCTGGGTGGTACCGCGGAGTAATCCGTCCCAAATTGCTTGGGGCGGTTTTCTTTTTTCCGGCAAACAATGATGGATACGGGAGGATTGTTATGTACAAGAAAGTACCTACCGACATGAATTTTGAAGCGCGCGAGCGGGAAACCGCCGCCTTTTGGAAGGAGAACGGCATCATTCAAAAGAGTTTTCACCACCGGGATGATGCAAAGGAAACCTTCTCCTTTTTTGATGGCCCGCCCACAGCCAACGGCAAGCCCCATATCGGCCATGTACTCACCCGCTCCATCAAGGACCTGATCCCCCGTTATCAGACCATGAAGGGCAAGCGGGTTTTGCGCAAGGCCGGTTGGGATACCCATGGCCTGCCGGTGGAACTGGAAGTGGAAAAGCATCTCGGTCTGGATGGCAAACCCCAAATCGAGGCTTACGGCATCGAGCCCTTTATTGCCGAATGCAAAAAAAGCGTTTGGAAGTACCTGCATGAATGGGAAGAGATGTCTGAACGCGTCGGCTTCTGGGTGGATATGGAGCACCCCTATATCACTTATGAAGACAACTATATCGAATCCGTTTGGTGGAGCTTAAAGGAAATTGCCAAGCGTGATCTTTTATACAAGGGCCACAAGGTAGTCCCCTACTGCCCCCGCTGCGGCACAGCACTTTCCAGTCACGAGGTGGCCCAGGGCTACAAAGAAGTCAGCGATCTGAGCGCTTTTGTTCGCTTTGCGGTTAAGAATGAAAAAGATACCTACCTTTTGGCTTGGACCACCACGCCCTGGACGCTGCCCAGCAACGTAGCGCTGTGCGTGAATGCCAAGGAGGAGTACTGCCGCGTTTCGGTAAACGGCCAGACCTTCATTATGGCCATGGCCCTTATCTCCTCCGTTTTCTGCGAGCATGACGCGGCAGCCGTCCATGTGTTGGAGGTATTCCCTGGCGAATCGCTCAAGGGCCTGGAGTACGAGCCGCTGTACAATTACGCCCACCCCAAGGAAAAAGCATGGTATGTGGTTTGCGACAGCTACGTAACACTCACTGATGGTACTGGCATCGTACACATTGCCCCAGCCTTCGGTGAAGACGACGCCCGTGTTGGCCGCGAAAACGGCCTGCCCTTTGTGCAGTTGGTAGATACCCAGGGTAAGTTCGTCGCCGATACCCCTTGGGCGGGTACGTTTGTCAAACAGGCTGATCCCGCAATTTTATCTGATCTGAAAGAACGCGGTTTGCTTTTCAAAACCGCGGCTTACACCCATAACTATCCCTTCTGCTGGCGCTGCGATACGCCGCTTCTTTACTATGCAAGGGCCACCTGGTTTATTCGCATGACCTCCCTTCGGGATGATCTTCTTCGTAACAACCGCAGCGTCAACTGGCTGCCGGAGAACATCAAGGAAGGCCGCATGGGCAACTTCCTGGAAAACGTGGTGGACTGGGGCCTTTCCCGCGAACGCTATTGGGGCACACCCCTGCCTATCTGGCTTTGCGAAGACGGGCATATGCATGTTATCGGCTCCAAGCAGGAGCTGAAGGAAATGGCAGTCACCCCCTTTGAAGATGTGGAGCTGCACCGCCCCTTTATCGACCAAATTGCGATCAAGTGCCCCCACTGCGGCAAGGAAATGCACAGGGTCAAGGAGGTCATCGACTGCTGGTACGATTCCGGCTCCATGCCCTTTGCCCAATGGCACTATCCCTTTGAAAACAAGGAGCAGTTTGAAGAGAACTTCCCCGCCAACTATATCTCCGAAGCTATCGATCAGACCCGCGGCTGGTTCTACACGCTGCTGGCCATCGGCACGCTGTTGTTCAACAAATCGCCCTTTGAAAACTGTATCGTCATGGGCCATGTGCAGGACAAGGATGGTATCAAGATGTCCAAGCACAAGGGTAATGTGGTTGACCCCTGGAGCGTTTTGAATGTGCAGGGTGCCGATGCTGTGCGCTGGTATTTCTATACCGGCGGTGCACCCTGGCTGCCCAGCCGCTTCTATGCAGAAGCCGTTTCCGAATGCCAGCGCAAGTTCATGGGCACGCTGCAAAACACCTACGCCTTCTTCGTGCTCTATGCCAACATCGACAATTTCGACCCCAAGGAGCACCCCCTTTCCAAAGCCGAACTCTCCCTGATTGATAAATGGGTTCTAAGCCGCTTGCATACCCTGATCCGGTTAGTGGAAAATGAGCTGGACAATTACCACCTCACTGAGCCGGCCAGGGCCATCGCGGACTTTGTGGATGATTTGAGCAACTGGTACGTGCGCCGCAGCCGCGAACGCTTCTGGGGCAAGGGCATGGCCGGCGACAAAGAAGCCGCATTCATCACCCTGTATACTGTTTTGGAAACCCTTTCCCGCCTGATCGCGCCTTTTGTGCCCTTTATGGCGGAAAATATGTATCAAAACCTGGTGCGCAGCGTGGATGAAAACGCGCCTCTGAGCGTGCACCTCACCGATTTCCCGGCGTACGATGCCTCCTTTATCGATCCGGAAATGGAAAAGCAGATGTCTGCACTCATCGATGTAGTACAGTTGGGCCGTGCCTGCCGTAACGCCGCCTCCATGAAGGTGCGACAGCCGGTAAAAACGTTGTATGTAAAAGGGGCGTCTTTTGCAAACGAATATGCCGAACTGGCAGAAGACGAACTGAACGTAAAGCAGGTCATCTTCACAGAGGATGCCAGGGCTTTTACCAGCTATAAGTTAAAGCCCCAAATGCGCACCCTGGGTCCCCGCTATGGCAAGCTGCTGGGCAAGATTGGGCAGCATTTGCTGACCCTGGACGGCAATGATGTAGTGGATGCCTTTGGCCGCGGCGAAACCGTATCCTTTGATCTGGATGATACCCAGGTAACATTGGAAAAAGACGATGTGCTCACCGAGCCCATGCAAAAGCCTGGCTTCATGGCCCTCACCGATCGGGAAGTCACTGTTGTACTGGATACGAACCTGTCCCCCGAACTTGTTCAGGAAGGCTTTGTCCGCGAAGTTATCAGCAAGCTGCAAACTATGCGCAAGGATGCCGACTTTGATGTCACCGACCGCATCCATGTAACCTTCACAGCGGGCGACAAGCTGACAACCGCAATTGAAAACGGGCGGGAAATGATTGAAAAGGGCGTGCTTGCCTTGAGCCTTACAGAAGGTGAAGCACCCTCTGATGCTGTCGTCAAGGAATGGGATATCAACGGCGAGGCAGCGGTACTATCCGTGCAACGGGCATAAAGAAGGAACACCCCTATTAGATTATTGCTTAGAGATTTATCAATCTCTTGACACTGACCGAAGGTTTCCAAAGGGCGATCGGAAAGCCCTTTGGCTGCATCCGCAGATGCAGAATCCCTTTTCCTTTTCCGAAAAAGGAGTAAAGACGTGTTTCTAGCCGATACCTGGTCTGACTATGAAGTGCTTGACACTGGAGACGGGGAAAAACTCGAGCGCTGGGGAAACATTCTTCTGCGCCGCCCCGATCCCCAGGTCATCTGGCCCAAATCCGATCCCAAACTTTGGGAAAAGGCCCAAGCCCATTACCACCGCAGTGAAAAAGGCGGCGGCCAATGGGAGTTTTTTGAAAAACTGCCTGAGCGGTGGGTTATTTCCCATGCCGGTTTGCAGTTTTACGTGCGGCCTACCGGCTTTAAGCACACAGGGCTGTTTCCCGAACAAGCGGCTAACTGGGTTTGGATGTCCAACCTATGCAAGGAGCGCGCTGCGCAAGGAAATCACCCTAAAGTACTGAATCTATTTGGTTATACCGGCGGAGCAACCCTTGCCTGTGCCGGAGCCGGCGCACAAGTCACCCATGTGGATGCCGCCAAAGGCATGGTCATGTGGGCCAGAGAAAACCGGGAGCTATCGAAGCTGCCTGAAACCAGCTGCCGCTGGATCGTGGAGGATGCCCTGGCATTTGTCCGCCGGGAAATACGTCGTGGCAGCCGATATGACGGCATTTTAATGGACCCGCCCAGTTATGGCCGTGGACCCAATGGAGAGGTATGGAAGTTGGAGGACGAGCTGTTTGGCCTTGTGGAAACCTGTTCTCAGGCGCTTTCAGACACGCCCCTATTCTTTCTCATCAATAGTTACACCACAGGCTTTCAAGCCAGTGTTCTATCAAACATCCTGCGCCTATGTGTAGGCGCAAAGCATCCAGGCTTGATCGATGCCCAGGAGCTTTGCCTGCCGGTTCAAACAGGCGGCGTGCTTCCCTGCGGTGCCAGTGGGCGGTGGCAAGGCCATGTGTAATGTGGTATACGAGGATAATCACCTTTTAGTAGTGGTCAAGCCGCCAAACATGCTCACCCAGGCTGACGCTACCGGTGATGATGACCTCTTTTCCCGCATGAAAGCCTATATCAAGGAAAAATATCAAAAGCCCGGTGACGTGTACTTGGGTCTTGTTCACCGTATGGACAGGCCTGTAGGCGGGCTCATCTGCCTGGCCCGTACATCAAAGGCGGCGGCCCGTCTATCCAAGCAGGTATCCACCCACGAAATGGGCCGGGAGTATCTCGCAATTGTGGAAGGTATTCTGCCGGACACGGGAACACTGCGTCACTTTTTGTTAAAGGATGAGGCAAGAAACATGGTCGCTGATGTTGCGGAGGGCACACCGGGCAGTCAATTGGCCGTCCTGCATTTTGACTGTTTGGTCAAAGGCACTGAAACATCCTTATGCCGCATCCGGCTGGAAACAGGCCGCGCCCATCAAATACGGGTGCAGTTTGCCACCAGCGGCCATCCTCTTTTGTATGATGCGAGATACGGCCATGGCATACCTGGAAAGCAGATCGCCCTGTGGGGGGCGAAACTAACACTCACCCACCCTACCCAAAACAGTGAAATGACCTTTGTAAGCAAACCGTCAGGCGAACCATGGGGGCAATACACAAACGCCATTGAGCGATTTTTGTCCGCTGAAACACCATTGTAAAGGAGCATGGAATGAGCAACCCCATTCAATTTGAACTGATCAAAACCTGTAAGCAGTCTGGTGCGCGGCTGGGCGTGCTGCACACACCTCATGGAGATATCAAAACCCCCGTCTACATGCCCGTGGGCACCATAGCCACCGTAAAGGCCATGATGCCCAAGGATCTGGAAGATCTTGGCGCACAGATCATTCTAAGCAACACCTACCATCTGCACCTGCGGCCCGGCGAGGATTTGGTGAAGGAAGCTGGCGGTCTGCATAGGTTTATGAACTGGAAAAAGCCGATCCTTACCGACAGCGGTGGATTTCAGGTCTTCTCTCTGTCCGGAATTCGCAAAATCAAGGAGGAAGGCGTCACCTTTCAAAGCCATATTGACGGCAGCCGACGTTTTATCTCGCCCGAGGTGTCCATGCAAATTCAGCAGGACCTGGGGGCCGATATTGCCATGGCCTTTGACGTCTGTTCTCCCTACCCCTGCGATTATGAAAATGCAAAAATCAATATGGAGCGCACCCACCGTTGGGCCAAGCGCTGCCAAACCGCCCATAAACGGGAGGATCAGGCACTGTTCGGCATTGTGCAAGGCGCATTTTACAAGGATTTACGGGTAGAAAGCGCTAAAGTGCTGGCCGATATGGATTTTGTAGGATACGGTATCGGCGGCCTGTCCGTAGGCGAACCCAAGCCCATCATGTATGAAATGCTGGAAGAAATGATGCCCCATATGCCGGTACACAAACCCCGCTACTTAATGGGCGTAGGCTCCCCCGACTGCCTGGTGGAGGGCGTACTGCGCGGTGTGGATATGTTCGATTGCGTACTGGCCACCCGCGTCGCCAGAAACGGCACCATCTTGACGGGCAAAGGGCGTCTTGTTGTACGTAATGCCGACTGCGCCAGGGATTTTTCACCCCTGGAAGAAGGCTGCGACTGCTACACTTGCCGCAATTTTTCCAGGGCGTACATCCGGCATCTGTTCAAAGCCCAAGAAATATTGGGCGCACAGCTTGCTTCCATTCACAATCTTCGCTTCTTGACAAGGTTGATGGAACAAGTTCGTGAAGCAATACAAGAGGACAGACTGCTGGATTTCCGCAATGACTTCTTTGCGGGATACGACTCTAGCAGGAATTTTTAGGCTGAACATGGCGACCTCTCATGACTACTCTGCGGCTTCTTTCCAGAGTTTGAGAAATATCCCTTGCGTACGCTCATTTTTCTTGTTATAATCGCATAGATAAAAACGTTGAAGGGAGACCCCTATCCATGCTGAATTCGATTTTTAACTGGGCTTTCGGCCTCACCACGGCCATTGCAGAAACCGCACCTGCTACCGGTACTGCCGTCGCCGATCCCACCGCCGTCGATCCTGCCGGCAGCCTTGTATCCATGCTTCTGCCCATGGTATTGATCTTTGTGGTGTTCTACTTCATGCTCATCCGCCCCCAGCGGAAAAAGGATAAGAAAGTCAAGGACATGCTTGCTAACCTGAAGGTCACCGACCGCATCTGCACCATCGGCGGCATTTACGGCACCATCGTTGCCATCAAGGATGACACGTTCACCGTAGCCGTGGGCCAGGACAACGTAAAGCTCGTATTTGCCCGCTGGGCCATCCGCAATGTGGAAGAAGTCAGCGTGGAGAACGATTCCGAAGTATTAGCGTAACGCTCCAAAATATGCATAAACCCTCCCTGTCCGGCATACATGTAAGCAAAAAGGACAGGGAGGGTTTTTATGTCCCAGGCGAAAGCTACGCCCCGCAGGCGTTCCCGTACACCCACACAAAGCGCGTGGGGCCGGATTCTCCGGGGCTTGATTGTGGCCGTTGGGGTATCGGCGGCAGGCATTCTCGTATTTGCGCTTTTGATGCAATGGGTAAAACCATCGGATGGTGTTATCCGGGTATTTAACCAGGTCTTGAAGCTTGTATCCATCGTCATCGGCGTCATTGCGGCTGTAGGCCGCGGCGGAGAGAAAGGACTTTTGCGTGGAGCTGCCGTCGGCCTTTTATATATGGGCCTTGGCGTTTCGCTGTATGCACTGCTTACCGGGCAGAACCTGCCCTTCACCTCCTACCTTGGTGATTTGGGTATGGGCCTTGCCGGCGGCGGCCTATCGGGTATGATTCTATCCAATCTTTCGGCAAAGTGATTGCAAGAAAAGGAAAATCAGTGTATAATACCTCCATTCCCATGTACACGCAAATGGAGGAGGATTCCCATGAAGCATATCAAAACCATTCAGCGCGACTGCCTGAAGCAATCTTTGGTTCACGGTGGCTGCGGTGAGTGCCAGGCTTCCTGCCAGAGCGCCTGCAAAACGAGCTGCACGGTAGCCAATCAGTCCTGCGCCAACAAGGAAAACAATGCCGTGCTGGCCGGCGGCGAGGGCAAGCTGAACCACGCTTTTGGCAAGTAACATATCCATATCCTTGCGTATTGCTTGCAAGCGGGAGTTAGGCTCCCGCTTCTTGTTGTTTCAAAAAGACTGATATATACAATCGGAGGAAGCAATATTGATTCATACCTTTATTGCCGTTAACCAGCCCATGATGCTGGATGTCGGCTCCGGCGCGGTCCATGCCCTGGATGAATTGGCCTATGAGGCCATAAGGCTTTGGGAAACCGCCAGCAAAGAAGAAATTGCGGATACGCTAGCTAAGCGCTTCGACCAAAAAGAAGTAGTGGAAGTGCTTGAAGAGCTTGGTGAACTGGAATCAATGGGCCAACTGAATGCCCCAGATGGTTACGATGATGTGGAGGTGCACTCCCCTGGTGTCGTAAAGGCCATGTGCCTGCACGCCGCACATGATTGCAACCTGCGCTGCAGATACTGCTTTGCAGGCACCGGCGAATACCATGGCCGCAACCGCTGCATGCTCACAACAGAAACAGGCAAAGCCGCCCTTGACTGGCTGGTGAAGATGAGCGGAAAGCGCATTAATCTGGAAGTAGACTTTTTCGGCGGCGAACCGCTGATGAACTTTAAAGTCGTCAAAGAGATTGTTGCCTACGGCCGAGAACTGGAACAAAAGCACAATAAAAAGTTTAAGTTCACCACAACCACCAATGGCCTGCTGCTCAATGATGATATCATTGATTTCCTCAACAAGGAAATGGACAACGTGGTCCTTTCCATAGACGGCAGGCCCGAAGTGCACGACAATATGCGTCCTACACCAAACGGCAGCGGCAGCTATGCCCATATCGTTCCTGGTGCCTTAAAGTTAGCCAATTCCCGCGGGCAGCAGCGCTACTATATCCGCGGCACATTCACCGCCCATAACCTTGATTTTGCCAAGGATGTGCTGCACCTGGCCGATGCCGGATTTGAGCAGCTTTCCATTGAACCTGTTGTCGCTGCCCCAGAAAGCGGTTATGCGCTTTCTGAAGCGCATCTGCCCAGGATATTTGAGGAGTATGAAAGCCTAGCCAAAGAATATATGCAGCGCCGCAAGGATGGCCGCTGGTTCAACTTTTTTCATTTTATGGTCGATTTAAAAGGCGGCCCTTGCCTTCGCAAACGCCTGACTGGCTGCGGTGCAGGAAATGAGTACGTTGCAGTTACGCCGGAAGGCGATATCTATCCTTGCCATCAATTTGTCGGTCGGGAAGGCTTTCAAATGGGCTCTGTGCTGGATGGCTCCTTTGATGTATCCATACAGCAGAAATTTGCAGCCAACAATGTGCTTTCCAAGGAAGCCTGCCGAAAGTGCTGGGCGCGCTTTTTCTGCTCTGGCGGCTGTGCCGCTAACGCCCATCAATTCCATGGCGATATTGGAAAGCCTTATGATCTGGAATGCCAGATGGAGCGCAAGCGATTAGAATGCGCCATGGCAATCTACGCGCTGGAAAACGAATAGCCATTCAGAAAGCCATGAAGATCTGAACAAGATCATCATGGCTTTCTTATATCTCCTTTTCAGCTTATTTTTCCAAAAAATATTCATAAAGCGTTCATAAGCAAGTCAAAATTCTTGCTTATACTAACATCGAATCCAACAAAGGAGGATAAAAAAATGAGAAGCAACTTTAAAAAACATCTGTTAGGTTATATCGCCATCGCAATCGTGTTTACCATGGCAGGCGCAAGTATCACTATGTTGGCTACCGGCGGTTTAGGTGCCAACGCAGAACAGCAAAGACTGGCCACAAAAATCGAAGGCACTGTTACCAGCCCCTTTACAGCCGCCATCGCGGCTGTTCGGGACAGCGTTGTCGGGGTCAGCAACTACACCACCTACAATTATGGCGGTTATGGCGATTTCGGCGGCTTTGGTTTCAGCCTTCCGGGCCGCAGCAGCCGCAGCGGTGAATCGGTCCTTCAATCGACCGGCAGCGGTGTTGTCGTCAGCGATCAAGGGTACGTGCTGACCAACTACCATGTGGTCGAAGGTAACACAACCTTGAAGATTACAACCCCTGATAAGACCTATGACGCAGAACTCATCGCCTATGACGCAGGATTGGACGTTGCAATATTGCGTGCTAAAGATTTAAAGCTTAACCCCGTATCTCTGGGTGACAGTGACACGCTGCAGGTTGGCGACTGGGCTATCGCCATCGGCAACCCCTTGGGAACAGAGCTGGCCGGCACCACAACCGTAGGTATCGTATCTGCTTTGAACCGTGAAATCAGCTCCGGTACCACTGACAAATATGGCAAACGCACCGTCAATACCATGATTCAGGTGGATGCCGCCATCAACAGTGGCAACAGCGGAGGCGGCGTGTTCAATGTACTGGGTGAACTGATTGGTATTCCTACGCTCAAGTATTCCGGCAGCGCATTCAGTGGCTCATCTGTTGAAGGTATAGGCATGGCCATTCCGATCAACTCCGCCAAAGCGTTGATTGAAAAGGTGCTCTCTGGCCAAGCGACAGGCGACCAAGGTTCTTCCAGCATCGCTGCTGATGACTCGAAACCCCGCATGGGCGTAACCGTATCTGATTTGAACCAGAATAATGAGGCTGTATCTTCTGGCAAACTTCCTGTAGGCGTGTATGTTAGCAATGTGGAGGATAACTCTCCCGCAAAGAAGGCCGGTCTTATCCCTGGTGACATCATCGTTGAGATCGACGGAAACCGTACTACAAGCACTGTGGACCTAACCGGATACATCGGCGATAAGAAGGAAGGGGACGTTGTAAAGGTAAAGGTTTACCGCGTTCCTGATTTGGAGAATGTCCAAAGCCTGAATGATATCAAGGATGGCGAATATTTGGACTTCGACGTGTCCCTGGCTATTCTGGGTAAAGTGAATCAGTAACAATCGGCAACAATGAATTGATACTGCCTGATCTGTTTCTTATCGTCCCACTCCTCGGCTGCTAGCCGGGGAGTTTTTTATTTGCTGTGCTTTGCTCATTTTTAATTAGATTTTAATCTAATTCACTGTTTACATCCATCTAACATATGGTATACTGTGGAAGATTTAATTTTATCAACATCAAAGGAGTATATAATACATGTCTAATAAGATGACTGGCTATCGCGCTGTACTGCGGCACAAGCAGTACACAAAGCTCATTGCCGCCAACATTGTCAACCGTTTTGGCGATTCCATCGATGCCATTGCCTTCACTTGGCTGGTGTATGAGCTCAGCGGAAGCGCAGCCTGGTCCGCCATTATCTTTGGAGTCAATATGCTTCCCACCGTTTTGCTTGGGCCCTTTGCCGGTGCCTTGGCTGAGCGCATGGATAAAAAATGGACCATGGTGATCAGCGATATTATCCGTGGCTTGTTGGTGGCATTGACAGCTGCCCTGTACGTATTCAACGTACTGACGCCCGTTATCATGCTTTTCATTACCCTATTCCATTCCACGGTAGAGGCCTTCCGCGTTCCCTGTGGCACGGCCATTGTCCCAAGACTTTTGCCTAAGGAAGATTATGAGTTTGGCATTTCCCTCAACAGCAGCATGAGCCGCGCAATGGAAATCATCGGCCTAGCCTGCGCCGCCGGTATCATAGCCCTGACGGGCATCCCCGGTGCTATTCTGATTGACGGCGTTACTTTCTTTTTATCCGCTGCCGTCATCGCCTGGATTCGAGCAGGAAAAGAGCCCGAGCGCGGCGAAGCAGAAGAAAAGCAAAGCTACTGGCAAACCTTACAAGCCGGCTTCGCCTATGTGCTAAAGACACCAGCCATTCTTAGCTTGTGCCTGTTAGCCTTATTGCTCAATGGCCTGCTGGTTCCCCTGAACGCGCTGAATGCCCCGCTTGTAGATGAAGTTTATCATTTAGGACCAGAGGCAATGTCCATCGGCGGCATATTGTTAACCTTAGGCAGCGCCCTCGGTGCCTTTATCTACCCTTACATCAAACGCCGGATCAGCGGAAAAGTATTGATTACAGCCGGATTCTTGACCATTGGGTTCAGTTATGGCGCATTGATATGGGTCAAGGAGCTTGCGGTCACGCCAGTGCTGTTTTTCTCAACGCTATGTTTTGTTCTGACTGTTTTTTCCCTCTCGCTGGCGCTGCTTGGCGGACATTTTAACGTGTTGGTCTATAAGGTGGTCAATCCTGATTATCTGGCCAGAGTGGGCTCAACCATGGGAGCGTTAAGCACATTGGCCATGCCGGTGTTGTCATTCCTGATGGGGGGTATGACGCTTGTACTGGGTGTCAGCGGTGTTTTTTATCTCTTTGGTGGTATCTGCTTGATATCGCTTATACTGCTTCTTGTTTTCCGCAGGCTGGATGGCCTGAATTAAGGGAGGAATACCTGTGGACTACGTCTATCATTCTCATATGGACTTGATGTTGGAAGCACTAAGCTATCTGACAGTAAAGACTGGCGACTCTTCCTTCGAGAGCACATTCAGCCGTTTAGAGTTGCTGTGTCCGCAGGAGGATATACAACGGCAATTGATAGAACGAATCGACCTTATACGCTCGCTAAGCAAGTCGGTTGATACCCAATACAGCTTGAACCAAAAGGAATTGGCCCCCTTTTTCACCCCATTCTCCATCGGGCAAGGAAGTATTGCCTTGATGCTGGTCCTGTCGTTCTATGACCCTGAGATCATGGATTGGGATCATCAGCAGAAGCATATCTCCGAAGAATTCAAGGCTTTCGCAACATCAGCTTCACAGCCCTTGGGAAAGCTATACGTTGCAAACCTGATGGATGACAGCAATGATGAAAATCAAAAGCCCGAAAACCGTTCTCTCATTGAGCAGCTGGAAGAAACAGGGCTCAAGGATGAGGAAAAGTGGAGCATTCTTCGTGCTGTTCAAAACGCAGGTGCAATGCTCCATCAGCTTACACAACTCCTT
This sequence comes from Bacillota bacterium, assembly GCA_023398575.1. Lineage (GTDB taxonomy): Bacteria > Bacillota > Clostridia > Christensenellales > Aristaeellaceae > JAEWAH01. Next base: position 13,730 of record JAEWSC010000099.1, on the reverse strand, counting down.
CTGCCTATTAAAGAGTTGATTGCCGCCAATCTATTCTCCGTAACACCTTTGCTGGATGATTTTCGCAAGCGTTGGAGCGCTTATTTTGAGAAAAACGCCTTTAGTGCCTATCTCTCCCAGAGTATTGGTATGGAACCTGGAGATATAGAGGCGTACACGCTGCATGTATACCCCCTTCTGTTTAGCTGCGCTGCTATCGTAATGAACATGGAAGAGGAATCAAAAAGCATTTACCTTCGCGTAGGCGCATGCCTGCCGGAAGGGTTGAATGTAAAATCAATGCCAATTGAAAACAATCAAATGCTGGAAGGATTAAAAGCCCTGTCTGATAAAAGCAAGCTTTCAATTCTCGACCATATTCGCAATAATCGGTCCTACGGCCAGGCGCTGGCCAAGGAGACAGGCTTGTCCACCGCTACTATTTCGCACCACATGAGTGCACTGATTAATTGCGGTTTTATTCGCATGGACAGGGTGGAGAACCGTATCTATTACCAAATGGACAAGGAAAGCGTGAACCGATTTCTAAAGCAGCTCTCCTACTATCTTTTGGAGGGCGACAGCTCCGGCAAGACCCATCTATAATGTCATAACTCCATTCCTGCATGCATACCTTTCATCAAGCGGATGCAAGGAGGGAAACCCATGGATGCAGGAAAGCAGTTCAATTTGTATCAGGATATTGCAGAACGAACCGGCGGCGATGTATACATCGGCGTAGTGGGTCCGGTGCGTACCGGTAAAAGCACCTTTATCTCCAGGTTTATGGAGGAACTGGTGCTGCCGCGCATGCCTGCCGGACCAGTGAAGGACCGTCTGGCCGATGAACTGCCCCAGGGTGGCTCCGGCCGCACCATTATGACCACCCAACCCAAGTTTGTGCCCGGGGAGGCTGTTGAGGTCTTTTTGCAGGACAGCACGCCCGTCAAGGTGCGCATGGTGGATTCCGTTGGCTACCTGGTGAAAGGCGCTCTTGGCACCACGGAAAACGAAACCGCCCGTATGGTGCACACGCCTTGGTTTGACCAGGATATTCCCTTTGAGCAGGCTGCAGAGGTGGGTACACGCAAGGTTATTAACGATCACGCAACCATCGGCATGGTTGTTACCACCGATGGCACCATAACCGATATCCCCCGCAGCGCCTATGTGGATGCCGAGGAACGGGTGATCAATGAGCTCAAGGCCCTGGGAAAACCCTTTGTGCTCGTCTTAAACAGCGCCACACCAGAAACAGCCGAAGCTGCGGCACTGCAAAAGTCACTGCAAAACAAATATGATGTGCCCACATTGCTGCTCAACGTCAAGCAGATGGGGCTGAATGATATTCAGGGCGTACTGGAGAAAATTCTGTATGAGTTCCCGCTTCGCGAAGTGCGCCTGAATGTACCTGCCTGGCTCAACGCGCTGGATACCGGCCATTGGCTGGCCAGCCATGTCCTAGATGGCGTTCGCCAGGGCGGTAAGAACTTAAAGCGCATGCGCGATAAGGAAGTATTCGGACATTCCTTTGACGGCTCCCCCTATTCCGCCGGCTTGCAAGGCGACGGCGTGGAGCTTGGCGAGGGCCGTGTATCCTACAACCTGCCTCTGGCAGAAGGACTCTTTAACAGAATTTTGGGTGAGGAATGCGGCACTGAAATCAAAGGCGATGCCCATCTGCTGGCGCTGATGAAGGAACTGGTGGCTGCTAAAGCCGAATATGACCATGTGGCGGATGCCCTAAAATCAGTGCGCGAAACTGGCTATGGTCTCGTCACGCCGGCTATGAACGAGCTCACCTTGCAAGAGCCGGAAATTGTGCGCCAGGGCAGCCGTTTCGGTGTAAAGCTAAAAGCCCACGCACCGTCCCTGCACCTTATCCGGGTGGATATCGAAACAGAAGTATCCCCCGTTGTCGGCACCGAAAAGCAATCGGAAGAACTGGTGCGCTATCTGATGGATGAATTTGAAAACGATCCACAGCGTATATGGAGCACCGACTTCTTTGGCAAGAGCCTGCACGACTTGGTGCGGGAGGGGCTATCCAACAAGCTGATGCGCATGCCCTCCGACGCCAGAGAAAAGGTGCAGGAGACACTTACGCGCATTATCAACGAAGGTTCCGGCGGCATGATCTGCATATTGCTGTAAGTATAAGCACACTCTCGGACGCAAAAACCTGCACCCTATGGCGCAGGTTTTTTATTACATTCATCGGGCTTTTACGCAAGTGTCTTGGCTATTTGCTTCCCCTCTACTCTTCCGTCATCCCGTTATCCAACCGGTCCACAGCCCTGCCGTACGGGTCATACAGCACAGCCACATCTTTTTTCTTGTTATGCCATACGTTTTTGTCGTTGAAACGCCAGTCGCACGCGCCTGGCGTTTGCGATGAACCCAGCCTTGCCACTAAACCCGGCGCCAGATAAGAATTCTCTGGGAAAAAGAAAATCTCTTCACCCCTTGTGGAGAACATATACCATCCAGCCAGAGAAATCGCCTCTGCGCCTGTATTCTTGAGAGTGACCACATCCTGATCCGCATCCACCCCAGCTATGCGCAAACTCCCTGAAATCTCAGGGATGTTTGTCCACTCCACTGCTTCCACACTGGCCTTTCCATTCAAAAGTGTTGCCAGCATGCCGCCCTTTGCGTTTTGTGTGACCGCAACCTGCGCGCCTGTGCGCTTGAGTGTTGCCAGTACACTTGGGTGGGGAGTGTCCGGTTCTTCAAAAGAATTGGTTGAGATCAACGCTACCTGCGGCGCTACGCGCTGCACAAAGGACATGGAGGTAGTGTCGTTCTCTCCATGATGAGATACCTTCAATATCTCGCATTGCGGCAGGCTGCCAGCTGATATAATGGCAGCTTCCTCGGAAAACTCCATATCGCCTGCCAGTAAAACATTCCCATGAGGCGTAGTCAGTACCATCACCAGGGAATTATTGTTCTCTATTTCCGTATCAAGCGTAATAGGTCCCAGTATCTTAAATGCAGACGTATCTGAAACCGTTACCGTATCTCCCGCCTTCAGCCATACCAGCTGTATGTTTCGCCGGGCCGCCGCCAGTGGCAGCGGGTGCTTATCCTGCTTTATGCCGGTATACATGGCGGAACCATACCACGCGTCCACAGGAATTTCGCTTTGGGACAGCAGTTCCATACCGCCCATATGATCCTTGTCTGTGTGGGTTAAAAAGACACCATCCAGCTTTGTGATACCCATTGCGCTTATGGCGGCTTTTAGCGCGCCCCAAGATTGAACTGCCCCCGTATCCACCAGATACGTTTTATCCTCTATCAAAACAAGTAAGCTATCTGCCTTACCCACATTTACAGCCAGCAGCTTCACAGCGCCGCTTTCATCCATTTGCGCTTGCGCCGCACCTTCGCGGCCAATAGCAAATGGTACGGCCGCCAAAATTGCCAATACGGCAACTATTGCGATCATCCACACTTTTCTGTTCTTCACACCTACCCCTCCTTAATGTACGCCATATCTGATTATACCAGCTTTTTTCAAGTGCGGCAAACGGTATTGTTTTTCCCAAATTAGCGCAATATAGCCATGTAAAAGGAGGGAATGATATGATCCAAAGCAAACACCCCCTGGAAAACATCCGGGTGGTTCAATATGGATGTGGAAAAATGGCTAAAGTAATCATCAAATACCTGTATGATAAAGGTGCACAGGTGGTCGGAGCCATTGATGCCGACCCTAGCCTTGACGGTGTGGATATCGGTGAGTTTGCTGGCCTTGGCCATGAAACAGGGGTAAAAATCGTTAAGGATGCCAATGGCATACTGGATGGCTGCCGCCCTCATATCGCCATACTGACCATGCATAGCTTCATGCAGGATATGCATGCCGCCATGACAGAATGTGCTATCCGCGGTATCAATATGATTACAGCCTGTGAGGAGGCCTTGTATTCCTGGACCACCGCCCCAGGCATTACAAATCAGTTGGATGCGCTCTGCAAAAAAACCGGCTGCACTCTTTGCGGCACCGGCATGCAGGACGTATTCTGGATCAATATGGTGGCCTGCGTGGCAGGCGGCATTCACCGCATTTCCCAAATCGAGGGTACAGTCAGCTATAATGTTGAGGATTACGGCATTGCCCTTGCCCGCGCCCACGGTGTAGGTCTTGACCCTCAGCAGTTTGAACGGGATATTGCTTCCCAGGAGGCTCCACCAGCCTATGTTTGGAACTCCACGGAAGCGCTTTGCGCCAAGCTAGGCTGGACCATTGCCTCCATCAAGCAAAAGGCTGTACCAGTCTTTGCAGACAAAGAGCTGTATAGCCATACACTCGAAAAAAACATACCAAAGGGGAACGCTATTGGTATGTCGGCGGTGGTGACAGCCATCACCCACCAAGGACCTGTACTTCAGGCTCAGTGCATAGGTAAGGTGTATGCTCCCGACGAAGGGGATATGTGTGATTGGAAGATCTACGGAACGCCGGATACCACTTTTTCCATTCAAAAGCCGGATACCGTTGCTCACTCCTGCGCGACCATTGTTAACCGTATCCCCAGTGTTTTAAACGCTCCAGCTGGCTATGTCTCCATGGAAAAGCTGCCCTATGCTTCCTTTTTAAGCTACCCCATGCATATGATGCTGGGTAATTGGGACCGCCGTTCCAGTATGGAAGTAAGACCAGAAACGGCATATACTGCCCCCAGTGGATTTGGGCAATATCAATAACTACAAAACGCATCAGAATACAAACAGGCCCCGCTTTTTTTAAGAGCGGAGCCTGTCACTTTGTTATTTACCTGACGAATCAATACGCTGGAGCCATATTCACAATGCTGCTTATTCGAAAGCTACTATAGCCTGCTTGCGCTTAATGCGGAGCAGCATGGTTTCCAGCACTCTGAAATAATGGTTCAGTTCCCTTTGCTCCAAATAGGCAGCCGCCATATCCTGGCCTACGACCAAGTCCATGTTTTCAGCCTGCGGGCACAAAAGCACTGCCTGATCCTTTCCTAGAACCGGCGTCTTATATACATGGCCATTAAGCAGCTTACTCACCCGGTCGATTTCCAACAGGCCTGTGCCAGGCTGCAGCCGCTGTAACTGCATGTACAGACTTGGACTGAGAACTAGGGCATATGTACCATATACACCGCTTGATACAAGGGTTTCAATCGCGGCAGCAACATCGGCGAATGCATTTTCGCCTGTTGACCAGTCCTTCTTCTTCAGTTTAGATGCGCCAGAGGTAGTCAACAGCCCTTCATAGCCAAGCTTCTGACTCCCGAAAAAGATCAGCCTGTCTTCCTTTAATGCCAAGGCTTGTGCTGCGGTCAGCACCTTTGACAGATCAAGGGGATAGCCTGACTTTTCGCTGCCGGCCAAGTCCTTGGCGAAGAGAGAAAAATCTTCATAGATGGTCGGAATTTCTACCAGCTTTCTTCCCTTGGTTGTGATGAATCCATCTTCAATGACTTCATCCTTTTCCTGGGCATCATCAATGTGGATGCTTTCCACCCCAACTCCCAGCGGTCCGAATAATTGCAATATCCGCCTGCCAGCCAAGACATTACGGGCCGCCTTAACGATAGCCGCATCAATCTGCTCCCAAATTCCCGGCTCAATGGGCGATGATTCTCTAGCCAAATAATCCATCTTTGCTGCCTCCTTCCCCGCCTATGCTTACTTACCTAAAAGGCTGCCAACAGTTGCCTTTGTTCCATCCTCACTTTTTGTGGAGACGGCAGCATCTGTCAAGCCCAGTTCTTCCATCATTTCCTGTACCTCGGCTTTTCCGGAGGCGAAATGCACGGCTTCTTCCGGATCAAGCGCATACAAAAGAGTCATCAACTCACCGACATGCGCCTTCTCCTCATCACGGATCTCACCGATCACCTTTTTCGCAAGTTCAATATCGGTCGCCTGCACATGGGCATCATAGATGTAGATTGCCTCAAGCTCACCGGCGATATCCAATCGGATTGCCTGAATCAGTTCCTGCTTTGTCATTTTACGCGGCACATTCCCCTGAAAAGGATTTGCAAAGTTTGGCATGTTCTCGTCCTCCGCTTCCAATTTTCTGGGACAACCCTACTTCGATAAATATTCGCTCTTATTATGTCGCTTTTCCTTCATGGTGAAACAATTTTCCATATTTGTACTGCTGAGGGTTTATGGAATAACGCTAATTTTCGTTTCTCCAACCGGATGCTTCTCTTTGCCCGCGGCAGGATGGCCGATAGCGATGGCAATTTGGAAGGAAGAACCTTGTGGGAACGCTAGCTCTTTTTCAAGCGAATCCCTTTCCGGTCCTTCAAAGGCGGCTTTGGGTAAGCCCAAGATAACACTGCCAAGCCCCAAACTATGGGCAGCAAGGGCGATATTCTCCACTGCAATACCGCAGTCCAAAACAGCATATCGCCCATTGGAATCGGCAGAAATAAAAATCACCAAGGGGGCGCCATGAAAAATGGTAAAGCCCGGCTGGCTCATGCGCTCTACAGCCTTTGGGTCAGCCCCTTGCTTCAATTGCTCCAACGCAAGCTGATTGACTTTTTGAATCAATTCTTGATTCGTCGTCACGGAAAAATGCCACGGTTGGCTGTTGCGGGCGCTGGGCGAGGATAGTGCGGCAGACAATAACAGATCAAGATGCTCTTTTGATACAGGCTCCTGCGTATACGCGCGGATACTTCTGCGTTCATCGATAACTTTCAGTACCGGATTGTTCATAGAAATTGCCTCCTTGTTCCTGTTCTTTTAGCATGGTATGATACATGTAGAATGGTTTTGGGGGGAAGTTTTTGAGTAATCACGAGCAGTTTATGCATAAAGCGCTGGAGCAAGCCCGATTGGCAGAAGAATCTGGCGAAGTGCCGGTTGGGGCGGTAATAGTACATAACGACAAAGTTATCGCCGCCTGCCATAATTTGCGGGAAACCTTAGGCGACCCTACCGCCCATGCGGAGATACTGGCGCTGCGAGAAGCTGCAAACCTGCTTGGCACAAGGCGCTTATCCGGCTGCAGCATGTATGTAACACTGGAGCCCTGCCCCATGTGCGCTGGCGCGATCGTCATGGCCAACCTGGACACATGCATTTTTGCAGCCTGGGACGAAAAACAGGGCTGCTGCGGCAGCTTGTATGATATTCCCCATGACCCAGCTTTTACACACAGAACAGAGGTCATTGGTGGCATCCTAGAGGTAGAGGCAACTACTCTTATAAAAGATTTTTTTGCACAAAAGCGTATTTAGCGGTCCTTGAGGATATCCGTCAATTCCTTGACCACCGTTTCCATATCTTCCTGCGTGCCTATGCTAATGCGCAAAAACGGTGCGATTCTGGGTTTGTTAAAATGACGCACCAGAATCCCCCGCTCTTTCAATTGCATGAGTACTCCCTGTGCGTTCGTTTCGTGGGCTCTCACAAACAAGAAATTGGTTTGGCTGGGCAATACTTCAATGTCTGATTGAATGAGAGCACTGCGGGTCCAATCCCGCGTGGCTGCTACTTTTTTATTGATTTCTGCATAATACGCTTTGTCATCAAGGGCCGCTGTTGCCGCCGCTTGGGCCAACCTATCCAGCGAATAACTGTTAAAGCAGTCCTTCACCCTGTTCAATCCATCAATCAGTTGGGGGTGACCCATGGCATAGCCCACCCGAAGCCCTGCCAGACTGTGGGATTTGGACAGCGTGCGTACAATCAGCACGTTATCAAAGCGACTTAGTAGCGGTACAGCATTTTCTTGCGCAAACGCTTCATATGCTTCGTCGATGAGCAGAATCTCTTGTTGTTCCTTTAGATAGGCAGCCATTTCGGCAAGCACATTGACCGGCAGCATCATGCCTGTTGGAGCGTTAGGGTTGGCGATTACCACTGGTGCGTCCTGCAAAAGAGCTTGCACATCTATCGAAAAGTCATCCTTCAGCGGCACAGTTTCATACTGCGCACCGAAGAGCTTGGCGTATACAGGATAAAACGAATACGTAACATCTGGCGCCAACAGCCGCTTGCCCGCAAAAAAGGCTGCGAAAGCAAAAGCAAGCACCTCATCTGATCCATTCCCTGCAAATACCTGTTCCGGAGCAACACCGTTTAGATTGGCTGCCGCCTTGCACAGCGCGGCGCAGTCCATGTCTGGATACAATTGCAGACTTTTTGCTGCTGATTCCATGGTCCTCATCACTTTGGGGCTGGGCGCATAAGGATTCTCATTCGTGTTGAGCTTTATATATGTCCTATCTTTGGGCTGCTCCCCAGCCTGATAAGGCGTCAAACTCCCTGCCAGAGCACTTAAATATGCCATGAGCAAACCTCCTGCATACCATACCGTATTGCGCATCGCCTTAATTATGTCATCCTATATAGGCAGCATAACCAAAGGCCGGTGCTGTAAGTCTTTGGTGGTATCAATATATCATTGTCATGCATCCTTGTAAACATCTAAAAGAGACTAAAATTATCGCCCTGTATTGCTTTTCTAGCAAATTGGGGCTGGCAGAAGAGAGGGAAAAGAGGTATAATAAGTCGTCTTGAATGGGAGGTTTTCACACTGCATATCAGCACTATTGTCACCGATTTGGATGACACGCTACTTAATGATGAAAGACAGATATCCGCCTACAGCCTAGACGTACTAAAAAGGGCAATGGCACGCGGAATCCGTCTCGTCTTGGCCAGCGGCCGTGCCGGCGCAAGCATGCGTGGTTTTGTGGATGAGGTTGGATCCCCTGCACCGTATATCGCATGCAACGGCGGAGAGATTGTTGAGCCTCAAACACACCGCCTGCTGAACGGGCTTATGTTTTCGGTTGAGCAAGCCAAAGCTTGCGCCAGGTTCGCGGAAGAAAACGGGTTTTATGTTCATTCCTACGATGGCGATGTTTTTTATTTCTCAGGGGAAGAGGCATATGGCCGGGAGTACAGCTATTCCTCCATGCTTCGCGGAATCAAGGTGGACAAGCTGTCAGAGCATTTGAGCGCCCCTACGCCCAAGCTTTTATGCGTGGGAGAGCCTGGTGCCATCGCCAGCCTGTATCAAAAAGCGCACCTCCTCTTTGGTGATACCGTATCGCTGAGCATCAGCAAGCCCATCTTTCTGGAAATGATGCCTCCTGGTGCCACCAAGGGCAACGCTCTGAAAAAGTTGTCGGCAATGCTGCCTATCATGCCTGAGACAACCATGGCATTTGGCGATAGCCTGAATGATTTGAGTATGCTCAAGTGGGCAAAATATGGTGTAGCCATGGAAAATGCCCGCAGTGAGGTAAAGGAAAGCGTAGCCCTCGTTTGTTCCCCCAATAACCAGGACGGCGTAGCAAAATATATAGCCCGCTATGTTCTGAAGGAGGATGTACCCGCATGATCCAGGCCAAGGATTTTGCCGACTCCCTGCACCTAAAGGAGCTCTCCCCTTCCACGCGAAAGGAATGGGATATCCGAACCACGGATTTGAATCGTCCTGGCATGCAGTTTTGCGGTTTTTACGAGTATTTTGCTTATGAACGCCCCCAAGTGATCGGCAAGGTAGAAATGACCTACCTGGAATCTATGGAGCCGGATGCCAGGCGCAAAATGCTCAAAACCTATTTCAGCTATAATCTGCCCTGCGTGATCATTTGCCGAGGAATGATTCCTCCGCCGGAATTGATTGATGAGGCTGCACTGCGGGATATCGTGGTATATCAAACAAACATGGTCACCACCAAGTTCACCTTCAGCGCCATTAACTTTTTAAACCGCCGCCTGGCACCGCGCATTACTAGACACGGCGTTTTGGTCGACGTGTATGGCGTGGGTGTGCTATTAACTGGTGAAAGCGGTGTTGGAAAAAGCGAAGCTGCTTTAGAGTTGGTTAAGCGCGGTCATCAGCTAGTTGCTGATGACGTAGTAGACATTTGCCGTGTCAGCGATGATCGTCTAACCGGTGAAGCGCCGGAAATGGTGCGCCATTTTATGGAAATTCGCGGTATTGGCATCATTGATATCCGCGCCATGTATGGTGTTGGATCGGTCATCGTCAACAAAACCATTGATCTTGTCATGCATATGGAACAGTGGAATGAAAACAAGGAATATGACCGCCTTGGTCTGACAGAAGAAACCATCGCCATTCTCGGCGTAAAAGTACCTCATCAAATCATGCCGGTGCGTCCGGGACGAAACCTGGCCATCATCATTGAGGTTGCTGCCAGAAACTTAAGTCTTAAACGCTTGGGATACAGTGCCGCCCACGAACTGGATCGCAGGCTTACCGACATGATCGCAAGAAATTCTAGCAACGATTAATTTTATACAGACGAAAGCGGGGACATTACCATGGTGTATATAGGCATCGACCTTGGCGGAACGGGCATTGCTGTCGGGATTGTAGATGAAGCTGGGAATATTATTCAAAAAGGTTCCGTACCCACGCTGGCCATGCGGCCTTATCAGGAAATTGTAAAAGATATGGCAGCTATCAGCCTGGATACGCTTCATCAGGCCGGCTTAACGATTGATGATGTGCACAGCATCGGCATCGGTATCCCCGGCATTGCCAACAGCGATACAGGCATCGTTGTCTTCTGCACAAATTTAAGCTGGCATGATGTTCCCCTGCGCGAGGAATTTCTAAAATATATCAACAAGCCCGTTTTCATTGATAATGACGCAACCGTGGCGGGATATGCTGAAAGCGTTGCAGGCGTCAGCGCTGGCTGTCATTCCAGCGTATTTCTCACATTGGGCACCGGTGTAGGCGGCGGTATCGTCATTGGTGGCAAGCCGTGGAGCGGTTTTCACAATATTGGCAGCGAACTTGGCCACATCGCTCTGGAAATCGAAGGCGAGCCCTGTACCTGCGGCAACAAAGGATGTCTGGAGCGTTATTGCAGCGCAACGGCCATCATCCGCATGGCTAGGCAAGCGTTGCTTGTCCACCCCGAGAGCATGATGATGAACATGTGCGGCGGTGACCTAGCAAACGTAAACGCTAAGTTGGTATTTGACGCCGCCCGTGAAGGCGACGAAACAGCGCTGAAAATCTTCCGTCGATATGTCAAATACCTGGCTCAAGGTATCAACACCATCATTGCCTTCATTGACCCGGAGGTCATCGTACTGGGCGGCGGCGTGAGCAAGGCCGGAGATTTCCTGCTAGATGCCGTTCGTGCGGAATTGCCTCAATACCTGCTATTCAAAACCATGCCCTATGCCCGGATTGAAATTGCCAAACTGGGTGCGGAAGCCGGCATTATCGGCGCCGCCATGCTGGGCAAGTAACAAGCGGCCGGCTTAACGCATAGCATAACCCAAAGATATAGGGAAACAGAGAGGAAGAATCGAATGTCCATCTCCATCAAAGCTCTTTTCCAAAACCCGCCAGCAGTTGATGTTGAAAAGGTCACCATCTCCGGTTGGGTACGTACGGTGCGCGACAGCAAAGCCTTTGCTTTCATTGAACTCAACGACGGCACCTACTTTAAAAACCTGCAAATCGTCTGTGAGGATGGCCGTACCGAGGATTTCAAGTCCGTTCCCCGTATCACCTTAGGCAGTGCCATCCAAGTTACCGGCACACTGGTATTGACCCCAGGTATGAAGCAGCCCTTTGAGTTAAAGGCCGATACCGTCACTGTCGTCGGCATGTGCGACCCAGAATATCCTCTGCAAAAGAAGCGCCATACCTTTGAATACCTGCGTACATTAGCCCACTTGCGCCCCCGCACCAATACTTTTACGGCGGTATTCCGCATCCGCTCCCTGGCGGCGCAGCTTCTTCATGCCTTTTTTGCTGAGCGGGGCTTTGTGTATGTGCATACCCCGATTATCACTACCAGCGATGCTGAAGGTGCAGGCGAAATGTTCAGGGTGACAACGCTGGATATCAACAATCCGCCTAAAGATGACAAAGGTCACGTGCTGGAGAGCGAAGACTTTTTCGGCAAGTCCGCAAGTCTCACCGTCAGTGGTCAACTGAACGTGGAATCGTACTGCATGGCCTTTCGTAACGTATACACCTTTGGCCCTACTTTTAGGGCTGAGCGCAGCTACACCGCCCGCCATGCCGCCGAATTTTGGATGGTGGAGCCAGAGATTGCCTTTGCAGATCTGTTTGACGACATGGGCTTGGCGGAGGATATGCTCAAATATGTCATTTCTGGTATTCTGGACAAAGCTGCCCCAGAAATGGAATTCCTCAATGCCTTTGTGGATAAAGAACTGATTAACCGGCTTACGCTGGTCGCCTCCAGTGATTTTGCCAGAGTCACCTATACCGATGCCATTGAGATTCTTAAGGCCAGCAGCGAAGCCTTTGACTATCCGGTCAATTGGGGGATGGACCTGCAGACAGAGCACGAGCGGTATCTGGCAGAAAAGCATTTTCAGAAGCCGGTATTTGTCTACAACTATCCCAAGGAAATCAAGGCTTTTTATATGCGCATGAACGACGATAACAAGACTGTTGCCGCAGTTGACTTGCTGGTTCCCGGCGTTGGTGAACTGATTGGTGGCAGCCAACGTGAAGAACGCTATGAGCGATTGGAAAAACGTATCGAAGAATTGGGTATGCATCCCTCTGATTATTGGTGGTACCTGGAGCTTCGCAAATATGGCGGTACGCCCCACGCCGGCTTTGGCTTGGGCTTCGAACGGCTGATCATGTACATGACAGGCATGGGTAACATTCGTGATGTACTCCCCTTCCCTCGCACCACCGGCAGCGCTGACTTCTGATGGAACACCAGGGGCTCTGCCCCTGGACCCCCGCTCAAGGGATACATCCCTTGAGAATCCTATCTTCCATATAAATCATGACCATCGGCTACGCTGATGGTCATGCCTTGTATTATGACATGTTTGTCTAACAGTCAAGCTTTTGCAGACAGATCACGAAAACATCAAACTATAACATGACAAGCAGCAGTCAAGTTCAGGGGAGTATAATGAGATCAAACCGATAATTGGAGGTTGTATCATGCCAAAGACAGATAATCCACATTCCATCCGTCTATACAACAGCCTGATGAAACACGCTGACGCCGCAACCGCCGAGGGTATCGCACATAAAATTCCGCTTTCAAATTCTGCCGACGCTGAAAAAAAGCTTGTCTGGACGCAAAGCATATGTGCTGCCCTGGAACTCAACTTTGATGATGACACCATCAAAAGCATCCGGATGGATTGCGCCTGCGGTCCGGATGCTGGAAAAATTAACAGGCTGAAAAAGTTGTATCACTCCTGCGGGAGTATAGAAGCATTCGCAGAAAAAGCAACTGCCTTGCAGCAAGGATATGAAATGAAGTATGATGGGCAAAGCCTGTATTTGTTATACCCTCAATGCTACTGCTCTTGTGTTAAGAAAATTAATCAGCTACTTTCAAAAACCTGGTGCTATTGCACCCTTGGATACACAAAAAAGATGTTTGAGGGCATCCTTGAAAGGCCTATTGATGTTGAACTTGTTGACAGCGTTAAAATGGGCGGAGAAAGGTGTATCATAAAAATTACATAAAACGAAATGGCAGCAGTAACCTTGTATCTCGTTGACTAAGGACCGTATTCCATTCTCAATGACCGATGCAGAAAGTTTCTTGACGCCAGATATGTCTGTAGGGAACTGCGCTACGCTTGATGTGTTCTCCGGGGAGGAGAGTGTACATATTTCCGTGTAAATGGGAACAATAACCAAGAGAGGGGATGTTTCCATGCACGAAAAGGAACAGGCACTGGCAGAGATGCTGTCCGGGCAATGCAAAAGCATCGAGGATGTACGA
>JAEWSC010000097.1 GCA_023398575.1 Bacillota bacterium | reverse complement strand
AGTGGGACCTGTGTCACCCGTAGGGCCAGTAGGACCTGTGTCACCCGTAGGGCCGGTGTCGCCCGTGGGGCCAGTGTCACCTGTCGGGCCTGTGGGACCGATAGCGCCCGTGGCGGCAGTCATTTATGTACAACCATGAAAATCCGCGTTATTAAGCGCATCTTCGGGTAGGCAGCTTTTTTGCAATGTGCTATATAGGGGCAGCGTGACACCCCTCGCATTCCAGATAATAAATGTTCGTAGAGAACATTAAACCATCATAATGGCCAAAAGAAAGAAATTGCCCTTACTGAACAAATCAACCATCTTCAGATACCATCAAGATGCAAATCCATTACGTTAAGCAGTGATATTTTTTACCGAAGAGCCTTCATGCAATTGTGCACTGAGCACAATCATTTGAGTTGGCGCTTTATCATTGGAAAGCATCGTTAAGAGCTGCTTTGCAACACATTCACTAATAGCGCTTTGAGGCTGTTTAACAAGCGTAAGATTAGGATAGATTGCCCCGAACAAATCCAACTTGTCAAATCCGATGAAGCTTATATCCGAAGGAATGCTAAGTTGCGCCTCATTGATGGCAATAATGGCACCCAGCGTCATTTCATAATTTGTCACAAATACTGCAGAAGGATGAGGGGCTAGGGATAGGAGCCTTTTCATGGCATTATAGCCCCCCTCCATGGTGTAGTCACTATAAATGACCAAATCCTCACGAAGGTTTATTCCGCACTCATTCAATGCAGCCAAGTATCCCTCGCGCCGTTTCTGCGTTGTATAGATAAACTCATTCCCCAATATAATGGCAACGGATGTATGACCGCAATCCAACAAATGCCGTGTCGCTTTTTCAGCGGCATCTGCATTGTCCACAATCACTGCACTCACTTTACCCATCAGCGCCTTGAGCATACGGTCTACCAAAACAACAGGGATGCCCATTGCCAATGCCGGAGCAAGATGCGCACCGCTTGGATCGGTTGGCATGTTAATCAACCCATCCACCCGCTTGTTCACCAAAAAGGAAACGGCTTCCTTTTCATGTACAGCATTTGACCTGCAGTCACATACGATGACTGCATAATTCTGCCTGCGCAAAATATCTTCCATGGTTGAAATAATGGAGGTAATAAAGGCATTGTTCAATTCAGGAATGACTACGCCAATGGTACGGCTTTGACTTGTCTTAAGTCCTCTGGCAAATTCATTACGTATAAAGTGGAGGTCTTTCACGGCATCGTCAATCAGCTTTTTGTTTTCGGGAAGGACTTGTCCCCCGTTTAGATACTTGGATATTGTTGCAAGGCCAAGCCCTGTCTGCTTTGCAATATCCTTCATTGTTGCGGCCATTGTTATACCTCCTCTTCATTGATTCATATTATATCAAATCTCTCATCAAAGAACAATTGAATAGTAAAAACGTTTCGCTCAAGTTGTGTGATATTTCACCTTGACAATTTATATGTAAACAGCATATAATTACAATATACGAAACGTTACGACCGGAGGAATTAATGGATGCCTTATGTTACTACACACGCCATGCTAACTGCTGCCCAGGCGGGAGGGTATGCCATTGGGGCATTTAACGCCGAGAATATGGAAATGGTGCAAGCGATTATCAGTGCGGCTGAAGATATGAATTCTCCGGTGATCGTGCAGACCACGGCCGGTACACTGAAGTATGCGCCGCCCATTTGCTATGCCGGCATGGTCAGCCGCCTGGCGGCAGCCGCTAAAGTACCAGTGGCGCTGCATCTGGATCACGGCAACAGCTATGAACTTGCCAGGGAATGCATGCAGGAAGGATATACCTCCCTGATGATTGACGGATCAACTTTGCCTTATGATGGTAACGTTACGCTAACACGTCGCGTTGTGGAAATGGCCGGGGAGATTCCGGTAGAGGCAGAGCTGGGAACAGTAGGCGGGAAAGAAGATGGGCACGAGGCCCAGGCTCAGTACACCGATCCTGCTCAAGCGGCCGATTTTGTGAAACGCACCGGCATACAAAGCTTTGCAGTAGCCATTGGCACGGCCCATGGGATTTACAAGGGTATTCCCAAACTGGATCTTGACCGTTTGAGCGAAATCCGTAAGGTGGTGGATATTCCGCTTGTTCTGCACGGCACCAGTGGCGTGCCCCACGACCAGGTAAGCGCTTGCATTGCGCGAGGTATATGCAAGGTGAATTACGCCACAGAATTGCGCATTGCGTTTACGGAGGGTGTTAAAAAAGCAATGGCAGAAAAGCCTGACGCCTTTGACCCCAAAAGATACCTGGGCAGTGGCCGGGAGGCCGTCAAAGCCCTGGTGTGCGACAGAATCCGTTTATGCCAAAGTGCCGGCAAGGCGTGAGGTTACTAAATGAGCACATATTTACTGGGCATTGACATCGGCACCTCAGCCTGCAAAGCAGCCTTATTTCACGAGGATGGCAGCGTTGCAGCCCAGGTTACCGGTGAGTATACGGTACAGTATCCACACCCGGGCTGGGCGGAGCAGGACCCTGAACTATGGTGGCAGACAGTTATCAAAGTCATTCGAGATGTACTGTCCAACAGTGGCATCGATCCCAAGCAAATCGCCGGAATCGGCGTGGATGGACAAAGCTGGTCGGCCATTGCCATGGATACAAGCGGTCATGTGCTGTGCCCCAATCCCATCTGGACGGATACCAGGGCAAGGGATATTTGCGATGCGGTAAAACGCGATATTCCGGAAGAAGAACTGTTTGCCCTTTGCGGAAATCCGCTGCAGCCCAGCTATACGCTCCCAAAGATTCTGTGGTACAAACAGCACCTGCCTGATGTGTACCAAAAGGCAAGTGTGATTCTACAATCCAACAGCTTTATTGTCTACCGTTTGACGGGCGCTCTTTCCCATGACTTGTCCCAAGGGTATGGCTGTCACTTTTTTGACATGCGCCACGGCCAGTGGGATGACGCCATGTGTGAGCGTCTTGGCGTCAGGCGTTCACTGCTGCCGCCCTTGTTTTCCTGTCATCAGGTGGTGGGCGGCGTGAATGATGAGGCGGCTAGGCTTACTGGCCTTGCTGTCGGAACGCCCGTGGTGGCCGGCGGGCTCGATGCGGCCTGCGGCACATTGGGCGCCGGTGTAACGGAGCCCGGCCAAACCCAGGAGCAGGGCGGTCAGGCCGGCGGCATGAGCATTTGTGTGGATACCTATGCGGCTGATATGCGGCTGATTCTAGGCCAGCATGTTGTTCCAGGGCACTGGCTGTTACAAGGTGGCACCACCGGCGGCGGCGGTGCACTGAAATGGTTGCGGGAAACCTCATGCCCTGACCTCAGCTTTGAGGAGATGAGCCGTCTTGCAGCCAGTGTACCTGCCGGAAGTGAGGGCGTACTCTTTCTGCCCTACATGGCAGGCGAACGTAGCCCCATCTGGAACCCCAATGCATGCGGCGTGTTCTTCGGCCTGAATTATGCCAAAACCCGCTCTCATATGATCCGCGCCTGTATGGAGGGTGTGGCCTATGCCCTGCGGCACAACCTGGAAGCAGCAGCAGAGGCGGGGGCCGAAGTCAAAACCATGCGGGCCATGGGTGGCAGCGCAAACAGTCAGGTTTGGACACAGATCAAAGCAGATGTGACGGGTAAGGGCATCGAGGTTCCGGCAAGTGATACAGCGACAACACTGGGGGCCGCGATATTGGCTGGGGTTGGTACAGGCGTATATGGCAGCTTTGCGCAAGCGGTGCAAAAGACCATTGCCGTCCGTCGTAACCATGAACCGAACAAGGCGCAAAAAGAAGTCTACGACGAAGGGTATCAAAAGTACCGGGCTTTGTACGAGAGCCTGAAGCATATGATGCAATAATGATAGAAAGAAGGAGCCTTGAATGAAAGCTGCGGTGCTGTACGGCAATGAGGATATACGTTATGACGACTGGGAAACGCCGGTTGTGAAGCCCGGTATGGTCAAAATCAGGATTCGCGCCACGGGTATCTGCGGCAGTGATGTGCCCCGCGTCCTACACAACGGAGCACACTTTTACCCCGTTGTTCTGGGCCATGAGTTTAGCGGCGATGTGGTGGAAGTAGGTGAAGGTGTTAAAGGCCTTATCGCAGGTGATACGGTGAGCGGTGCGCCGCTGGTGCCCTGCATGCAATGCGGCGACTGCCAGCAGGGGAACTTTGCACTGTGCAAGCATTATAGCTTTATCGGCAGCCGCCAACAGGGCAGCTTTGCCGAGTATGTGGTAATCCCTGCCCAAAATGCGGTGAAGTATGATCCTTCCATCCCTTATGAGCAGGCTGCCATGTTCGAGCCTTCCACCGTGGCGATCCACGGTCTTTTGCAGGCGGACTATAAGGGCGGTGGTACGGTGGCCATTTTAGGGTGCGGCACCATTGGCATATTCACCCTGCAGTGGGCGAAAATCTTTGGGGCAAAAAAAATTGTTGCCTTCGATATAGACGATGGCCGCTTGGCGCTTGCAAAGCGCATGAGAGCAGATGAAGCAGTAAACACACGTGAAGATGGATTCATGGCAAAAGCCATGGCTCTGACCAACGGACAAGGATACCAAAATGTGTTTGAAACCGCTGGCAACCCCATTACCATGCGTATGGCTTTTGACCTGGCCGCCAACAAAGCCAGCGTCTGCTTTATCGGCACGCCGCACACAGATTTGACCTTTACGCCCAAACAATGGGAAAACATGAACCGCAAGGAGTTTCATTTGACCGGCAGCTGGATGAGCTACTCTGCCCCCTTCCCTGGGCGTGAGTGGGAATGGACCGCCCATTATTTTAAAACAGGTGAATTGAAATTTGATCCCGGCTTCATCTACCGTACCTATCCCCTAAGCCGCGTTAAGGAAGCATTTGCGCTCTATAAGGACGCATCCCAGGTTCATGGCAAGATCATGCTTGTAAACGATTCATTGTGAATAAAACGAAGAAAGAGGGATTCCTATGTCTGCATTTATTGATCCCAATCTGGTGCCCAAGCGCAAGCTGGCCACGGGCGAAATGATTCCATGCATCGGCATGGGTACATTCGGCAGCGACCGGTTTACACCTGAACAGGTTTCAAATGCTGTGGGCGGCGCCATCCGCTGCGGATACCGCTTGTTTGACTGTGCCGCCATCTATGGCAATGAAGACCTAATCGGCAAGGTGTTTGCAAAGGCTTTTGAAGAGGGCGTTGTTAAACGGGAAGAATTGTTCATCACCTCCAAGGTATGGAACGACATGCACGGCCAGGGCAATGTGCTTCTTTCCCTGGCCAAGACACTGCGCGACCTGCAACTGGATTACATCGATGCTTTCTTTGTCCATTGGCCCTTCCCCAATTATCATGCGCCCTTTTGCGACGGTGACAGCCGCAATCCCGACAGCAAGCCGTTTTCTGTTGAAGAATTCATGTCCACCTGGCACCAATTGGAGCGCCTGTATGACATGGGCCTGGCCCGCAACCTGGGCATGAGCAACATGACCATACCCAAATTGAAGGCCGTGCTGCCCTTGTGCCGCGTAAAGCCCACCGTCATCGAAATGGAACTGCATCCCTGTTTCCAGCAGCCGGAGCTGTATGATTATGCGCTATCCCAGGGCATCCAGCCCGTGGGCTTCTGCCCCATCGGCAGTCCCACCCGTCCTGACAGGGATACCACGCCCGACGATGTTGCGGATATTCAGGTACCGGAGCTTGTGGAAATTGCAAAGAAGCATAACGTCCATCCCGCCGTGATTTGCTTGAAGTGGGCGGTACAGCGCGGCCAGATTCCCATCCCCTTTTCCATCCACGAAATGGAATATGTATCCAACCTGAGATGCACAACCGAGGACCCGCTGACGAATGAAGAGATGTCCGTACTCGCCTCCATCGATAAAAACTGCCGGCTGATCAAAGGCCAGGTCTTTCTGTGGGAAGGTGCCGGCGACTGGCACGACCTGTGGGATGAAGACGGAACCATTACGAAATGAGGTGCTAGTATGCTCAAAGGAATACCATCCGTCATCCCCCCCGATTTGATGAAAATTATGATGGAGATGGGCCACGGGGATGAACTGCTGATCTGTGACGGCAATTATCCCAAGTTTGGCTGTCCGGAGCGCTGTGTGCGCATGGACGGCCACGGTATACCGGAAATCCTGGATGCGGTACTGCGCTTCTTCCCGCTGGACCCGTATGTGGAGCACCCAGTGACCTTTATGGCCGTGCTGCCTGACGACCCCTACAAGCCGGAGATTTGGCCGGTATACAGGGAAATCGGTGCAAAGTACGAGAAGGATGGCCTTCGGGAGCAAACCATCAACAAATATGACTTTTATGAGCAAGGAAAAAAGTGCTATGCCTGTATTGCCACCGGCGAGGCGGCACTATATGCCAATGTAATACTCAAAAAGGGTGTTGTAAAGGATAGGTAGTCCTTTGGGGGCAGACTATATCTTGATTGGCTCCGCCTTTGCTCTTATGTACTCCAGCCAAAGGTAAAAGTTCAAAAATCGGCAGGCTCTATCCACTCTTCGGCCTTCGCGCGGCGCTTTCAGCGTCGCGCTTTTTGATTCGCGATAGGCACAGCATGAAAAGATGTAGGTTTTCAGCCAAAAGTTATAATTGACACATCTGGATTTTTGATTTACAATGTGCACAGAACGTTTCGCTCGTTATCTTTTTTTATGTAATTACAACTGCAGTCGACAGTCCAGCAATCCTTGATTAATAAGAGAGCGTAAATACTTTCTACTCCTTATCTGCGCAATACAATATAGCGCTAATTTGACGCATTATTAGTGTTTTTTCGTGAAAATCCGCCATAATAATTCGACAAGGCACAAGCAAATGCATTTGCTATCGTTCTTGTAGAATGTGATCAAGATGTGCTTCACACTAGACATAACGTTTCGCTATCGAGTCATTATTATACTGCGTATACAATAGATTTTTACCAAGAGGTGATGGCATGTCAGAGTTGTTGCTGGAAATGAAAGGCATACGGAAATGCTTTCCTGGCGTATGTGCCTTGGACGACTGCCGTTTTGAACTCAAAAGTGGAGAGGTTCATGCCCTGGTCGGCGAAAACGGCGCAGGTAAATCAACACTGATGAAGGTGCTGGCCGGTATCCATAAAAAGGATGGCGGGATCATCAAATATAAGGGGCGGGAGATTAACCCACAAACGCCAAATGAGGCGCAGGCTCTTGGCATCGGCATCATCCATCAGGAATTGAACCTTATGCCGCATTTGACGGTTGCCCAGAACATTTATATTGGCCGTGAACCTATGAACGGCATTTTTCTGGATAAAAGAAAAGCCAATGACGATGCGCGCAAGCTGCTGGAATCCCTGAACATAGCTATAGACCCGACGGCCCCAATCAATAAGCTGTCTGTCGCAAAGCAGCAGATGGTTGAGATTGCCAAAGCAATTTCCTGCAATAGTGAGCTGCTTGTAATGGATGAACCTTCTGCAGCACTCACAGATAAAGAAACGCAAGAACTGTTCCGCTTCATTCGTGAGCTGCGCTCACGCGGCCATGGCATTGTTTACATCTCGCATCGCTTGGAAGAGCTTGCACAAATAAGCGACAGAATCACCGTCATGCGTGACGGGCAGTACGTAAATACCGTTGATACAAAAGATGTCACCAAAGAGCAGATTATTTCCATGATGGTCGGACGAATCATTTACGAGGAACCAAAACAGATAAATGAGGTTCCCAGCGATGCGCCAGTTGTATTGGAAGTGCGAAACCTAAAAGCACAAAATGTGAAAAACGTCAGCTTCAAGCTGCACAAAGGTGAAAACCTGGGCTTTGCAGGCCTTATGGGTGCGGGGCGGACAGAAACCATGCGCGCCTTGTTCGCCGCTGACCCGGCTCAAGACGGCGAAATTTATTTGAACGGAAAGCGGATAGAAATCAAGTCCCCGGCGGATGCGGTCAGGCATGGCATTGGCTACCTATCGGAGGACAGAAAGGCTTTCGGCCTTGCCATCGGGCTTTCCGTTCGTGACAATTGCGTGATGGCAAGCCTGGAAGACTTTACTCATGCAAAAGTATTCGTTGACGATAAAAAAACAGAGAAAGTAACAAACGAATATATTGACAAGCTTTCTATCAAAACGCCATCAACCTCGCAACTAGTCAAGAACCTGTCAGGTGGAAATCAGCAGAAGATTGTTGTTGCGAAATGGCTGGTGAAAAACTGCGATATACTCATATTCGACGAGCCGACCCGTGGCATTGATGTCGGTGCAAAGAGCGAGATATATCAATTAATGAATCAGCTGGTAAAGATGGGAAAATCCATCATCATGATCTCCTCTGAAATGCCGGAATTGCTCCGGATGTGTGATCGGGTGGTTGTCATGTGCGAAGGCGCAGTCACAGGAGAATTGGATATTGCACAGGCAACACAGGAAAAGATCATGACGCTTGCGACAAAGGCAATAAAATGAGAGGAACAGTGTAGAATGAGGAAAAAGGCTGATTGGCAAAAATTGCTCGCACCTGGTGTACTGTTATTATTGTATGCGTTTTTTTCGGTTTTCGGTATCAACTTTTTTTCATGGGACTACATCGTAAATATCCTGAATGCATCTTATTACATTGGCTTCATGGCCATCGGCGTTACCTTTGTCATCATCACCGGCGGTATTGACCTTTCCATTGGTACGAACATGATATGCGGTGCGCTGATAGGCGGCGCGGCCTACAACATATGGGGCTGGAATATCTGGGCAGCGCTTGCTCTTACGGTAATCGTCCCAACCATCTTTGGGCTGCTAAATGGGCTGATGGTCGCATACCTAAAGCTTCCGCCATTTATTGCAACACTGGGCTCGCAAATGATAGGCATGGGCTTTGGCGCGATCGTAACCAATGTGATGACGATGCGCTATCCCACTATCGGTTCTATTGACGGCCAGTTCAAAAATGTGTTCTATAAAACATCCAATAGCTTCATCCTACCCTCCTTCCCCATTGGTGTCGTTTGGCTTATACTGGCATTCATAGTTGGGTGGGTCATACTGAACCGCACAAGGTTCGGACGGTATACCTATGCAATGGGTTCAAACTATGAGGCCACACGCCTATCCGGTATAAACACCAGGAAGTGGCTCTTTTGGGTCTATACATTGTGCGGCTTGTTCAGCGGGCTGGCGGGTGTCTTTTACGCAGCAGTGTATACCTCCATCATTCCATCCACCGGAAACGGCCTGGAACTGCTGGCCATCGCAGGCGTTGTTATTGGCGGCACATCCATGATGGGCGGTTCAGGCACTTTAACCGGCACGATGATAGGCGTATTCATCATGAGCGTTCTGAAACAAGGCTTGATGTCGATGGGGCTGCAGGGGCACTGGCAGACATTTTTTACTGGAATCGTCGTAGTAGGAGCCGTTTTGCTTGACCAATACCGTGTAAAGCAAGCATCCGCGGTAAGGAAGATTCCAACGTGACCTTCATTTTCTTATGGAATGGTCTATGCGGCTTCATGGCCGTAAAGATAAATATGTTAGGAGGTTTACCGCATGAAAAAGGTACTTGCTCTGATCCTCGCTCTCGTCATGGTTCTGTCTGTCACCGCAGCGTATGCACAGGGCGATTACATCGCCATCATCTCCAAGGGTTTCCAGCATCAGTTCTGGCAAGTCGTCAAACAGGGCTCTGAGGATGCCGCGGCAAAGTATGGCGTAACTGTCACCTTCGATGGACCTCCTTCAGAATCCGATATCGCCATCCAGCTGGATATGCTCAACGCAGTGCTTGCCAAGAATCCCGCTGCGCTGTGCCTGGCTGCCTTGGATACCGAATCCGTTACCGAACAGCTTTTGAACGCCAAGGAAAAAGGTGTTCCGGTCATCGGCTTTGACTCCGGCGTGCCCAATGCTCCCGAAGGTACGATTAAATCTACCGCCTCCACCGACAATGAGGCAGCCGGCGCTTTGGCAGCCACGAAGATGTTTGAAATCGCGTCCATCGCCGAAGCGATTAAGAATGCTACGCCTGAGAAACCCGTTTTGCTGAGCGTGTTCTCACAGGATGCAACATCCGCTTCCATCGTTGGCCGTACAGTGGGTTATATTAAGAAGATGTCTGCCTTGTGCGAAGAAGTGCATCCAGGCGCTGTAGCAATCACCGGTCATGACAAGTATGCTGTTCCCAGCGCTTCTGCGGCAGCTATCGAAATCAACGTTTCCGTTCCCGCTTCCACCAACGTTACAGATTGTCAGACCACTGCGCAGGGCATCCTTGCCAAGGATAATCTGCTGTCCATCTTCTGCTCCAACTCAGGCTCAGTCGATGGCGTTCTGACCGCGACTGCCGATGGTTCCGACCTTGACCGTGTCAATGGCAAGTACAAGAATCTAATTGTTATCGGCTTTGACGCAGGCGCCACACTGAAGAATGCTGTCCGCAACCAATGGTTCTATGGCGCTGTCGCACAGGATGCTTACATGATCGGATACTATGCGGTTGAACTGGCCGTAAAGGCCCTGGCCGGTGAAGAAATCCCTGTGATGGTCGATACCGGCTGCCAGTTCTACACCTATGAGAACATGGATAATGAAAAAATCGCTCCCTTGCTTTACGATTGATCTGTTGCCATAATAGTTTGACCACCACAGGCTAAATACCAAAGCTTCTACGAACCGAATAGAAAAAGTGGCTGTGTTCCTTGAAAAAGGAACGCAGCCACTTGCTTTGAAAAAACGTATGGGTTTGGGTAATTCTGATGCAGCTTCCGTTCTGTATGCAGAACCAGATCGTACTACCACATGGACCTCATCTGCGCATAGTGCGGACAACTGGTGAATACACCTCCTGGCAGATGGTATTCGCCAAGGACGAAGCCGAATTCAATGCCATGTGGCAGGATTTGAAGACCCAGTTGAACGGCTTCGGGTATCAGGACCTGGTGAAGTTTGACATAGAAAAAATACCAGCCCTTGGTAGATGCCCGCCTGGCCGCGATGCAGAAATAAGCAAATTTTAATCAATAAACTTAATCAGCATGGCCTGCAGCATGATATACTTGTTGCAGGCCATGCTATCCATTTCACTAAAGGAGGACTACTGTATGTACGAGGAGTATTTCAGCCAGGCCGTTGCTTATAACCCGGTATTGTCCGAGTATGGTGCCACACTGGAAAAGGACGGCAGGGTAACCTTCTGCATAGAGGCGAAGGAAGCGCATAGCGTCTCCATTTCCCCCTTTGGTCAGGAATGCAACCTTACAAAGGATGATAAAGGCATTTGGACGGGTACATTTGACATTGGGAAGGGTTTCAAGTACTTAAACGTGAAGGTTGACGGAGCGGATGTACTGTCTCCCTTTTTGCCTATCGGCTATGGATGCTGCCGACCCATGAACTTTGTGGACATTCCCTGCGGTGACTATTATTTGCAGAGGAATGTACCCCACGGAACGGTATCCAGACTCTTCTATCCCTCGAAAATCACCGGCCGCACAGAAAGCTGTCTTGTTTACCTGCCGCCTGATTGGGATGCGGCAGCAGTCTACCCTGTTTTATATTTGCAGCATGGCTGGGGCGAAAATGAAACAGGCTGGATACAGCAGGGCAAGGTAAATTATATACTGGATAACTTGATCGCATCAGGTCAGGCGGAAAAGATGCTGGTGGTCATGTGCAATGGTATGGTGCAAATAAACGGGCAGGCCGATACCACGGTTTTCCCCAACGTTCTTGTTCATGAGGTCATCCCCTTTATACAGGGCAATTTTCATGTAAAGCAGGATAAGTGGAACAGAGCTGTTGCTGGCTTATCCATGGGCAGTATGCACACAAGCGTGGCAGCACTTACACATCCGGAGCTATTTGGGTATGCAGGGTTGTTCTCCGGCTTTCTGCGTTCCCCCTTTACCAAGGAAAATCCGCATTTAAAAGCGCTGGATGATGCGACGGCTTTTGCAAACAATTACCGCGTGTTTTTCCGGGGCATGGGCGATGAGGATCAGTTCCTCTCCGCATTTCTGGAAGACGACGAAATACTCAAGTCAAAGGGGCTAACAACCGATCGCAGGATGTATCACGGAGGGCATGACTGGCAAGTGTGGCGTGAAAGCGCACATGATTTTTTGCAGTTGATTTTCCGCTGATCGTTGATGATTTAAGAAATATGCTGTCTACACGCTTTGAATATCTCAGTTGACAACGGCCGGGATGCGTAATGCATGCCGGCCATTTTTTTTATTACCTCAATATCATCCGTACAGCAAATTGAGTCAATGTTTCTTCCACTCGCAATTTCAACCTTTTACGGCGCCGGATGTAAGTCCCTGCATGAACAATTTCTGCATGGAAAGATACAATATGATGATAGGAAGCGATGCCAGCATGACATTGGCGAACACCAGATTCCACATGGATGTGTACGCGCCAATTGCGTTGTAGATACCCGTCG
>JAEWSC010000085.1 GCA_023398575.1 Bacillota bacterium | reverse complement strand
TCTCCACGTAGTTGGCAAGCCCAATAAATGTTCCTTGGCCAGCGCCATTCCATTCCAATAAAGAATAATATCCGGAAAAAACGATGGGTAATACCACCACAGATGCAAACACGATCAAAGCGGGCAGTACAAAAATAGCTATAGCGCGCTTATCCCGAAAAACTCTTTCCACTTCATCAACCCCTTAAGCGAGATCCCCCACCGTACATGATGGCGCAATTTGGCAATCTAGACACTATCCCCTACGAAACAGGTTCCGTAGGGGATAGTGGTAAGCTTTAGGCTTTTACGTTTGTATAGCCTTAAGTTTTCGAAAAAGGCTTACTTCTGCAGCTTCTCCATCTCAACGGCAAAGTTTTCAGGAGTGATCTGGCCGGCGAAGATTTCCTGCACCAGGCTCTTATGCCGCTCAGCCGCTTCACCAGAAAGGAAGGTATCCCATGCGAGCACAGAGCCGGTAGACTTGGAAGCGAAATCGATGATGTTCTGAACCAGGGGGCTAACTTCGATGCCGGTCATATCGATTTTCCAGGTCGCGATGCCAGCGCCCAGCTTGAAGCTTTCGCGAGACATGTTCTCGGTTATGTACTTCACAAATTCAACAGCCAGGTCCTTATCCTTGGCATTGTTGCTGACCATCAGGCTATCGATAGCACCGCCCAGAATCTGGGAAGCATCGCCTTTGCCATCAGCAATGGAAGGCCAGTTCACAGCAACAACCTTATCCACAACCTGGGACAGTGTGGCATCCTGGATTTCACCAGCCAGCCAGCTTCCCTGATAGATCATGGGAACCTGACCTGCCAGGAAGGGGATTTTGGCTTCGTCATAGGTCAGAGCCAAAGCGCCGGGATCGAAAGCGCCAGCCTTGACCAGGTCATCCAAATACTTGGCAGAAGCAACGAACTCAGGTGCGTTGAAGGTAGAAGCGCCGGAAAGGGCTTCGTTGGAGAGCTGAGCACCGGCAGTGCGCACGGCATACACGTTCTGGTAGAACATGGCCGGCCAGCCATCCTTCGCGCCTACGGTGAAGGGAACAATCCCCTTGGCCTTAAAGGCTTCGACAGCGGCAAGCAGCTCTTCATTGGTGGTGGGAATGGTGATGCCGTTGGCATCGAACATTTCCTTGTTGCAGTAAAGGGTACCAACCCACTGGATGAACGTCAAGCCGTAGGTCTTGCCGCCATAGGTGACATTGTCCAGCGCGCCGCCCAGAAGACGATCTTTGGCGCCGTCGGCAAGATAGTCATCCAACGCCAGAACCTGACCGGCTTCCACAAAGGGCTTGGCAAAACCGCCGCCCCAGGCAAAGAACACATCAGGCACTTCGTTGGCAGCCATAGCTGTCTTGAGCTTGGTTTTGTAGGCTTCGTTTTCGGTAGCGTCAATCACGACTTCCACATCGGGATGCAGTTCTTGCCACTGCTTCAAAACGATGTTGAATGACTTGGCATTCGCATCGGATTCCGTGGTCCACAGGTGCCAAACGTTCAGCGTTTTCTTTTCCTGCGCCATTGCAGCCCCGCCCAGCGCCAACGAGAGAGCCATGACCGCGACGAGGGTCAAGGCCAAGAAACGGGAAAACCTTTTCATGGTTGTGCCTCCTTGATATAGCATTTTTGTTGTTGAGTCTATATTACAGGAAGTCCCTTCAAAAATACATCGAGAAATTTTACCGTAACCTTGAATTATTTGACCATCTTTCAACCTTTTTATCCATGTTCCTGCCCGGCCCGGTATTGTTTGATGGTCATACCTGTATACTTTTTGAATAAGGTAGAGAAATAGTTGGGATCATCTATACCTACGCGTACACCAACTTCATACGCTTTCACACAAGGGTCATCCAGATATTTGCGAGCCGATTCGATGCGCAGCTTGTTCACATATTCCCGAAAGGACATACCCGTGTATTGCTTGAAAGCTCGGCTTAAATACGACGCGTTAAAATAAAACAGTCTGGCTGTTTCGTGCAAGGATAAAGATGAATCAGATAGATGCTCCTGCACATAATCGACTATACTTTGAATTTGCCTGGATACCGTGCTTGTGCGGATACCCTCCATCGTATTGGAGGCTTCCCCCATAAACTGTAGCAAAAGCTCCCGTATCTCTGATACCGTCTTTAAGTCAAGCAGTTGGGCAATTCTATCTTTTACGCTTGAAAATGATTCCAAACGCATCGTATGCAGGCTGGACGCCACCTGAACTGCCCGAAGGCGGATATCATCTATTCCTGTTACGTTATCTGCAAAATGCTGTTCGATCCACTCGCGTACACTTGTGCTCACACCATAGCGCAAAAAGAAACCCATCTCCTCCAGCTCAGCGGCGTCCAGTTGCATGGCCTCATCTTGGGATGAGTCATCCTCCACCATTCCAAGTTCCTGATAAAAGATCACCTGCTGTGCACCAAGAAAGGTATGGCATTGTGCTGCGCGCACTGCTTGCACATAAGAACGATGTATATCATGCAGGTCTTTTATAATAGTGCCAACGCCCACCGTTACCGGAACGCTCAGCGTCCCATCCAAAACGTGCTTTAGCATCTCAAAATCGTCCGGCTGCTCCTCCGTCTGGTTGCTGATTAGCACCATCTGATTTTCGTCACCGATAAAGGCATAGCACGCCTCAAACATTTCCCTGGCAATATTTCCTGCTGAATACAACGCAAATAGCTTCTGCTTGCCATCCAAGTCATTGGGGATCAACATAATCACCGCTACCTGATAACACGCTTTTGACATGTCCATTTTAAAGAAGGAGACCTTGTCTGTGATAAACTCCGGCTTCATCCGCTTTGTCATCAGATCGTACAAGAACCTGTCCCGAAGTGCGGGTATGCTTTGCGCAATCTGCTGTTCTATTTCCGTTTGCTCAATATCGCCGCCCTGACGGCTGAATATCTTTTCTCGCACGTTGGAAAGAACAAGCGAAAACTCCTTCGCGTCAACAGGCTTCACAATATAATCCACAACACCAACCTTAATTGCGCGCTGGGCATGATCAAAATCGTTGTAACCCGTAATAACAATCACTTGAATACTGGCATCCAGCTTCAATATACGGCTTGCCATTTCCAAGCCGTCCATAACAGGCATATTGATATCCGTAATGACGATATCTACCTTGTGCTCATCCAGGTACTCCAAGGCTTCCAGGGCGAAGGCAGCCTCCTTCACCACTTCATATAGACCGGGTTCCATTTCCAAGTAACGCCGCAGCAGCATTCTCTCCAGCGATTCATCTTCGACAATCATTACCTTAAGTTTTAACATTTTATAGCCCCCTGGTCATTCGAATAGATATGGTAGTACCTTCCCCTAGCACGCTGCTGATGAAAAATTCGCTACCCTCCCCGCATGCGATAGCAACGCGCCTCATGGTTGCGCCAAGGCCTATGCTCTTTCCCTTGCGAACCTCACTTAAGCGTTCCTCCGACATGCCGATACCATTGTCGCTTACATCAATTCGCAAATCACTATCCTCCAACCAGGCCTTGATCAATATCAGCCCATCCCCCTCAACGCTGAGGCGGATACCATGATAGATAGCGTTTTCCACCAAAGGCTGCAAAATCATCTTGGGTACCTTTACATTCAACGCCTCCTGCTTCACATCATACTCTACGCGGTACAGGCCTTCATAGCGGAGCTGCTGTATATAGTTGTATGATTGTATAGATTCCAATTCTCTTTCCAGCGAAATCAGCTCATCCCCGTTGCTCAGGCTGCTTTTATAAAAATCGCCCAGTGCCTTTATTGTCTGTGACACCTTTTCCGTTTTTCCCATCACCGCCAAGGAATTGATCGTATTGAGCGTATTATACAGGAAATGAGGATTGATCTGCGCGATGGTGATTTCCAATTCAGCACGCCGAAGCGCTTTCTGCTCCTCGATTACATCAGCAATCAGCTGCTGAATTTTATCGATGGTCGTATTGTACACATCCTGAAACCTGCCGATTTCATCCCGCGTTTTAATGGTTGTAACATGGTTGAAATTGCCTTTATACACGCCTTCAATAGCCTCAATCAAGGTTTTCACAGGGCTGGAAATGTACTTGGATATCCAGAAGGAACCAAAGATAAATAATACGCCGTTTAGCAAAAGTGTAAGCGCGATGATTGTCGTATACATGCTCAAGGGAAGCGGAGCATCGTATACCGGAATGCAACGCACAAATGTCATGGAAAGCTCACGGTTTTTCAACCCTACCAATACGTAGTTTTTGCTGCGGCTGCGCTGTATGACTGAAAACGTATCCCCGCCTTGAAACAGGGATGTTACGCTTTGGGGATCGATGATTCCCTCTTCGTTATTCCAAAGCACCAGTGTGCCCGCAGCCTCATCGAGAATTTGAATCGGCTCCCTTCTGGGATTGAATATTTTTTCAAACTCCACATTAATGCATAGCAACCCAATAGGCCGCAGCGTTTTCAAGCTGTTGATTACCCGCATGAATGAAAAGTATTGAATGCCGTCATTGATGATTCCGCCCGCATTTCGCGTTACAACATAACCTCCATTTCGCGCAGCAATGGTTTCATACACAGGTGATTTCAGAACATCTGAATAAGAAAATGGCTTGAGTGTGTTTTTATCCGAATAATATCGGGTGCCATCCGGGCGCAATATATAAGCTGACGAGACAATGGGGTCCATACTGACAGCTTCCATCACATAACGCTGTGCGATACGGTCCGATTCCCAGTTGAACTCTGTCAAAGCGCTTTGTACCAACTGATTGGCAATAATGGACATGGACAAACTGTGTATGTACTGGCGTGTTGTATCAAACGTGCGGTTATCTGCCTGGATGGATTCCAGTGCGATGTCTTGCATGGAACGGTTGGTGACATAATCCCTAGAATACAAAAATATCACAGAACTGATGGAAATGCTGATGAATACCAGCAATGTATAACTGAGCATGATCTTTTTTCGAAGTGATAGCTTCACTTTCGCACCGCCTCTATTCCACTCTTTCAAATCCCTGTTGGCATCATAACAGATTCATAAAGCGTGTGCAACGTACAGCATGACACAAAAATGCACCCCGGTATTCCCGAGGCGCAAATAATACCATATGGAAAGGTTAAACTATGGTTTGCTGCAACAGATTGCATACAATCGCGCATGAAAACGCTGCAGCGTCTTAACTTACAGCTTCGCTGCAATTTTTACACGCGGAAGCACTGGATAGGCCATTACCAAAGCAATGAGGGCAGTTACAATCTGCTGCACCTGCTGGGCCGCACCGACTGACAAAGTGACGGAAAACGGCGCGCCTTTTTGAGTGGAGATCATCAAGGCCGTTCCCACAGCGATCACAGCAAATTTCACGCCGGCGGCTAAAACACCTGCAATGCCCCAGGGGAGTATGCGCATCTCACCTGATTTGCGCCAATCAGACACCGCAATAAGGCTATACAACAACACAAGTACAATATTGCCGCCGATGATATAGGGTAAAAGCTGCAATTTAGCATATCCCTGCAATAAGGCCACCAATGGAGCCGCCACTGAAATCGTTAAACCAGACCAAAGTCCCACCAGTCCCACCGAAAGAATCAGGCAAAGATTGACCAAAGAACCAATCAAATAGGCTGATACATTGGCATCGATAGGCAGAAGCCGAAGATTTTGAAAGACAAGCGTCAGCGCCAGGATGGCCGCTGTCATCACCATTTGTTTTGTAAGTTTGCTTTGCATGTTTATTCTCCTCCATCAATTGTCTTTTTTGTGCTTTTCGCCGCTGTCAGCGCGCTTTTTACCTGCACGCCCTTAATGTTGCCTAGCCTGCCCGTCATGGCTCCGACACGGTCATTGCTGCCTTCCACGATCAAGCCAATGACGCCTATGCCAGTTTCCTTGTCCGGCACGCCTATGCGCCCTCTGATGATATCGCCAAAGTCACTTAGGATCTGGTTGATTCGGGCAGTCTGCTCCCTGTCCTCCACCACAAGCCCTACAAAGCCTAAACGCAGCTCTGACATAATACTCCTCCTCATGATCCAAAAAAGGACAACCGGATATATTACCGGCTGTCCAAAATGTTATGCATATACATCCCCCTTCCTTCTTGGGCCTTGGCGAACCTCAGCCTTCAACCAGGAGTATTTATTCTCAGCCTACTCCCCCGCACGTACACCGCTAGGGTTTGCCTGACTGCACCTGTTAATTGCCTGCCGGGGCCATTTTCTCCTTAAGAGTCTCTACGGCCTTTGCAAGCTGGAGATCATTCAAATCCCCGATTTCATACATGCCATTGTCACCTTCCGGCAGCTTGACCTCCACATTTGGCGTAATGCCCACCTTGTGTACCTTGTTGCCGTTGGGTGTAAAGTACTGGGCGACCGTCAGCTGCATGCCTGCGCCCTTGCTGCCTACGGGGAGCACATACTGGATGATGCCCTTACCGTAGGAGGTAACGCCGACAACGGAGGCAACACCATGGTCCTGTAGCGCGCCAGCCAGTACTTCTGAGGCAGAGGCGGAGTTTTCGTTCATCAACACCACCAGCGGCAGGCCAAGCTGGCCGGCCTTGGCGGCAGCGTATTCCCGCTCACCTTTACGGTTCTCGGTATAATAGACAGTGACATCGGGCAGGAAAATATCTGCTATGGCCACCGCATCATCCACCCAGCCGCCGGGGTTGTCACGCAAATCAATAATCAAACCCTTCGCACCATCATTGACCAAACGGTCGACAGCTTCCGTAAAGGCAGTGCGGCAATCACCAGCAAACTCGAACAAGCTGACAACGCCAATATTCGCATCCAGCATTACCGATTCTACGCGGTTTACATGGATTTCTGCCCTGGGTACGGTGAAGGTCAGATTCTCCGTACCACGGCGTACTGCCACTTCTACAGTTTCGCCCACCGCGCCACGCATGATGTCTACTGCGTCCTGTAGGTTATAGGCATCCACTGCCAGATCATTGACCTGTTTTAAGACATCGCCTTTGTGCAGGCCAACCGATTGCGCGGGGCTGCCTTTGAAGACGCGGCTGACAGTACACACAAGCGTATCGAAGTTAGCAGAAATCTGTATGCCGATGCCGGCATACTTGCCCTCATCCTCTTCCCACAGCTTGGAATATTCTTCCGGGCTGTAATAAAAAGAGTAGGGGTCTTCCAAACCAAACAGTAAGCCGCGTTCTGCGTTTTCCACGAGCTTATCGACGTCAGGCTCTTGGTAATAATACTCTTGCACAACTTGCAAAAGCTCATCCAGTTCCTTGTATTTTTGAAGGCGGTCATATTCCTCTTTTGAAACGGTGACGGTGTCCCCCGTAACATTGGGGGCCGCCTCCATTTGAGCTTGACTGCCTGCAAAAAACGAACACCCGGTTAGCATAACCAGAACCAGCGCTCCCGCGGTCAGCATGCGCAACTTTCTCATAAAGCGCCTTTCCAAATGATCATGATCAAGAATCATGCACTTTTCTCATTGAGGAAGGATCAAGACCCTATTACTGTTCAGCTTGTCAGTGAATCTGCTGCGGCTTTTCGCTGCCGCATTTTTTCAGCTCCAGCAAAATCTTAAAGGTAACGGCGTCATCAAATTTACGAAGATCAAGCCCGATCTGCCGCTGCACTTTATCCAGCCTGTATACAAGCGTATTGCGGTGTATGTACAACTGTCGTGCTGTATCCGACAAATTCAAGTCCTTCTTAAAGAACATTTCGATGGTGTAAAGCATTTCGTCATTAAACAGCCTGGCTGTTTTGCGGTTAAAGAGCAGGCTGTGATAGTAAGCGCTGATATCCCTGGGCAGCTCGGTCAAAAAACGCTCCAGCATCAATTGACGGAATACGTGTATACTGCTATCCGCCTGGAATATGCGACCTACTTCAATGGATCGCCTCGCCTCGCGGTAGCTTTCCCCCAGAGAAGACAGGTTATGCCGTGGTTCACCAATGCCAACCGTCGTCTGCTTGGCTGTTTCGCTCATCAGTGTTTCCTGGGCGGCCTCGGCAAACTGCTTCAGATCCTCCACATCCTCCACAGATGACATATCCTTCAATAAAGCTACCATGTGCCGGTCGATTTCTACCAGTACGTCACCTTCCGCCTGGGGAATAATCTCCTGCAAAAGGCTAAGCGCGCTGGATGAACCGGTTTGCACAATATGAAACAGCATTACGCAGCGGTCCATTTCCATGGGAATCTGATGCTCATGGGCCAACGCTTCCAATTCTGAGCCGCTGATTTCCTCCCGAAGCGCTCTACGGTATACATCGCTTTCATCAGCAACGGAAACTCCGGATTGCAAAAGCGACTGAAGCATAGCTTCGGCAAGCAGCAGTACATCATAAGCGCCAGATGCATTTTCCCGGCATGCCATCACAACAGAAGGCTGTCCCTCCACACTCCGGTACAGGTAACCATTGGCAGGGCGCGTCTGGCCTGTCATCAGGTCATCTGGCAGTAAATGCGAAGACGCCTCCTCCGGATAAATCGCATCACCATGGCCATCCAAAAGAAGAACAGGTGCGCTCAAGCGGGAAAAGACCTGGCCCACCCTAAATACTAAACGTTTTTCAAACAACACGAAATTGCTCCTTTCACCATCATCTGGCATATATAACAACTTTTATTTTATCACACCGATACTGATCTGAAAAGCCCGAAAACCTGCAATATTTGTGAATTTCTCATAAAAATAATGCGGTTTGGCGTTGTTTCTACGTTTTTTTCATGTTCCGTAATAGGCTATCTGTAGCGTATCTCCATATTCTGCTCAGCTCACCCTCCTTTACTCTTTCCTTGTGAGCATGGAAGGATCATTAGCATAAACATTATGCCCAAAGATGAAATGATATTTCCATAGCACAGAAAAGAATACATCCGCTCTCCCCTTTCTCAACCAAGAATAGCACATACATACGCTGCCACGTTCATTGCCAAGCATCCTCCATTAATACAAAAAGCAGCGTACAGAATTTCTGTACGCTGCCAAAGAGCATTTCAATTATCTGGTGAGAATGCTGGCTTCGGTGTCCTTATCGAAGAAGTGGAGGTGATTGGTATCGAAGGCAACCTTAATCTGATTGCCGGCGCGGCTGGTGGTGCGGGGATCAACGCGAGCAATGATGTTATCGTCCTTGCCATTGGCTTTCAGGTACAGGTAGGTCTCAGCACCCATGAGCTCGGTGACTTCTACGCTTACATCAATAACCGCATCAGGCAGGCTGTTGATGAATACTTCTTCATCATGGATGTTCTCGGGACGGATGCCCAAGACAACATCCTTGCCGATGTAGCTTTCATCAGCCAGCTTGGCAACCTTACCGGCGGGCACAAGAATCTTGTTGTTGCCAAAGACGGCGTATACTTCTTTGCCTTCCTTTACCAGCTTGGCATTGAAGAAGTTCATCTGCGGGCTGCCGATAAAGCCTGCAACAAACAGATTCACGGGATAGTCATACAGGTTTTGCGGGCTGTCTACCTGCTGAATGAAACCATCCTTCATAACAACGATACGGGTACCCATGGTCATAGCTTCCGTCTGATCGTGAGTAACGTAGATGAAGGTAGTCTGCAGACGCTGATGCAGCTTGGTGATTTCCGTACGCATGGCAACACGGAGCTTGGCATCCAAGTTGGAGAGAGGTTCGTCCATCAAGAATACCTTGGGCTCGCGGACGATGGCGCGGCCGAGGGCAACGCGCTGACGCTGACCACCAGACAGTGCCTTGGGCTTACGGTTCAAAAGATGGCTGATATCCAAGATACGGGCAGCTTCTTCGACGCGGCGCTTGATCTCATCCTTGGGGGTCTTGCGCAGCTTCAGGCCGAAAGCCATATTATCATAAACCGTCATGTGGGGATACAGAGCATAGTTCTGGAACACCATGGCAATATCGCGATCCTTAGGAGCGACATCGTTCACCAATTTTTCTCCGATATACAACTGTCCATCGCTGATTTCTTCCAAGCCGGCCACCATGCGCAAAGTGGTGGATTTGCCGCAACCGGAGGGGCCGACCAGCACGATGAATTCCTTGTCCTCGATATCAAGACAAAAGTCACTTACAGCCGTCACACCACCGGCATAGGTTTTGTAGATGTGGCTGAGAGATACGCTGGACATAGTAACTCCTCCTTATTATTATTGCCAACTCATATACAGGGGATGCTTTTCCCCAATATGATACGCACCGTGAGTTATCCTTATTATATAGATTTTAGGTAAAAAAAGAAATAGGTCAAACTGACAAAGATTCCATTCTGCCTTTGTTCACGATGTATACGATGGCGAATATCTTCCCAAATATAACGTATAATCTGCCAAGGCAGCCAGTTACGTCAGAAAATATGCACCAAATCGACAGAAGGCCTGGGGATGAAAAGTATATATGGATATAATTACCACACAACATCCAGAACAGACAAACAATATGCAAAAAATATATAGAATAGAAACAATACATTCCGGTAAAAAAATTGTACCAAGATAATACCAATAATGGAAACATCCGCACAAGACTTCCTAACGCATGACTTTTTGTGACTGCACGATCAACACAGCCAATGCCCATCCACACCATTATTACAGAACAACCAAAAAGACGCAAGCACTTTTCAGGCTCCTGCGTCCTTATCTATTTGAAGATGAACGGCTATGACTGCCTCAAGGCATCCACAGGTGCCATTCTGGCAGCGCGCCAAGCTGGTGCGACACCGAAAAACAAGCCAATCAGTGTGGCGAAACCTACTGCCAGGGGGATAAGACCTGGTTGAATTACGGCCCAAATACCGATCCAGCTGCCGGTCAAGCGGACAATAACCGCCCCCGTGATAACACCAAGAACGCCTCCCAGTAATGCGTATGCAGCCGCCTCCAGCAAAAACAAAAGGCATATATGCCATCCTGTCGCCCCCAACGCCTTGAGCACGCCTATTTCCTGCCTGCGCTCACGAACAGATACCAGCAGTATGTTCATCACGCCGATGCCGCCTACCAGCATGCAAATGACGGCAACGCAGCACAAAACCATTACAAATATACGCACCACCGCCCGTGCCGCCTCAATTTCAGCTTGAAGGGTGGTAGCCTGAAAGCTGCCCCCGGTTCCTTCCAAAGCGGCCATGGCCTCCTTGGCCAATGTATTCCCGGATACGTTTTTGGGTACGGAAAGCATGACATTGGTCACCGCTTCGCCAAAGGTATCAGCAAAGGCGGAAAGCGGAATCAAAAGCGCGCCGTCAGAGCCAATGCTCATTTGCATGCTGACGCCCTTAGTAAGTCCAACAATATGGTATAGCCGGCCTGCTACGGAAACACGTTTTCCCACACAAATATCAGCGTCGTCTCCAAATAGCACCTGTGCGAGTTGATGATCGATGACAGCCACTGCCGCCCCCTCCTGTATATCTCGATGGCTTAAAAGGCGGCCATCCAAAACAGCAAATTGCTGCACTGAAAAGAGATACTCATCACAGCCGCTCACCTGTGCGTAAGCTGTCTCATTCCCCGCACTGACAGCCATGTTGATGTGAGCTTGAGCAGTGGCTAAGGCACCGGTTTTTTCCCGCAGCATCTGTCCATCCGATGCGTTCAAAAAGCGGCTGCTCTGCCCCCTGGCGGTCACCCATACTTTATCCACACCCATACGGGTCATTTCCATTTCCACCTGCTGCTGCCCCGCATCGCCCAGTGTGAGTACGGAAAGAATAGCACCAATGCCGATAGCAAGCCCCAGCACTGTTAAAATGGAACGCAGCGGTGTTTGAAATATATTCACCGCCGCAAGATGAATTGCGTCGCGAAACCTCATGGACTCACCACCTTCAGCCTGACACCATCGCGCAGGTCCTTTTCCGGGGAAAGTACAAGCTCTGTACCTACCGGTAAATCGCCCAACGCCGCCCAGTTGCCATCCCACAAACGGACGGCGGCATTCTGTTCCCAGGCCCGGCCCTCATATACTTGAAAAACCGTATCCTTATCCGTAACCGCCTCGGCCGGAACCACAGGCACTTGGGTCTGCGCCTCCAGGATCACATCTACATCCACCTGTGTTCCGATGTTAACAGATAGGCCGTCAAGCGGTGTAAGCACAACCTGTGCATACGGTATGCCCTGGGCGTTGGGCTTCAACAAACCCACCTTTTCCACTACTGCCTCCCCCAAAGGCATGCTGTTTATTGAAATGCGAGCCCGCATTCCTTCAGTTATCTGTCGGCTGTCCCTGGAACTGACCTCTGCCCGAATTTCCGCATCCAATGAGGAAAGCACAGCGCCTGGGCTCCCCGGCAATAGCAGCTCGCCTTCTCTTGCCATGACCTGCAAGACCTCCCCATCCTTGTAGGCACGCTGGGTCAGCGAAGCGATTTCTGCCGTCAATGCATCGGCTTGGGCTGTCATTTCTGCTCTGGTGCCCGTATAGGCACTCAGCCCTTCCTTTGCTAAAACCTGTACCTCGTCGCCTAATGCTTGAGCAGCTTCCGTGACCTGGTCAGCCCATGCCGCCTCTGTGGTTCCGGCATTTTCCATGGCCTGCATCACCTTTCTCAATGCGGCCTGCTGCAGCGAATCATCCAGGCGGTACAGAGGATCTCCTGCTGTCACCATCTGACCATCTTGCACAAATACTTGCACCACAACACCGCCCTTTGGATGAGCGCTGTAGTATTCCCCTTTGCGAGCTGCTGTTCCCACAACAGCCACGGTCCTTTCCACATTGCCAAGAGATACTTTGACGGTCTTCACCGTCTCCCACCGCTCTACAGGCCATGTCCATAAAGCCGCGGCGGTTACTGCCGTAATTGCCAGCATGAATAAGGATGCCGTTGATTTTCGCATGTCGTCTTGCCCGCCTTTTTGCTTTGCGCAATGCTATTTTGGCTGGCTTAAGAGCAAATAACCCGGTTTAAAAACGGTAAATTCAGCCTGTATCTGAACCGTTCCCGCTGCTGAATGCAAAAAATGTACAGTGGAATTTCATGTGTTTTGGAAAAGACAAAGCCCGCGGTTGCAGTTCTGCCATCTGCAAACGCGGGCTTTGCTTGTATGGAGGATAGGGAGGTCGGCATTCATTAAAATGCCAAGAAAAGGAGTTTGCATCCGGGATGCGGTGGCTTGCATCCCTTACTGCAAGGTTATTGTATCAACCGATTGTGAACTGCATTTGAACAACAGATGAATTTCGGCTAAAGTCAATATGTTTTTATGTTATTGTTTTGATCTGCTCACCCCAGGTGTATTTTGATGGGATGCTACATCGGTGATATATCATCACCTGGGCAGCACGAGGGGCCGCCCCCCCTCTTGTGTAATCGTCTCGCACGGTTTTGCCGGACAGGCGGGTGCTTGCAAAGCAAGCTTTTCTTACACGATTTCCTGTCCGTAGTCTAGGGTGAGGGATTTATCCCCGAACCTGGAGTCTTCATAGTGCAACGCATTTTGAAAACGGAACACCGGCCTGGCAAAGCCAAGGTCGATGCGTAAGACTACAAGGAAATCGTGCAAAATCGATGAAAGCCGGTCAAATGGCCGGCTTTCATCGAAAGAGATAGCGTTAGCGCTGCGCCTGCAACTCCTGCCGCGTACGGCGAAGTGCCTGTACCTTGTCAGACAAAAGCTTATCTGTTTCGTCCAGCAGCCCATCCAGATAGTTGAACATGTCTTGTCTAAGCGCTTCCATTTCCTCCTGGACGCTCTGGCGGATATCCTCGGATTCTGCCTGAGCACGGGCGACGATTTCTTCCTCGCTGACCAGCTGCATGGCATGCTGCTCGGCTTCATTCACAATATCTTTGGCACGGCGCTGCGTATCAGCGATGATGCGGCTGGCCTGTTCATTGCTGGAGCGGTACAATTCATCCGCCTTCATCTGCGCATTGGTGGTGGTCAATTGAGCAGACCTGACCGCCTCATCCACAGTCTGCCGGGCTTTTAGATTCGCCTCCGCCACAGTATTTTCAGCGCGTGTCCTGGCCTCGCCAATGATCCTGGCTTCGTTTTGAATGATATTTTGAGACTGCTTGATTTCATTGGGAAGGCTTTGATCCAGATCCTGAAGCAAACCCAATAATCTGGTTTTGTCAACCATATGCAAATTGGTCATGGGAATCTTAGAGCTGCTCATTAGCAAGCTTTCCATTTGGTCAATGATCTCCCGCGTATGCTGTTCCATGCATTAACCTCCTTTACATCGGATCAGTCGGCTTGTAAGCGGGGAAACTTCTGATAAATATCCGTCAGGATGGCCTTGGGCACAAAGGATTCAATATCCCCGCCAAAGGCTGCAATCTCCCTGACAACGCTGGAGCTGATATAAGCGTGCTCGGGAGAAGTCATCATAAACAACGTTTCCATTGGGGCATACATTTGTCGGTTAACCTGCGCCATTTGAAACTCGGCTTCAAAATCACTGACCGCACGCAGGCCGCGTATGACAACGCTACTATGTTTTTCCTTCATATAGTCTACCAAAAGGCCTTCAAAACAATCCACAAAAACATTCATAATATCACTGCATGCCTTTTGGATCATTTCGACCCGCTTTTCCAAGGGAAAACAGCCGGGTTTATTTGGATTGCGAAGTACTGCGACAATAACTTTGGGGAAAATACCGGCCGCTCTGATGATGATATCCATATGCCCTAATGTAATTGGATCAAAGCTGCCGGGATATACGCACAGTGTATCTTTCAGACGGATTCCTCCTTTGCAGCAAGCGTACAAAACGTGATGCCCGTGCTGCCATAACGACGGATGTCTGTCAGGCAAAATAACTCCGGCAGTTTAGGCGGCGCATCCCAGCTATGCTCAATCACAATCGTGGCCCCAGGAGCAAGAACCCCGCATTCCAAAAGATGCCGGCACATGTCTCCTGTGTTTTCCATTTTGTACGGCGGGTCCATGAATATCAAATCAAAGCCGCGTTCTCCTTGGGATGCAAGCCTTGTCACCGCCGCGCGCCAATCCGCCTGAATAACCTTTACCCTATCGTGAAAGCCCAGCTTGTCCGCGTTAGCCTGTACAATGGCAGCTGCCTGTCTTGCAGAATCCACAAATACCGCAAATTTTGCCCCACGGCTTAAAGCTTCCAAGCCCAGCGCGCCGCTGCCTGCGAACAAATCCAGAACAGTTCTGTCCTGCACTTGCCATTGAAGAATGTTAAACAGGGATTCCCGCACCTTATCCTGAGTAGGCCGCGTATCCATGCCATGGGGGGCATCGATCAGCCTGGAACGGGCTTCTCCGCCGATGATCCGCACGGTATCCTCCTCATCAAACCAGCTGCTCGGGGCCTTTTTGCTGCCGCCGCTGCCGCTCCTTTTTTTCCTTGTTCTTTTTGCGGCGCCGGCTCAAAGCAATGCTGGTATGCACGCGCGCCCGCAGATCCTTGCCCCGCAAATAACCCAAGGCATAACCGGCCGGTACGAAAAGAACAAGCAGCGGGCTTATTCTCTCTACCAGCAACACAGCATGCGCGTTGGCACTGCCAACGATGCCAATAAAGGGAAGAATCACAAACCGGACAATCAGCTTGATAATGTCCAGCACACCAAAGGCAA
Organism: Bacillota bacterium; assembly: GCA_023398575.1. Taxonomy (GTDB): domain Bacteria; phylum Bacillota; class Clostridia; order Christensenellales; family Aristaeellaceae; genus JAEWAH01. The sequence goes on along the minus strand of JAEWSC010000085.1, from coordinate 9,447 downwards.
CAGCGGTCTCATAATACCTTAGTGCATCACCAATTTCCGGCTGACGTCTGTAAGTGGAAAGCCATTCCGGCAGCGCACCCAAGGAATAGGTTTGCAATTGCGCTGTAAAGGTAACCACCAAGGCCAGCAGCATAAAAGGCAGTGCTCCAAGAAGCGCGGTTATAATACCCTTGGAAGGCAAAAAGCTGCGTGCGCGCTCGCTTTGCGGCACCTCTTTCCCTTCCGTTTCCCGCTGGTACATAATCTCGCCAAACGCCACGTCCGCCTCGCCATGGGTTGCGCCCGTCATGTACAATAGCCCAGCGCCCATAAAAAGCAGTACAGCATTGACAAGAATACGCAGAACAAGACTCTCAAACGTCAACATAAAGCCAAATACCACATAAAAAAACATGCTGATCAAAACGCCGCCGGCCACCCGCAGCGCACGCTTTACCGACATTGTGTCAAATGCTTGTCCAGCCAGCATCGCCTTTACAACAATCTTTGGCTTCTTTTTTCCAGTTGTGCCTTTTTGCATGATATCAACAGTCCCTTTCTATCCTTTGACCCAACGCTCAATTGGCAAAACACCGTTGCCAGTGATAATCCATTGTACCAAATAATCCCGTTCCCCGCAAGGGACGCAGGGGACAACCTGCCTGGATAGTATCAATGCGGCCAACGGGCAATTTGTATATGGCAAGTAACGGTCATAGTATCCTCCACCCTGCCCAAGGCGATGCCCGCAATAATCCACCGCCAAGGCCGGAATTAGCAATAGGGATAATGCCTTGGGTGATATGACTTGCGCATCGCCTGCCGGCTCGAGTATATTCCACCGGCCAGGATGCAAAAAAGCCGGGTCAACCACCCGGCGAAACTCCATTACACCTTTGTCGTATGTCTTGGGCAGCGCCAAGGTTTTGCCCGCATTTAAAACGGCATGCAGCGCAGGCCATGTGTCGATCTCATGGGGCATGGAAACATAACAGCCGATGATCTCGGCCATTTGAAATACCGGCCATTCCAAAAGGAATTCAGCGGCTGCCCTGCCTTCCACTTCACGTTCCATAGGTGGCGGCAATGCGCGCATCACCTTGCGCAGCGCGCTTTTTTCTTCATTGATCGTATTCTTCATGCTCATAACTTCTTGGTACCCTCATTGTGGGGGCCAGCAGCACCTCATAGCTGATCGTACCGGCCCACGCGCCCAATTGATCAGGGGTAATCTCGTTTTCCCCCTGCCTGCCCAGCAGCACAACCTCCGCACCGATGACAGCTTCCGGTATATCCGTCACATCCACCATGGTCTGGTCCATGCAAACCCGGCCTAGAATGGGGGCTAATCTCCCCCCGACCAGGACCTTTCCGCGGTTGGACAGCATGCGGTGATACCCGTCGCCATAGCCAACCGGAATCGTAGCAACGCGCATAAGATGTTGAGACGTAAAGGTGCGGCCGTAGCTGACGGTATCACCGGGCTCGATTTCCTTTACGTGAACGATCTCCGTCACCCAGCGCTGGGCCGGGCGAAGAGGCATAACTGTTTTTACCGGCGGACAGCCGTACATGGCAATACCGGGCCGAACCATGTCAAAATGGGTTTGCGGATAACGCAAGGTGGCGGCACTGTTGGCGGCATGTCGGAGAATGCTACCAGGAAGGATGCGGCTTATATCTTCAAATATCTTTAGCTGCTTGAGCGTAAATGCTTCTATTTCCCCGTCCGCATCGGCAAAATGCGTGAACGCACCGGTGAGCTTTACACCAGGGCACTTTTTCAGCGCATTCAAAATGGACTGTGCTTCTTCCACTGTTCTCACACCGATACGGCCCATGCCCGAATCCACCTTCAAGTGGACAAAGGCCTCTTTTCCTTGCAGCCGGCATTCCTCATACAGCCATTCAATCATTTCCGCCCGGCAAACGGTTTGCGTAAGCTCATACCGAACGGCGGCTTCCGCGCCATCCTTACTAAGTGCGCCAAAGATCAGAATCGGGGCTTTGATTCCATCCTCACGAAGCTGAATGCCCTCGTCCGGCGTAGCCACTCCAAGATAAGTCGCACCGGCCTGTAAAGCGGCCTGTGCCACCTTTATCATGCCGTGGCCATAAGCATCCGCCTTCACCACAGCCATCACTTGAACAGACTCTCCCACCGCGCCTTTTAACGCTCGTACGTTATCGCGAATGGCCTGCAAATCCACCACCCGCTGGTTTTTGCGATACTGCATGTAATGCCTTCTTTGAATAAATTACAAAAGCCGAACTTCTTCCTGGGTAAGTAAACGCACACCACTGTCCTTTAGCACTTGAGCGGCCCTGTCAAGCTCCTCTACACGGAAGATGATTAGCGCGTTTTTGCCGGCGTTTCTGACAAAGCTGTACAGATACTCGATACTGATTCCGTTTTCCGACAACATGGAAAGCACCTTGGCTAGCCCGCCGGGTTCATCAGGCACAGAGGCCGCCAGAACATCGGTAAGCCGAACAGTGTAGCCAGCCTCGCTGATCAGTTTTTCTGCCAGCTCATAATCAGCAACGATGCCCCGCAAAATTCCGAAATGGGTGGTATCGGCAATCGATAGGGAAACCAAGTCGATTTGGTGCTCTCCCAACAGCTTTGTAAAGTCGGCCAGGCGGCCAGGCGTGTTTTCAATGAATACGGAAATCTGCTTGACGTACATGTTCCCGCCTCCTTATTGCTCCCTGCTTTCTAAAGTATACACCGATTTTCATTGGAAGAGATCATAAATCACATTTTTCTGCGGTCAAAAACGCGCTTAGCCTTACCCTCGCTGCGAGGCAGGCTGCCTGGCTGGCAAAGCTTAACGTCTGCATGGATCAGCGCACTGGACGCAAGCTGCCCTGCGACCCTTGCCTGCAAGGCTTCCAGCGATTTAACCGTATCACCCACCAGATGTGGGCTTAACTCCACCTGCACCTCCACCGTGTCCAAAGCGCCTATGCGGTCCACCAATATTTGATAGTGGGGTTCTACTCCCGGCACCTGCAAAAGCGCATGCTCGATCTGAGAGGGGAATACATTGACACCCCTGATGATCAGCATATCATCGGTACGGCCGGTAATGCGGCCCATGCGCACATGGGTGCGGCCACAGGCGCAAGGCGCGTCTGTCAGTGTCGTCAGGTCATGGGTGCGGTAACGCAAAAGCGGCATACCGTGCTTGGTGAGGGTAGTAAAAGTCAAATCCCCCACCTCACCATAAGGCAGGCTCTCGCCGTTTGGCCCAATCACTTCCGGTAGGAAATGATCTTCCCAAATATGCATCCCGTTTTTCTCCAGGCATTCCATACTGACGCCCGGACCCATGATTTCACTGAGGCCATAGATATTCAAGGCGTCGATATGCAGCATGTCCTCAATTTTATCCCGCATGGCTTCTGTCCAAGGTTCCGCGCCAAAGATGCCGGCCTTTAACTTGATGCGGTCCAAGCTAATGCCCGCGCCCAGAAGCGATTCCGCCAGATTGATTGCGTAAGATGGCGTGCAGCACAGCGCTGTAGAGCCGAAATCCTCCATCAGCATCAGCTGCCTTTGGGTGTTGCCCCCGCTCATGGGAATCACCGCAGCGCCTACCCGCTCCGCACCATAATGCGCCCCCAGCCCGCCGGTAAACAGGCCATAGCCATAGGCGACTTGCACCACATCGTTTTTTGTGACACCTGCGCAGTACATGGCCCTGGCCATCAACTCCGCCCAACGGTCAATATCTCCGCTGGTATATCCGGCTACGGAAGGCTTGCCGGTGGTGCCGCTGGATGCGTGAATTCGAACGATTTCTGATTGAGGCACAGCAAAAATCCCAAAGGGATAGTTGTTGCGAAGATCGTCCTTCTCCGTAAAAGGCAGTAGCGTGATATCCTCCACGCCCCGGATATCCTGAGGCGTTACGCCCAGCGCCTGCATCTTATCCCGGTAAAAGGGCACGTTCTCATACACCCTGCGCACAACAGAACGCAGGCGTTCACCCATTAGTTCCCGCAGCTGCTCGCGGGGCAAGCATTCCATGGTTTTGTTCCAATACAGATGCATTCTGCTCCCCTTCTTTTCTTTTGTTATTGCGCGCCTGCATCAAACGCTTTGATATTAATTTCCAGTGTTTTAGGCGGCACGCAGGCCTCGATGGCCTTATGCCAAACAGCTTTTTCCCAGAGAAGATGCTTTGACAATGCACCCAAAAGCACCAGGTTCACCGCCCGCTGACTGCCGCAGGCCTCTGCCATTTTCAGCGCGTCCAAGCGCTGCATGCGGCAGACTTCATCTGATGCACACAAGGGCTCTTCCGGATACTTAGCCGCGCCAGTGATAACAGGCATGGGCAATATCCGCTGGGTATTCACAATCAAGGCACCAGCGGGCTTTAAGAAAGGAATAGCCCGTGCGGCCTCCAGTTCTTCAAAAGCCAGCAAATAATCTGCACTGCCCAAGGACACCAAAGGAGCGTTGACTTTTTCGCCAACACGTACATGTGTAATTACACTGCCGCCCCGCTGAGCCATGCCATGAACCTCGCTGACTTTTACATCGCAGCCTAATTCCAAAGCCAGATGGCCCAATATCTTACTGGCCAGCAACGTTCCCTGGCCGCCCACGCCTACAATCACCAAGTCAAAAACGGGATTGCTCATTTGCTTTCCCTCCCCGCATGAATGGCTTTGAAAGGACAGACGTCCACACACAGGCCGCAGTCAACGCATAGCGCGCCATTGATGCGCATGCCATGTTCGCCCCGCTCAATGGCCGGGCAACCCAGCCCCAAGCAAACGCCGCAATCTCGGCAATTTTCAATTGTGGCAGGTATGGTCTTGTCTTTTAGCAACAGCACACAAGGCCGGCGGGCAATGATGACTGATACTTCCTCACGGGCAGTCTCTTCCTTTAACACCCGCTGCATTTCCTTTTGGTCAAAGGGGTCCACCTCCACAACGTGCTTTACGCCGCAGGCTGCGCACAGCGCTTCCAAATCAAGCTGCGGAGCAGGCTCGCCTAGAATATTCTTGCCGGTTGCAGGATTTTGCTGATGGCCTGTCATGCCGGTGATGCGGTTATCCAATATCACTACGGTAATAGTACCGCCGTTATACACCGCATCAATCAATGCGGTGATGCCACTATGGATAAATGTGCTGTCGCCCAACACCGCCACAGTCCTGCGGGAAAAATCCTTCCCTTGTGCCTTTTCCGCGCCGAAGGCCATGCCAATGCTGGCACCCATGCACAGGCAGGCATCCAGCATATTCAGCGGCGGCAATGCAGCCATGGTGTAGCAGCCAATATCGCCCATCACATTCAGCTTCAGCTTTTTCATGGCGTAAAAAGCGCCGCGGTGGGGACAGCCAGGGCATAACACCGGCGGACGCGCGGGCAAGGTGTCCGTGGGTTCTTCGGAAACAGCTTGGCCAAAGATTTGCTTTATTCGGCTGACGGACAACTCTCCTTGCAGACCGGTCAGGTTCTTCCCCTCGACCGAAATGCCAAGAGCAGCCACCTGCTGCTCAATCACCGGCTCCAGCTCTTCAATGACCACAAGGCGATCAACCTTTTGAGCAAATTCGATAATCAACCTTTGCGGCAGGGGATGCACAAGCCCCAGCTTCAATACGCTGGCATTTGGCAGCGCTTCCTTGACATAGGTATAGCAAGCGCCGCTTGTGATGATTCCCAGAGAAGGTTCCCCCATCTCCACCCGGTTAATGGAGAGGCTGTTGGCATCTTCCGCCATCGCCTTCATGCGCTGCTCCACCACCACATGGCGCTTTCTAGCCATGCCAGGCATCATGACATATTTCATGAAATCACGCTTGTATGTCTTGACCTCTGCTTCTGTCCTGTGGCCTAGCTCTACCGCGGAACGGGCATGGGCGATACGGGTGGTCAAACGTACAAACACAGGCGTGTCATACTGCTCGCTAAGCGCAAACGCCATAGCCGTAAAGTCTTTGCACTCCTGGCTGTCGGAGGGCTCCAGCATAGGAATATGGGCTGCCCTTGCGTAATAGCGGCTATCCTGCTCGTTTTGGCTGGAGTGCATGGCGGGATCGTCGGCACAGGCTACCACAAGTCCGCCGCTGACACCGGTATAAGCAGCGGTAAACAACGGGTCCGCCGCCACATTTACGCCCACATGCTTCATACTGGTCATGCTGCGCGCACCGGCCATGGCTGCACCAAAGGCCACTTCGGCAGCCACCTTTTCATTAGGAGCCCACTCGCAGTTAATCTCTTTGTACATGGCAGCAAACTCAGTGATTTCGGTGCTGGGGGTACCGGGATAGCTGGAAACCACCTTTGTGCCAGCTTCAAAGGCCCCGCGGGCGACAGCTTCGTCGCCCAGCATCAGTTTCTTCATCGGTTACTAACCCTTCCTTGATGCATTATTTCCGAAGATCCGTCACACGTTTCGCCTTGCCCTCAAAGCGTTTTAGGGTATTGGGCGATGCAAAGGTAACCTGTACATCGATTCCCAATATGGTCCGCATTTCGCCCTGAATGCGCCTTTGCAGCGCTTCCAGCTCGCTCCATTTCTCCAGCAGGCTGCCGTCGATGAGTTCCGTCTTTACCTCCAGATGATCGATATAATTCCGGCGGTCTACCACGATTTCATAATGGGGTCCGATGCCCGGCTGGTTCATGAGTACGCTTTCAATCTGAGAGGGGAACACGTTCACGCCCCGTATGATCAGCATGTCATCGCTGCGTCCCTTCACCTTTTCCATGCGTACTAAGGTACGCCCGCAATCGCAACGGTCATAAACCAGCCTGGTTATATCCCTGGTGCGGTACCGCAGTGTGGGTTGAGCTTCCTTGGTCAGCGTGGTCAACACCAGCTCGCCCTCTGCGCCTTCCGGCAGCACCTCGCCGGTGTCCGGATGAATAATTTCAGGATAGAAATGATCTTCATTGATGTGCATGCCCTTTTTGCAAGCGCATTCCCCGGAGACGCCAGGGCCGATGATCTCGGTGAGGCCATAGTTTTCCGTGGCCAACATCCCCCAGCGCCGTTCAATCTCAGCCCGCATTTCTTCCGTGGAGCCCTCTCCGCCAAACAAGCCTACACGAAGGTGAATATCTTCCATAGCGCCCATCTGCTCCGCTACTTCAGCCATGTACATCGCGTAGCTGGGGGTGCAGACAAGGACCGTTGCCCCAAAATCCCGCATGACATTGATCTGCCGCTCGGTATTGCCCCCAGAAATGGGAATAATGGCCGCGCCAACCTTCTCCAGGCCGCCATGCAGGCCAAACGCCCCAGTGAAAAGCGTATAGCCAAAGGAAACCTGTGCGATGTCCTCTGCCGTGACACCGGCCGCTGTCACGAGGCGGGCGATGTTTTCCGCCCACATATCCAAATCCGCCTTGGTATAGCCTGCGGTAATGGGTTTGCCTGTCGTGCCGCTGGAAGCGTGTATGCGAACCACTTCCTTCATCGGCACGGCCAGCAGCTTGAATGGGTATTGCTCACGAAGTTCCAATTTGCCGGTCAACGGAATCAATGAAATGTCTTCCAGCGTTCGAATATCTTCTGGCTTAAGGCCGGCTATGTGCATCTTCTCCCGATACATGGGCACATGATCGTATGCATGGCCTACCGACCATTGAAGCCGATTTAACTGCAAGGCACGCATGGCATCCCGAGAGCATACCTCAATATGAGGATTCCACATCCTTTTGTCGCTCCTTCCGTACTGCGGGGCCCAAAGCAGCGAGCCCAATCATCCTACTAGGCAGGCGTGATACCTGCCCGATACTACGCATCAGTATAACAAAGCTGAAGTGAAAATGAAAGTATTCCGTATGTATTTCTATACATTGTACGACGAATGTTAAGCCTATACCGGACTTTAGTTCTTTTTATTGTTGAAATCATTTCGCCAAACTGGCGATGGACTGAACTCACAGATTTGCTATAATGAGGGCAGAAAACACCAGAACAGCGAGGAAATTTATGGATATATGTATAGGTGTCAACCTTCGTCAACTAAGAAAAGCCAAGGGTATTACCCAGGAAGAATTGGCCGAGTGCTTAGGGGTATCTTTTCAGACTATCAGCAAATGGGAACGTGGTGAAAGCTACCCAGATATTTCGCTTTTGCCTGGCATTGCCAATTTCTTTTCTGTCACCATTGATGGATTGATGGGCATGGATCGTTTTGACAAACAGGCCCATTTAGGCGATGTCTATAAAGAGTCCCATCAACTCGAAATGGCAAATCAATATAGCGAAGCAATTGAAATTTTGCGAAAGGCCCTTAAGCTCTTTCCAAACAACTATGGCTTAATGTCAGAACTGTCCATCGCCTTGTCCAGCGAAGAGGCACGAGCCGAAATGGGGTTAAGCGCATTGGATGAAGCCAAGCTGCTTAGTGAGCGCGTTATAGAAAACTGTACGAATGATAAAATCAGGAGCACCACCAGGGCAAACCTTTGTTTCATTTATCACCACATGGGTGAATATCAAAGGGCTGCCGCACTAGCAAAAACACTACCACACATTTGGGAAAGCCGTGAGATGCTAATGCCCGAGATCGTGGCGGAGACAGAGTATATCCCTTCTCTTGTTACATGCATAAGGTCTGTCATCGCCTTTCTCTGTATACGTCTCAAAAATGCGAATATACATGGGCGCCATGCTTCATGGTATCAAAGAATTCTTGGCACAGGCTTGTCGGATAACGAAAACATATCCATCAGCCGAGATGAAATAGCGAAGCATATTTCCGGCCTTCTTGAACTGCTGCCATAGATTAACTTTCAATCACGGCAGAAAGGCATATCACTGCTTTGCTTTCCAGCAATCATAAACTGCCGCAAAACACCCTTCCCCCGCATCTGCAGGGGAAGGGTAAAGGTCTATTTTCGGCAGTAATATTGCCTCATCAGATCACACGGATGACCGACATATACGTGCTGGCGCCGCCCAGAAGAGTTGCCGCTCCCAGCAAGCCGAATAATTGCAGCGCCAGCGTATCACCCGCGGTTAAGGGAACAATAAAGGACGTTGACAAATTATCTGCTGCAACCGTTGGGGTAACAATCGAAGCCGTAATCGGTGCACCGTTTTGCAATATCTGCGACGAAACCAACAACGCAGCTGTTGTAGCTACAGCATAGTTGATCAGATATTCTCCTGTAGTCGGTACGGTAAATTCAGTATCCGTGCCATCCACAGTGAACGTGTTTAGGTTCTGGTTGTCTGGCAGAGGCACATCAGTGCCGCCAAGAACGACTGCAATGACAGCAGACGTTGTGTTTGCAGTTGACATGCTGTCACTTGTGACTCCAGCGCCGGCTGGGCCAGTGTCGCCTGTGGGACCTGTGTCTCCTGTAGGACCAGTATCCCCAGTGGGACCAGTGTCACCCGTGGGACCAGTATCCCCAGTGGGACCAGTGTCACCCGTGGGACCAGTATCCCCAGTGGGACCAGTGTCACCCGTGGGACC
>JAEWSC010000082.1 GCA_023398575.1 Bacillota bacterium | reverse complement strand
CGTACATCCTCGATGCTTTTGCATTGCCCGGACAGCATCTCTGCCAGTGCCTGTTCCTTTTCGTGCATGGAAACATCCCCTCTCTTGGTTATTGTTCCCATTTACACGGAAATATGTACACTCTCGCATATCCATGGATAGGAAGGGGCAATGCCTTTACAACGTACGGACAGAGTGTTCTTCCGCACATTGAAGTACAACCGTATATATGTCAATGGTATGAAACACCTCAGGATGTCCCAAAGATGCTCCCGGAATACATCCCCTATTACAATATGTCCAAACCCCATTCCTCTGCAGAAAAACCAGCCGTCTGCCAGGTTGCACCTTCCTGGAAACGGACTGGTCACATTAACCGCTTTGCCCTTAACCCGCCTGCCCACGGGCGATGGCAGGAGCTCCTCAGAATTCAAGAAACTACTGCCGGCTGCAGCCGGAGAAACGTATTAACTTAGCTCTCTCGTTTATGTGTGTTGACTTTTTGGGGGGCACTATACTTTGCTTGTTTAGATGCTCATCTCTAAAAGCTCACTTGCAAGCAACAAGATAATGCCCGAACCGTGATCGTCGTTTTTATGGGTCGGAATTTCACGGTAGTACTTGGAATCCATTGAGCACCCAGAACCCAGGCATACTCCATATATGTTTCCTTCAGCGTCGATGCTGGTGCGCTGCAGCGCTTCCCATCCCTTTTTGACAAAGGTCATGTAGCTTTCATCCAGCCAGCCGTTTCTTATACCACGCGCCATTGCGAGGGTGAACATCGCAGTTGCGGAGGTTTCTTCGTAGGAAAAGTCTTCGCTTAGCACCTGATGCCACATGCCGGATTTATCCTGCACTGCGGCGATCCCTTGCATAAACGTTCTGTAGCGCTCAAGTACATACGCGCGGCGCGAATCGCCTGCGGGCATGTGCGTAAGTACTTCTGTCAGCGTCACGGCAATCCAACCGTTGCCGCGTCCCCATGGAATGCGGTTTGGCGTATTTATGGGCGGAAAGTAGATGTGTGAGTAAATGTTCTGGTCCGCCATAAAGAGTCGAGAATGAAAGCCTTCAATCTGGCGTACGACCTCGTCCAGGTACTTTTCATCACCCGTTAGCGCTGCCATACGAATAAGGTACGGACAGCTCATGTAAAGGTCATCCGCCCACATGGTCTTTACGCGATAGAATGTGCCGTCTTCAAAACGGGGTATGATGTTCATCATAGCGTTTTCGATGTGGTGTATCACGCGCAGGTGCTTTGCATTCCCACCGCGCCAGTACGCCTCAATCATCGAAACACCAATGGTACCGCAGGGATCGAGTTCCCGTAAATCACAGGCGCGCGGAATCAGCGTCGGGTTTTTAAAGCGCTTTGCATCCCATAGTGCGTAATCAAAGTATTCCGCCATGATGGAAATGCTGTCCATGAAGTAGCGGCAGTACACGTTTTTGCCCAGCGCCTTGCCCGCTGCGTATAACCCAATCATACCGACCTGAATCGCATAGAACCACTGCCCAAAGAAGTAAGCATCCATATATGGGCGGATATACGTATCCGGTTCATTCAGCTGCCAGAAAACCGCTTTATCCTTGCAGACCGGATAAGGCGCGGTAAATTGCACGCCGAGCTCAGGCCCATATGGCACATCGAGAATTCTCGCATCCCCCAACAGGTAATCCCCTTCGCCAAACACGCCGAGTAACGCCCAATCAAATCCGCGACCGTTGTGCTGTGTAAGGATCGGATGAATGTTTACCTTATCACCCTGCGCAGAGCGCAAGCGCGCCGAAAAAGCCCAACACGATGCTTGCATTACGCTCTTTATCAATATGCTTTGGTATGTTTCATCCGCTTTTTTCGAAAGTTGAATCGTTGTCTTGCCGGGCTGTTTCGCGGAAAAGACACATTCGCCCTCCACAAACACTTTAATCGGCGAATGGTACTCGATCTCCATAACCGCCTGGGGAGCCAGCTTCGTGTCATAGTGCGTAAGCGCGTAAGCGCAGCCGTCCTTGGCCTTAAAGATGCGAGTAAAATCGACGTCGTCTTCATTCCATTGGGTAAAACGCGGCATCCAGCAACGCTTGTTTTCACCATCTTCATAGGTGTCTTCATAGGCGACGGGTTTCCCCTCAACCGCGCCAGTTTCATTCAGCAATGCAAGAACGCCGGATGTCTCGCCTTGGCTAAATGGTCCAATCCACGAAACGCCCTCCATGCCCGCCATGGCTTCACATGGAAAGGTCGCGCGAACGGAATAGAGATAGTCGCGCAGCCATATCCACGGGTAACGTGGAAACGTCACATTCAAGCTGATGCCCCAGCGTTCCGGCTGATTGATGCATTTGATCAGTATCTCGTTGCGCCCTGCTTTCAGCACGGTCTTTACGCGAACCTGATTGTCTACGCATTCGTAGACAATGCCCTCTATATGCTCGCCTGCGCGCGTAAAAAGGCATTTGCCGTCAAGCCATAATTTACCATCGCCTTCAATGACAAATAGGACGTCGATCTCTTCCTCCGCGTCAATCCATGTCGCGGCATACATCACATCGCCCAACTGCGCATCGGGAAAGCGCTGTTTAAAATCTATGTCCACCGGCCCCATAAGGAAACGCTGCCCGATGTTCGCCTGTTCAATATAAGGCTTGTATTCCATGGTCTTCCTTGGACGGGAATCAAGCATTTTCGTGGCAACGCTTTCTATCACCTCACGCGGTGTCTTGAGACCCCGCGCGTGAATTGAGTCCTTGGGCAATAATGTTTCGTTCATTTGTTTTTTCCTCCTTCAAAGACCCAAAAAGGTCATACGAAGTAGCGTTTACCGCATGAATGGGTAACTCGCCAGCGGCAACTTGCGGCGAGTTACCCATTGTAAGCGCAACCTTCATTTGCACGCCTTTTCGGCGTTTCAGGATACTGGATTAACTTTTAACACCATAAATATCTTCAGTCCGGCTGTCCTTCAGCCGCATAAAAGCATAAGCAATGGAAAGAAATGTACCCAGAAGTGATGTGCAAAAAGCCTACGTTCATTCACTCGCCGGGATGGTCCAATATGTTTCCTTGAAGCCATGGCAGTCGTAGGTGAATCGGCCGCTGCCAAAGCGGGATGTAAGATACGGGCTCTTCGCTGTGTATTGCTCGATCGGTACGTCTACACGGTCTACCGTAAAGCCCTCGGTGAGGCCAAACTCGATCAGGCCGCTTTGTGGCGAATTGAGGTGATAGCCCTTGTCGTCCTGCCACTTCTGTGCGGCTGTGATGCATTCTATGAACGAATCAAAGCTGCCGTCCTCTTCCTGACTGCCGCATTCCGCCAACCATATGACTTCGTTGCCCGGGCAGACAAGTTCGCGCCCGGCATAATTGCCTTGCGTATTCATGGTGTGCGGCACTGTCGAATAAATGGCCACGTAGCCCTCACCCTTGCGTCCAAATGTCCAGCCGTCCTTCGTGACCACCTCGTCAAATTTGCGGGCGTTAAAGTGGCAGTGCGTCATCCAGATGTTCGCATCCTTGACTTCATGCCAAATGACAGCTAAGGTTCTACCTGTCATCAGCACACGTGGAAGGAACGCCTGTCCCGCCCAGTAGTCCGGGCGCAAACCGCTGCCCTCCGCCATATTGTTGGGGGCGGAGAAGTGAATTAGCACATCGTCGCGAAGCACGATCATCGCCGAGATGAAGTGCATATCGCACATACCCACGTTGTGGTCACGGACGCCGCTGATTACGTAATCCTTCGTGCGGCGGATAGTGAAGTCCGCGTTATGCTTATCAAAGTGCATGAGGCCCTGCTTGTAGGTGAAGGTCGCAGGCACAAAATCCTCAGCCAGTGCACACAGACCCTTGGGCGGCACGTAATAGCTAAAGGCCAGTTCGTCGTGTATGGCGCTCCTGCTCGCCGGGCCGTTGCCAAACATCATCCAGAAGATGCCGCCGATGCCGCTGAAGTAACCACTGCGGAGAGGCCGGTTGTAGCTGCGCCCACGCGGAGTCGCCATAACCCCGTCAAAACTACCAGAAGCGAAGATAAACGTCATGAAGTCAAGCAGCACGTTAACCATGTTGCGCAGCGGATATTCCTCCCACGGCAGTACCTCGCGCAGCACCAGCAGCGCCGAGAGCGTCACCGGCATATAGCTGTCGGATAATGGCTCGTCAAAGCCAAAGCGGCAGCGCTGCTCCAGCCACTCCATCAGGTGCATGCGCCCCTTCATGGAGTGATACATGCCATTTTGCTCGCAGTTGGTGAACATGTCCTTGGGATACAGAAGGCCCGCCAGATACTCACAAACGTGGAAGCCGATGCGGTGGTTTTCCGAACAGTAGAACATCGAGGAGGTTCCTGGCTCGTCCACCCAGTAGCGGAAACTAACAGCCGCCTCGCGAATACGATTATGCAGGACCTCGCTCATGCGGCGATCCTCGCGGTCTTCCCACACGAGCCACAGAAGCGGAAGCAGCTCAAAGTCGGCGCAGTCCGCGCGCTTGAGCACCTGATCGCACATCCCGAAGACACGCTCCTGCGGTATTTCGTCATACCGTCCAAGACGGTAGAGCGCCAGCGGATTGCCCTGGTCTGCAAGTTCTTCCAGCATGATCTGCCGACGACGTCCAAAGTTCTCATAGCCCGGCAGGGCCTTGCGGATTTCGATAACGGCAAAGCTCTGCTCCTGTTTGGACAGCAGCGTGCCATCTTTCAACACCCAGCTAAACTCCACTTTGTATTCCCCAGCAGGCAGATCAGCAGGCAGCGTCGTGTCGCTCTGGGTCACAGGCAGCTGCTGTGTCACCTTGTCGCCTGTCGCGCCTTTTTTATCGCTTTTAAAAACCTGTATGCTTACAGTGCAGCCGGCAAGTGGTACGCCACCAACGTGAACGCGGGGTGTCTCCCCCGTCTTCCAACAGTCATCCAACAAATACGTTTCCATCTGGCTCTTTGCGGTTTCCGCCCGCTCCTCTTCTTTGATGCTGAGCGGAACGCGCGCGGTAATGGGTGCATCGCACCCTAGCAATTCCATGCTAAAGCTCATGCCTGTGCCGCGCCCTACGCAGCCCATGAGCACAACCAGACGGTTTTCACCTTTTAAAAGCTTCATCTGCACGTCTTCAAACATGTGCTTTTGCGCATGTTCAAAGACGTAAATGCGCTCTGTCTTTCTTTCATGCAGGTCACTATTGTTAAGGACAGTCTCGCCGTTTAAGAAAACGCATACGCGCTTTGCATTGAAACGGATGGTCACTGTCTGCTCAATTTCACTTTCAAGTACAGTATACACCGGCATAAGGCCCACTTTTTCCATGATGTAGTAGTGTCCATCAGCGTACTGCGGCGCGTCCACGGTCGAAAAGCGCCACTGGCCCTTCATGCCGCAAAGGTCAAAAGTATCCATCTCCCGGTAGGCAACATTCTTGGAGAATACTTGCGCAGCATCATGCATCGCGTCTTCAAGGCCACCTACAAAATCGTCGCGTGTGCGTCCGCCTTTGTAGTCCTTTTCCAGCACGCCAGTTACGAGAAATGGACGGATCATTTGCGCTTTAACAATGGTTCTACAAAAAAGATTTTCCGATTCCATATCGTATGTCACCTCATCGTTGCGTCGCTTAATCATTGCGGAATCCTGGTTAAATCAATAAATAAATCTGACGTGCTTAACATGCTTTAGAACATAGTGGGAGGGCACAGCATGCCGTGCCCTCCCGGCCTTTATTCAAGGCTAATGGTATACATTGCTTACTGCGCTTTGGCAGCTTCCAGCTCTTTGTACAGTTCCAGCTTCTGATCAATGATTTCCTGTCCACCCTGCTCGAGCCACTTGTTCATTTCGGCATCATATAACGCGTCGAACTGATCGGCGGGCGCTGAGATGAGCATCGCCAGCGGATGCTTGTCATCAAGGTTGGTAATCAGGCCATCGTACATTTCCTGAGCTTCGGTCTTGATTCCGGCAAAGAAGTAATCTGCAACGCCGCCAACCTTGCTCATTTCACGTGTGATGTCATAGAGTGCAGCAGCCCGGATGTACGGGACAGTGGGCTTGGACGGAACATTTTTGTAGCCAAGCGGGGAACCGTTATACGCGAGGTTCATATCGCCGCAAGTGATGCGCTCAAGGCCTTCGCCCTTTTTGATCTCCTCTTCGGTGTATGCAATCACTTTGGGTTCGCCGTCAACCATATTGTAGTGGATGCCTTCAAGGCCATGGGCGAGCACCTTGTAGGTATCAAGATCCGCCAAGAAGTCGATGTACTTGACAGCCGCTTCTGGGTTTTTGCAGGTCGCGGGTACCGCGATGAACATACCGATAGGCTGGTAGACGTTTATGATCTGCTCGCCGTGGATGTTGTCGATCTGCAGGCCCACAAACTCCGCTTCGGGCTTGGTTTCATACAAAGCGATGATGCCATCCTTGTACATGTCATCCTGCGGCATGGAAAGCGTACGGCCTGTAGAGACCATCGCGTTGAGCGAAGGGAGCGCCGTGTCGGTATCAACCATGAAGTCAGGATCGATGAGCTTGTCGTTGTAAAGCTTATTAAGGAAGCGAACGCCTTCTTTGAAGCCAGGCCACATCATCTGCGGCGTGGAGGCGACCATTTCTTCCGTCACTTGCGCTTTGTCAACAAACGCGAAGATGAGGGGCATGGTCTGTGTCGCGTAGTGCGCGCCAGCCAGGCCAACGGGGTACATTTCCATACCCGTCTTGTCGATGTCCCAGGACTTTGCGTCGTACACGAGCTTTTCATAATCTTCAACGCTCATGTGATAGTAGCCGTTTTCGTTCACTTCAAGCTCAATGCCCTTCGCATCCAGCCAATCCTTGCGGATGAAATTGGTGTAGCGGCCGATCATCGAACGCAGCGCAGGAATCGCATACTGCGTGCCCTTGTACATGCCATAGGGCAGGGAGGCCTTGAGGTTCTCCTTGATATTCGGGCCATACTGCTCAATCAGATCACCCAGATCTGTCAAGCCGCCGTCACGGCCGTAGCCAAGGATCATGTTTGTGTCGTAGGAAAAGATGATGTCAGGTGCGGTGCCGGAAGCCATCATGGTGTTAATCTTCGCGGTGTCTTCGGCACGGGGAATCGGGATGTATTCGAGTTTGATGTTGTTGGGATCGCCAAATTCCTTCTGCATCCAGCGTGTCCAGTAATTGTCCGTCGCGGTGCCGTAGGTGTTGGTGGTGTTGCCTCGTTCATACACACCAACCTTGAGGGTGATCATGTCGGCTGCCATAGCCGGCATGGGCATTACGCCCAGCAGGAGTACCAAGGCCAACATTACACTGAGGATCCGTTTCATTTTTCTTCCTCCCTGTTGATATTTCTATGCCGCACCCGCGGCATGATTAACCCTTGATCGACCCGATCATAACGCCCTTGACAAAGTACTTTTGCAGCCAGGGGTAAAGGATGATGATGGGGATCATGCTGAAGACCAAGCATGCTGATTTTATGGTTTCGCCAATCAGGTCGGTTTTGTATTCCGGAACGTCTTCCATCATCTGTGTAACTTGACTTGCCAGAATCAGTTGACGCAGACGCACCTGAACCGTATACATAGATTCATCGTTGATGTAGAGTAGTGAATCCATAAACCCATTCCACCGGGATACTGCGTAGAACAGGCCGATCGTCGCAAGCGCTGCCTTGGAAAGCGGAAGAATAATGTGCCATAGGACGACCATATCATTTGCACCATCGACAAAGGCGGATTCTTCCAGCTCCTTTGGCATGCCAACGAAGAAACTTCGCATCAGGATCATGTTGTAAATGGACAGGCAACTGGGCAGTATCAGCGCCCATGGAGAATCAATCAAGCCTAAATCGTTGATGTTTAGAAAAATCGGAATCATGCCGCCTGAAAAATACATCGTGAGCAGGACGTACACCATCAACGGCTTGCGCATGACAAGATAGGGGCGCGAGAGCGGATAGGCACACAGAACAGTTACAAAAAGGCTGATGAACGTATAGACGGTCGTAAGCCCTATGGTAAACCACATGGAGCGTATCAGCGAGCTGGAGTTGAACACAGCCCTGTACGCCTTAAGATCGAACTCAACCGGCCACAGGAAAACTTCACTGCGCAGTACAGCGTTCTTGCCAGAAAACGATACTGCAACGATGTATAGGAAAGGAAGCAGGCATGCAAGCGCAACCAGAATGACAATGCAGATGGTAAATCCATTAAATATGCGGTCTCCTCTGGACTCTCTCATAATACGCTCCCCTCCTTTACCAGATACTCTCGCCTGTGATGCGGCGGCTGATGGTATTGGCCGAAATCACCAGGATAAAGTTGATAACCGATTGTGCGAGGCCGACCGCCGTACCGATGCTGAACTTTGCCTGCTTAATACCCACGCGGTACACGTAGGTTGATACGACGTCCGAGACCTCCATGACGACGCTGTTCTGCATGACAAAGGGTTGTTCAAACCCAATACTGGCAAGGCCGCCAATGGCGAGGATCAGCATAATCATGATGGTGTTGAGGATGCTGGGCATGGTGATGGAGATCATCATGCGGAATCTGGAGCAGCCGTCTACTCTGGCCGCCTCGTAAATCTGCTGGTCAATGCCTGTCATCGCGGAGAGGTAGATGATGGTGTTCCATCCGATCGACTTCCATAGGCCGGTAAAAAAATAGGTAAATATCCACCAACCGTTGCTTGAAAGGAAGGGAACGGTCGACACGCCAAACATGTTCAAGATGCTGTTGACAAACCCCGATGAAGCAAAGAGCTGATACATCATGCCGCCGACGACAACCCACGAGATAAAGTGTGGCATGTACATGACCGTCTGAACGGTCTTTTTAAAATGGCGCTGCTTGATTTCGTTGAGGAACAATGCCAGAATGATCGGTGCCGGAAAGCCGAGAACTAGGCCCACAACGTTGAGCACCAGCATGTTGCGTACAGAATCCCAGAACTGCGTAAAGGAGAAAACCTGCCTGAAGTATTTGAGACCTACCCATTCACTGCCCCAAACCCCTTTGAACATGTTGTAGTCCTTGAACGCAATCGTAACGCCACCCATGGGCATATACGAAAAGAGAAAAATCAGTACCACCGGAATAATGAGCATTACATAAAGCCATTTGTGTTGCACAATTTCTTGAAGGAATTTTGAAAAATGCTGTCGCCGACGTACGGAACCCATCATGCTCATGCTTCTTATCATCTCGTTTCCATGTGATATCACTTTGCTTTGTATCCCCAATAATACAGGCATTATTGGCGAAAAGATATATGGAATCGATAGACAAATATATGTTTTCTGCTTTCTTTGAAAACGGAGCTTTGATTTAGGTGCGGCAGGCATGCCCGACTTGCTTTATGCACATTGTATATTACCAAACACTTTTAGCATTCAATATTTATGAAAACACTTGTGTGGAAGAAGGAAGACTGTTATACTAACAAATAAAACTGCGCAGTATATAATACCTGATCTAATATAATGCGCCTTTGCCCGTTACCTTAAAATCTCATGCCGTATTATTGAGTTTACGAGACTGCCTGTAAGGGACACTTGTCAAGGAGAAAATGATGGTCATATTTAAACATTCTCACAAGCTGCCAGACTTTTTCATGCACTTTCATACAGAATATGAAATTACCTATTGTATCTGTGGTACGTATGATTTTTGTTACACGACAGCACAAGGTATAGTGAAAACGGTGAAGGTTGTGCCCAAGACGCTGATTTTTATGCCGCGCGGCATCCAACACGGAGTAAAGAATGTAGAATATCCCTATGAAAGGTATTTCATCAGCATCCCCGCGCATCAAGCGGCAGAATGGCTAGACGCCCCCTCTCTGCTCTCGCCCTTCCAGGCATACATCCTCAATGATGATGGTGAAAAGGAGCCAACCCCGCGATTTTTAAATGTATCTAAATTGGAAGCGGACATTGAAAAAATTTTTGAGCGCATCGAAGCCGTACAGCTTCAAAACGTCGCGGATAACCTCAACATGGATTTTCACATTCGATGCCTCTTTAGCCTCTTGTTTTGCGAGCTGCGCAGTCAACATCCTGACTTTTTCATAATGAACGGCGCTAGCAACAACACCTTGGTTGCCAGAGTGCATAACTATATCGACGAACACTACGCCCAGCAAATTACCATACAGGACATGGCAAAACAGCACTATGTCCACCCCAACTATCTGACGCATTGTTTTACACAACAAATCGGCTTGAGCCCACGCAAGTACCTCACCAATCTGAGACTTGCCAACGCGCGAAAGCTTCTGGAATCAAGCAATGATACAATCCAAGACATTGCCATGCAGGTGGGCTTTTCAAACGTCAACAACTTTATACAAAGCTTCAGGGCGCGCTACACCATTACACCGCAGTCCTATCGCAAAAAGGTTTCCACGGAGATTAGCGGATAAACTTACGGCGAAGGATGAGCGGGAACAAGGCCGTATACTCAGCTCTAGGCATTGAACCGGTAAGCATAAGGATGGCTGGGCATGTGGATGAGCGAAAACAAATGCGAGTACTTCTGGAGAATGTTCTTCGATGAATTGAAGGCGTGGGGCGTAGAACAGAAGCTGTTTGTCTGCATCGATATCCTCTCGGAGTTGGAACAGTGAATCTTGATCATCTTCCACAGGCGCATGTGCAGCACTGGGTGTATTCTAATCAAAAAATGTCCCTTCAGACATAGAGAAAGCCAGGAACTGCAAAGCGATTCCAGGCTTTTTTGTTGCTTCATAATATGCAATTACCCCAGGTTTACCCTTTTCAAGCCTTTTACTTCATATTACGGGCCGCTTATAAAAGCCATCATTGGGGCTGTGGATTCCTTCCACATACCCTCCGTAACAAGCCCGTGCAAATCCAAACCTTACGCAAACGTGACATATGGCTACACTGAGTGGGGTTATATTCTGTCACTCTTTAGACCTTATACAACAATACCGACAGGACAATGGTCGCTGCCATACACTTTTGATAATATAAACGCTTCCTTTACCTGAGGCATCATCCGCCTAGATACAAGAAAATAATCGATACGCCAGCCAACATTCCGCTCCCGTATGCCAGGCATCTGTGACCACCAGGAATAGGCTTCGTGGTCATCCGGGTGCATCGTTCTAAACGTATCCGTAAATCCAGCGCTCAAGAGGATCGTCATTTTCTCACGTTCTTCATCTGTAAAGCCCGCGTTTTTGCGATTTGATTTTGCGTTCTTAATATCGATTTCCTGATGCGCCACATTTAGATCGCCGCAAAGTATCACGGGCTTTTTCGCATCCAGCGCTAAAAGATAGTTCCGCAAATCATCTTCCCATTCCATACGATAGCCCAAACGGACAAGCTCCCTTTGGGAATTAGGGGTATATATATTCACAAAATAGTAATCGTCAAATTCCAGTGTTATGACCCGGCCTTCCTGGTCGTGCTTTTCAATTCCGATGCCATATGTTACGCTCAGCGGCGCTCTTTTTGTGAAAACAGCAGTGCCGGAATACCCTTTTCTCTGGGCGCTGTTCCAGTATTCCTGATAACCCGTCAAATCTAACTCTGCCTGCCCCTGTTCCATTTTCGTCTCCTGCAGGCAAAAGATGTCCGCGTCTATTGTTTTAAAGATATCTATGAACCCTCTTTTTAAGCTCGCGCGCAAGCCATTGACGTTCCAGGAAATCATTTTCATGAACAGTTCTCCTTTATGCAGCTTTTGTCTTTATTATATCACAACCCCATATTTGTTTGGATAATTGGTGAAAATGAATTGGCAAGTGAGCAAATCAATATATCAAACCAATCATATAGCCAAACACAACAACGGTTTGCAGATCCTCCGGTACTTAGGAAACGACAGAAAATCATGTTTGTGACGTGGACACAGGCTTTCTATGCAGCATGGTTACCATAAACAAGGGGGTTTCCATGTGTTTCAAGCGCGTGGAGGGTACGACTCCATTGCTGTATCGAAAAAAATGAGCAGTCATGCATCAATTGTGATAATCTATTTCCTTGAGCGAAGTTTTTTGCGCACATTTTTTCCTTTGCACCTTGTTTCCGCATAATCGTGTACATCCATATTACTTATCAAACATTCCCCGGCGACATCAATTCCCAGTTATATGCAACCTAAAGCTGGCCACTTTACATCAACCATTGAAAAACAACAGCCAGCCCCGCAGCGCCAATAGCGGTGATACCGTTAACATAGCCAAATTGGCTACTCTTCTTTATATTATGGTGCATGGATAACTGCTTTTGAAAGTGCCCGTAGAGCAATAAATATAGTGCGATGAGAATGGTATTGCCCAACAACTCCAATGTTACAAATTTTACCAATCCGTGTATATCAAAAAGAACTGATACAGCCTGTATCCATAACGGTGCAGCCAGCAAATACAACAGATAGAGAAACCTCCATCCCGCACCGGCTGCCAAAGGTAATATGCAAAATTTCGTCCATGGATTTTCACTTTTCCTTAACCATCTAAACGCAACGCTTACTGCTAGTCCTTCCAGTACAATGGCCACAGCTGGATTGATCACATAATCTAGTCGTGCCACCATTGGCAGGTTTAGAAGCTTTATGGCTGCGGATAGCAATGCACAACAAATCACAACAGTTGCTTTTCTTGTTTGGCAATAAGCGCCCATCATGAACCCGTAAGCTAAAGGAAAATAAAACGCCCATCCCAACCCTGGTAAAAACAAATGCACCAGATAGGATACTGTTGACTCTGACATTCCCCACAATCCACCCCAGAAAAGGACTGAACACATGCTCTTTTTCATTTTTTACCCTATCTTCCTTTCGTGTATCCAGCAACCAAAGCTTATAAAAACAATGTCCTCCATTATTATTAAATAAATTCTGCTTTTCATTCGGGATGATGTGCAAGTCTATTTTCACGCATATTTCACAAAGAATTATTAAAGAATAAGCGCAAAACCTGATCTGATTAAGAAATGCGGTGATATTCGATGGGTGGTAAGGATATCCTCAGTCCGGAGTACGCGGCAATGATTATCACAGGCATCATCTCCGGCATGATTGCCAGGACAATTACGCTCTATGTAGATTACAGACAGACACCGACTTTTCCAAATGGAGTGTTTAATAGTATTGTAACGGGCTTTATTGCATCAGCGCTTGGCGCTGTCGCAATTCCAGCTTTGATAGAGAAGGAATTTACAGCTATCACATTTCTTGCACTTGCAACACAGCATTTCAGGGATATCCGGAAAACAGAAGCAGAAAGTCTCGAAAAGCTTGATCATATCGGATTTACTAAACGTGGAATGGCATATATTGACGGAATTGCCAAAACATACGAGGCCAGACATTATATTTCTCTCGTATCAGCCTTAATTGCTGTTCTTGGGATGTATGTCGTTAATAAAGAAACACTCTATTTGCAAGTGCCAGTTGGTATTGCTACGGGCCTTGCAACGACGCTGATTATCAGGCATCAAACAAAAGGGAAAAGCGTCGGAGATATTTGCACTGTAAAGCAAGGCAATATCCGCGTTGATGGTTCTGAACTGTATGTGGATGATATGTATGTGACCAGTGTGCTGGGAACCGAGCGCAGCAAAAATATGTTTTTGAAGCAGGGGCTTGCGGTTGTTGTCACACCCAAGGAAGAAGGCTTTCACATTACACTGGATAATTTGGGGCAACGTCAGGCAATGCTGTTTGAGACATGCCGGGCTCTTGGTGTAAAACGCTTCAGCTTCACCCGAAAAAACTATGCTAAAGGTGTGATAATTATTGCATTGGTCCCCATTATCAATGATATTGACAAAATGATAAGTGCAATTAAAAATACACCCATTCTTGAAAACAGCAGAAAAATCAGGCGCATTATGTCCGCTCATTAATCTGGAGGAAGTATGAAAGCTATTCAGATTTTGGTTTACGTAACAAGCAATAAAGATAGAGTGATAGGAGGCGATCCGCTGTGTCTGTACATAGAGGATGATGCAGAAAAACAGCAGCTGTTGATAGATATGGGCAGGGCGCTTAAGGCGAATGTCATACTCCTTAAAAACGGGGATTATATGATTGTAAATAACGTATAACCATGTTGGATTATACAAGTGATGACTAGCATATCCATTGTTTGCATGCTATGTCTATTTTAACATTTCAATCAAATGTTATTTGTTTTGCGCGATTTAGTACCGTGCTAATTGATTTGCTTATCTCTTCATAGCATGTACAACGGCAAATGTTGGACTGCATCCATGCATCCACGATGTCATCATCAGGCTTGGGATGATGGATCAAAAGTGCATGGGCATTCATTATGAATCCCGGTGTGCAGTAACCGCATTGCATGGCAAAGCAATCAGCAAATGCCGCTTGCAATGCGGTGTTTTGCATCCCCTCTATCGTGACAATGTTATGCCCTGGTGCTTCTACCGCCAAGCAAAGGCAAGCTTTCATTGGCCAGCCATCCATGATAACGGTGCAGGCTCCGCAATCCCCGTTTTCACAGCCGGGCTTGCAGCCGGTATAGCCAAGAGTATCCCGCAAAACATCCAGAAGCGTTTGATGCGGATATACAGCGGTTTCCATTGGCTGACCGTTGACTGTGAGGGTTATCATTGTTTTTCCATTAATGATCCTCATTACTTAGCACCACCCCAGTTTTGTCATTGCGTTACTCAGTGCACCCCTCAGCATAAAAAGCCGGTATTCAGAAGAACCGGAGGCATCATTTATGGGTTCTTCGTTTACCTGACTGTTCAACTGATCAGACAGTAACCCAAAATCAGGCTCCTTATCCTCCAAAGAAAAGTGCAGGCCTATGGGATGACGGTATAAGCCGCTGATGGCTGCCGCCATTGCATCTCCCTCCCGCACGGCTGCCAGCGTGAAAAGCGGATACCCAATTTTTTCACTTACCACATGCTTTACATGTATATTAGGCAGGCCGGCATAATGCTTGTCAAAGGAGAATCGAACGAAGAACTCGCCTTGCTTTAAGGTGAGCATGGGTGTAAACAGGAATTTTAGATCCATCGTCCGGCTCCCCTCCGGGCCAAAGAGTTCCGCCTTGGCATGAGACAGCAAAAGGGCCAGTAACGCTTCATGATAGATTACAGTTCCCGCAACATTGCCGCCCAGGGTTATTTTGCATTGGGCGGTGTGATCCGCCACCCGCTGGCAGCACTTAGTCAGCAAAGGAAAGCCGTTCCAGCAGGCAACATCGTTCAGCGTTTCCGCCGCGCCTATGCTGATGATGCTGTTCTCCTTTTTAAAGCCTTTCAGCTCAGGAATACACTTTAAGTCGATCACCGCGTCAAATTGAATGCTGCCAACCCGCCCCATGGTAATGATTTCAGTTCCACCCGTATAAAACAAGGGTTTCAGCCCTTTGCCTGCCAAATCACTGTAAGCGCTTGCTGCTTCTTGCAGTGTATCAGGCACGATGTATGCAAAAGAAAAAGGAATCACATGTCAGCCCCCTTTCCCGCTATCTGCCAGACTTTTTCAAACGTGAAAGGCGGTTCATCCATTTCTTTTCCTGTGGCGGCTGCCAAGGCATTGGCCAGGGCGGCCGTCATGCCAATCGTGCCATGTTCATTAATGCCCCGGTAGCCATAAGGGCCGTCTTTATTTGGCGTCTGCACAAACGCCACGTCATAAGCAGGACATTCCCCAAAGTGCATGACCTTATACACCCGAAAACTTGTCTGCTCAAGCTTGGCACGGCTATTGTATGTAAAATGCTCCCGCGTGGCCACGCTCAAGCCCATATGCATACCTCCCGTAATCTGCCCGCGGCTATTGGCCGTATGGATGACCCTTCCTTCATCTACAGCGGTTACGGCATGCAAAAGACGGTACGTACATTTCTTTTTATCATATTCTATTTCCACCGCCTGGGCTGCCGGCGTCCAATAGGGGCCGCTTCTTCCCCGGCCGGTTTCCTTATCCAACGTCGTTAGGTGCTCCATGACATAGCTTCCCCTGCCGATAATCTGGCCGCCAATGGCGGTGCCATTTTGCAGCTTTATGCCCCCTACAAGGTCCTTGATTTCTACGTATACATCCGGATCACTTACCTGGTAAACTCTTTCATGCCCGACTTCCAAATGAGCCGCCTGACACATAAGTGCTACGGCTGCTACCTTCTTCAGTTGCTCTATCGCGTCATCCGCCGCGGACAGGACGGCATTCCCGGCCATGAAGAGGGACATGCTTGCAACCGTTTTCCAATGCTCCGGGGATGCCCTTGTGTCTATTGTCTCCTTGACGAATATTCTTTGCGGGTCCATATGCAGTTTTTCTGCCAGCACCTGCCGGATGGAGGAAATGAATCCTTGCCCGCATTCCACAACGCCGCAGACGATGTTCACTGTGCCGTCCGCACAAAAGAGGAGTATCGCCCCAGAGCTTGCATCGGTAGGAGAGCTGGAAGTTTTGGTAAGGCAAGCCAGGCCTTTGGCTCTGACCTTGTCACCACCCGCCGGGATGACCTGCCCTTCCTCCCAGCGGATCATCTTCAGCGTTTCTTGCAAGCATGCCTGAGGATCACCAAAATTGCTGTTTGTAATTTTCACTTGATTGGGGGTTGTGCCGCCTTCCTTGTTCAAATTCAGGCAGCGAACGGCGGCCGCATCCAGCTTTAAGGCCTTTGCCAACTTATCTACCATGCGTTCCATACAGAAGGTAGATATCTCATGGCCGAACCCCCGGAAGGAGGTAGCATAGACATGGTTGGTATACACACATAGGGCGTCGCACTGAATGTTATCAATGGCATAAACCTCACCTGTATTGCATGCGGCGGCGTGGGCCATTCTTGGCCCCGAATCGGCGTACCCGCCTGTGTCGATATAATAAGTGGCCTCCAAGGCAACAATCTTTCCATCCTTCTTCGCGCCGATTTTCATTGTACAGTCAGCGCCAATTTTGCAGCCTACCGATGTGAAGCATTGCTCCCTGGGAAAGGTAAGCGCAACCTTTTGACCCCCTACCGCCTTGGATGCAATATAGGCCAGCATTTCAGGGTGGCCGTTTACCTTCCCGCCGTATGCACCGCCTACCGGGAAACCGAATATCTCAATCTGCCCCTCGGAAAGCTTAAAATGCGATGCGATGGTGTTTCGAAGATTGTGCGGGCCTTGTGTAGCGGTTTCAATAACAACCGTTCCATCCCCCTTGATAAAGGCCGTGGCCGTTCGTGTTTCCATATAACTGTGGGCAGCCTGGGGCGATACAAAATGGCCTTCTACGATAACCTCGCTCTCCTTCCAGCCTGATGGCATATCCCCCTTTCGAATTTTTACACGGTTGACGATGTTTGTATTCATTTCCGGATAAAGGTCACCAACCATATGTTTATACTCAGCCATCCGTGGGTGAACGAGCGGGGCTTCACTTAGCACCGCTTCGGTTACCGAATTTACGACAGGCAGCGGGTCATATGTAACCCTAATTCGTGAAGCAGCCTGTACAGCCTGCCATTTTTCACGGGCAATGACCATGGCAACCGGTTCCCCGCAATACCTGACCGTTTCACGGGCCAGCAAAGGCATATCTTCAATCTGGCTGCCAATCAAAACAGCGCAATCATCCCCTGTCAATATGGTAATGACGCCGGGCACCGCAAGCGCTTGCTGCATGTCAACAGAACGGATGATCCCATGCGCTTCCGTAGATACGTGCAGCATGGCATGCAAGCAGGAAATCTCTATTTCATCCCTAACATAATGCAATTTACCAGTGGCTTTATCCATAGCATCTGGACGTCTTAGCGATACATCCAATGCACTATCACCCATCGCATTTCCATTCCTTTATTGTTAGTACTTTTTATTAATTCCCCAAACTTCTGGAAATAATCTTCTGCGAAACTTTATTCTGCTTATTTTACTTATTACATTGTGGAATCAAAAATACCACAGCGTGTGTACATCCTGCTAACATCCATCCTTAGTCTGTTTTGTTTAACGCGGGCGGATGTCAGATCTATCGCAACTTACAAATGTGGTCTCTTTATGGCTAATCAACAATCATCCTTCCGTAAGTCTCAGTTAGATTGGTATATATGCAAAAAAACCCACCATGCGGCATATGCTGCATGGCGGGCTGCGTCTTTTGTGATATGCTTTGGCGGTTGAATTATTGCAGCTCTTCCCTGTGGTTGTTGGCTTCTTCCACAGCCGCATCCAAGGCGGCCTGAATGCCGGCACCGTTTAGGATAGAGGAGGCAGCATTGTCCAGCGCCCCTTTATACACGGATTCGGCGCGGTAGATCCAGCGGGGAGTTGTGCTTTCGGTCATGGCCTTCAATACAAGCGCAGCCTGGGGCACCGTAAAGGCCTCCCACTTGGCGGCAGCCTTGATTACCGGCATGGCCTCGCCGTACACGTTTTCATTAATGAATTTCTGTGTATCCTCACTGACAGCAAACTTCAAAAATTCCCAGGCAGCATCCTTTGCCTGGCTGTTGCGGCTGATCACCAGGGGACCGCCGGCAAACATCCCGGACTTGCCGGTGTTGGGGTTTACGGGCATCAGGGCAACACCGTAGCGGTCGCCAAGGCCCCGCTGAGCGCAATTGAACCAGTTCCAGGAACCGCTTCGCAGCTCAATGGCTTGGCTGTTGTCGGCCTGGCCGAAGTTGGTGGAGCCACCGACCATGCCCAGGGCGTACAACTTGAGCATCAACTCGCTGGCCTTTACATATTCGGGAGTGTTCCAGTTGAAGGTGAGCTCGCCCATGGCGAAGCCTTCGCCCCAGGGCATGCCCATGGATTCGGCAATTTGCACGATCGCATCGGCGCCGGATAATGTTGTGCCGTAGTTTTGCAGGCCGGAAACAGGGTTTACGCCGGTCATAGCGGCGGCCTTTGTCAGAATCTCATCCCAGGTGGGATGCTCGGAAAGGTATTCCACCTTCCACTCGTCAAAAATTTGTTTGTCATACAGTATCACGCGGGTGTCGCCCTGGAAGGGCCAGCCATACTGCTTGGGTTCCGCGTCAAAGCTGCCTTGGGCCTGCCAGCCCAGCATCTGCCCATCTAAAAAGACGCTGGTGTCAAAGCTGTCGCGCTCAATGTAAGGGGTCAAATCTTCCAGCAGGTCGCCCATCAGTGCGATGCCGGGCGCCAGAAACACATCGGCCTCGTTGCCCATAATCATGGTCTGTGTCTTTTTTTGATAGTCGTCCCAGCCCATGATAATCAACTCAAGGTCGATGGCCGGATTCTGCTCCTCGAACATCTCTTCCAGCACATGCACGCCTAATTGTGCCTTGCCGTTAATGGCGTTGGTGTTGTCCTCATACAGGTAACCGCCGATCAGCACCACGCGAAGCGAGGTCTTGGTTTCCGCCGCGGCGCCGCCCGCCATGCCCAATGCAAGGGCCAGCAGTAAAAGAATGGACAAAGTCTTCCTCATGAATGGCACACTCCTTTTTCTCGCGTTCCTTTATTTCAAACCCAATTAACGGGTTGAAATCTTATTCCTTCAGCCCGGTCAAGGCAATGCTCTGCACGATATACTTTTGAAACAGCAAAAACACCACGGATACGGGGATGATACTCAGCACGGAAAGCGCCATGGCCGTGCCCATGCCACCGCCAGAGCCGCCGGTGCTGGAGTAGGAGGAGAGATAGAGGGGAACTGTTTTTAAGCCACTGTCCGTCAGCATAATCAATGGCCACAGCAAATCGTTCCAGCTGCCCATAAAGGTCAGCACCACAATGGTGGCGGCTACAGGCCCTACAAGCGGCAAAAAGATATGCACGAACGTTTTCAGCTCCCCCGATCCGTCGATAAAAGCACTCTCCCGCAGGCTATTTGGCATTTTATCGAAAAATTGCTTGGCAATAATGGCAAAGAAGGGCGAAACCAGCACGATGGTTACCGGCCAATAGGTATTGCGGCCGCCAAGCAGCGTCCAAATTTTATAAAGCGGTATCAGCTTTGTTTCGCTAGGCACCATCATGGTTGCCAGCAAAATCATCAGCAAAAGATGCCGGCCTGGGAATTTTCCTTTGGAAAATGCGTAGCCAGGCACGATGGAGGAAAACAGCGTCCACAGTACGTTCAGCGCCGCAATCAAAAGGGAGTTTTTATAGGCGTTTATCAAGTATCCGTTTTGCAGCGCGATGGTATAGTTGAAAATGGACGGCTCGCTTAATAGAAAAGTGGGCGGATAAGGCGGATTGATGTTTGCATACCGCTCAAAAGATACGACAACCATCCACACAAGAGGCGCCAGAAAGATCATGCCGACAAACAAAAGGCCAACAAAAATCCACACCCCCTTGGGCCGGTGCCTCTTCCGCTTTTGCGGACTGCTATTTGGCATTACGTGTGCGTTCATTGTTTACTCCTCGCCAGAAAAGAGTTTGGTGGTTTTGACCGAGATTAGGGTCAGCACCAGTATCATCGCAAACAACAGGTTCGCCGCCGCTGTGGCTACCCCAAAGTCATAACTGCCAAAGCCCCGCTCATAAATGAACATGACCACCGTATACAGTGCCCGTTCCGCACCGCCTAAAGTGCCCCGGTTGTCCCCGCCAATGGCGAACACATCGGCAAAGCGCTGAAACATGCCAATCATGCCGTTTATCAATAAAAAGTACAACGTAAATTTCATATTGGGCAAGGTAATGTGCCACCAGGCCACTTTCGGGCTGCAGCCGTCAATAGCGGCAGCCTCATAATATTCCGGTGGGATGGCCTGCAAATTAGCCAGCACGATCATGATTGTGTAGCCAAGCCCCTTCCACAAATTGAAAATGATGACCGCCCACTGGGAGGTAAGAGGATAGCGCAGCCACTCCTGAGCGGGCAGGCCGAACAAGCCTGTAAAGGCATTGAGCAGCCCCTGATAATCCACAACATACACAAACACGTATGCCGTGGCGATCATGGGGGTAATATAAGGAACAAAGTACAGCGTTTTAATCGTGTTTTTGCCCATGCGCAGCCGGTCAATGAGCGACGCCATGACAAACGCCAGGGGGATAGATAATAGAAGCTGCCATAGCCCCAAGTAGACTGTATTTTGCACCCCCTTCCAGAAAACACTGTTGCTCAGCACAATTTCATAATTGCGCAGACCCCGCCATGCCTCGTTGGTCAGGTTGGTTTTATAAAAGCTCAGACGCAATGATTCTACAATAGGGTATGCGTGAAACAGAATCAGCCCAATCACCATCGGTCCCACAAACAGATACCAGATATATTGTGATTTGCGCATTTTTTCCCGTTTGTGCTTTCGCGCAAGCTGCATAAGGCCCGCTCCCTTCCGATGGTGATTTACCGGTTTTTCTTTGTATCAAGCGCCTCCCGAAGGGCCATGGCCAAACGCGGGCGGTTGGTGGTAATGCTGTGCACACCCATTTTCAAAAGAGCCAGAATGTCCTGCTCATCATCCGCTGTCCAGGCGGATACCTGAAGGCCTAGCTTTTGGGCCTCCTCTAAAAAGGACAGTGTTACTTCATCCTTGTCCAGGTTTATTACGCCGAGCCCTGCCTGATGGGTGGCCAGAAGGCTTTTCGTGCCTTCTATCTCCGGCACATTCCAAAACGCGTCTGGCCGTTCGGGGAAAGACTGCATATCCTGCTCATTTAAGCTGCCGGTGAATAGAATGCGGCTGCCCATGCCGATTGTTTTGGCAAGTGAGACTACCGCTGCCGCAAGGCCCGGCTCCTTCATATCGCAATTGATCCTCACGCCATGGACCTTTTTTGCAAGAGAGAAGCACGCTTCTAAGGAAACCGGTTCAGGATCATCTGTCCCAATGGGGTCATGGGAGAGGACAAGCCTGCCCAGGTGGCGGCGGACATCCACCTCCAGGGCGTCACAGCCCGTTTCAATGGCCTTGGCAATGGAAACAAGGCTGTTAGGCGCTTCATCTTCCGCGCCGGCATGGGCACAGATCATGGTTCTGTGCTGTATGTATAGCGCGCTGGTAAGCGCCAGCAAGCATGGCTTGCCCTGCATTTCGCCAAGAATTTCGGCGCGTAGAATACCCGGTTCAAGTTCCAAGGTAAATCTGTTACCCTCTGGACGGTAGGGCTGCCGGACAAGAAGCTTTCCGTGTACGCCTATCAGCTGTACCTGCTGTATGGATAGATTGTAAGGGAACCAGCATTCCCGCCGGTCCTCCACATCAAGTTTTAGCTCCGCCACCGCCAGGCCTGGCGGCACCGCGTCGCCAGGGAAATATGTCTGATCGTTCATTTGCAAGGTCAGCATGGGAACAGGTCCTAATGTTACGGCAGTGCGGCCTTTGCGCAAACCATCCAGTGCGGCTTTTACGGTAAGATCGCCCTCCGTGCCAATACAGGTGACGGCCACCGGCGCGTTTGCCTTTGGCGTATGCCAATCCCGGCCATAGACCGCAGCGATTTGTGTCCCACCGTCCAGCAGTCGGGTCCACGCTTGAAAACTTTTTGTGCTGTCTTCCATCAAAGGCGCATTTTCGCCTGACCAAACTTCCCAAAGGCTGATAAGCGCCGCGTCCCTGATGGGGTAATCGAAATGACAGCCGGTGCAGATGGGGCTGCCCATGCGGTATGGGTGGGCGACGCAGGCAAGCCCGCCGGCACTTTTAATGGCCCACAGCTTTTCATCCAGATTGTCAAAGGCAATATCACGCCAGTCCACATACTGCCTGGCACCCAGCACCGTCATATGTCCATGGTAGGTAGTCCACTCGATACCCGGTATCACCGAATCCTCTGCCTCAATGATTCCAGCCTGGGTGTTGTGGTCAGTTAGCGCAATCAGGGCAAGGTGGTTCCGTTTTGCGTTTTCTAAAAGCTCCGCCACCGTCATCTTTCCATCGGAATGAATGGTGTGGGTATGCAGCTCCACTGCGTACCAGTTCATGCGTTCACCCCCTGTATGGAAAGGCTGAACCCGCAATCCTTTGTCACCTGCGAATGAATGTGTACACAGGCCCGCCATGTACCGGCATGGATTGGCCCCGCATAAAATCCTGGCGAAGCCGCTTCGGCGGACAGGGTGTGCGTTTGCTTGCCTGCCTTGCGGTGGGCATTTCCGCGATAGCCCATGGGGTCGTCCAAAGATAAGGTAATCAGGTTGGATAGTGGCAGATAGTTCTGCCAGGTTTCTACAGGTTCCCACGGCGCATAGGTGCGCATGGCCCTTTGGATCATCCTTCTGGATTCCACTTTATCTTCCAGCCACACGGGGGAATAGATCATATGCAGCGACAAAAGGCGTATGCCCTGGGGCACCTCAAAAGGAAATACAAGTGTTGTCCGGTCATCGGATAGCGCCAAGGTTTTTTCAATATCCGCAAGAGGCAGCATGCAAGGCCTCCTTTTTTACTATTTTCTATGCAATCATACAGGCTGTCATGCTATATACAGTCATCAACGGGTTATATTTCTGAAAGGTTTTCAATTGTATTTGGAAACATTACACCATACGCAATCCTGCTGTAATCACCGCCACTCTCGATGCCTATCTATTTACTTTCGTCTATTGGTTATAGCATCAAAAATGCAAAGAATGTGAACAGCATCACAACGACACTTCATATTCTTCCCATTTTTCCCAAAAAGGGCTTGACGGTTGCATTATACATTTGTATAATATAGATATACAGCTGTATAACATGTGTAAGCGAGGGACATATCATGAAAAAACTGCCAGAAGCCGAATTTGCCGTCATGAACGCCATTTGGGCCAGCGAGCCGCCTGTGACCACCGCACAGCTCATGCGCAAGGTGGGCAACGAAAAGGGTTGGAAAACACCTGCATTGATCTCCCTTGTCAACCGTCTAATTGAACGCGGCTTTGTATCGAGTGAGAAAACGCAGAAGGAGCGTACCTATTTTCCGCTGGTTCAAAAAGAGGAATACCTTCAGTTCGAGACCGAAGGCTTTGTTCAGCAGTATCACGGCGGTTCTCTTACCAGCCTGATGGCCTCGCTGGCGGATACCAACGCCATGACTGATGAGCAGCTTGAGGAGCTTGTGCACTGGGTGCAGCAAAGGAGGCAATAGCATGCGCAGCTTTGATGCGGCGGGCTTTCTGATTTCGCTGTTCAGCATGTCTCTAAGCGTATCTTTGCTGCTGGGCGGGCTTGCCCTGTTCAAAGAGCGGCTACTGTCCCGGTACCGTGCGCGCACGCTTTATCTGCTCGGGCTATTACTGACCGTGCTATTATTGTGCCCTTGGCGGCCGTCGCTGCTGCTGCCCAAGATCACGCTGCCTGCCGTGCAGGTGGCGGAGACGGCAGCCTTCACAGAAGACACATCTCTTTCCTTTACACAAAACCTGCAAGCTTCAGGCAGTATAGATGCCTCTGCCGCAAAGGGCCAGACTGCCGGTGTCTCTGCCGGGGCTACCGCATTACAGGCCTCGGGCGATACGTCTGCGACCGCCGCCTCCGCTAAACCTCAATCGCCCAACATCCCATGGGCGTGGGCCTTGTTTATGGTATGGGCGGCAGGGACGCTGGCTGTATTACTATTCCAAACATCCCGGCACGTGCGATTTCTCAGGCTGATCCGCCGCTGGCAAAGCCCGGCATGTGAGGCTGTCCATACTGCATTGATGGAGCAGTGCGCCCAGCTTGGGATAAAGCTGCCGCCCGCCTATGTAACACCCTGCGTGCAATCGCCCACGGTGGCGGGGCTGCTGCGCCCCATGATTTTACTGCCCGCTACCCAATATGAAAGGCAGCAGTTACGCTTAATGCTGACCCACGAATTAATCCACTTAAAGCATGGGCACCTGTGGGGAAAAGCCCTGGGCTGTCTGACCCTGGCTGTGCATTGGTTCAACCCTATAATGCCCTTTCTCCTGCGTGAAATAGGTTCCCTGTGCGAAATGGCATGTGACGAGGCGGTACTTACCCGCCATGCGCCGGAGCAGCAGGGTGCTTATGTGGACGCCATTGTACATGCGGCACTGCGCACACAAGCTGTGCGAACGCCGCTTTGCTCACCACTGAATGGAGGTGCAAAGCAATTGAATCAAATCAAGCATCGAATCAAGCTTTTGACCCCCTTCCGCCCCCGCAGGGCGGGTGCCGGCTTCATTGTATTAATACTATTGCTGGCGCTGTTCACCGGCAGCGTAATGGCCGATCGAGTAACGGTCTCCACCTTTGAAATTCCTCAAAGTAATTGGCTCACACCGGCAACCCATTTTATGCCGCAAGCAGACTATGATCTTTTGATGTCCATGCAAACCCCCGGCTGGGAAGAGCTCACAACCGAGGCATATGCAAAACAGATCACGCCGCAGTTGCCTGAACTCAAAGCGGTTTTTGAGAATCGCTGGCCGGAAAACCGTTTCATGCGGCATCTGCAATACAGCGTCGCAGAAGCCAGAAGTCCTAGCAGTGACAGCTATCAGGTGCGCTGGAATACGCAATTCTGGTGGGATGACCTGCCCGGAGGCATACTATTAACTTGCGAACTTAATTGGCAATACTTGAATGACAAAAAATTGACCTGTGCACAGCGCAGTAAATTGCTGGACGACGCGCTCGCTTATGCAGACCGTACGATGCGCGAGCTGATTGTCCTACAGATGCAGGATGCAACTAACCCAAAGGGCAGCAACGCCGACATAGCTGTACAGCTCAATGAGACCGCAAAGAAGATTGGCGGGAACACTTTGTCAATTTGGTTCACAAACGTTGATGTTGATACTTCCTTGCCGGAGAAAAGCCCGTCCATTGAAGCACAGCGGGAGATTCTTTCCCCCTTGACTCCCGAAGGCTACCTTGATCAAACGGTTGCGGAATACCAGGCCTTTTTGCAAGAATACGAGAAGCATATCGATCCAAAAGTAAAAGAAGCAATGGAGAGTCGTGCTGATAAAACAGTCTATGAAGCTTATCTGGAACTGCACGGATATGCATCTTATCTAAATGCAAGTGATGTGAATCTCTCTTTGATGCCCGCTTGGACGATTCGGGGCAGAATCAGTTACACATTTCAATTGGATTGGAAGACGGTTGATCCAAACCGTATTACCGTAGGGCAGCGGCACGATGCGTTTCGCAAGCTGTTTCTGGACATATGCAATGTGGCTGCTAAAGCCGTTTGGGAAGCACAAGATTGGGAGTCGCTTGACAAGGCACTGAAAGAGCGCTTCACAATGCTGGCGAAGGCAGAAAGCACCCCCACCCTCCAATTTACCGTGTCCAAGGTGGCGCTGCAATTGCAGCCGCTGGCCACAGAAGAGTACGTGCACAGCTCACCGCAAAGTGCGCTCAAAGCTTTCATGTCCGGCGCTTATTATCAGGACACCGCACAGATGGCAGCAATCCTGCCGCCTATCGAAGCTGATGCCAAGAGCGCCGAGGTACTTGCCGCCAGGGAATCAAAGCTAATACACCTGTCCCAGATGTATCCTGCTGGCTGGACCCTTGGTGAACCCCGGAAAGACCCCCAAAAAGACGATGTCATGATCATCGACCTAACATTCCACAAATTCAATGCAGATGGCATAGGCATCGGGGTTGTAACCCGGCAGGTGCGCCTTACGCAAATTGACGGGAAATGGTACCTGATACTAGAGTCGCTGCAACTGTAGGGAGCATTAAAAAAGGCTTGTAGTATGCCGAACTTCACTTATAATTAGGGCATCAGCGCTGATACAACAATTTGAAGGAGTTGTGATCATGGAAAACTTCATACTTCATCCAATTGGCAAGATCAGTACTTGCGGCGGAGACGTCAAGCTGATCTTGGATCAGCAGTACACCCCCGCACTCCAAGGGCTGGACGGTTTTGGGTACGTGCAAATTATCTGGTGGTTTGATGGCTGTGACAATCAGGAATCGCGTGGTACTTTGACGGAAGAGAAGCCTTACACGAAAGGGCCGGACATGCTCGGAACATTTGCCACAAGAAGTCCAAATCGCCCCAATCCCCTTGCACTGACCAGCGCATATGTCACATACG
The DNA here is from genome assembly GCA_023398575.1 of Bacillota bacterium. Taxonomy (GTDB): domain Bacteria; phylum Bacillota; class Clostridia; order Christensenellales; family Aristaeellaceae; genus JAEWAH01. Next base: position 12,056 of record JAEWSC010000082.1, on the reverse strand, counting down.
TTGACCACGAAAGAGGCGTTGTTGGCCTAGCCTATATCGATGCAAATGATGGCAGTCCGGTTCTGGATATCAAGCCCTACACACCAAGCCTTGACCGTGTGGAGCATCCCATTGTACCGCAGTGGTGCGCGCACTGGCCGCACTGCACTGAATCCTCTGGATCATTTGACTGGGATAAGGAATTCAATTTCCAAGGTCTGAACAGGTAGCCCGTTTGGGGAGCAATCTTTCTGGTTGCTCCCTTTTTTCATCCAATCTATCCAAATGGTTTAGTTTTATTGACGCGGATGGTGTTATGCTTCATAATTGAGACATCAACTCATTTAGGTGGGTAATATGGCAGACATCAACATCTCCTGTGTCAAGAAATCATTTGCGCAAGACCGCGTCGTACTGGACGGCGTGAGCTTTCAGGTGGACCGGGGCGAACGCGTAGGGCTGCTTGGCGGAAACGGCGCGGGAAAAACGACGCTTCTAAAAATCATTACAGGCGAGCTTCGGCCTGACGCCGGCAGTGCAAGCATCGTAAAGGGGCTCAGGCTGGGTTATGTGGCGCAGTTGAATAATTATTCTGCAGGTACAACAAGCGAGGATGTGCTGAAAGCAGCGTTTGCCCGCTTGTTTGAGATTGGCACGGAAATTGAAAAAATTCACGCGGGCATGGATTCGGGCGACACTGGCCGGTATTCTCAGCTCATGGACGAATACGTGTCCCTTGGCGGTTACGAATGGGAAACAGAGATCAACAAAGTTGCCAACGGCCTGGGAATCAATGCTGAAATGCGAGCGCGCCTTTTTGCCGATCTATCCGGCGGCGAGCGCACGCGGGTATGCCTCGCGCGGCTGATTCTTGAGAGGACAGACGTTCTCCTTTTGGATGAACCGACAAACCATCTGGACACACGGTCCATGGAGTGGCTGGAGGACTACCTTTTGCACTACAAGGGAACCGTGCTCCTCGTTTCCCATGACCGCTACTTTCTGGATGTAGTCGTAACCAGAATCGTAGAGCTTGAAAATGGCAAGCCAAACTTCTATGGCGGTAACTACTCCTTTTATGTTCAAGAGAAGGAGCTCCGCTACCAGCAGCAGCTCATGCATTATCAAAGGGAGCAGGCGAAGGTCAAGCAGCTGGAATTTCAAGTACGCAGGCTTAAGGCGTGGGGTTCGGTCTACGATAACCCAGCGCTGCACAAAAAGGCGCGGGCCATGGAGAAGCGTATTGAGCGCGTGCAGGAAACTGACCGGCCAATAAAGCAGTCGCGCATGGAGATAGGGTTTCATTCCGACCAATTTCGGGCAGACAGGGTACTTTGGACAGAGAATCTTAAAAAGACATTTGGCGAAAAGGTTCTTTTCTCCGGTGTGAATGCCCAAATGCGCGGAGACGGCGAACGTATTGCACTGCTAGGACCCAATGGCTGCGGCAAAACTACGTTTTTAAAGATACTGATGGGGCTTGAATCTGCTGATACAGGCAAAGCATGCTTCGGGCCGTCCGCCCGCTGGGCATACCTTCCACAAGTGGTTGAGTTTTCGCATCCGGAGCGGACGCTTTATGACACACTTCTCTATGAGGCAAACTGCGAGCCGCAGGAAGCACGTGATCGGCTCGGTGCCTTCCGTTTCCGGGGGGAAGATCAGTTCAAAACCGTCTCGCAGCTTTCGGGCGGCGAGCGCGCACGGCTGCGGCTGTGCTTGATCATGATGTCCAGGGCGAATGTACTCATTCTTGACGAGCCAACGAACCATCTGGACCTAGCCTCCCGCGAATGGATTGAAGAAGCCGTGGCCGCGTTTGAAGGTGCGCTTCTGTTCGTATCCCATGACAGATATTTTATACGCAGGTTCGCTGACCGCGTATGGGAGATTGAGGATGGGAGTTTCCGCGATTGGCCATGCAATTATGATCTCTACAGAAAGCAAAAAGAAATGGAGCAGTCTGCTCCGCCTGCAGAAAAAGAAAACCCGCAGAAGACCGCCCCAAGACCCACTGTGCGTGACCCCCGGGCGGAGCGCAAGTTGAATGTGCTCGAGCGGGATATTGCCCGGACAGAAGAAAAGCTGGCGGGCTTTGATAAAAAGATGGAGGAATGCGCCAGCGATTATATTCAATTGAATAAAGTGCTACAAGAGAAGATGGCCCTGGAGGCAGAGCTTGCGGCTATGTATGAACAGTGGGAGGCTGCGGCGTCCGCGCTTGAAGGGGAGACATGATAGCAGTATAGAGACAGATACCCATTAAGGTATACTGTTTGCCCCAGAACAAATCACCCTTAAGTTCCATAGGATATATGGGAAGATCATCTTTTCAAAAGAAAAGGAGTGGCACCCATGTATACAAGAGACTATCTGGGCATTGTTGTAGATAATGCCAATCGAAGAATCACCCTTTTTAACACAAACACACAGGAAGTCATTCAGCAGTTACCCATTGACGCGGATGTGCTGGATGTGGCAATAAACCGCAACTGCACGCGCGCCTTTGTATCCTCCTTCAACAGCAGGACAATGTATCAAATTGACCTGTGCTCAGTGCCCGCAAGCGTTGTGGGCAGCGCACTTTCCCAAACGCTGCTGGAGGATGTAGCGCTGACGCCAGACGGCAAATACGCTCTGTCCGTAGATGGATCTGCCTCAAACCAGGACATTGTGTCTTATTCCACCCGGCAAAACGTATTTGTTTCCTCATTGCCCACCAGTGCTCAGGCCGTTGCCATCTCTCCCAGAAGTCATGAACTGGTATTGACAGCAGAATATTTCAATAACAGCGTTCACAGGTTCATCATTCATCATGACGGTTCTTTAGAGGATAGCGGCCAGAGCTTTCCTGCCGGGGAAGGCCCGATCAACGTCATTTTCAGCCCCAACGGGGAATTTGCCTTCGTAGCTGCTAACAATGACAACCGCATTAACGTGCTAAGCACGCTAATCCCCCAGAATGTCATTTTGCTGGGCGGCGCGCCCTCTTCCCCAGGCCCCCAGAGTCTTACCATCTCACGTGATGGCAGGCATGTGTTTGCTCTGACGGCATCTAATGTTGACATCTACGCCTTCGACCCCGTAGCAGGCAGTCTCACCCTTGAGCGCTCGTTTGCACATGGGCTTACCATTTCGTCGTATTACGGTGTTGATCAGATCGCACTTGATGCCAGCGAAAGAAAGCTGTTCATTTCCGCCTTTGGACAAGTGGCCGCATTCACCACCTATGGCTTGTCACTTGGAAACGTTGATGGTGCGCAAGGCCCTGGAGGCATTGCAATCTGCCGGTGCTGAACCGCTAAGCGCATGATAGATAAGTGACAATATCATTCTGCCATATCAAAAAAGTAGTAGGACTTAAGCAGATATTCCTGCCCGTAGGTTTTTGCCAGGGTGTACAGCTTGCGCTTGAGCAGCGCCAACTGACCCCTTCCCGTCTCATAATCAGCCATGGTTTTTGCAACGCCCGCCTTTTCGCGGGCGTTTGCCTTTTCTTTAAAATAACCCCACACGTGGGCGGCGGCATTTAACGCACTTCCAGGCTGAACAGGTTGCTTTAGCGCTTGCTCCATGATGTGGTAAAACTCCATTACGGGATATGCCGACTTGTTTTTCAAAAGAACCCGTATACTTTGGTATGCTTGTTGGCTGTGTTCCAGCACGAGGTATTTATAGCAGGCCCATTCACGCTCCAGCTCGGATATCGTGCCCTTTTCTGCTGTACAAAGCAAACATTTTTTGGCGGAGATGTTCTTATCCTTTACTTCGAGCATGATATCCGGCTTTTCATCACCCAAGCTCTGATAGAAGTTCAAAAACGCATCAATGCTGATGCTGGACGAATGGGCGCCGGGCTTTTTATCTACATCCTGCTGGGAATAGTGAATCTTTTGCCGGCCGTCCTTCTCTCCCCATGTTTTTGCGCATTCCCTGATCCACTGAACCTCATCTGTATCTGTGGGGGGCGGATTGGTCTGGTGGTGCAAATTGTCAAAGACTACGGGAATACGGCACTTGACCCCAAGCGCAAGCGCCTCTTCGATATTGTAAATCGTATCATCGTTTTCAATCACCAGCCGGGCTTTGATCCGGCTGTCCAAGGCATGATAGTTTTCATAAAACCTGCGAAGGGCAGCCTGCTTGTCGCCATACGCACCGCCCACGTGCAGTATGATCTTGTTTGTGTCATCTGCCTTCAGGCTATCCAGAAATTGCGTGTGGTACATAAGTTCTGCCACCGCACTGCTGACTGTGGCATCATTGGGTGAATTAAGAACCGTGTACTGCCCCGGATGCATGGAAACGCGCATACCGCTTTTTTGCACCTTGTCTCCGATAGCCGCCAGCCTATCGCCGTATATCTGAGACCATGGAATGGTATTGACCGGGCTGGAGGCGAAGGGAATGATGTCGGAGCTTATGCGGAACAGGCAGATGCCATTTTTGATGTTGTAATCCACCATCCGCTCAAGAGCGGAAAGATTCTCGCTGATTAGCGTGTTCAGCCGCTCCTCGTCTGCATTTTTGATCATACATTTTTTGATGGTCGTATCTGGTACGCCCAGGGCTAAGCACGCGTAACCGATACTCATGGCAGTTGCTCCTTTACATTGTTGCGTATATAATGCTTAAGGCTAATTGGCTGCATACGGCGCACCGGCCGCAATCACACACATTACAGACGTATTGTACCAAAAAGGAAACGATCGGAAACATGCATGCCGCCATGATTGTGCAGTACAAGAAAAACATGTGTTTCTATGTTTGAACGCCGGTTTGGCTGTTTATATAAGAAGCAGCCGAAATTCATCCATGCGCGGTGCAAGCCGGCTATGAAAGAGGTTGATTATCATGAATGATCCAATGCAGGAAATGTACGAAGAGGCTTTTGAACGGGAGTATGCCAATTTAAGCCTGCGAAAAAAGTCGGACCCTGAATTTACCAAGGAGTATCTTTCAGGCCTTTTGCAAAGCTTGTACATTAACCAGGGCAATAACCACATGGATCGCACAGAGGCCAAGGAAAAAGCGCTGCAGGCGATGATTTCCGCCTGCGAAACCATGCTGTACGAATGGGAATAAGGCTTCTCACCATTTGAGAACTTGTACAAATACAACGGGCGCTATAGCGCAGGGAGGTTTATTAAGAGATGGCGGACCAATGGAAAAGCTGCCGGGATACCTTACAATGCCATCTAATCAACTATGACCGGCTGGAAGCGGTGCAGTATGCCCTTTCGCTATTGGAAAATGGCACCGTCACCGTACCGGAATTATACGAGCAAATTCTTGCGCCATCGCTCAACAGCATATTGGTGAGCAGGGAAGCGGCCTACGATATGATCTGGCGGGAGCATGTGATGACGGGGATTGTCCGCGGCGTTGTGGAGTCTGCGCTGCCTTACGTGCTAAAGGAACGTAATCAGCACCGTCTGCCGGGCTTTACCCAAAAGGTGATGCTGGCTTGTCCGGAGGAGGAATACCATGAATTGGGTTTGCGCATGGGCGCAGATTTTTACACGATTGCAGGGTATGATGTGGTTTTTATTGGCAGCAACACCCCCAAGCACAATATACTGTCTGCAGCCAAACACCTGCAGCCGGACATCATCGGCATTGGCGTGTCGAATTATTTGAACCTGATACAATTGGATTGGATTATCCCCAAGCTCCGGCAGGAAATGAAGCAGGGAGTAAAGATATACTTAGGCGGCAGCGCTTTCAAGCACACCGGCCGCACTCATCAGGATTTTCAAGCCGATGGCATCGTGAATACTTTTGATGAGATTCTGGCGCTGAGGGGACATGCGTATGAAGACCGCGTTTAAGATTGCGTGGAGGTTTTTAACTTCCAGCAAGGGGCAGACCGTATTGATTACACTGGGTATTGCTATTGGCGTATCCGTGCAGGTGTTCATTGGGTCGCTTATTTCAGGGCTGCAAAAGAGCCTGATCGATACAACCATCGGCAGTTCTTCTCAAATCACGGTTTCAGCTAAAGAACGGGGTAATCTGATTTGGGAGCCGGAGGTCCTTGTAAAAAAGCTTGAAGCAGTCGCAGGGCTTACGCAAATTTCCCCCTCCGCCGACGCATCAGGCTTTCTTTTAAAGGGCGATGATACTTACCCTGTGCTTGTGCGTGGTATTGACTACGAGCGGGCAAAGGGCATCTATAAGCTGGACCAAAATATTGTGGAAGGCGCGTTCCCCAGCGGGGACAAAGTGCTGCTGGGCAGAGAACTGATGCTGGAAGCCGGCCTTTCAGCCGGTGATACCCTCACCCTTTTGACACCTCTGGGCAGCCGTAAGCAAGTCACTGTATCAGGCACGTATGACCTGAAGGTGTCCAGCCTCAACAAATCCTGGGTGATGGCCAGCACCTCCCTTGTACAGGAGGTCTTTCAATACGAAAGCGGCGTGACCTCCATTGAAATGCAGCTGGACGATCCCTTTCTGGCTGATAAGACTGCGGCGGAAATTTCCGCCCTTCTGCCAGGGGAGTTAAAAACAGATAACTGGAAGGCGCAGAACGCATCGCTGCTCAGCGGCCTAAACGGACAAAGCATTTCCAGCCTCATGATACAGGTGTTTGTCATGGTATCGGTCATATTGGGTATCGCAAGCGTGCTTGCCATTTCTGTCATGCAAAAGTCGAGGCAACTGGGCATTTTGAAGGCGATGGGCATCAAAAACCGCACCGCCAGCCTGATTTTTCTTTTTCAAGGGCTGTTTCTTGGCTTGTTCGGTGCCGTGCTGGGTGTGTTCTTCGGACTTGGGCTGGCTTATGCATTCTCCACCTTTGCCCTGAAACCCGATGGTACGCCTGTTGTTGCACTGTACATTGACTCAGGCTTTATCGCGTTGTCAGCCGTCATTGCTGTTGCTGCAGCAACACTGGCGGCCCTTGTACCGGCCAGGCGTTCCGCCAGGCTGAACCCTATGGAGGTAATCAAGAATGGATAGTATCATTAAGCTGCTGAATGTCAACAAAATATATGGCAAGGAAGTCAAAACGCAGGTACTGTCAAACGTCAGCCTGGATATCCCGCCCCAGTCCTTCAACTCCATCATTGGCGCATCCGGATCAGGCAAAAGCACGCTTTTAAACATCATTGGCACCCTGGATAAGCCCACCTCCGGTGAAGTGTACATTGCCGGCGTAAGAACAGACCGTATGACGAAAAATGCACTGGCCAGGCTGCGGAACGAAACCATCGGCTTTGTATTTCAGTTTCATTACCTGCTGCCGGAATTCACTGCGCTGGAAAACGTGCTGATGCCCTATCGGATCAAGAATAGGCGCATCACCAAGGAGGCGCAGCAGCGCGCCCAGGAGCTGATGGCGCTGATGGGGCTGGAAAATGTAATGAACAACAAAGCGACCAGAATGTCCGGCGGACAGCAGCAGCGCACCGCCATCGCCAGGGCACTGATCAACAGCCCTCAAATCATTTTGGCCGACGAGCCCACAGGCAACCTGGATTCCGAATCTACCGAGGCGGTATACGACATCCTGCGGGATGTGAATGAAAAGTATAAGACTACTTTCCTCATTATTACCCATGATAGAAGAATCGCACAGAAAACAGACAGGATCATCGAAATTGCAGATGGCAAAATCGCCCTTGATCTTGTAAACGGCGCACCCAGCGAAAAAAAGGAGCTGGCTGATATAGGCGCGTAGCCTCATGATCATTGCATCGCCTGTTGATAACATACCAACACATTCCCTGGAATGTGTAATGCTCTATTTGTGTAAAAACCAAGGATCTATTAAACGTTATGCATTAGCAACAAAATAACTATTCCGGTTAATACATGTAAATAAGGTAATGCTTGACATAACTAACGCCAGTCTTATAATAAGGGAAGCATGTTGGCTATACCAACGTGCATACTAAAGAACTGGGTGTTCTATTCATGCAAGCATTACTTGTTTTTTTGCTGCCGGATCACGGCAATATTCAACGCAGGAGCACGCTATTTAACGCAATAGCAAATATATTGGACGCTGCACAATCAATGCTTTTGTTGATTGCTGTTACCCGAATTTGCGGCGCTGCACAAGGCGGCGCTTTCTCCATTTCCATGGCGGTTGCCTATCAAATGGTCGTCATCGGCCGGTATGGCATGCGGGATTATCAAGCAACTGATCTTCATGAAGATTTTACCTTCTCAACCTATTTCATTTCAAGAATCATCACTTCCTTGTTCATGTTCATTTATATTGCATGCTACATTTTTTTCAATGGTTACAGCCTTGAAAAAGCAGGTATTTTGATTGCTGTATCCTTATATAAAGCGATAGATGTCTGGGAGGATGTGTATCATGGCTATTACCAGCGAGAGGGGCGGCTGGATGGTGCTGCATTATCACAAACCATACGCTATGGCAGTTCTATCGCACTATACATCCTTGTTTTGTTGATAACCTACGATTTGCTTCTATCAACGTTGATATCAGCGGTATACTCCATGCTGGTTTTTGTTTTGTTGAATAAAACACTTCGAACCGTGTTTTCTGCCCCTGCTTTTTTGCATAGACAACGGGGTACAGTTAAAAAGCTTTTAATCTGTTGTGCTCCCCTTGGCTTATGCGCCGCGCTTCAGCTGTTTGTAATCAATTATCCAAAGTATGCCATTGACTCCTATTTGAATGATATGTCTCAAACCTATTATGGCGCACTGTCCATGCCGGTATTTGCTGTGAATCTGCTCAGCATTTCCATCTACAGGCCGATACTGTTGCACTTGGCCAGGCATTGGCACTCGGCTGAAGGGCCAGAGCTAAGACGAATGATCCGCAAGCAGCTCTTTTTTATTGCAGTCATAACTGCTCTATCCTTTGTTTTGGGCTATCTATGGGGAACGCCCGTCCTCTCATTCATGTATGGCATAGATCTAAATGGATATCGCCCAGCACTTTTAATCTTGCTGGCGGGCGGCGGAATGGCAGCCGTATCTGGATTCATGACCAGTGTCATCACGGTTATGCGCTTGCAAAAGTACTTGATACCCGGCTACATTACCGCCTTGCTTGCATGTGTCTTTATGGCAACCCTTTTGATACAGCAAATGGGTATTGAAGGAGCAAGCATCCTGTTTTCAGTCTCCATGCTCCTATTGGCACTCATGACAGGAATCATTGTCTTTCGCGCAATTGCCAAAATTGGCTTTCCAAAAGAAGGAGCAGAATAATGCCAGCACCAGAAATACAGCATACGTTTGTTATATGCGCCTATGGTAAGAGCATGTATCTGGAAGAATGCATCCAGTCATTGCTTGCGCAAAGCGTAAAAAGCCAAATCATCCTGGCCACTTCTACCCCAAATGATTTAATTCAGGGCATGGCGGAAAAGTATGGCATTCCCTTACGCATCAATCAGGGACCTGGCGGAATCGCCCAGGATTGGAATTACGCCTACGCGCAGTCTTCCACAAAGTTTATCACATTAGCCCACCAGGATGATATATATGAACCAGAATATACTGCCTGCGCACTCAAAGACCTGTCTCAAGCAAAAGATCCTTTGATTTGGTTTTCAGATTATTATGAGATACGCCATGGGCAACGGGTAACAAAAAACCGGTTGCTTTTCATCAAGCGGCTGCTTATTTCTCCGCTCCGGCTAAAGGCCTTGCAGCGGATCACATTCGCAAAACGATGTTGCTTGGCCCTTGGCAATAGCATTTGCTGCCCTGCCGTTACCTTTGCTGCCAGCAGCCTGCCCAAGGAGATTTTTACGCCGCACTTCCGCAGCAATGTGGACTGGCAGGCATGGGAGCGTTTTTCCAGAATGCGTGGTTCCTTTCAATATCATCCGCACATGTTGATGGGCCATCGAATTCACGGTGATTCTGAAACATCCAAAGTCATTGGCGACAGCCAGCGTTCAAGTGAGGACCTTGAACTGTTTCGAAAATTCTGGCCCTTGCCTGTCGCCAGACGGCTGGCCCAATTATACGCATCCGGAGAAAAAAGCAACAAAGGATAAAGGTATATGAATACATTGATCATTATCCCCGCGTACAACGAAGCGGCAAACATCGTAAAGGTCGTTGAATCTCTATCTTCGTTAAAGAACCAAGCCGACTACGTGATTGTAAATGACGGCTCCCGGGATCAAACGGCCGGTATTTGCATGGAAAAGGGCTACCCGATAATCAACCTGCCAGTAAATGTAGGATTGGCTGGTGCCTTTCAGGCCGGGGTGAAATACGCGCTGCGAAACGGATACGACAGCGTACTGCAGTTTGACGGCGATGGCCAGCATAATGCCTTTTTTGTTGACAAGATGATCGACCGGATGGAAGCTTGCGGCTGTGATATCGTCATCGGTTCCCGCTTTGTGCAGGAGAAAAGACCAAAGAGCCTGCGCATGCTTGGCAACGGGCTTATACAATTTGCAATCGCCGTTACAACGAAACGCAAGATTACTGACCCTACATCAGGGATGCGTATTTATAATCAGAAGGTGCTAGGCATACTGGCCGAATCAGCAGATTTAAGCCCGGAGCCCGACACGATTGCCTTTCTGGCCAGGTCAGGAGCCTGCATACAAGAGCTTCACATCACGATGAATGAGCGCTTGGCCGGCAAAAGCTATTTAACCTTCTCACGCTCCATTAGATACATGATGCATATGTGCCTGTCAATCTTTTTCATACAGTGGTTCCGCAAAAAGCTGACGATTTCATAAGGAGAACAAGCTTATGTCCATCACATTACGGTGCCTGCTTTTTCTGGTATCACTGCTCAGCTGCGCTTACACGCTTAGGCGTATACGTAAAGCACAAATGCAAATTGACGATTCAATATTCTGGATTATCATGAGCATTCTTTTGGTGTTTATTAGCATTTTTCCCGGTATCGCCTCTTTTCTTTCTGCATTGATTGGTATTGAGTCGCCAGCCAACGCGGTATTCCTGGCGGTTATCTTTTTACTGCTGGCCAAATTATTCGGTATGTCGGTTCAGATTTCACAGCTCAATCAGAAGATCAGGACGTTGTCTCAGGAGATAGCCTTGATGCAAACAGAACGTAAGAAGCAATAGCAGCAAGCATTAGTGTAAATGCGCAGCTTGACGAAAGGATGCTACCCTTATTATGCAAAAGCTTTTCAAACAACCCAAAGGAATGTTATTGACTTATATCGTTATATTATCAACGATCTCTGTGATGATCTTCCTGTATTGCGCACGCAGCAATACGCTCTTGTCAAAGAATGATATGAACACAGAAGCCTTTGATTTCGGTGTTCCCGCTGTAGCGCTGGCTGCGCAACCGGGCGGAACGATTATCCGTCAGGAAATACAAGTCACGGGTGAGCTTGTTGACATATCCGTGCTAATGGCCACCCATGACAGAAAAAACACGGGCAAGGTTACTATCAGCCTTTTTGATAAGGAAACGCTGCTTGCTTCCAAGACCTCAATGCAAAAGTTAATCCGCGATAACACTTATACCAAGCTGATCCTTCCTGATCCCTACATACCAGGCAAACCAACGCTGCTTACACTGGAAATTGCAACAGAAGGATCAACGGATACAGATTCTGTATCAGCCTACATTACAAAGAGTGGTACAGGGTATGCTGCGGGGGGCTTAACTGTAAATGGAACCCCCTATGATGCAGATCTTTGCTTTTCCTATACGCTTATACAGAGAAAGCTTCCTTTGAGCGCCGGGCTATTGGCCTACTCCGCCGCGCTTATTCTGCTGGTATCCGCCACTTATTGGCTGTTCTGGGGAAGGCGGTTTTATGCATTTCTTGCGCAAGCATACCTTTCCATTAAAGCCAATCCATTGAGGTGGCTGGCTAGTGCGGGAATACTACTTGGCGCTGCCGGCTTAGGGCTTTTGACGGAATTCCTCTATGTGCGTATCTCCGGCGTCGGTCCTACCACCTTGGGTACCGTGCTGAATCCTGGCCGGCTGGCCTTTTTCGGTGCCGCCTTGGTTTTGGCGGCCGTGTTTTACCTTTTACGCAAGCAAGCACAAGCAAAGCCGGAAAAACTATTCGTTTTCACCATCCTCATTCTGGGCTGTCTGTTCATCTATCTGATACCGTCCG
>JAEWSC010000038.1 GCA_023398575.1 Bacillota bacterium | reverse complement strand
TTGACTTTACAGGCCCCCTTCGATACAATAACCTGTATGGCGCAAGGGCCGCGTCTTTCTTTGTGGAGGGTGAGGAAATGGGGATCAAAGTAGCGAAATTTGGCGGCAGCTCCCTTGCGGATGCACGCCAGTTTGAAAAGGTTCGAGACATTGTACGTATGGATCCGGGCAGGGTGTACGTTGTACCTAGCGCCCCCGGCCGCCGTCACGACGGTGACGATAAGATCACAGATCTTTTATACCGCTGTCATCGCCAAAATGCGGCCGGTCAAGATTATCAGGAAGTATTTGACCTTATTGCGGCCCGGTACATGGACATTGCCGAAGAGTTGGGGCTTGCCACAGACTTGGGCAGTGAACTTGACACCATCAACGAAGCGATTGCAAACGGCGCGACGGCAGACTATACGGCCAGCCGCGGTGAGTATCTCAATGGGCTATTATTAGCCGATTATTTGGAAATGACCTTTATTGATGCTGCCCAGGTGATCTTTTTCCGTCAGGATGGGACCTTCGACAGCGAAAAGACACAGGAGGTTTTGGCGGCCAGGCTGATAGAAACGAAAACCGCCGTCATCCCTGGTTTTTATGGCGCTACGCCAGATGGCAGGGTGCGCACCTTTTCCAGGGGCGGCAGCGACATTTCCGGGGCTATCGTTGCCAGGGCCGCCTGTGCCGAGGTATATGAAAACTGGACCGATGTTTCGGGCTTTTTGATGGCTGACCCCAGGCTGGTTCCCGGCGCCAAGGAAATCGAAAGCATTACGTATCAGGAGCTTCGGGAGCTTTCCTACATGGGGGCAACCGTGCTGCACGAGGATTCTGTTTTCCCGGTGCACAGGGCAGGCATACCCACCAATATCCGCAATACCAACTGCCCCGATCATCCTGGTACCTTCATCCGCTTTGGTAAGGTGGAAAAAGAAAACCCCTATGTCATCACGGGTATTGCCGGTAAAAAAGGCTTTGCCGTCATTACTGTGGAAAAGGCCATGATGAACGCCGAGATTGGTTTTGCCCGCCGGGTGCTTCAAGCGATTGAAGAGCAAAACCTGTCCCTTGAGCATATGCCTACTGGTATCGATACGCTGTGTGTAGTTGTGCAAAAGGAGGCGCTGGCGGCTTGCCGGGAGACGATTCTGCACCGCATCATTGAGCTGGCAGAGCCGGATACGATTACCATTCACGACAGCATGGCAGTCATCGCCACCGTCGGCCGCGGCATGGTCCACAATTGCGGCACTGCGGCAAGGCTGTTTGGTGCGATGAGCCAGGCCAAAATCAACGTGCGCATGATTGATCAGGGTTCCAGTGAGCTGTCTATCATTGTGGGCGTGGATGAATCTGACTTTGAGCAGACGATCCGGGCAATTTATCATGAGTTTGTAAAAGAATAAAATGACAGTAAGAATGTTTTCCTGAAGCCTTGCGCAAAAGGAGTGCATTCTTTTTTCAAAAATGCAGGCGCGTGCCTGCATTTTGTACAAGAATAGCTTAATATGGGCTGATATACAGGAGATGCTGACATGCAGGTAACTTGGGAAATGCTTTTGATTGTATGCCCGCTGGCGATGCTGGCTGGCTTTGTAGACAGTGTCGCCGGCGGCGGCGGCTTGATATCCCTGCCGGCCTATTATCTGGCCGGGCTTCCGCCTGTTTTGGCAGCCGGCACCAACAAGCTGTCTGCTGCCTTAGGCACGGTGGTGGCGTCGGCGCGATACGGCAAGGCAAAGCAGGTGAACTGGTTGGTGGCCTTGATCGCAGTAATTGGGGCGCTGCCGGGCAGCGCTCTGGGAGCGATGCTTTTGCAGATTATACCGGAAAACACTATGCGCATCATCGTTATTGGGGCCATTCCGCTGGTGGCGGTCATTGTTTTACGCAGGAAGGATTCCCTTGTTGCAAAGAGACTGCTGCCAGAAAAATATACGTTAGCAGTCAGCTTTTTGACCGGGCTTTTCATCGGCTTTTATGATGGGCTGGTGGGGCCGGGCACGGGGACCTTTTTGATTTTACTCTTTACCCTGGTGCTTGGTATCGAGGCCGTGAAATCCAGCGGGACGGCAAAAATCGTTAACCTGGCCAGCAATGTGGCGGCCCTTGTCACCTTGGTTTTCAGCGGCCATGTGCTGTATCTTCTGGGCTTGCCGGCAGCACTGTGTGCCATGGCCGGCGGATATATTGGCTCCGGCATGACATTAAAGCGCGGCGCCGGCTTTATTAAATGGATGCTGGTAGGCGTACTGGCCCTTTTGCTTGCAAAGATGGTGTGGGATGTGGTAACATAAATCGTTTCAGACTGCTTATGTTCGCGGCAAAAGAATCTTTTGCTGCTTAGGAAAGGAGCGCTGCCCATGGCAGAAAATCAGGAAAGCTGCTTAACGCTGACGGTGCCTGCCGATCCAAATTGGATGCTGGTGGTACGCATGGCATTAGGCGGTGCTGGCGCCCTGATGGGCCTTGGCATTGACCTTGTGGATGACCTGCGCACGGCAGCGGATGAAACCTGCGACTTTTTGCTTCACCAGCCCCGCAAGGTGAGTTGTGTCAACATTGTCTGCCGCTTGGAAAAGGAAGCGGTATGCACGGTGTTCACCTGCGACTTTGATGGGGAATGCCAGACCTGCGAGGAAGTGGATCTGGATGTAACACGGGGGATTTTGGAAACGCTGATCCCTAAGGTGGAGCTGGAGGAAGACGGGGTGTGCATCCGTTCGGTGTCTCTTACGCTGCCGCTTTACGCGCAGTAAGGGGGCCAATATGAAGGACGAAAGATTGGCGCCGCTTCTGCAGGAATACAAGCAGGGGCCGCGGCCGGAACTGATGGCTGAGCTGGTGGAAGGGTACCTACCCCTGGCGAAGCAGATTGCCCGCCGCTTTGCGGGCAGGGGCGTTGAGCTGGAAGATTTGGAGCAGGTGGCCAGCATTGGACTGATGAAAGCCATCCAGCGTTTCAAACCGGAGCTTGGCTTGCGTTTTGCTACCTATGCCACGCCCACCATCGCCGGAGACGTACGCAATTACATACGCGACAAGGGCGATTCGCTTCGCTTGCCCAGAGATGCGAAAAACAGGCTGTATCATATGCAAAAGGCCCGGGAAAAGCTGACGCTGGAATTGATGCGGGAACCTACCATGGCAGAGCTTTCTCAAGAGATGCGTCTGCCTATGGAGGATTTACTGTCACTGCTGGATATGCGCAAATCTACGGATGTATTTTTTCTGGATGCACCCATGGACCAGGAAGAGGAGCAGCGTGTCATCGCCCGTCTGGGTGATGAGGATATGGGTTTTGAGGCTGTGGAGCACAAGGATTGGATTACCTGGGTGTATAACTTGGTCACCCCGGAAGAAAAAAAGCTGCTGGAATTGCGTTATGAACACAGGCTTGGCCAACGAGAAACAGCCAGGCGCATGGGTGTCAGCCAAATGCAGGTATCACGCATGGAGCGCAGGGTTTTGGCGCGGCTTAAAAACGTGGAACAGCAGGCTTTGCAGCAATAATACGTGTAAATCTCACACTGATTTTGATTTGTTGCAGGAGTTTTTCGAATTCATAACGAATGTTGGTAAAATCCCAAATGGAGGAGGGGCGGCATGTACGGACAACGGTACCCGGCGAAAAGGCGGTCAGGCTTCGGCCGTGTGTTGTTTGTGCTTGCCGTACTGGGCTTCTCTGGCTGGTATATATATACAACCTTGGTTCCCAATGGATTTCGTACAGCATTGGTTACCACCGGTACGAGGGGCTTTAGTTACCGGGGCAACGCATTGATTGTACGTAATGAAACATCATATGATGAAGACGGTGTTACCAGCGTCGAGTATATTGCAGAAGAAGGAAGCTTGGTACCCCGCTCTGGATTAATATGCATGGTGTACACCGCGGGCTACAGCCAGAAGGAAGTCAATCAGCTGCAGAATTTGCGGGATCAGATCAAGGAATATCACCTGGACCTGCTGGCAAAGGAAGCTACCCTTGACCAAAAGATGACCAGGCTGGAAAGCGAAGTGCTGCAAAGAGCCGGCGAGGTGCGCCGGATGGTACAGGGCGCCAAGGGCAATATGCTCAACATGGAGCGGCTGCTGGATTCCGCCATCACTGCCAGGCAGAACTATCTTCGGGAAAAGTACCGGGATGATACAAGGCTGACACGCCTGTATGATGATGAAGGCACCCAGGAAAAGCGAATTAACAGCTATACTACACAGCGGTCTGCAGGCCAAGACAGCCTTGTCAGCTTTTATACCGATGGGTATGAGCAGTTGAGCCCCAGTAATTTTGATCAGGTTTCCCCGGCCCAGGTGAGGGCCATGCTGGGCGGCGCAAAGCCTGAAAAAGGTGCTGTGCAGCGGGGACGGACCACCATTTACCGGTTGGTGCGCAATAGCGGTTGGGGTGTTCTGCTGCTGCTGAACAGTCCCGATTGGACACCCGGGCAAGGGGAAAGCTATCAACTAAAGCTGGAGCAATTCGAGAATACCGTGGTCAATGCCACTGTATCCTCCTTCACCCGGACCGGCGGCGAGCTTTTGCTCAGGCTGTCTGTCTCGGGGGACGTGTCTCCCGTACTCTCCATGCGTACCTGCCAAGCGCAGATTGGCCAATATGTTTCCAGCATGCGGGTGCCAACCAATTGCCTGTACCGTCAGCCGAACAGGGAAACGGGAGATATTATGACCGGCGTAGTGAAGATTGACGGGGCCAGCATGCCATTTGTGCCGGTGAGTGTCATCTCCACCGAGGGGGAGTACACCTACATAGAGCCCCTGCAGCCAGGGTTGCTGGACATTGGCGATTCGGTGCGTGTTTTCTAGCCGGAGGTGCATATGAAAGAAGAATTGGCTTCACGGCTTACAATCATTCGCGGCCAGCTTGAAATGGCATCGGCTGCCTGGGGACGGCCTCCCCGGATGATCGCGGTAAGCAAAACTGTAGCTGCAGAAAACATCAATCCGCTGTCGGAACTTGATGTTTGCGACCTGGGCGAGAACCGGGTGCAGGAAATGATGGAGAAAATGCCCTTATTATATCCAAAATTTCGGATGCACTTGATCGGAAGGTTGCAAACAAACAAAGTTAAATATATAATAAATCAGGTATGCCTTATACATTCTCTGGACAGAATGGAATTAGCCAAGGAAATCAGCCGCCAGGCGCTAAAGGCAGGACGGGTGATGGAGGTTCTGATCCAGGTGAATGTGGCTGGAGAAACGCAAAAAGGCGGCATCCCGCCTGAGGAAGTCGAAGACTTTTTGCGGGCATGTGTGGTTTTGCCAGGGCTTTGTGTTCGGGGCTTGATGACAGTCATGCCCCTTGTGCAGGACACAGAAAGCCTGCGCCCATTGTTCAGGCAAATGAGGCAGCTGTTCGATACCACTGCAAACCTTGCGATACCTGGCGTGCGTATGGAGGAACTGTCCATGGGCATGTCGCAGGATTATATCATCGCCGCCCAGGAAGGCGCCACCATGGTGCGCATCGGCTCGGCGCTGTTCGGGGCTCGGGGCCCCAAGGCTACCAATTAGTAGGAGGGTTCCCATGGCACTTCGCGATATGATTGACCGTGTGCGGGACAACGTATCCCAAATGGCGTATAGGTTCTTGCATGGGGAAGATCAGGGATACTATGAGCAGCAGCCCGGCTATGGCCAGCAGGAAGGGTATTACGATCCTTCCCAGCAGGCGGCTTACGGTCCGGATAATGGAGGCTACGGCCAATATGACGGCGCGTATGGGCGTCAGCAGCCCGGCTATGGCCAGCAGGCACAACAGCCGTTTGCACAACAGCCTCCGGCCCAGCAGGCATATCAACAGCCTGGCTATGGCCAGCAGGAGGCGTATCCCCCTCAGGATGGCGGCTACCAATCGCCTTATGCGGGTAGCTTTGCCCGACAGGCGCAGCCCCAGCAGCGTCCGGTCCGTGCGGCAAGTCCCGCACCGGAAAAGGTGGTTCCCTTCCCCGGCATGAACAGCGATGGGGCCGGCAACGTCTTTGCCCATGAGCTGCAGATTTTGCAATTGCGGGATCGGGATGAATGCCGCGCGATTATCGAGTATTTGAAAAACAACTGCACCGTCGCCCTGAATATGGACAATATCGCCAATGATACAGAAAAGCAGCGCTGTGTGGATATGCTAAGCGGAGCCGCATATACATTAAACTGTAATATCAACCGTATTTCTACCAGGGGCGTATATGTCATCACGCCCGAAGCCGTCAGAGTGCAGGCGGACGAAGCAACCCGCCGCTTAAACGGTGCGGCCCGTCAGCAAGGCACACGGCCCAGCCGTGCCCACAGCTATGCCGCAGGCCGTGGGAGAGAGAATCAGGAAGGCTATGATGGGCAGGAAAGCGGGTACAATGCCTATCCTCCCCAGGGCGGATATGCCCCCCAGGAGGAAACGGGATATGCTGGCTATCAGCAGTCTTATGAAACGGATGGCGAATACAGAACTGCGGAATACAACACCCAAAGCACACGCAGGGCTGTTGGCTATGGCCGCTGATACACCTGTTGATATTCATAGAAGGAGGTGCTGCGCATGAGGTGGTTATTTAATTTGCTTTTACTGCTGACCTTTTTTTACCAGGTTGCGCTGCTGATCTATTTCGCTGTCGGTTATATCAAGCCGGCCCAATCACGCTTTACGCATTTTTTAAGCCGCATCATCGAGCCCGTATTGGTACCCCTGCGCCGCATTCTGGCCAATGTGCTGCCAAGCAACTGGCAGCGGCTGGATTGGTCGCCGGTGGCAGCGCTGCTGGTCATTTGGCTGGTGCGGGAATTTTTGACGACCCTTTCGCGTATGTTTGGCTGATATGGCCTATACGCAAGAGGAAAGCATAAAGGCCAGATTGCAGGATTTATGCGTTCGCGCTCAGCGAATGAATGCAGCGGTCTATACACGCTTTCTCTCACCGCCGGAGGCGGCTCTTTCCCAAAGGGTTGCCCGTGAGCTTGATCTGCAGTGCGCCTTTTTTGGCGGTTATCCCGAGGCCGAGCGGGTGATGGCCTGCTTTTATCACGAGGGGGAGGACCCGGTATTTCCTATCTGCTGCTTGCATATTACCTGGGATAAGCGTTATTATCAGGCGGAGCACCGCGCTTTGCTGGGCAGTGTGCTTGGGCTGGGGATTGAGCGTGAGATGGTGGGGGAT
The DNA here is from genome assembly GCA_023398575.1 of Bacillota bacterium. Taxonomy (GTDB): domain Bacteria; phylum Bacillota; class Clostridia; order Christensenellales; family Aristaeellaceae; genus JAEWAH01. Next base: position 97,819 of record JAEWSC010000038.1, on the reverse strand, counting down.
ATCACCTTGCAGGATGGCGGGGCCTACCTGTTTGCCGTGGAGGAAATGGCTACGTTCATTGCCGCAGGCCTTACAAAGGCTGGCGGAACACCTGTTGAGGCGAAAATGCTAAATGGGATGCCTGCTGTTGAGCAGGCACAGGGTCAGCTTTCCAGGGACACAGTGGCCTCTTTACGGCTGGATGCGGTGCTTGCTGCCGGTCTGAACCTAAGCCGGTCGGAAGCATCCAATTGCATTCTGTCCGGCCGCACCATGATCAACCACAAACCGCAAACGCGTTTGGACGCACAGGTCCACGAAGGCGATCTTCTATCTATCCGGGGTCACGGGCGGCTAAAAATCAAAGCAGTCGGCTCTCCTACCCGAAAGGGCAGGATTCCCATACATTTTGAAAGCCATGGTATTCGTTAATTATTCTTGCCATTTTTCCAGCTAGAAAGGAGACCGCGCACATGCCGATCACCATCCAAACAATTGAAGAAAAAGAGTTTAAGACCAAAGTACGCGGCTATGATCCCGTCGAGGTGGACGAATTCTTGGATGAGATTTGCGATGAGTTCATCACCTTGCAGGATGAGATCGCTTCTTTGCAGGAGCAGTTAGCCCAGTCGCGCGCCCAGGCTGCACGGCCCAACCGCCCCGAGCCCACGCCTGCTCCCCAGCCGGCAGCAAGGCCCCAGGTGCCCGCCATCGCCAAGGAGCAGGAGGAGACGCTTCGCAAGCTTTTGCTCAATGCCCAGCGGGTCAGCGACGAAACGGTGGCTGAAGCCCATGCCAGAGCGGAGGCGATTGTGGCCGAGGCGCAGCAGAAAGCGGAAGAAGCTGTTGTGGATATTGCATCCGAACGGGAATCTCTGACCCAGGAAGTGGAGATTTTGCGCAAAGCGGCCAAGGATTACAAGGCACGCTTTACGCGCCTGGTGGAAGATCAGATGCATATTCTCAAAGCGGAAACTGGATTGTTTGACGAGTGACAGCACTGTATGCTTGGGCTTGCCGAGCATTGTGAAGGCTGTTCTCATAAGGGTTCAGAAAGTGTTTTGGGTGACCTCATATTGATGTAAAAAAGCAGGGGGAACACGGTGAAAACCGTGTTCTTTTGCTTATGTAAGGGGGATAACGTGATTCAGGGAATAAGTCATATCACGCTTTCGGTTACAGAGGAGGATTTGGCTATATACCTTGAGCGTATTGCATTGGCCTGCGGCCGGTCAAAAAAGGCCGTCCCCGAGTGAAAGGGGACGGCTCAGCCCATCAACAAAGTGGCGATGCCACTTTGTTGAGTTTTTCCCTCGCGGCACTGCACTTCGGCTGCGCCTCTGTGCTGTCGTTTGCTCGGGCAAGGAAGGAATTTCTTCGAAATTCCTACGCAAATTGCCGCACATGTCGCCAATTTGCGATCCAAACTGGGAGGGTTTCGGCCCTTCCCAGCCCTCCCTTAGGTTTTTTGATAGTCTGGGCCGTCCCCGAGTGAAAGGGGACGGCTATTCCTTGTATTTAGATGCTTATGACCACCATCTGTTCGAACTGCACGCAGGTTCGCTGGAGAAAAAAGGTTGAAGAGATACGGGCAAGAAATGCGGTCACCACTGCATGATGTTCAGGGCACAATATCGCCTACCCCGGAAAGGACATAAGTGGGTTGATAGGGGAAGGACTTCATCTCCTCAATGTCAGTAACGCCGCTTAGTACAAGCACCGTATCAATGCCGCTTTCAATGCCGGAGATGATGTCCGTATCCATGCGGTCGCCGATGATGGCCGATTCCTCCGGCGTGACGCCAAGGATTTGCAAACCATGGCGCATCATTAAGGGGTTGGGCTTGCCAAGATAATAGGCGGTACGGCCGGTGGCCATGGCGATGGGTGCCATCAAGGCTCTGGTGGCCGGGGCGATGCCGTTTTCAATGGGGCCGGTCAGGTCGGAGTTGGTGCCAATCAGCTTTGCGCCCTTTAGCACCAATGCTACGGCCTTTTCAATTTTATCATAGCTGTAGGTTCGGGTTTCGCCCAGCACCACATAGTCGGGGTTTACATCGTTCATGGTAAAGCCGGCTTCATACAGTGCCCCCACAAGGCCCGGCTCGCCAATAACATAAGCGCTGCCGCCGGGGCATTGGGCCTTTAAAAAGGCGGCGGTGGAAAGAGCACTTGTATAAAAATGATCCTCTGAAACGGTAAGACCCAGCCGGGACAATTTTTGCGCCAGTTCTCTGGGTGCCCGTTCAGAGCTGTTTGTCAGAAATAAATACTTCTTGTTTTCCCGCTGCAAAAAATCTACAAATTCATGCACGCCGGGAAGAAGTTTGTTGCCGTGATATAAAACGCCGTCCATATCGCAGATAAAGCCCTTTTTCGACCGTAACTCATTGAGATTAGTCATTTTTATACGCACTCTCCTGTCTTCAGTAGTATAGCGTGTTTTAGATACAGAGGCAAGGGTTGAGGGTGAATCGTTCAGGTGAAATGTGTTTTTCAATAAGATGTTAGGGTGCAGTCAATAATATAGCCCTGACCGCAGCTTAAAAAATGACGCCAGACACGTCATGCTTTATGCATGATGCATGACGCGGCATCTTCCCTGTGATATAATAGAAATATCTTCCGCTTTGAAAGGAAACCGCTGTTATGGACATGGTTGGAATCATTGAAAATAAAAAACTGGGAAAAGCACTAAGTAAAGAGGAAATTGCCTATTTTGTGAAAGGTGCGTCTTTGAACCAAATTCCAGACTATCAATTGGCCGCGCTGCTCATGGCCATCCGCCTAAATGGTATGACGCCAGAGGAAACGGCGACCCTGACTTTGGAAATGGCCCATTCAGGCGATATTGCGGATTTGAGCGCTATCCCTGGCCGCACGGTGGATAAGCATTCTACTGGTGGTGTAGGCGATACTACTACGCTGGTACTGGCCCCATTGGTGGCCGCCTGCGGCGTGCCTGTTGCCAAAATGAGCGGCAGGGGATTAGGGCATACCGGCGGGACACTGGATAAGCTGGAGAGCATACCAGGCTTTCATGTGGAATTGAGTGGGGAGCAGTTTATCGCCCAGGTAAAGCGCATCGGCTGTGCGGTTATCGGACAGAGCAGCAATATGGCTCCTGCCGACAAGGTGCTCTACGCGCTGCGGGACGTGACTTCCACGGTGGACAGCCTGCCATTGATCGCTTCCTCCATCATGAGCAAAAAGCTGGCCAGCGGAGCCGGCGCTATCGTTCTGGATGTGAAAACCGGGTCCGGGGCCATTATGCACACCTTACAGGGCAGCATTGAGCTGGCCCGCGCCATGGTGGAAATCGGCTGGATGACGGGCAGGCCCACGGTGGCCATTGTTACCGGCATGGCGGAGCCCCTGGGCTCCCATGTAGGCAACGCGCTGGAAGTCAAAGAGGCCATTGACATCTTAGCCGGCCGGGCCAAAGGGCCGCTTTTGCAGGTGTCTTTGGTGCTGGGCAGCCATATGCTCATGGCCGCGGGCCGTGCCTCCACGCTTGAGGAAGCGGAAGCCTTGTTGAAGGCTGCACTGGAAAGCGGCGCGGGCCTTCACAAGCTTCGGGAAATGATTGCGGCCCAAGGCGGCGATCAAAGGGTGTGCGACGATGTAGCCCTGCTGCCCAAGGCGCAGATGATTAAACCCGCGGCCGCCCGTATATCCGGCTATGTGCAAGGCATGGACGCAGCCCAGCTGGGCCTGTGTGCCCAGCGGATGGGCGCGGGCCGCATCCGCAAGGAAGACAGCATCGATCCCGCCGTGGGCTTTGTGCTGCATAAACGCATTGGCGATAGGGTGGAAGAAGGCGAGCCCCTGGCTACCCTGCATGCCAAAGATGAGAATACATGCATGGCGGCGCAGGAAGCGCTGCTTGCCAATATCTATATCGGTGATACGCAGGTAAAGCCGGAACCGCTGATCCACGCGGTAGTGACAAAGGACGGCGTACAGTAATCTTTCTTGGGCATTGACGTTTTCAACAAGGCAGGAATCTTTCTTCCGGCAGGAAAGGATGAAAGTATTGTAATCACTGCAGGGAGGTGAAACGGGATGGCAGATTTTCGGTACATGCCAGCGCTGCACTTTTTTGTTCACCGCGTTTGCACGCCCAAATGGGTGATCCTGCGGCAGCTGATTGATTTCAATGATTTGACATATGTCTATGCGGGTAAAGGATATTATCTGGTAGATGGCATACGTATCGATGTCTATCCCGGCTGCCTGCTGAGTATTCCCATTGGCCGGTGGCGGGAGGCGTATACAGATGCTAAGGATCCGCTAAAGCTGTACGCCATCAATTACAATATGTTCGACTACCAATGCAATCATGTATCACCGGCGCTGCCGCTGTGCGTGGACATCGGCATCAATAAAGAGCTATTGCATAGCCTGGATACGCTGGCCCGTATATGGGCGCTGAAGGAGCCTACGTATCCACTCATGGCATCCTCCACTTTTTTGAACATATTGAGCCTGATTGTAATGACGCTAAAGGCCGAGAAGACAGCCTATGGCGATGCCCGGGTAAAAATGGTAGCCGACTATGTGCTTTCCCATATCAACAGGCCGGTGCTCACCAAAGAATTGGTAGACCTTACGGAGCTTCACCCTGTGTATTTAAACACGCTGGTGCAAAAGCACACCGGACTTACGCTGCGCAATTTTATCAACCGCATCAAAATCAACGTGGCGGAGGATATGATACAGCATGAAAAAATACCCGTGCAGGAAGCGGCCCTGCGATGCGGGTATTCGGACATTTATTATTTCAGCAAGACATTTAAAAAGGTAAAGGGTTATCCGCCCTCCTTTATCAAAAAGGCAAGGGTGCAACTGTAGCTTGAAAGAACCTGAGCCTCAAGGGTAAAAGCATTCTGCCAGCTCGGCATCTGGAAAGGCACTGAAGTATTCCCGCCAGGGTCCCAGGCTGGGGTGGCTGGGGGCTATCTCCACAGCCTGCTGTATTTCCGCCGCCATGCGCAATATCACAGCGCCTCGCCGGATGTGGCAGGGCTCGGGATCGTGATAATATTGCAAGCATTTTTTTTGAACCGCTTCCTGCGGAAAAGGAAGCTGCGCAGGCGGCCCTTCAAACAATATCGCACCGCTGCGGTCCAATACCCGTAAATACATCAGTTTCTTACCGTGCATACAAATCCTTCAATCGTTTTGCCGTGGCGCAAAAGTTACTTATCGTTTGAATAAAATTCGACGGGCAGGTGCATGACCCCTCCCCGTTGAAAAGGGGATAGACGTGGAAAAAACAGGGAATCAAGGCTTTCAGGCAAGCCTTATACTGCCTGGCGTATATCACATTGCGGACCCCATGAACGTGTTTTGCACGCTGCTGGTAGGTAATACACGTGCGCTGTTGCTGGATACGGGCTATGGACTGTTTGATGTACAGACATTTATCAAAACGCTGACAACCCTGCCGCTGACGGTGCTGCTCAGCCATGGCCATCACGATCACGCCTGCGGCGCCGCATGGTTTGAAAATGCATGGATATCAAAAGCGGATATGGAAGTCTGCCGCTATTACACAAGGCCTGAGCAGCGGCTGCGTATTCTTGACCAGGCAGAGAAAAAAGGGCTGCTGCCAAAGAGTTTTGATAAAGATGCCTATGCATCAGCCGGTTGCGGAAATCTAACAGCTTGGGAAGGCGATACGATAGACCTTGGCGGGATGACCGCCCGGATACTGCCTATGCCGGGACATACGCCCGGATCATTGGGGATTATACTGATGCCCCACCGGTTGCTGCTTGCGGGCGACAACTGGAACCCGACCACCTGGGTTTTCTTTCCGGAATGTGAGAAAATGAGTACATATGCACAGACCATGCAAGGTCTTTTGGAACTGCCCTATGAGCATGTGCTTGCGCCCCATTACCCCACACTTTTATCTGGGCAGCGGCTCAGGCGGTATGTGCTTGGACTGAATGACGGTACATTTTCAAGCGCCTTGCCATCGCCTATAACGCCTTATGAACACATTCATACCTATGCCTGCCATCCGGAACCGGAAACGACATTTGTCTTTGATAGGGACAAGTTGTGACGATTGGTTCATATCGGACCGGATTGAACAGATTATTAATAAAAAAAGTATGTTAATTGATATCAAAACTGAGATTTTATAGACAATTGGCCTGCAAGGGCATGTTTTATGTACGCTTTTTTGTCCTTGTGCAGCATTTTTGTACACACATCGTTGGGAATCATTATCAAATATTTAAATAGTACAAATTATCTTTGGTAGGACCATTTTCATTTATGTGGGCTAATGATATATTTTGTGCATAGAAACAAGCAACTTTTTTCTTGCAATTTGTGCAGGTTGCAAGCGTGTTTCGTAATGCCAAATTGCAATATGGGACGTGATGGTTTGGGACATAATCTTCATTACCGCGAGTATGACGCATGGCTGCAGCCGGGGGCGGTCAAGGGTATAAAGCCGCTTCGCTTATTTGGCCCGGATGAAGCTGACTTTGCGCTGAAAGAATGCCGAATAGGGCTGTACAGGCTGTTTGGGGAGGACATTGTCAGGGATGATGCAGAGGATGCGCTGGAGCTGGAATTAGACCGCAGCATCATGCCTGAGGGCTATCGGCTTACCGGGTCTAGCAATAGAGTGGTTGTCGCCGCGTCAGACAAAGCTGGCTTTTTATATGGTGTATATGCGCTGCTTCGGTATCTGCGGGCAGGGAAGGACATGGCAGCTATCCATGTTCATTCTGCCCCGGCTGTAAAAAGACGCGTACTGAACCACTGGGACAATGCCAATGGAACCATAGAACGGGGATACAGCGGAAAATCCATCTTTTTCAGAGATGGCGAGCTGCGTTATAGTGAAAACAGGATCAGGGATTACGCCAGGCTTTTAGCCTCGGTGGGCATCAATCAGATATCTATCAACAATGTGAACGTAACGAAGCAAAGCGCCAAGCTGATCACGGAAGAAATGCTGCCCAGGGTGGCTGCGCTGGCGGATATATTCAGGCCTTATAATATCCGGTTGATTCTATCCATCCACTTTGAAAGCCCGGTCATTTTGGGCGGGCTGACAACCGCCGATCCGCTGGATGAAGCTGTCGCCGCCTGGTGGCAGGATGCGGCGCAACGGGTGTACCGGCATATTCCCGATTTCGCGGGCTTTTTGGTCAAGGCGGATTCGGAGTTTCAGGGCGGACCTTCCTCCCAGGGCAGAACCCAGGCGGATGGGGCTAACGTGATTGCCAAAGCCCTTGCACCCTTTGGCGGATGCGTATACTGGCGCTGCTTTATCTATAACTGCATGCAGGATTGGCGGGATACGGTAACCGACCGGCCCAAGGCGGCTTATGAAACCTTTATGCCGCTGGATGGCAAATTCGCAGACAACGTGGTATTGCAGATCAAGTACGGCCCCACCGACTTTCAGGTACGGGAGCCCAATTCGCCCTTGCTGGGCGCTATGGAAAAGACACGGCAGGCCATTGAGTTTCAGGTGACGCAGGAGTACACCGGCCACCAAATCGACTTGTACGCCCTGGCGGTGCAGTGGCAGGAAGTGCTGGATACCCCCGTATCCGACACCCTGCAAACAAGAAGCCTGGTGGGTGAAAAAATCGACACCATTGTGGCCGTATCCAATGTGGGGGATGATGAAAACTGGACAGGGCATACCCTGGCTCAGGCCAACCTGTATGCCTTTGGGCGAATGGCCTGGAATGTAAGCCTTACCGCCCGGGAGGTAACGGAGGAATGGGTAAAGCAAACCTTTCTTTGTGAGCCGCCTGCCGAATCCGCGCTTGTGGAAATGATGCTTTCCTCCCGGAGCGTGTATGAAAAGTACAACGCACCCTTGGGCATCGGCTGGATGGTGGTGCCAAACGGGCACTACGGCCCCAGTGTGGACGGCTATGAATATTCCAAATGGGGCACCTACCACAGGGCCAACCACAAGGCCATCGGTGTGGACAGAACGCAAAAGGGTACGGGCCTTACCAAGCAGTACCATCCGCATGTGGCGGCAATGTACGACGGCCTGGATACCTGCCCACAGGACCTGCTGCTGTTCTTTCACCGGCTGCCCTTTGATTATGTGCTCAAAAGCGGAAAGACGCTGATACAGCATATCTATGACACCCACTTTGAAGGGGTAGAGGATGTGCAGGGTTATATCAGGACCTGGGAGTCCCTAAAAGATCAGCTGCCACCTTCTGCCTATTCCTCGGTGAAGGAAAGGCTATCCCGGCAGCTTCAAAACGCAGCGGAATGGCGCGATGTGGTGAACACCTATTTCTGCCGGTTGACTGGTATAGCAGATGAAAAGGGGCGGCTCATCTATCCATAATCCTCTGCCGCGAAGCAAATAAGCTTGCAGGTTTGATTTTTGGCCGGTATCCTGCAAGAGTAAGTAAGCGAAAGGGAGGCAGATCCCATGGAGAAAAAGCAAGCGATTGCCGGCGTTGCAAGCGGGCATCCCGCACAGACAAAAGCCGGTATTGGGAAATACCTCAAGCGTTATTGGACGCTGTATTTGCTGTTGCTGCTGCCCATTTTGTTCTTTGTTATTTTCCGGTATGTGCCCATGGCTTATATCCTCAACGCGTTTAAAGAAAACAACATCATTAAGCCGCCGTGGGAGGTTGGCTGGGCGAAGGATAACGGCCTGGAATTTTTCATCAAAGCATTTAAGAACCGCGATTTTCTCTTTGCCATCCGCAATACCATTACGCTGAACGTGCTGGACCTGCTGGTCGGCTTTCCGGCCCCGATCCTGCTGGCGCTGCTGCTCAATGAGCTGTCCTTCCGGCGTTTCAAACGCCTGACGCAAACGGTGGTGTACCTGCCTCACTTTTTGTCCTGGATCATCATTTCAGGCTTGGCGCTCCGGCTTTTTGCCCCCAACGACGGCTTGGTAAACATTGTGCTGGGGAAGCTTGGTATCAGTCCGATCCCGTTTTTGAACTCGCCCAACCATTGGGTGGGCACCTATGTGGGCCTTGGCATCTGGAAGGATGCTGGTTGGAACACGATCATCTATCTGGCCGCAGTCACGGCCATCAATCCGGAATTGTATGAGGCTGCCGCGGTGGACGGCGTATCCCGCCTGCGCAAGATCTGGCATATTACGCTACCGGGCCTTCGGCCCACCATCGTTGTGCTTTTGATCATGAGCCTTGGGCGCATTTTGGGCAGTGAGTTCGACAGGCCCTATGCCCTTGGCAACAAGGTGGTTAACAGCGTATCCAACGTAATTTCTATCTTTGTATACAATAATGGTATCAAGGGTTTGCAGTTTTCGCTGACCACAGCGGTGGGTCTCTTTCAGTCGGTCATCGGCATGATCTTCCTGCTGTCGGCCAACGGGCTGGCCAAGCGCTTTGGCGAGCGCGGAATCTGGTAAGGGGGTGGAGATATGATTAAATCGAAAGCCACCAAAACCGGAGACATGATTATTGCGGCCGTATGCCTTCTGCTGATGTTTATCTGCCTGGTGCCGCTGATCAACGTAATGGCCAGGTCGTTAAGCTCTACCGACGCGCTGATTAAAAACGAGGTGCTGCTTTGGCCCAAGGGCTGGAATCTGGATGCCTATAAAACGGTGCTCAGCGATTCGAAGTATACCTGGTCGCTGCAGTGGACTACCATACTGACCGTCATCTGCACGCTGGTTTCCATGGCCATGACCGTTATGTGCGCCTACCCCCTGACGTATGACAACCTTAAGGGCAAGCGCTTTCTCAACGGATTTATCATATTGACCATGTATTTCAGCGCCGGCATCATCCCCAATTATCTTTTGCTCAAAACCCTTGGCATGCTGGATAAGCCTTCCGTGCTGATTTTGCCCAACTGCCTGAGTGTGTTCAATATGATCATACTGCGCAGCTTTTTCTACGGCATACCCGAAAGCCTTCGGGAATCGGCGGAGATCGATGGCGCCGGGCCCATCAGGATTCTGGTCCGTATCTATCTTCCCCTGTCCACCTCGGTGCTGGCAACCCTGGCCCTGTTCTATGCAGTAGGCCGGTGGAACGGCTTTTCTGATGCGCTGATGTACATGTCCAAGCGGCGGGAATATTACCCCATACAATTGCTCTTGTACAACATACTGCAAAACACCACCAGCATTGAAGTCGCTACCCAGGAAGGCTTCTTCCCCACCGGTATCGCCGAAACGCTGAAAATGGCAACCGTCATGTTTGCCACCATCCCCATCCTACTGGTGTATCCATGGCTGCAACGGTACTTCATCGCCGGTGTGACCATCGGCGCGGTGAAGGGCTGACGACGGAATACATCATCACCCAGTCATTTTGGGAGATGCCCGAAATGGTATCCCAAATTATATAAGGAGGTTGACCCCATGAAAAAGACCCTTGCGTATCTGCTGCTTGTGGCCATGCTCGTAACCCTGGGCCTCGGCACAACCCTTACCACGGCCTTCGCAGAGTCGCCTGAAATCGTAGACGGGCGCTTTGTGACAACAAGGCAGATCACGGTGGAAATCTATGACCGCGCCAACGACGGCGGCACCAAGCCCGAAGACAACTTCTATACCAATTTCATTAAGGAAGGCATGCTCCGCGACCATAATGTGGAAGTGACCTTCGTGCCCGTTCCCCGCTGGACCGAGGGCGAAGTGCTCAACAACCTGCTGGCTGCCAACGACGCCCCCGACGTATGCGTCACCTACAGCTATCCCACCATCCAGACCTACGCCTCCATGGGCGGCGTGCTGGATCTGGCCCCGCTGCTCGAAGAAAATAAAGACCTGCTGCCCAACCTCTATTCCTGGCTGGGCGACACCAACATCTACTGGGATCAGGACCCCACCGCCAAGACGCTCTGGGCGATTGAAGCCAAGCTGGCCAACCTGGCCCGCATCAACACCTTTGTGCGTGAAGATTGGCTCAAAAAGTTGAACCTGACCGCCCCCACCTCTTTGGAAGAGTTTGAAGCCATGCTCGTCGCTTTCCGTGACAACGCGGAGCTGCTGCTGGGCAAGGATGCTGACAAAATGATCCCCTACGCCACCAGCTTTGATATCGGCTGGCGTAACGATCACCTGCTGACCTCCTTCGTGCCCGATGCCGTTACCGACAAGGAATTGTTCTTCAACGGCTTTGATGACCGCCACCTGCTCTATCCTAACTACAAAGAGGGCGTGCGCGTTCTGAACAAATGGTACAACGAAGGCCTGATCTGGAAGGACTTTCCCCTCTACCCCGCCGGTGACGCCACCGAAGATAACCTGATCAAGGCCGGCTATGTAGGCGCATTCATGCACAACTGGGATTATCCCTACCGCAACGGCGAAGACAGCATCCAGGCCAACATCCAGCGCAACGCTGGCGCCGAAGCCGGATTCATCGCTGTGGAGTCCTTCAAAAACGATGCCGGTGTGTACCGCAAATTCCTTTCCAACCCCATCGACCGTAAGGTGTTCCTGCCCGCCACCAACGACGAACCGCTGGCTTCCCTTCTGTACCTGGATTGGATCTCCAAGTTTGAGAACCGCTCCTTCCTGCAGATCGGCGAAGAAGGCGTAACCCATCAGGTCATGGAAAATGGCGCTGTCAAGGCGATTGCTGTTCAGGGAGAAAAAATCATGAACTCCCTGTACAACATCGACTACACCATCACCATCAACGGCTTGGAAATGGGCGATCCGCAAAAGACTGTGCTGTCTATTGCCCAGGGCTACGGCGCTGTGGAATCCCGCTTCATCGAAACGGCGTTCGCTGCTACCGTACATGATGGCCGCACCGTCAAGTACTACAACGTTGGCCCCATCAAGGCCGAAGAAGGCGTTGGCACGGCGCTGAAGGAAAAACGCGACGCGTTCCTAAACCAGGCCGTGATTGCCACAGTCGATCAGTTTGACGCAGTCTATGACAGCGGCATGGAAGACTACCTTGCTTCCGGCGGCCAGGCGATCATCGACGAGCGCACCGAGGCTTTTGCCAAGTATTATACCGAATAAGTAATATCGATTTCCAAAGTGGGGGAGGAGGGTGAAAATCCTCCCCCCTGTTTTATTTCGGAACATTTATCACAGGGATTTTATGCTTGCAGAAGATAGGCATCGGCTGTATCTTTTGTATGGTGCATGATGTGTGTTGACTTTGAAGGAGGAAATGCGATGCTTCCATTCAATAACGGCTGGCAGTTTGCCAAGGGAAAGCCTGAAAACTTTGAGGATGTGCGCATTCCTCACGACTGGCTGATTGCCGACACCTGCAACCTGTATCAAAGCGGGGTGGGCTATTACCGGCGTATGCTGGATGCAGGCTTTTTACAAAAGGGCCAGCGGTTGTTTTTGCGCTTTGACGGTGTCTATATGGATACCACTGTTTGCGTAAACGGTCACATGGCGGGGGAGTGGAAGAATGGTTGCACCGCCTTCACTTTGGATATTACCGATTTAATACAACGCGATGCGCCTAACGAGCTGATGGTAAAGGTGAATTATCAGGCGCCCAGTGCCAGATGGTACACCGGGGCAGGCATCTATCGCGATGTGTTTTTGATCGTCAAAAACGAATGCCATATTGTGCCCGACAGCGTGTATGTATCCACCTTTGAAAAGGATGACCAATGGCAGTGGGAGGCAAGTGCAGAAGCGGAAACCGGTGGCCGGCCCTATGAGGTGCGCCATACACTGCTGGACGCGGGCGACGATATAGAACCCTGGGATGTGGAAAACCCACGGCTGTATACCCTGCGCACGGAGCTTATAGTGGATGGGCAGATTACGGATACCGTGGATACCCGCATCGGCTTTCGCTCCATTGCGTTTACAACGGACCATGGCTTTTTCTTAAACGGCCGGCAGGTAAAACTAAAGGGTGTGTGCCTGCACGGTGACTTGGGGGCGTTGGGCGGGGCCGTAGAGAAAGACGCGCTTAGGCGGCAGCTTACCATCATGCGTGGCATGGGCGTCAATGCCATCCGCACCGCCCACAATCCGCCGGCCAAGGTGCTGATGGAGCTGACGGATGAGATGGGCCTTTTAGTCATGTCGGAGCTGACGGACATCTGGCATAGATCAAAAAACACGTATGACTACGCCCGGTTTTTTGATGCATGGGTGGAAAGGGACGCCGCTTCCTGGATAAAAAGGGACAGGAATCACCCATCCCTGATTCTCTGGAGCGTGGGCAATGAGATTCACGATACGCATCTAAACGCCGAGGACGGCGCAAAAACCCTGCGCCGGTTGATGGCCTTGGTCCAAAAGCATGATCCAAGAGGCAACGCCGCCGTTACCTTCTGCTCCAACTACATGCCATGGGAAAACACACAAAAGTGTGCCGATGTCATTAAACTGGTGGGCTATAACTATGGGGAAAAGTATTATGCAGCCCATCATGCGGCCCATCCTGATTGGATCATATACGGCGGGGAAACCTGCTCCACGGTGCAGAGCCGGGGCATTTATCACTTTCCGCTTTCCAAATCCGTATTGGCGGATGATGATCTGCAATGCTCGGCCATTGGCAACAGCACCACCAGCTGGGGTGCCAGAAGCGTGGAAGAGTGTATCCTAAACGATCTTAACACACCCTACTCCATGGGCCAGTTCATTTGGGCCGGACAGGATTACCTGGGGGAACCCACCCCTTACCACACAAAGAACGCCTATATGGGCCATGTGGATACGGCTGGATTCCCTAAGGATTCCTACTATCTGTTCAAGGCCGGCTGGACCGATTACAAAAAAGCGCCCTTTGTGCACTTGTACCCTTATTGGGACTTCTCAATGGGCCAGCCCATTGACATAAGGGTTTGCTCCAATGCCCCTGAGGTAGAGCTTTTTCAGGATGAGGTTAGTCTTGGCCGCCGAAAGCTGGATGGCAAGCTGGTGTCCGACTGGCAGCTTGCCTATAGGCCTGGTGTGCTGAAGGCGGTGGCCTATGACGAGGCAGGCGCTGTCATTGCACAAGCGCAAAGGCGCTCCTTTTCTGAAGCAGTTGCGCTGCATGTGGAGGAAGAAGCTTATGGTAGCCTGCGCTTTTATACGATTACCGCCCGGGATGCGGATGGTAATCCGGTGGAAAACGCCAACCGGCGGGTTTTCGTTTCCGTAGTTGGCGGCAAGCTGCTGGGCCTGGATAATGGCGATTCTGCCGATGATGACCCATATCATACCGACAACCGGCGTATGTTCAGCGGCAAGCTGCTGGCCATCGTTAGGGCGGAGGATGGGGAAACGCCGCTTCTTTCAGCCAGGTTCTGCGAGGATGACATTCCCGTACGCAAGATAGCGCTTAAGGCGGATGGGCTTTATGTAACCGCTAAGCTGCTGCCTGAAAATGCAACGTACACCGATATCTCCTGGCGCGTAACAGACAGCGGCGGCATCGACAGCCCGCTGGCTGATTTACGTGTTGCGGAGGATGAGAAAAGCGCCATACTGCTCCCTAAGGGTGACGGAGAAGCGTACATCCGCTGCGTAGTCAAAAACGGCAAGGATCATGCTGCATTTATCTCTGTTCTGCCCTTTACATTTATTGGCTATGGCAAGCCCTTTCTTGACCCCTACAGCTTTGTTTCCGGCGGGCTGTATAATAGCAGCAACGTGGAACTCACCAATGGCAATGAGCGGGGCGTAGCCACCCTGCGGGATGGGGAAAGCCATGTGGGCTTTTGCGATCTGGATTTTGGGCCGTATGGTTCTGATGAGATCACACTGCCCCTATTCCCGCTGGATAAGGAGCCTTTCACCTTTGAGGTGTGGGAAGGGATGCCACTGACCGGAGGACAAAAAATTTGTGATCTCCAATACGACAAGGGCTCTATTTGGAACACCTATCAGGAAGTTACCTACCGGCTGCCCCGGCGCTTAAAAGGTATCACCACACTATGCCTTGTCTTTGGGCAAAAGGTGCACATCAAGGGATTTGTGTTTACACAATACGAAAAGTCATATCAACGGCTTTTTGCCCATGAATGCGACACGGTCTACGGTGATACTTACAGAATTGAAGAAAATGCCATAACAGGTATAGGCAACAATGTAACACTGGTCTTTGATCATATGAACTTTGGTTTGGCCGGGGCTAGTAGGGTGGCGCTGTGCTGGCGCTCTTCGCTTCATCAGAACGCCATTCAGTTTGTGTTCGCCGGCGAAGGCGGTGAGGTGCGCAACATGGTGGAGGTAGGCAAGGCGGAGGAGTACATGGAGGGCGTATTTTCCTTAGGGGATGCGATTACAGGCGAATGTACCGTATCGCTGGTTTTCTTGCCCGGTTGCAATCTGGATTTGAAGTGGATTCAGTTTCTAGGTTGACAGGCATCCGCTGCTGCCTTATCATGACATATGGAAAGGGGGTGGACACTTGTCTGTTACCATTAAACAGATCGCCGATTTATGCGGCGTATCCCGCGGGACAGTAGACCGTGTTTTAAACAAGCGCGGCAAGGTTCATCCCGAAACCCAGGCGCTGATTGAGGAAACTATCGCCCGTTTGGGCTTTACGCCCAATATTGCCGGCAAGGCCCTGGCGGCCAGAAAGCGGGCGCTGACCATCGGCGTGGTTTTATCCTCCGAGGGGAATCCGTTTTTTGATGATGTACTTCGCGGCATTCAACAGGCCCAGCGGGAACTAAAGGATTTCGGCGTACAGGTGAAGGTAAAAAAGCTTCGCGGTTATGTGCCGCGGGAGCAATTGCACCAAATCGATGTCCTGCAGGAAGAAAAGATGGATGCGCTGATTCTGCATCCCATTTTCGATCCTGCCATTTCCAAGACCATCGGCCGGCTCAAAGATCAGGGCATCGTGACTGTTACCATGAATACAGACATTCCCGATAGCCCACGGTTGTGCTATATCGGCAGCGATTATGAAAAGGGCGGACGTATGGCGGCCGGGGTGGTTTCCCTGATGACTAAGGGCCAGGCGAAACTTGGCATTGTAAAGGGTGCCGATAACATACTGGGCCACCGCCAGCGGTTGGAAGGCTTTTTGCAGCGGCTCTCGGAAGGAGCGGAAGGCATACAGGTGGCCGGCTACGCCAGCGCCCAGGATGATGACGCCATCGCTTTTGCGTCTACCAAGGCCATGCTGGAGCAGAACCCGGATATGGATGCCTTGTATGTGGTCGGGGCAGGCATGGCCGGTGTGTGCCGGGCGCTGATTGCCCTGCATCTGGAAAGCTATGTCAAGGTGGTGGGGTTTGACAGCGTGCCTGACACGGTGGAGATGATGAAAAAGGGGATCGTGCGGGCTGTTATCTGCCAGCATCCTTTCACCCAAGGGTATAGGGCGGTGAAGGCAGCCTACGATTATTTGGTGAGCGGCGTGATGCCCGTGCCGGATTATTGCCTGGTGCAAAATGAGATCATGATACTGGAAAGTCTATAACACACATATAAAACAGCGAGCACCCTGTCCAAGATAGGGTGCTCGCTCAGATCATCAACAAAGTGGCATTGCCACTTTGTTGAGTTTTTCCCTCGCTGCTACTTTTCTGCGGCTACGCCTTTGTGCGGCCGTTTGCTCAGGCAAGGAAGGAATTTCTACGAAATTCCAACACAAATCAACGCACATGTCGCTGATTTGCGATCGAAATTGGAGGGCTTCGGCCCTCCAATGCTTCCCATGGGTTTTTTGATAGCCTGAGCGAGCACCCTGTCCAAGATAGGGTGCTCGCTGTTTCATGGATTCAATTTATTCCGGCTGCTTGCCGATATAGGCCAATATGCCGCCGTCTACATACAAAATGTGTCCGTTGACAAAGTCGGAGGCGGGAGAGGCCAGGAACACGGCTGGCCCAACCAAGTCGTCTGTTTTGCCCCAGCGGTTGGCGGGGGTTTTAGCGAGGATGAATTTGTTGAAGGGGTGCTCCGGTGTGCGCAAGGGAGCTGTTTGGGGCGTTTCAATATAGCCTGGGCCCAGGCCGTTGCACTGGATGTTGAAAGCGCCGTACTCGCTGGCAATGTTTCTGGTCAGCATCTTCAGGCCGCCCTTGGCCGCCGCGTAGGCGGACACTGTTTCACGGCCCAATTCTGACATCATGGAGCAGATGTTGATAATCTTGCCGCCGCCCTTTTTGATCATGGCGGGGATGACGGCCTTGGCGCAGATGAAGGGGGCATTTAAGTCCACATCGATAACCTGCCGAAAATCCTTTGCAGACATTTCAATCATGGGAATGCGCTTGATGATGCCGGCGTTGTTGACCAGAATATCAATGACGCCGACTTCCTTTTCAATTGTTGCTACCAGCTCATTGACCCCGTTTTCATCGGTTACGTCGCACACATAGCCGTGGGCGGTTACGCCTTCTGCCTTGTAAGCTGCGATGCCCTTGTCCACCAGATCCTGGTTGATGTCGTTGAAGGTGATGGTGGCCCCGCTTTGGGCC
The DNA here is from genome assembly GCA_023398575.1 of Bacillota bacterium. Classification (GTDB taxonomy): domain Bacteria; phylum Bacillota; class Clostridia; order Christensenellales; family Aristaeellaceae; genus JAEWAH01. Next base: position 80,461 of record JAEWSC010000038.1, on the reverse strand, counting down.
AGCCCCAGGGCGATGGAATAGCCGATGCCATAGGAGCCGCCGGTGACCAGAGCCACCTTGCCGGTTAAATCAAACATGTTCATGCTCATTGTGCTTTCTCCTTATCGCAGGTCGGTGGTGGCGATGCCATCCATGTCGTTAAAGGCCAGGTTCTCTCCGCCCATGGCCCAAATGAAGGAATAGTTGGCCGTGCCAACCCCGGAATGAATGGACCAGGAGGGGCTGATGACCGCCTGCTCGTTTTGCATCACGATGTGGCGGGTTTGATTTCCTTCGCCCATCATGTGGAAGACCACATTATCCTTGGGGATTTCAAAATAGAAGTATACCTCCATGCGCCGCTCGTGGGTATGGGCGGGCATGGTATTCCATACGCTGCCGGGCTCGAGGGTGGTTAATCCCATGGAAAGCTGGCAGGTTTTTAATACATCCGGATGGATGAACTGGTTGATCACGCGCTTGTTGCTGGTTTCCAGGCTGCCCATGGGCTTTTTCGCTGCCTCTGCCATCGTAATGAGCCTGGTTTCATAAGAGGTGTGGGCCGGGGCGCTGACCATGTAGAACTTGGCGGGGGCAGTGCTGTCGGTTGATTCAAAGGTTACATCCTTGGCGCCCCTGGTGATATACAGGCAGTCTTTGTAGCCCAGTTCGTACACGGTGCCATCCACCGTTACCGTGCCCTTGCCGCCCAGGTTAAATAGGCCCATTTCCCGGCGCTCCAGGAAAAAGTTTGTGCCAAAGCGCTTCCAAACATCAATGCCCTTATTGACAGGCACTTTTTCGCAAACAGGCATCACCCCCAGGGTCACCATCCTGTCCACGTGGCTGTATACCGCGGTGACGGTATCGGGGACAAAAAGCGTTTCAATCAGGAACTCCCCGCGCATTTCCTCTGTGGTGTAGCGCTTAAAGTCCCGCTGGTTGGCCGAATACCGAATATCCATATGTTTTCCTCCTTTGCTTGTGGCTGGTTCTCCAGTGTTGATTCTATTATAGCATTTAATAATGCGAAAATCTTTGTGTATATTGCCGCGAATATTGGTTTTCTGATATAATGCGGTAAGGGGTGACGCGTATGAAGGAAATGTACTCCTGCCATGAGGCCATTGAGGAGTGTTTGGGCAGCAGGCGGTTTGCCATCGCCCATTTGCTTCAGGAAGAAAAGACCATGGCCATGCACATTCACGACTGCTTTGAAATGTATTATTCCATCTCCGGAGGCAAGCAGTTTTTGATTGACAATACCTGCTATCCCGTAGATTCCGGCGATTTGTTTTTGATCAATAATTTTGAAAGCCACTGCCTGTCCCGGGTGGATGATAACGCCCATGAACGGATTGTGATCTCCATTCATCCGGACTATTTGCGCGCCCTGTCCAGCCGGGATACCGATTTGACCCAATGCTTTGCCCACCGGGAAGGTGCGCTGCGGTGCAAACTGGCGCTGCCCCCGGAGGCACAAAGCCGCTTTATGTACTTATTACACAAGCTGCAGGAAGTAAAGGGCTATGGCGCCGATTTGATGGAGAATGCCATCTTTACGGAGCTGATGGTGCTTGTCAACCGCTTATACGGCGCGGAGGAGGAGAAAGCGGCGGAATACCGCTACCACCCCGTGGTAGAGAAGATCATCGCCTATATCAATACCCACATTGGGGAGAGAATCACACTGTCGGTGCTGGCTGACAGTATGTACTTGAGCCAGGCCTATATCTGCCGCATCTTTAAGGCGGAAACCGGCACCAGCATCAACAAATACATTACTGCAAGGAGAATCAGCATCGCCAAAGCCCGCCTGGGCGAAGGGCGGACCGTGGCGGAAGCCTGCGAGCAAAGCGGTTTTAACGATTACACCAACTTCGTCACCCTCTTTACCCGCATGGTGGGCATTACCCCCAAGCAGTATGCCCTGCATAACGCAAGATAAAAGAGCGGATTGCAAAAAAGAGCAGAGCAATTCATTTTCTATGGATAAAACAGCAAACAGCACATTCACACATCCCTCCTTTTGGGCATACGTTGCTTTCAGAAGGAGGGATTGCCATGAAAAAAGGAATGGCTCTTTTGCTGGTCATACTTCTGATGATTGCCCCGGCTGCCCTTGCGCAGGAGAAGCTTCAAAAGGTTACCCTCAATGAGGTGACGCACTCCGTGTTCTACGCGCCGCAGTATGTGTCCATGGAGATGGGGTTCTTCACAGAGGAAGGCATCGAGATTGACCTTGTCAACGGCGGGGGATCAGACAAAAGCATGACGGCCGTACTGGCTGGGGAAGCGGACATAGGGCTCATGGGCCCGGAAACAGCGGTTTACGTATATAACCAGGGGAAAGAAGACCATGCTGTTATCATTGGGCAGCTGACCAACACCGATGGTTCTTTCCTGGTAGGCCGGGAGAAGGACGAACAGTTCGACTGGCAGAAGGTGAAGGGCAAAACCATTATCGGCGGGCGGCCCGGCGGCATGCCACTGATGACGCTTTTGTACGTGCTCAAAAACAAAGGTATTATGCCAGGCATTGATGTGAATGTGCGCACCGACATACAGTTTAACCTGATGGCTGGCGCCTTTGAAGGCAGCGATGCGGAATTTGTGACCTTGTTTGAGCCAACGGCCAGCTTATGTGAACAGGCAGGAAAAGGGTTTATCGTTGCTTCTGTCGGTGCCCAGGGCGGCGAGGTTCCCTTTACGGCATACATGGTGAAAAAGAGTCTGCTGACAGAAAAAACTGACCTGTATTCCCGTTTTATCCGGGCGGTGTATAAGGGCCAAAACTGGGTTGCCACCCATACGCCCGAGGAAATCGCCAAGGCCATCGCGCCGCAATTCCCCGACGCGGATATGGAAATATTGACGTCTGTTGCAAAAAACTATCAGTCCATTCAAGCGTGGTGCCAGACGCCTGTCATGAAGGCAGAGGCTTTTACACGGCTGCAGGATATTATCGATGGGGCTGGAGAGCTGTCTGCCCGGGTACCGTTTGACAATGTGGTGGACAACAGCATCGCCCAGGCTGTTATAGCGGAAAAATAAGCGCGCGGCACGGCGGGCAGGACAAACATGCCTGTCCGCCGCTTGTGTTGCCCGACGGCAGAGAAACCAGCCGCAAGGGAGATAGGCACATGGAACCAATTCTTAAAATCGACAACGTATCCTTGGCGTATAACGGTGATAACGCGGAGACGCTGGCCATATCCGGCTTACATCTGACGGTTGAAAAAGGCGAATTTCTGGCCATCGTCGGCCCTTCCGGCTGTGGAAAATCCTCTATTTTGTCCTTGATTGCGGGGCTTTTAAAGCCCAGCTCCGGTTCGGTTACACTTATGGGCCGGGAGGTTACCGGTCCCAGCGCAAGCATAGGCTACATGTTCCAGCATGACCATTTGTTCCAGTGGCGAACGGTGTGGCAAAATGTGCTGCTGGGCCTGCAGGTGCGGGGGGAAGAAAAAAGAGGCGCCGGCCGGGCCATGGAGCTAATCAAGCAGTATGGGCTGGAGGCATTTGTAAATCAGCTTCCTCAGGAGTTGTCCGGCGGCATGCGCCAGCGGGTGGCCCTAATCCGCACACTGGCGGTTGATCCCGAGCTTTTGCTGTTGGATGAACCCTTTTCAGCCCTGGATTATCAAACACGGCTTCAATTAGGCGATGAGATCAGCAGCATTATACGCAACGAAAAGAAGACAGCCTTGTTTGTGACCCATGATATTGCCGAGGCCATCAGCATTGCGGACAGGGTGGTGCTGCTCACAAGCCGTCCCGCTGCGGTCAAGCGGGATATTGTAATCGATATGCCCGGCATACCGCCCTTAAAACGGCGCAGCCAAGCCTCCTTCCAGGGATATTTTGATTTGATATGGAAGGAGATGGACGTACATGTCAAATGAGCAGACGGTATCCAAAGCACGGCAAAAATATTTGAAGCAGAAAAAACGGGACAAGTGGCTTGTGCAACTGTTCAGGGTGCTTATATTGGTGGTGGTGGTGGCGCTGTGGGAGGTTTGCACCCGCAACGGCATGCTGGACCCGTTTATTTTCAGCTCGCCCACCCGCATTGTGAAAACCATCGGTTCCCTGTTTCAGACGGGCAATCTCACAAAGCACATACTGTACACGCTGCTTGAAACCGTGTTGGGTTTTGTCATCGGGACGGGTCTTGGCGTAGTGATCGCCGTGATTTTGTGGTGGTGCCCCAGGGCCGCCAGGGTGCTGGACCCCTATCTTGTGATATTGAACTCCCTGCCGAAAATTGCCCTTGGCCCGGTTTTGATCGTGTGGATCGGCATGGGCATATCGGCAATTGTGACCATTGCTGTGCTGGTCAGTGTAATCGTGTCCATCACCAGCATATCTACCGGGTTTGTGGCGGTGCCGGAGGAAAAGCTGACACTGATGCGGTCATTTGGCGCGACAAAGCTGCAAATGCTTTTGATGGTGGTGCTGCCGGCCAACGTGCCAACCATTGTATCGGCGCTGAAGCTGTCCGTTGGGTTAAGCTGGGTTGGCGTGATCGTGGGGGAATTCTTAATTTCCAGGGCGGGCCTGGGATACCTGATCGTTTATGGCGGGCAGGTGTTCAAACTGGATATTGTAATGAGCAGCGTCGTCATTCTCTGCACCCTGGCCGGGGTGATGTACTATTTCGTGGCCCTGATGGAAAAGCGTGTGACAAGGCGCAGGATGCAAAAGGGATAGGTGATCCATTCAATAAAAATGCAGGCCCGCCGGGAGGACGGCAGGCCTGCATACTGGGAGGATGAGAGAGGGCATTTGCTTTCTTACTTGCTCAGCAAACCTTTGGCTGTCAGGAAGTCTTTTGCCACGGCTTCAACCGCCTGGCCTTCCACATCAATTTTGTAATTGAGCTCTGTCATGGCCGCATCATCGATCTGCCCGGCCAGGGAATTTAATATGCCTTCCAGCTCCGGGTATTTGCGCAGCGTTTCTGTGCGGACGATGGGTGCAGCATAATAGGGCGGGAAAAAACTCTTATCGTCCTTGAGTACCTTCAAGTTATACTGGCGGATGGGGCCGTCAGTAGCAAAGGCATCGGTGACATCCATATCTCCGTTGCCGATGGCCTGATATTTCAGCGATACATTCATTTTCTTGGGTTCACCCTTGAAGGTCATGCCATATAGGGCCACCAGGCCGTCAAAGCCATCCTGCCGGTCAAAAAATTCGTGCTCGGCACCAAACACCAGATTGCCGGCAACGGCGGCCAGATCGCTGTAAGTTTCCACCTTGTACTGCTGATATACAGCATCGGTGACAGCCAGGGTATAAGTATTGTTAAAGCCAAAGGGCTTGAGCCAGGTAATTTTGTACTGCTTTTGAAATTCGCTGGCGACCACCTGGTAGGCTTCATCCGGGTTGGTGATAACATTCATTTTTAACTGGGCGGTAAGGCCTGTGCCCGTGTATTCGGGATACATGTCAATATCGCCTTTTTGAATGGCTTCAAAGTTGACAAATGTGCCGCCCATGTTCAGCTTGCGGTTGACCTTGATATCTGTTTTGGCTTCAATCAGCTGTGCAAACATTTCGCCCAGCACGATATTCTCGCCAAAATCCTTGGAGCCGACGGTAATGGATTTTTGCTGTGTGCAGCCAGCAAACACCGCAAGCAGCGATGCAGCCATGAGTGCGAGTACGATTTTTTTCAGGTGTTTCATGTTCTTCCTCCTCATATTTATGATTGGCCCCGTTTTGACAGCCGCTGCTCCACCTTGGACATCAAGGCGTCAAAGAGCAGCGCCATCAAAACCACGGGCAGGGCACCTGTCAATATGCGGTCGATCTGCCGCGTTTGTATGCCACGGTAAATGGGGTAACCCAGGCCGCCGGCACCGATTAATACGCCCATGACAGCAATGGACAGGGCGTTTACAAGGGCGATTTTTAAGCCGGAAAAGATCAAGGGAAAGGAAAGGGGCAGTTCCACTTGCAAAAGCTGTTGTACTTTGGACATGCCCATGCCCTTAGCCGCATCCTTCACCGATTGGGATACACTTGTAAGCCCTGTGTGGGTATTGCGCATGATGGGCAAAAGGGAATAAAGCACAAGCCCAGCAATCATGGTTGCATTGCCAAGGCCGAAGAAAATCATCAGCATGGCTAATAAGGCCAGGGAAGGTATGGTTTGTATGGCTTCTGCAAGGCCCATCATAAGGGGGGCGGCAGGCTTTACCCAATAAGCCGCAACACCCAGAAAAATGCCAATGAAGGCGGAAATGGCAATGGAGAGAAGCACGATATACATATGCTCCATGATCAGCGGAAACAGGTTCATGCCCTTCGCCCCCTTAGTCCCCTTGGTGTCAGGGCTTTTTGAATAAGGCCGATAAGCCCGCTGAACAGGAATGCCAATACAGCTGAGGGAATGGCTCCGGCCAGAATATACCTTGTGTTATAGGTGGAAAGACCCGTCCAGATCAAATCTCCTAAGCCGCCGCCGCCAATCAGGCCGGCCAGGGTAGCCCAACTGAGGATATATACTGTGGATAGGCGGATGCCGCTGATGATGGCCGGCAGGGCCAAGGGCAGCTCCACCCGGAACAGGATTTGATGCGGTTTCATGCCGATACCGCGGGCTGCCTCAATATACCCCTTCTCCACCTGGGTGATGCCGGTGTAGGTGTTGCGCAGTATTGGTAAAACCGCGTACAGCGAAAGCACCGTGACGGCAGGCAGTATGCCGATACCCAGCAGCAATAGAGCAAAGCCCAGCATGACAAGACCCGGTATGGTCTGTATCATGCCTGCAATGGCCAGGGCCGTCTTGGCCAGCCTTTGATGGCGGGATAGATAAATGCCAAAGGGAATGGAAAAAACAATGCCAAACAGCACAGAGATACCAACCAGCTCAAGATGCCTTACGATGCTGCGAAGAATCTCTCCCTGATTTTTGTAAGCAAACTCAATAAGGCTCATGAAGGCATCTCCCCCCACAAGGCCATACCCAGCGCTTTGGCAGTGCTGGTACGGGTAATGATTCCGGCTACAGTCTGATCGCTGTTTAATACCACCACATAATTGGCGGCGGAAGTCAGCAGCAGATCAAAGGCGGCCTTGGCGTCTTCATCCCGGCGGATGGTGGGAACATCATGTGAAATCAGTTCGCCGATTTCCCGGCCGGCCTTCCCTTTGCTGCGAATCGTTTCTATCCATACTGTGCCCAAGTAAGTGTCATCCTCGTTGAGCACAATCAGCGAATTGATATCCCGGCGCTGCATAATATCAATGCATTCCAGCGTGTGGGCCGTTTTGGGAACCTTGTATATTTTGGTGCGCATAAAGTCTTGGGCTGTTAAGCTATTAGCTGCGCTTCCGTTTTCCATGTGACGGCCCAGAAAGCTGCGTACAATGGGCGCTGCCGGGCTTTTGAGCATTTCCTCGGGGGAGGCCATTTGAACAATTTCACCCTGATCCATAAAGACGATGGTATCTGCCAGGCGCAGAGCCTCCTCCATATCATGGGTGACGAACACAATGGTTTTCTTCAGCTTTTTTTGAATGCGCTTGACTTCCTCTTGCAGGGAGTCTCGCGTAATGGGGTCCAGCGCGCCAAAAGGTTCATCCATCAACACAATGGGCGGTGAGGCAGCCAAGGCGCGAAGCACACCGATGCGCTGCTGCTGCCCGCCGGATAATTCGGAAGGATATTTTTTGGCGTACTGATCGTAAGGCATGCTGACAAGCTCCATCAGCGTGTGCACTGTTTTTTGCCATTGCTCCTTGGGCTGCTTAAGCAGCTTTGGTACAACAGCAATGTTTTGTTCTACTGTCATATTGGGAAACAGGCCGATTTGCTGGATAACGTAGCCAATGGTTCTGCGCAGTGTTACCGGGTCTTGCTCCTTGATATCCTTGCCGCCGATTCGGATATTGCCTCGGTCTGCCTCGATCAGGCGATTGATGGCTTTGAGTGTTGTGGTTTTACCGCACCCGCTGGGGCCGACCAGAACCACAAACTCTCCTTCTTTGATGTGTAAGCTCAAATCCTTTAGGATCAGGCTTTTGCCGTAGCTCTTATATACGTGTTCAAATTCGATCATCTCATCTTCCTTTCTTATAAATATCAATCTTCACAAAAGTAACAACTCTATTATAGGGTACAAGTTGTCAGTTGTCAAACAATGAAAACCACGCTGCGGTTACCGCACAAAAATGCATATGTGCAAAACGTAAGTTATATGACAAAGCACCGGCAAGTTACCGGCGCTTTATGACATGATATTTATGTGCGTATACTTAATAACCCTGTCGCAAAAAAGCCTCCACCGCACCAGTGCAGGAAACATCTCCCACAAAAAGCAAAATGTCCTTCTCCTCCAGCGCGGCATAAGGACCAGGGGATAAGATGATGCGGCTCTCGCGTTTGATGGCAATGACCGTGGCCCCTGTCTGCTGCCAGAATTTCAATTCGCCCAGGCTCTTGCCAATCAGGGGACAGCCTTCCGGCAGAATGGCCTCATAGTTGGGGAAAGGGGTGGTCTTTGAAAAGCGCTCGTTGATGCGCACAATGGAGCCGGCCACATCTGCGATGCGGCGGCCCAATTCCACCTGCTGCAAAAGCAGGGTATTGAGTTCCTTTTGCTGCACGCGGATGTCGTTTTGTTCCCCGTGCTTGTTTACATACAAGCGTGCTTTTTCAGCGGAAAGAATCATCGCGCCGCTGTTGTGCTTGACCTCGATGATTTCCATGTCCTCCAACAGCTTCATCGCCCGTCGGATCGTCTCCGGAGAAACGCCGTACTCGGAGGCCATGACAGAACGGCCATAGACCTTTGTGTTTTCTTTTAGCTCCCCCTTGGAAATGCGAAGCGCAATGTCCAGGGCAATTTGGGAATAGACTGGGGACATTACAGATACGGCCATGTTCATGCATCCTTTTGCGGTTGATGATTAATGGAACTGCTTCGATACATAATATAACACAAATCTTATCAGCAAAGCATGGTAAACGTAAAAAACTCGGTAGATTTGCTTGCAGGGTTTTGAAAATGCATAGCGCATTTCAGGTGTACATGATTGCGGACTTATATAGGCAGGATGTCTATCGCTTCTCCCTCATGAAGGCATCCTTGCAAAGATTATACTGTATACAGAATTTGCGTGAAGCCCTTGACATTACGCCATTTGCAATCGTGGAAATAGCAGGAGTATCCAATCCAAGCTAGCCAAATTCACGTTGGACACTACGGGAACGATATAGTATATGCAATATTTGTGGAGGCTTTATGCAGAATTGATGAAAAATGAATTGACGAAGCTTCCGGTTATCCTGTATACTATAAAAAACGTTCAGGGAGGTATCGCTTGGTATGAAGAAAATGGTAAGCATCCTGCTGGCCCTTGTTTTGGTGTTGGGCCTGGCTTCTTCCGCTATGGCCGCCGATTACAAGATCGCGATCTTGACCGGCACCACCACCCAGGGTGAAGAAGAGTTCCGTGCCGCAGAAAAATTGAAGGCGCAGTATCCGGATATCGTCGTTACCGACACGTATCCTGACAACTTCTCTTCTGAAGTGGAAACCACCATGGGAAAGATTCTGCAGTTCGCTGCTGATCCTTCCGTAAAGGCCATCATTGCCGTGCAGTCTGTGCAGGGCACCACTGCCGCCTACACCAAGATCAAAAAAGAGCTTGGCCGCGACGATATCCTCCTGATCGCTGGCGTTCCCGCTGAAGACCCGTCGGACATCGCCGGCGCTGCGGACATCGTGCTGGGCGTTGACGAAATCAATGGCGGCTACCAGATCGTTGAGACAGCCAAAGAGTGGGGCGTAGACGTGCTGGTGCACTATTCCTTCGCCCGTCACATGAGCTATGAGACCATCGTGGCCCGTTTCAACATCCTCAAGGAAGAATGCGAAGATGCCGGCATTGAGCTGGAGCTCCGCGATGCTCCCGACCCCACTGGCGATGCCGGCATGACCGGTGCCCAGCAGTTCATTCTGGAAGACGTGCCCCAGGTCATGCAGAAATATGCCGGCAAGAAGGTTGCCTTCTTCTGCACCAACTGCGGTATGCAAGAGCCCCTGCAGGCTGCTGTTGTCGCCCAGGAAAATGCCTACTATCCCCTGCCCTGCTGCCCCAGCCCCTTCCACGGCTTCCCGGCTTCTCTGAGTCTGGCTGTCGCGCCTGAAGACTATGGCAATATCGATGCGTATTTGACCAAGGCCGCCAACATCCTCAAGGAAAAGGGTGCTGCCAGCCGTATGTCCACCTGGTCCGTGCCGGTGAACATGAGCATGATCTACGGCGGCTTCGAGTATGCCAAGGCTTATGCTGAAGGCAGCTTCACCGAGAAGACCAGCCCCGAAGAACTCAAAAAGGCTCTAACCACCGCTGCCGGTGCCGAAGCCGCTATGAGCACCTATGTTGACGGTGATGGCAAGGAAGTATCCAACTACTTCATGCTGCTGTTCGACAACATCGACTTCAACGACTACGTCAAGTAATATTTGATGTGGCCTGCGAAACGGCCCGCCCGCTTTTAGGCGAGCGGGCTGTTTTTCTGATAATGCCAGGAAATCTCATTTCTCTAGAGCCTGGGAGGGTGCCTCTTTGTCAGCTGAATATGTTTTGGAAATGAAAAACATTACCAAGGAGTACGGCCAGAATGCCGTACTGAAAAACGTAACCCTGCGTGTTAAGCCCGGCGAGATTCATGCTTTGCTTGGCGAAAACGGCGCAGGGAAATCTACGTTAATGAACATTCTTTTTGGTATGCCCGTCATTCATTCAACAGGCGGTTTCAAAGGCGAGGTTTTGCTGGATGGGGAAGCCGCCAGCATACAATCGCCGCAGCATGCCATGCAGCAGGGCATTGGCATGGTGCACCAGGAATTTATGCTGATTCCTGGCTTTTCGATTACAGAGAATATCAAACTCAACCGCGAGATCTCCAAGCCCAATGTGGTCAGCCGATTACTGGGCAAGGAGCTGGAATCGCTGGATGTGGCAGCTATGCGCGCAGATGCCAAAAAGGCGCTGACCAGCGTCGGCATCCATATCAATGAAGATACACGCATCAAGGGCCTGCCCGTTGGCTATATGCAGTTTGTGGAAATTGCCAGAGAAATCGACAAATCCGGCATCAAGCTGCTTGTGTTTGATGAGCCGACCGCTGTTTTGACGGAAAGCGAAGCAAACCAGTTGATTTCCGTCATGAAGGATATTGCCAGCAGGAATATCGCTATCATCTTCATTACCCACCGTTTGGATGAGGTGATGCAAGCCGCCGACACCATCACCATCCTGCGGGATGGCAAATTGGCCGCGGTGCGCGAGAAAAAGGAAACGTCCCTGGTGGAAATGGCTTCGCTGATGATTGGGCGCGGCGATGAAGGCATGCTCGCCATTGGCGCAAGAACGGGAGCCACCAGTGAAAAGATTGCCCTGAAGGTACGTAACCTGAAGGTTGATATGCCTGGTGAAGCAGTGCACGGCATTGACCTGGATGTTCGCGAAGGTGAGATTCTGGGCATTGGCGGCCTGGCCGGACAGGGCAAGGTTGGCCTGCCCAACGGGATCATGGGATTGTATCCGGCCCAGGGCGAGGTGGAGCTGTTTGGGGCGCCTCTGCCGCTGAACGATGCAAAAACGGCCCTTAGGCGCGGCTTGTCCATGGTGTCAGAAGACAGGCGCGGCGTAGGCCTTTTGCTGGATCAGCCCATTGAGGACAATATTGTTTTCAATGCCATGCAGATCAAGGACGATTTTTTGGTTGGACTGGGGTTTGTGAAGCTGCGCAATGGCAGAAAAATTCGCGCTTATGCCAACAAAATGATCAAAGAGCTGGACATCCGCTGCCAGGCGCCTACCCAGCATGCCGGCACGCTTTCCGGCGGCAACCAGCAAAAGGTTTGTGTGGCCAGAGCGTTGGCGCTAAAGCCCAAATTCTTGTTTGTGTCGGAGCCTACCCGCGGCATTGATATCGGTGCCAAGCAGCTGTTGCTGGAAACGCTGGTTAAGCTCAACCGGGAAACCGGCCTCACCATCGTGATGGTGTCTTCGGAATTGATGGAGCTGCGCTCGGTTTGTGACCGCATCGCCATTGTTTCAGAAGGAAAAATTGCGAACATTCTAACCCCCAACAGTTCCGACGCCAGCTTCGGTCTTGCCATGTCGGGCTTAAAAGCGGAAGGAGGCGAGACTGCGTGAAGCGGAAGCAAACCAAAGCCCAGTGGATTCTTTCCGGCATTTTGATACTCCTTACCGTTTTTATGGTTGCTGCAGGCATTGTCGGCTTCGCCATGCGCGGCAGCAGCTTTGTTCAGGATGGCCTGCATGACATGCGCAATTATGCCATGCTGCGCACGGCTGCCGGGGCTATCATCGACGAAATTGCTCTGGAAGCCAAAAAGGTTGCCAGGGAATATGCGGATGCCAACAAATACAGCCGCAACCAGCGCGCCGCCTATGCTCTTGAAAAAGAGGAGGAAGCCCGTGTTGCGGCCGCGCAAAAGTATGCCAGCTTCTCAAAGCTGGATGACGCGGCCCTGGATGCGAGCATTATGAGCCTGGAAGCAGCACAAAGCGCGTACGCAGAGCAGGAGGCCAAGGAAAAAGAAGCCTATGCTTTGAAGCTTTCACAGACAGCCCCCCAGGGAGAAGCTGCGGATGAGCTTGCAAGTCTGAGTGAGGGCGAAACCGGCGGAGAGAGCGAAATCATTGACGAAGCCGACCTGGAAGCGGCAACGGAAAAAAAGATTGACTACTCCGGCTTTGTGCCCAGCGAGCAGCTGCAGGCGCTGCAGGCGCAGATTCCTGCACAGTACAAGCTGCTGTGGGCGGAACTGACCCGGCTGCTGCCAGAGCTTACGGAAGATATGATGGGCAGCATGGAAAAGCCCATTCTTGCCATCAATTATGAATACGGCTCTGATTTTGAAAAGCAGCATGACCGCTATGCCGCTATGAATGCCCTGAGCATTTTCACGGGCAATGATGAACTGAAAATGATGCTGGCGCGCCGCGGTGATGATATGATCACCATTGGTGTCGGGCTTTTGCTGCTGGCGCTGGGTATTTTCTTCTATAAGCCCCTGGTGACCAAGCTGGGCATGCCGCGTCTTGTGATCCTGGCCTTCTTTGTGCTTTTGTGCGTACTGGCCGGGCTGTACGGTATTTCGGTGCCAGCCATGATCGGCAATGTATTAAACCGCACAGGCATGTTTGGTGTGCTGGCCCTGGCGATGCTGCCAGGCATTCAGTCTGGTATCAGCCTCAACATGGGTATGACAGCCGGTATCATCGGCGGTCTGCTATCCACCTTGATCGCGCTGGAAAGCAATATGACGGGCTGGGGTGCCTTCTTCTTCTCTGTCGTCGTTGGCTGCCTGTTCGCTATGCCCATCGGTTGGCTCTATTCCAAGCTGCTAAACCGCTTGAAGGGCAACGAAATGACGGTATCGACCTATGTGGGCTTCTCGTTTGTTTCACTGATGTCCATCGCCTGGATGCTGCTGCCCTTTAAAAACCCCAAGATCACTTGGGCCTTGGGCTCCGGCCTGCGTGTGATGCACAACATGGAAGGGTCCTTCGGGTCCATACTCAATAACCTGTGGTCGTTTACTGTGTTTGGCATTACGGTGCCTACGGGGCTTTTGCTGTTCTTCTTGCTGTGCTGCGCTTTGATGTGGCTGTTCTCCCGCTCCAAAACTGGTACGGCTATGATCGCGGCTGGCTCCAATCCCCGGTTTGCCGAGGCGGCAGGCATCAATGTGGACCGTATGCGTACCATTGGTACCACCATCTCCACCGTGATTGCGGCGGTCGGTATCATTGTGTACTCCCAGAGCTTTGGTTTTATGCAGCTGTACAGCGGCCCACGCCAAATGGGCTTCATCGCAGCCAGCGCCATCTTGATTGGCGGCGCCAGCGTGACCAGGGCCAAGGTATCCAATGTTATCCTGGGCACATTCCTGTTCCAGGGCGTTCTGGCGTTGGGCATACAGGTGGCGAATGCCGCAATAGCGGAAGGCGGTTTGTCTGAGGTGATGCGCATACTCATTTCCAACGGCATCATTCTCTACGCGCTGACCCAATCGGGAGGTGAATCTCGTGGCTGAGAGGGATTTGTTGAAACGCGCCGGTCAAGGTATCAGAGCCAATGTGCGCGAATATATCGTTACGTATATTTTCTTGTTGCTTAGCATCGTGTTCGTGGCCTATTCCGGCCGGCCGATGACAGATATTTTTTCGCAGCTTTTAAGCCGTCTGACACGGAACCTGTTTATTGTTCTGGCGCTGATCATACCAATCGTCGCCGGTATGGGTATCAACTTTGCCATTACCATCGGCGCCATGGCGGCGCAGATTGGCTTGCTGCTGGTGATTAACTGGGGCGTTTCCGGCATTGGCGGGCTTCTATTGGCCGCTGCCATCACCATGCCGCTGGCGGCAGGCTTTGGTTTCTTTATCGGCACGCTGCTCAACAAAATGAAGGGTCAGGAGACCATTGGCTCCATGATTCTTGGCTTCTTTGCCAACGGTGCGTATCAGCTTTTGTTCCTATTCGTGTTTGGCAAGCTGATCCCCCTTGGCGAGTCTGTTACCATTGTCGGCGGCACCGGTGTGGCCAACACCCTGAACCTGACCGGTTCTGTGAATCTCTTGTCCGCAGTGGATAATATTTGGCGCATCAGCTTTTCTACGGCGCTATACGGCGTATCTGCCATTGCGGTTGCAGGCGCTCTTGTACTGCTGGTGATGAAAAAAATGCCCCGTTTCAAGGCATACTTTACGATCGGTATGGCGCTTGTATTCTGCCTGTTGTATCAAATCCCCGCAATCAACACCAGTCTTACGGGCCTGTCCATTCCCATGATTACCTTTGCCCTGATCGGACTTTTGTGCCTGTTCAATGTGGTGATCATGCGCACCAGGCTGGGCCAAAAGTTCCGTGCTGTAGGTCAAAACCGCGTGGTAGCCAATGCTGCCGGTATTAATGTCAACCGGGTGCGCATTATAGCCATCATGATTTCGACTGTGCTGGCAGGCTGGGGCCAAATCATTTTTATCCAGAACTTAGGCACTTTGCAAACCTATGCCGCCCATGAAATGGTTGGCTTATATGCCGGTGCGGCAATTCTGGTAGGCGGTGCGTCCATTGACCGGGCCACCAACAGCCAGGCCATCATTGGCTGCCTCTTGTTCCACACGTTGTTTGTTGTGGCGCAGGATGCCGGCCGGAACCTGTTTGGCGATCCCAACATCGGCGAATTCTTCCGCGTATTCCTTTGCTATGGCGTTATCGCACTGGCACTGGTCATGTATGCCTGGCGTGGTTCAGCCGCGAAAAAAGCAGCCGCCGCCGGCGGACGCGGAGCCCACTGATTTTCATGTGCCCAATGCAAAACCCCGGAATGATCGTTCCGGGGTTTTTTGTATACGGCCGGCTCAGGCGTGATAAAACACCTGTACCATACCGCCTTCGCCTTTGCGGCCATCGGCCACCATGCGCATCAGCGGCGCCATGGATTCATTCCAGCGCTTGACCACGGTGCTTTCATTCTGCACACGGCTGGCATGCGTGGTGCTTTCGCACTCATAATAGCCAAAAAGCTCGTCACCCACATTCCATATGGTATAATTGTGGATACCGGCCTCATTGAGCAGCGCCGTCATCTCCGGCCAGATTTCGTTGTGGCGGCGCTTGTATTCGTTCAGCATACCGGGCAGTACAATGGCTTTCCAGGCAAAGCGTTCCATTTTATTTCCTCCATATCACAAAGTTTCTTTCTTCCTTCATACAATTTTTCTATCCGATTGTCAATGCTAAAATGACGCATTGTCATTGACAGATGGTTTTTCTTGGCCTATGCTGAAAGGGGTGAGGCTTTGTATGCGGGTTTTTGTTGGCATTGGGCTGAACGAAGGGATGCGCGACGCCCTTTTTGACGCGGCAAAAGCGGCGCATGAGCTGTTTCCCGGCAGGTACACCCTAAAGGGAAACTACCATTGCACGCTGAAATTCATTGGCGAGGCAGGGGAGCGGGAGGTATTGGCCATCCGCGAGGCGATGCAGGCAGCGGTTCAGGATATGGATGCCTTTACCATTGAACTTGCACAGCTTGCTTACTTTCGCAGGCCACAGGATGCCGTGCTGTTTTGCGGGCTTATGCACTGCCTGCCCCTTATAGCACTTGCCAAGACACTGGATCAAAACCTCCATCAGGCCGGGTTTCCGCTGGAGCAAGTTCCGTACCATCCTCATATCACCTTGGCCCGGCAGGCAAGAATCGACCCGGAGAAGCTAAACTCAATACCTGTTACCCCGGCGCAAAGTCTGGTTGCGGAGCTTACACTGTTTGAAAGCTGCCGTATCCATGACCAGTTATGCTATGTGCCCCGCCATGCTTATTCTCTTGAGAAATAGCAGGACTCAAATGTACAGGATTTGGTTTTTCGCAATATACTATGAAAGGCGGACTTCCCTTGCACAACCATCAACATGACAAAGATTGCGGCTGCGGCCACGATCACTCCCCCAAGGCGGCCTGCGGCTGCGGCCACAATCATGACCACCAGGAAAACCAAGGGGATGATCACGGCGCGCATTGTGGCTGTGGACATGATCACGGGCACCACCACGGCCACGGACACACCCATGACGAACCTTGCAACTGCGGCCACGACCACGAACATACCCACGATGAGCATTGCGGCTGCGGCTGCGGTGAAAGCCACGCATACTTAAACACGGACAACAGTGAGCTTACCGACAGCCAGGCAGATATACTTTTGGCGATACAGCAGCGGGGCTTTCTGCCTGTGGCGCGGTTTGCGTATGGCAGCAGCAAAAGTGAGGAAGCCTTTGCCGTGGCGCTTTCACCCGTATACATAGCCGATCCCAAAGAGGATATTGAAACGGTAAAGGCAAACGGCGCGCTTTTTGCATCCTTGGAGGATAGAGGGCTCATTACCTTGGATTACGACCTTCCCCTCAAGGGTTATGCCTACGAGGAATACGAAAAATCTGACTTGTACGCGTACTTTGTGCAGACAGTCAGCGAGTCGGTGAAAAAGCATAACTCCGTCATGGATACGCCTATACTGGAATTGGGCAGTATGGCGCTGACAGAAGAAGGCATGCAGGCATTAAAGGATATCATGGACAAATAAGCGGACAGGGGCAGAAACATTCGCGAAAATGTAAAAAAAGTCTGCTTTTTGTGATTTTGTCACTTTCGTTCCGGGCAAATGCGGGTATAGTATGAATATCAAGTTGTCCGAAAGGACAAAGGAGGAAACATACAATGGCTGCGATTAAGGTTACCAAGGAAAACTTCAACGATGTGCTGGCCTCTTCGGTGCCGGTTTTGGTAGATTTCTGGGCACCCTGGTGCGGACCCTGCCGTATGGTTGGCCCCGTGGTGGAGGGGATTGCCGAAGAACTGGGTGAAAAGGCTGTTGTCGGTAAAATTAATGTGGATGAGCAGCCGGAACTGGCTTCCAGGTTTGGCGTAATGAGCATTCCCACCCTGGCAGTGTTCAAGGATGGACGTCTGGCCGGCTCCATGGTCGGCGTGCGTTCCAAGCAGGACATTTTGAAGCTGCTGGAGGCGTAACGTGTTTAAGTTGTTTGAACGTGGCTTTAGGTCCATGTCGATGGGCGAAGCCATGAATGATATACAACGTAACCCCGGCATCCGCTTGATCGATGTGCGCACCCCGGCAGAATACCGCCAGGGCCATATCCCCGGCTCGCTTTCCTTGCCGCTGGATCAGTGGCAGCAGATACAAAGCGTCGTGCCGGACAAGACAACCCCCCTGTATGTCTATTGCTTGAGCGGCGGAAGAAGCCAATCAGCTTGCCAGGGTTTTGCTTCCCTTGGCTATACCAGCGTAACCAACATCGGCGGCATCGGTTCCTATGCGGGGCCTGTGGAAAGATAAGGGGTGGGGTTACATGAAGGTTGTCATTATCGGCGGCGTGGCCGGCGGGGCCAGCGCCGCCGCCCGTTTGCGCAGATTGGATGAACAGGCCCAGATCATCATGCTGGAGCGCGGGCCGTACATCTCTTACGCCAACTGCGGTCTGCCCTATTATGTTGGCGGTGTGATCACTGATCAGGATGATTTGACGCTGCAAACCCCGGAAAGCTTTCACGCCAGATTCCATGTGGATGTGCGCGTGCTGTCCGAGGCGGTTGGCATTGACAAAGACGCCAAGACGGTCACCGTGAAGAACCTTGCGGATGGTTCCGTCTATCAGGAAAGCTATGATGCCCTGATTCTCTCCCCCGGTGCGGAGCCGCTGGTGCCACCGCTGCCCGGCGTTTATGACCCGCGGGTATTTACGCTTCGCACCGTGCCCGATACGCTGCGCATTCGCGCGTTCATGGATGAAAAGCATCCCAAAACCGCGGTGGTGGTGGGCGGCGGGGCCATCGGCATGGAAATGGCCGAAAACCTCAAGGAAGCCGGACTGGATGTCACCGTAGTGGAACTGGCCGACCATTTGATTGCACCTTTGGATTTTGATATGGCTGCCGATGTGCACGGCTATGTGAAAAGCAAGGGTATTAACCTTTTGCTGAAAACAGGTGTCAAGGGCATGACTGCCGATGAAAACGGCCTGGTGGTCGAAGCGGGTGAGGAAAAGCTGCCGGCAGATATGGTGCTGCTGTCCGTTGGTGTAAAGCCAGAAAGCTCTTTGGCCAAGGCGGCAGGCCTTACGGTAAACCCCAAGGGCGCCATTCTCACCGATGACCATATGCGTACATCCGACCCAGCCATTTACGCCGTGGGCGATGCGGTGCTGGTCAAGCATTTTGTTACCGGACAGCCAACGTTTTTGCCGTTGGCCGGGCCAGCAAATAAGCAAGGACGCATCGTGGCCGACAATATTTGCGGTATCCCCTCCACCTACAAGGGCAGCCAGGGCGCGTTGGTGCTCAAGTTGTTTGATATGACGGTGGCAGCAACGGGCTTGAACGAAGCTTCCCTCAAAGCAGCCGGCATCGCCTATGACAAGGTGTATGCTTACGGCAATTCCCACGCCTCCTATTATCCAGGCGCTACGAACCAGACCATCAAGCTCTTGTTTTCGCCTTTGGATGGCAAGGTGCTGGGTGCCCAGATTGTGGGCTTTGAAGGTGTGGATAAACGCTGTGATGTGATTAATACCGCCATCAGGGCGGGAATGACCGTGTACGACCTCACCGAGCTGGAGCTGTGCTATGCGCCGCCCTTCTCCTCTGCCAAAGACCCGGTGAACATGGCTGGCTTTATGGCGGAAAACCTGCTCACAAAAAAAGTGAAGCAGTTCCACTGGCACGATGTGAAAGACCTGCCCAAAGACGGCAGTATCACCTTCCTGGATGTGCGCACCGGCGGCGAGCGGAGGCGGGGCAGCATTGAGGGAACCGTGCATATCCCGGTGGATGAGCTGCGGGATAGAATGGGCGAACTGGATGCTGGCAAGCCGGTTTACGTCCACTGCCACAGCGGATTGCGCAGCTACATTGCCTGCCGGATACTGACCCAGAATGGCTTTGACGCTTTTAACCTGGCTGGCGGCTACCGGTTGTACGCTTCTGTTTGGGCAGAGCTTGAGCAGCCGCAAACGAGTACACACCCCTGCGGGATTCCCATCAACGGATAATCAAACTTAGACAACATAGTAAGCGGAGCAGAGAAATCTGCTCCCTTTTTCACGGGTTTTTGTGCGAAAACAATCCTCGACAAACAATGAAACAATCTCGTTGGTGTGCACTTGGTCAAATTCCCATTGCGCACATTGCGAAAGTACGTTCGCTGTGCTACACTATGCTGGTATGAATTTCGGGGAGGAAAAGGTATGGAACCTTCAAAAGTGTACTTCACCAATCTGCGCGTTGTAGAAGGGCGCAGCCTGTTGGAAAAAATGCGCCGGCTGGTTAAAAAAGCGGGCATAGAGGACATTGATTTCAAAAAGAAGTTTGCGGCGATCAAGCTGCACTTTGGCGAGCCGGGCAACCTTTCCTTTGTGCGGCCCAACTATGCCAAGGTGCTGGTGGATTTGGTGCGTAAAAACGGCGGCATGCCCTTTTTAACCGACTGCAACACCCTATACGTAGGCCGGCGGAAAAACGCGCTGGATCATTTGGAGGCCGCTTATGAAAACGGCTTTTCTCCCTTCTCCACCGGCTGTCATGTGATTATCGGCGATGGTCTCAAAGGCACGGATGAAGCGCTGATTAAGGTTCCCGGTGAATACGTGAAGGAAGCCAAAATCGGCCGGGCCGTGATGGACGCGGATATCTTTATCAGCCTGACCCATTTTAAAGGCCATGAGGGCACAGGCTTTGGTGGAGCCATAAAAAACATCGGCATGGGCTGCGGTTCCCGTGCCGGCAAGATGGAAATGCACGTATCCGGCAAGCCGGTGGTGGATGAAGATTTGTGCGTAGGCTGCGGCAAGTGCCGTAAGGAATGCGCCCATGACGCCATTACCTTCAGCCATAAAAAGGCGCATATCCACTGGGATAAGTGCGTGGGCTGCGGCCGCTGCATCGGCGCCTGCCCGGAGGATGCCATTTCTCCGACCGGCGATCAGCATAACGACATCCTCAACAAGAAGATTGCTGAGTATACCTTGGCGGTTTTAAAGGACAGGCCCCACTTTCATGTGAGCCTGGTGATGGATATCTCGCCCGTTTGCGACTGCCACGATTACAACGACGCGCCCATCCTGCCGGACATTGGCATCTTTGCCTCCTTTGATCCGGTGGCGCTGGACCAGGCCTGCGTGGATGCGTGCCTCAAGCAGCAGCCGCTGCCGGGCAGCAAGCTTTCCGAGGTGCCCCATGTCAGTGACGACCACTTTTTGAACAACCACCCGGACACCAATTGGATCACCCAATTGACCCACAGCGAAAAGCTGGGCATCGGTACCCGGGCGTATACATTGATCGAGGTGTAAAGATTGCGCAATACGCTGTTGATTAAAGGGGCCAGGGAGCATAACCTCAAGAATATTGATCTGGAGATCCCCCGCGACAAGCTAGTGGTGTTCACCGGGCTGTCCGGGTCGGGGAAGAGCTCGCTGGCGTTTGATACGATTTATGCCGAAGGGCAGCGGCGGTATGTGGAATCGCTGTCCGCTTATGCCCGGCAGTTCCTGGGTCAGATGGAGAAGCCAGACATCGATTATATTGAGGGATTGTCCCCCGCCATCTCCATCGATCAGAAAACCACCAGCCGCAACCCCCGTTCCACCGTGGGTACGGTGACGGAAATCCACGATTACCTGCGCCTTTTGTATGCCCGCATCGGCACACCCCACTGCCCCCAGTGCGGCAAGGAGATCAATCAGCAAACCATCGATCAGATGGTGGACCTGATATTGTCGAATCCTGAGGGCACCAAGCTGCAGGTGTTGGCGCCTGTGGTCCGCGGCCGCAAGGGCGAGCATGCCCGCATTTTGGAGGATGCCCGCAAGGGAGGCTTCGTTCGCGTACGCATCGACGGCACGCTGTACGAGATTGATGACACGCCGCCTTTGGACAAGCAAAAGAAGCATTCCATTGAGATTGTTATCGATCGCTTGATCATCAGGCCAGGCAAAGAGCTTCAAAAGCGGCTTACCGACAGTATGGAGACCGCGGCAGGCCAGTCCGGCGGCTTGATTCTGATCGATATGTTCGAGCAGGGCGAGATTTTGTTTTCCCAGAATTATGCCTGCGCCGACTGCGGCATTTCCATTGAGGAGCTGGCTCCCCGGCTTTTCTCCTTCAACAGCCCCTTTGGCGCATGTCCCACCTGCGCAGGCCTTGGCACACTGATGAAGATCAGCCCCGATATCGTTTTGCCGGACACGAACCTTTCCCTGAACCAAGGCGCCATCAACGCCATGGGCTGGAATGTGAAAGACCCGTCCAGCATCGCCAACATGTTCTTTGCCGCCCTGGCAAAAAAGTATGGCTTTGACTTGGATACGCCGGTGAAGGACCTGCCGGAAAAGATTGTGAACATGCTGCTGTACGGCACCGGCAAGGAAAAGATCACCGTCCATTATGCCGGCCAGAATGGCGCAGGCCACTTTGACGCGCCGTATGAGGGCATTATCCCTTCTCTGGAGCGCCGCTACCGGGAAACCGGCAGCGATGGTATGAAGGCGCTGTATGAAGAGTATATGGTGGCCGATGAATGCCCCGACTGCCATGGCAAGCGTTTAAAGCCAGAGGCTTTGGCGGTGACCGTGGGCAATGAAAACATTGCCAAGGTCAGCGATTTGAGCGTGCTGGATACCAGAAACTTTTTTAGGGGCCTGACCTTAAGTGAAAAGCAGGCCATGATTGCGGCCCAGATTCTCAAGGAGATCAACGCCCGCCTGGGCTTTCTGGTGGATGTGGGGCTGGATTATCTCACCTTATCCCGGGCGGCGGGCAGTCTGTCCGGCGGCGAAGCCCAGCGCATCCGCTTGGCGACACAAATCGGCTCCTCCCTGGTAGGCGTATTGTATATCCTGGACGAGCCTTCTATCGGCCTGCACCAGCGGGATAATGCCAGGCTGCTGGGTACCTTAAAGCATCTGCGGGATATCGGCAACACGCTGATTGTCGTCGAGCATGATGAGGATACCATGTATGCCGCTGATTACATTGTAGATATCGGCCCCGGCGCAGGCGCTCATGGCGGGCACATTGTAGCCCAGGGCACGGTGGAAGAAATCATCGCCAACCCCAACTCCCTGACCGGGCAGTACCTAAGCGGGCAAAAGAAAATTCCCGTGCCGGGAACGCGCCGTCAGCCCACCGGAAAGCTGATCATCAAAGGGGCCAGGGAGCACAATCTCAAAAATATCGATGCCACGATACCGCTGGGAGTGCTGACTTGCGTTACCGGCGTATCCGGCAGCGGCAAATCCAGCCTGATCAACGAAATCTTGTACAAGTATCTGGCTAAGCACCTAAACCGCGCCAAAACCCGGCCTGGCGCTTTTGACAAAATGGAAGGCGTACAGCTGCTGGACAAGATCATTGATATCGACCAGTCGCCTATTGGCCGCACCCCCCGCAGCAACCCGGCCACGTATACCGGCCTGTTTGATGTCATTCGCAAGGTGTTTGCCGCGACGCCCGATGCAAAAGCCAGGGGCTATAAAGAAAACCGCTTCTCCTTCAATGTCAAGGGCGGCCGCTGTGAGGCCTGCTCCGGTGACGGCTTGATCAAAATCGAGATGCACTTTTTGCCGGATATCTACGTCCCATGCGAGGTCTGCAAGGGCAAGCGCTACAACCGGGAAACGCTGGAGGTTCACTACAAGGGCAAGTCCATCCACGATGTGCTGGAAATGACCGTGGAGGAAGGGCTGACCTATTTTGAAAACCATCCTCAAATTCTGCGCAAGCTGGAGACGCTGTATGACGTGGGCCTGGGGTATATGAAACTGGGGCAATCCAGCACCACGTTATCCGGCGGCGAAGCCCAGCGGATCAAGCTGGCCACGGAGCTCAGCCGCCGCGCCACTGGCAAAACCATCTATGTACTGGACGAACCCTCCACCGGCCTTCACATGGCCGATGTGGACCGCCTGGTACAGGTGCTGCAGCGTCTGGTGGATGCCGGCAACAGTGTCATCGTTATTGAACACAACCTGGATATCATCAAGACCGCCGATCACATTATAGACCTTGGTCCGGAGGGCGGGCACAGGGGCGGACAGATCATTGCCACGGGCACGCCGGAGGAAATCTGCAAGGTAAAGGCAAGTTATACCGGCCAGTATTTGAAACCGATGCTGGAAAGAAAGTAACCACCCGGGAGGCGCTGCCTCCCGGGACCCTCCGCCAAAGGGATATATCCCTTTGGAATCTCTGTATAGGAATAGATTAGTTCGTCTGTGCTGGTTTAACCTATGGTCAATGATAAAGAGACTGCCGCGTCAGCGCCGCATATTGTTGCGGCCGGTACGGCAGTCTCTTTGGTTTTATAATAAGATACAAACAAGGAGGAACAGCATATGGAACATCCGGCAGACGCTGCATACACTCGCAATGCTTCTCACGCTTCGGCAACACTTTCCGTTACAAGGCCTTGTACCTTCTCCTTCTTGTCAGATGGCAGCCGGAAGGCGACAAACAGGTTGCCCAGGGACAGGAATGCGGCGATAAAGAAAACCCACTGGGCGCCCCAGTTCATCCATACCGCGGCGCTTAACTGAGCCGCGATAATGGCCACAATATGGTCCAGGCTGATGCCGGTAGACAGCGCCGCCGTTACCTCGTTGTCATTGACTGCAATAGAGCGCAGGTAAAGGGATTTGACAATGCCCAGCTGCATAGAAAGCCGGTCCAGTACGAAAAGGCCATAGATAATCATCACCGGCCAGCCCGCTTCCGGCAGTACATGGCTGGTGATGCCCCATACCACAAAGCCATACAGCACATAAACGATAATAAAGGAAAGCGCGTCGGCGTACATCATCTTTTTGATGCCGAACCGATCCATCCACCGGCCCACGTAGCGGGTAAACAAGATACCCAGAAAGCTGCTGGCAATGATTAAAAGTGACATGATGTCGGCGCCCTTTCGCAAAAGCTCAATCACGACCCAGGAGCCGAACACGAAAGCAATTTGCTTTTGCACGCCATAGAGCACCGTCAGGATATAATAGTATTTATACTCCTTACGGAACAGCAGCTTAAACTTGCGCACGGTAACCGGCTGACGGCCCATTTGCTTGATCAGAAAAATAGAGGCGGTGATGGCAATCAAAAATGCCGCGGCTCCCAATAAAAACACAGTGATTACCGGCGTGGAAAAGGAGAAGGTGCCGCTTCGAAATCCCAAATAGACAATGATGCCGGCGACAAAGCTGACGGCTGTTTTCGCGCTGGCATACTGGCCCATGCGCCGGCCAATCTGATTTGGCTCTGCCAACGACATGCCAATGGAATCCTGCAAAGGCATAAACAGGTGCATGCCCATGGAGTTGATAAAGAGAAATACCAGCATCACCGAGAAGGAGGGCTTTAATACGCCAAGGGCTGTCAGGCCAAGGCAGGCCAGCACCTGGGCAATGAGGCTGGCCTTTACATCCCCCAGCATGGACAGGGAGGCAATGACCAGTGCGCACAGCATGCCAGGCAATTCCCGCGGGAACTCAATAAAACCCCGGTCATAGGTGCTGACATGAAATACTTCTTTGAAATAATTCCCATAAATGCTGTCGCTCAGCCCGTTCCCCAGCGCCGCTGCCGTGATTAAGATAAAGAACAGCAGCATCTCCTTGCGCAGCTTTGGTTTGCTTGTCATAAGAGCACCCTTTCCCGAATGAAGCGCTGCATGTATTGTATCAGCACAGAAGGCATGCCGCAATGCTTATTACCGATAGAATTTGCCTTTTGCTTGTATCAAAATGGATGGACCTCTCACTGCAATTTTACAGAACCGCCTTGATATTCTCCATGCCTAGCAGGCTTTCCAGCGCTTGCTGCACCTGCTCATCACCGTCGCACCACAGGTGCTTGGGCGTTAGCAGCGTGATTTTCTCCTCCGGTATGTGCACATACACAGGTACAGGGCCTGGATGTTGGTGCAATACCGTTTTGATTTGCTCCAGCTGCTGCCGCGACCCCCGAAGATACAGCTTCATAGGCGCTTGCTTGGCCAATTGCGCATCGGTCAGCGGCTTCTCTGGTTGATGGAAGGGCAGGGGAAACGGATCGTAGGGTTCATCCTGTGTAACTCGCCTGACGGTTTGGTTTACAATGACCGGTAACTTTTCCTCGCCCGTAGGCATCAGCGGCGCGACAGAATCCACCAGCAGCTTGATTTCTTCATCCTCGCGGATGGAAAGCTTGCCGGTTAAAACCACCAGCTCGTCGGTTTTGAGCACCCCACTGAATTTTTCATAGATTTTGGGAAAGACCAAGCCCTCTATTTGCCCCGTCAAATCTTCCAGCGTAATAAAGCCCATAAACGCACCCTTTTTGGTGGCCTTGCCCCTGGCGTCCGCCAGTATGCCGCCCATGCGCACAGTCATACCATCCATGGCCTGACCTTTATCGGGCCGTTCAGAAAGCTCCGCCACATAGGCGGTGTTGCATTCCAGCTGACTTAATAGATGGGCGTACTCATCCAGGGGATGGCCGGTAATATACACACCGGTCATCTCTTTCTCCATGGCCAAAAGGGTTCTGAAGGGAAGCTCCTCCATGGGGGGCAGCTTCTCTCCTGCAAAGCTGCTCGCATTCACGGGGCCGCCCAGGTCAAACAGGGATACCTGTCCCGTTACGTTTTGTTTGCGGCGGCCGGCGGCAGTCTCCAGGGCTTGCTCGTACACAGAAGTCAATTGTGCACGTTTTGCGCCGGTACCATCGAAAGCCCCAGCCCGGATCAGGCTTTCCACCACCCGCTTATTGACGCTGTCGGTATCCACCCTGCGGCAAAAATCGAAAATGTCTTTGTATTTCTCTTTGCCCCGCTCATGAACAATCGCCTCCACCGCGTTATGGCCCACATTCTTTACCGCGCCTAGGCCAAAGCGTATGCCGGGCTTGCCAGAGGAAGCGTCGGTGCGAAACCGCCAGGTGCTGATGTTTACATCCGGCGGGAGGATGGGAATGCCGTGATCCCGGCAGTATTGTATATAGCCGGCAATCTTTTGGGCGTTGCCGTATACGCTGTTCATAATGGCCGCCATAAACGGCACGGGATGGTGCTTTTTCAGCCAGGCTGTCTGCACAGCCACCACGCCGTAGGCCGCGGCATGGCTTTTGTTGAATGCGTAGGAAGCGAAGGCGCTCATTTCATCAAAGATGTGCTCCGCCACTTCTTCCGGCACGCCATTGTTGACGCATCCGGGTATGACTTGATTTCCATCCTTGTCCTTCATGCCGTGAACGAAATATTCCCGCTCCTTGGCCATGACGTCATGCTTTTTCTTGGACATGGCCCGGCGCATGAGATCGCTGCGGCCCAGAGAATAGCCGGCCAGGTCTCGAACGATCTGCATCACCTGCTCCTGGTAGACCATGCAGCCATAGGTTACATCCAGGATGGGCTTTAAAAGGGGCGTGGCATACTGCACGGTGGAAGGGTTATGCTTGCCTTGAATGTAGCGGGGAATGCTTTCCATGGGGCCGGGGCGGTACAGGGAGATGGCGGCGATGATGTCTTCGAAGTTTTCCGGTTTCATGTTCGTCAAAAAGCTGCGCATGCCGCCGCCTTCCAACTGAAACACACCGTCGGTATCCCCTTGGGAGATCATCTCATATACCGCCGGGTCATCCATGGGAATGTCCTCCGGCTTTAAGTCAATGCCTTGCTCTCTGAGCATATCCAGTGTATCCCGGATGACGGTTAGGGTGCGCAGACCCAAAAAGTCCATTTTCAAAAGACCCAGCTTTTCCAATATGCCCATGGGATACTGGGTGGTGATGACCTCATCGTTTTTTTGCAGGGGCACATATTCCGTTACCGGGGCACTGGTAATCAGCACACCGGCGGCGTGGGTGCTGGCGTGCCGGGGCATGCCTTCCAGCGAGAGGCCCATATCGATGAGCTTTTTTACTCTGTCGTCGTTGGTATAGGCTGCGTTTAGTTCAGGGCTGACCTTCAATGCCTTTTCCAAGGTCATGCCCAGATCAAAGGGCACGGCCTTTGCCACTTTATCCACATCCTGGTATGACATGCCCAGTACGCGTCCTACATCCCGTATCACACCCCTTGCTGCCATGGTGCCAAAGGTGATGATTTGGGCCACGTGGTCCGCACCATACTTGTCCGCCACATAGTCGATCACTTCCTGGCGGCGCTCGTAGCAAAAGTCAATATCCAAATCGGGCATGGAAATGCGCTCGGGGTTCAAAAAACGCTCAAACAGAAGGTTGTATTTCAGCGGGTCCAGGGCAGTGATGCCCAAAGTGTATGCCACAATGGAGCCCGCGCCGCTGCCGCGGCCGGGGCCGACCATGATGTTATGACTTTTGGCGTAGTGGATAAAGTCCCACGTGATCAAAAAGTAATCTACATACCCCATGCTGCCAATGGTGTTCAGTTCGTACATCAGGCGCTTGTAGGGGATGCTGTCTTCCCCCGCGTTGCCGGGGTAGCGTTTTTCTAAACCTTGCCTGCACAGGCTGAGCAACAAGGAATAGGGTGTTTCTCCCGCAGGAATGGGCTTGAAGCTGGGCAGATGTATCTTGTCAAAATCGAAGGAGATATTGCACATATCCGCTATCCGCTGGGTATTATCAATGGCGTCGGGCCAGGCGGGAAAGAGATTTCGCATCTCCTCCTCGCTTTTTACGTACAACTCCTCCGTCTCCATGCGCATGCGGGCGTCATCGGCCAGGGTTTTGCCGGTTTGAATGCACATCAAAACCTCCTGGGCGGCAGCATCCCCCCGGCGAAGGTAATGGGCGTCGTTGGTGGCAATCAGCGGCACGCCGGTTTCCCGGCTTAGGCGCACCAGCTCCGGCAGCACCTGTTTTTCCTCGGCGATGCCATGGTCCATGATTTCAATATAGAATTTGCCTTCACCAAACAGGCGCTGCATACGCAGGGCGTATTCCTTGGCCTCCTGCCTCCTGCCTTGTAAAAGCATTTTGGGCAAGTCGCCGCTTAAACACGCGGACAGGCAAATCAGTCCCTCGGAATGCTTTTCCAACAGCTTATAATCAATGCGAGGCCGGTAGTAAAAACCCTTTATAAACCCTTCGCTGACCAGCGTCATCAGGTTTTTATAGCCCTTATTGTTTTGACACAGCAGCACCATGTGGCTGTACTCCCGGTTCACCACCTGCTTGTCTTCCATGTCGGGAGAAATATATACTTCACAGCCCAAGATGGGCTTGATGCCGTTTGCCTTGCATTCTTGATAAAACTCGATGGCGCCATACAAAACGCCGTGGTCGGTAACGGCGCAGCTGTCCATATTCAATTCCTTCAAGCGCTTGACCAGATGCTTGATCCGGCACGCGCCATCCAGCAAACTGTACTCCGTATGCAGGTGCAGGTGGGTAAAGGCCATGATGTTCACCTCGGTGATATTATAGCATATAGGAACGGAATAGGTCAGCGGGAAGGGGGCTTTTTGAAAAAATCCCCTTTCCGCACCCATCCCGAAAAACTTTCAGGTATCTTCATTTTCATTTACTATTTCAATATGGTATACTGTACAGGATAACGAGGTGGTCATATGCCCTTATTTGATTTTGATGAACAATATCCGCTTTTTGACGCCACGCCTGTGGAGAACCTGTTTGTGCAGGAGTACCTCCCCGCGGCCAAGGGCGATTATGTCAAGGTATACCTGTACGGCTTGATGCATACCTATCATCCTACTTCGGGCATGAATATCACCGTCATGGCCCGTGATCTTGGCTTGTCTGAAGACGATGTCCTGGCCGCTTACCGCTATTGGGAGCGCAAGGGCCTGGTGCAGCGCATATCCGACAACCCGCCCTCCTTCCGCTATATGAACGCAAAACAGCTGCTCTTTATGCGTCAATGCCCGGCAGAGGACAAGCAGTACACCCAGTTTGCCGATGCGCTGTATGCTGCCTTTGGTGAGGACCGGCAGCTGCACGGCGCCGAAACCAGCCTGGCCTATGAATGGGTGGAGGATTTGAAGCTGCCGCCGGAGGTGGTGCTGATGATGGTGCATCATTTGATTGCCACCAGGGGCAAGCATTTCAGCTTTAAGGCTGCCCAAAAGCTGGCGGTGCAATTGGCGGAAGAAAACGTGCATACCATTGAGGATGCCGAAACCGTGCTGTCCCGCTCCAAAACGGTTTTGGAGGGTACCCGCAAAATTCTTCGGCGCTTGGGCAAACGCCACCAGCCATCGGAGGATGAAATGGCCCTGTACCGCAAATGGACGGGGGAATGGGGCTACGATCACGATGCTGTGGAGGCCGCCTGCCGGGAAACCACCAAGGGCGACCCGACCATGGCCTATCTGGATGGCATACTAAACGGCCTGCGCAAGCGGGGCGAAAAGACGCCGGCTACCGCAAAGCAGGTGGAAACGCAATTGCAGCGGGAGCAGGATCAGGCTGCCCCCCTCAAAGAGCTGTTCCGCGCCCTTGGCATAAACGGCATGAGCGTGAGTGAGGGTACGCTGTCCGTCTACCGGCAGATGCGGGCCTTAGCGGAGCATGATGTCATTCTCCTGGCCGCCAGGGAGGCATCCCGGGCTGGAGGCAAGCTGGATGATGTGCTGCGCCTGATTACTACCTGGCAGGAAAAAGGCCTTACAACCACCAGGCAGGTGGAGGAATATATCGCCGCCTTTTACGAAAGCAACCGCATCCTCTCCCAACTGTATGAACAGTGCGGAAAAGGGGAGAAGCCTACTGCCGCTGACCGGGCATTGCTGGCAAAATGGCAGAAGGACTGGGGCTTTGCCAGTGAAATGCTGCTGCTGGCCGCATCCTTTGCCCAAAGTGCGGACAAGAAAATGCCCTATATTGACGCAACCTTAAAAGCCTGGCAGGAGCAAGGTCTTACAACACCGGAGGCAGCGAAAGCTGCCCGGGAGCGCTTTGAAAAGGCCCCGGCTGCAGCCAGCGCCGTGGCTCCCCAGCGCCGGGGCAAGGTGGTTACGGCCCAGCTGTATACGCAGCGTACCTACGATGAGATTGACCTCAATAAATGGGCAGCCAGCATGATCGAGGAGGCGAGAGAAAGCAATGCCTAACGCTATCATGAGCGCGCTGTTAATGCAATACGAAGCCCGCCGGGCGGAAAACGGGCGGGAGGAAGAGCGTCGGCTTAACAAGGCAACGGCTCTTTGCCCGGAGATCGGCCGCTTGAATACGGCAAGACGGGAAAGGCTTTTTTCCGCCGTGCGCTCTTCCCTTTCTACCGGCAAAGCCGGAGTTAATGCCAGCCGCCTGGAAGAAGAACTGGGGGAAGTAAACCGCAGAATCCGCGCGCTGCTCAAGGAAAACGGCCTGCCGGAAGATTACCTGCAGCCGGTATACACTTGCCCCCGCTGCCAGGATACCGGGTATGTAGGTGAAAACGTGAAGCGGCGCTGTTCCTGCTTCAACCAGGAATACTTCCGCGAAATGGGCAGGGCCATCGGTCTCAACGAACGCACCCCCCAAACCTTTGAAAACTTTCGCGAGGATGTCTTTTCCCAGGATATCATACCCGGCGCTAACGTCAGCCAGCGCACGTTCATGTGTTTTTTGCGGGACAAATGCAAAAAGTATGCCGATAGCTTTCCCAACACCGCCACCCCTGACATGCTCTTTATGGGCACCAGCGGCTTAGGCAAAACTTTTTTGATGCAGGCCATCGCCCATACGGTTCTGGAAAAGGGCTATTCCGCCTTGTGCGTTAGCGCCTACAAGGTGCTGGAAATGACAAGACATGCCTATTTCAACCATACCCCTGAGGATAGTGCCCCGCTGTTTGAGGCCGACCTGCTCTTGATCGACGACCTGGGCACTGAGCCGCTGATGGACAACATCACCATTGAACAGCTGTACCATGTGATCAATGGCCGGCAGAACGCGGGAAAGCATACCATTTATAGCACCAACTTAAACAGCGTGGAATTTCAAGGCCGGTATACCGAGCGTATCGGTTCCAGGCTGTTATCCTCTGCCGGTCAGTGTGAATTGATCGCTTTCATTGGCGCCGACATCCGGCGCAAAGCATAACCGGGAGGGCAAATAATGGGCAATATTTGGCATGATATCCACCCTCGCCGCATTACCCATACGGAGTTTATTGCCGTCATAGAAATCAGCAAGGGCGGTAAAAACAAGTATGAGCTGGACAAGGAAACGGGCATGCTGCTGCTGGACCGGGTGCTCTACACCTCCACCCACTATCCCGCCAATTATGGCTTTATCCCCCGCACCTATGCCGGAGATAACGACCCGTTGGACGTGCTGGTCTTATGCCAGGAGGCTATCCTCCCGTTGACCCTGGTCAAGTGCCGGCCCATCGGCATGATTACCATGGTGGACTGTGAATCGGCGGATGAAAAGATTATTGCCGTGCCGGTAGGGGATCCTTCCATGGCGGAGTATACCGATATCAGCCAGCTTCCCCAGCACACCTTTTCGGAGATCAGCCATTTCTTTGAAGTTTACAAAAGCCTGGAAGGGAAGAAAACGGCGGTGGAAAGCACTACCGGCCCGGAAAGCGCAAAACAGGTTATACAAGCCGCCATCGCAAGCTACTTACAAAAGTTCCCCGCCGTAAAGTAACATATTGAGCGCGAGGAAGTGAGCTTTTCATGAACATTCAAATCTATGTAGCCAAAAAGAATTTTGATGTGCAAAAAGCCGAGCGCTTTTTCAAGGAGCGGCGTATTCCCTATCAGATGGTAGATTTGACGCGCCATCCGCTGGGTGCAAGGGAATTGCAGCTTTTTGCTAAAGCTCTTTCTGCCAAGGCACTGGTGGACAGAGAGGACAAAAAGGTGAAGGAGCATCCTGTCTGCTATGCGCCAAATGATGAAATCATTCTGGCGGAGCTTTTGCAAAAGCCAACGCTGATGCGTTCTCCCATCGTGCGCAATGGGAACAAAATCACCCTGGGCGCCGCCGAAGAAATTTGGACCGCGTGGCTTTCACAGTAGCATAACGACAGCACAAAAGAGGTGTCCGTATGCGTTTAAAGCTCTCCCTCCAAAGCCGGCTTACGGCCTGTTTCCTGGCTTTCTCCGTGCTGCCGCTGCTTTTGTTTTTTCTGGTCTTTTTTCCATACCTAAGCGGCAGCATGCTAAAAACCCGGATGGCCACGTTGGAAGGGCTGGCCAATGCCAACGTCAGCGACCTGGAGCAGATGGGCGATTCCATTCTCCGGGATGGGGAGCGCCTGGCCATGGACCAGCGGGTGCTGGCCTTGCTGCACGCAAGTGGAGAACCGGATGCCCAGCTTGCGGCCACGACTGAAGCGTATTTGCAATCCATAGTCAATGACAGCTGCCGTGGTGCTGCCCTTATAAAGGCAGGCTGGAAGGTGGCCGCCGCCAGCGATGCAAAAATCTATACAGGTGAAGCGCTGTCGCTGCTGCTGGGCACGGATGCTTCCTTCAGCGGCCAGCGGGAAGTCACAGGGCTCTTGCCCTCCATTGCCGTACCTGGGGAACAGTCCATTTACTTTACGGTACCCATCTTGTCGGGGAACAGCCTGCTGGGCACGCTGGTGCGCGAAATGCCCCTGACTGTACTCAGCCGCAAGACCGCTTCCCTTCGTCAAGGGGAAACAGGCCGCATGATGTTGGTGGACCAAAGCGGCATGATTCTCTCCCACACGGAGTCTTCGCAGGTGGGCAAAACGCTTCTAAGCGACAGGCTGCTGTCCGTTTTCACCAATTTTCAAAGAGGCCTTGCCGAGCGCAGCGGCAATGGCAGCACCCTGCTGTTTGACGATAAGCAAGGGTATGGTTACCGAATCTTGGGCAACATGCCTTGGATGCTTGTCGTATACCAGGCGGAAAGCGAGCTTCGTTCCCAGGAGGTGTTGATTGTCTTATTCGCGGTCCTGGCCACGCTGGGCCTGGCACTTTTGAGCTTTTTGATCAGCCGCAT
The DNA here is from genome assembly GCA_023398575.1 of Bacillota bacterium. GTDB lineage: Bacteria > Bacillota > Clostridia > Christensenellales > Aristaeellaceae > JAEWAH01. The sequence continues at coordinate 46,958 of JAEWSC010000038.1, read as the reverse complement.
TGTATCCAAAAGCTTGGTCTTTCCCCTGCGCCGGTTAAACGCGGCCTTCCGGCAGGTGGGTTTTAACCAGTTTATATCCTTAACCCCCGGCGGCACATCGGAAATGGTGGAACTGGCGGAGGGATATAATGCCATGATCGGTCTTTTGGAAAAGAACATCACACAGCTTAGCGATTCCAACCGGCAGTTGGCCACAACCATTGCCGAACTGGAGGTGGAGCGCGACCGGCTGCAGTTTATCAAAGACGCCCCCAATGATCACACCATCTGCCGGGCCAGTGCAGAGTTTAACCTTGTCTCCGGCGAATTTTTGGCCGACGACGCCTTTTTCAGCATGCTGCATCTGGACAGGTCTATGACAAAGCTCTCCCTGGCGGAGTTTTTGAATACCATGGCGGATAAGGATGATGCCGACGCGCTACTTTCTGTCATCGACCATCAGGAGGACCAGGTACATAAGCTGATTCATATCCATGTGGGCGAGGAACTGCTCTTTATACAGGTGCATGCCAGGATCTATTACAACACCCAGGGCGATCCAACCAAGGTGTCAGCTACATTGATGGATGTTACCGATGACTATAAAGCCCCCGGAGAAGAGGCTGTTGCCGACAGCGCAACAGGCCTATCTACCAAAGCGCCTTTCATGCAGGCACTTGCCGAGCATGTATCACAGCATGAAAACGAGTTGGAAGGCGGTATGGTCGTCTGCCTATCCTTGATGGGACTGCCAACAGAGGATACGCAGCGTATGGGTTACGTGCTGGCCCTCCGGTTGACCGCCGACCGGCTGCGCGCCTTTGCCGCCCCGGATGGCATGGCCGCCCGGCTGCATGACGACCGGTTTTTGCTGCATCTTCCCCGCTGCACATCCTTTGCCGCCGCAGAAAGCCGCATGGCAGATTTGAATCAGGTCCTCCTGGCTCCCATACCATGGCAAAAAAGCATCATTCAATTGAAAATGCTGGCCGGCGCGTCGCTGTACCCGCAAAAGGGCGTTTCGGCTGAAATGCTCTTTGCACAGGCGCAGACGGCCTTGTCTGCGGCATCCGCTTTGAAAGGCACCAGTTGGACGCTATACGATGCCGACCGCGAGGCGGACGCGGACACCGCCAGGGTCACCATGGAAAGTGCCAGGCGCAGCCAAAGCATTGTTGATGCCCTGTCCACCTTCCAAATTGATAATGCCCTGTCGCTGGAATACCAGCCTATCATACATCTAACCACCAATGCCGTGGCAGGCTTTGAGTGCACCGTGCGCTTGAAGGTTAAGGAGCTTGGCATGGTCTCCGCCGGTGAACTGATTCCCCAGGCGGAAGCAAACGGGCTGATGCTGCCGGTGGGCCGCTTTGTGTTGAAGGAAGCTGTAAAGCAGATCAAGCATCTGCGCAAGCGGCAGGATCAGGACCTGTATGTGTCGGTGAATGTGAGTGCTGTGCAGCTTGCCCAGGAGGATTTTGCCGATACGGTGTACCTGGCATTAAAAGAGGCTGGCTTACCGGGGAATGCGCTGCAATTGGAAATATCCGAGCGGATGATGGATGTGTTTATTAACCAGGCAGACAAACTGCATGCGCTGCGCAGGCTGGGCGTGAAAGTGGCCTTGGATGATTACGGTGCCGGCACCGGCGCGCTGACCCATTTGTACAACATGCCTTTGGATGTTTTGAAGGTGGATAAGAGCTTTTTGACCGGCGCTACCGCCAGCCAGGGCAAGGAATTTATCTTAAAAACGCTGGTAGATTTGGCCCATAACCTAAACCTGACCGTGGCCGCCGTAGGTGTGGAGCATTTCAAACGCCTGAACACGCTGATCAAGTTAAACTACGATCTGGCCCAGGGGTATCACTTTTGCCCGCCGCTCAATCCCACCGCTTTGGAGGTGTATCTGGACACCCGGTCTGCGGAGGGCGGGAAGTAGGCTTTATGGAAAGCATAAATACGAAAAGGATTTACAAACATTTCATGCCTGGATGCAATTTGCTTCCGGGCATTTTTGTCTAATCACTGAAAGCGGCGCTGCAATGTAAAAGCGGAGTAGACGATGACAAAAGAATGCTTCACCAATGAGATATTGGCCATGACCGATACCTTGTACGGCGTGGCCCGAACGTATATGCATCAGGATGCCGACTGTGCCGATGCGGTGCAAGAAAGCATTTTAAAGGCATGGGCGTGTTTACCTACCTTGAAAGAAGAGGCGTACTTTCGCACTTGGGTGATACGCATCCTCATCAATGAGTGCAAGAGCATGCTTAGGCGAAAAAAGCGCATGATGTCGGTGGCGGAAGTGCCTGACGCCATTGCAGCCCCCAGCACAGACACTGAACTGTATACCGCCATAAAGTCCCTGGACGAAAAGTATCGCATCCCCTTGGCGCTGTTTTATTGCGAGGGGTATACGGTGGAGGAAATCGCAAGGATTCTGCACCTGCCCAAGGGAACGGTCACAAGCCGCCTCTTTCGTGGCCGGGAGAAATTGAGGCAGGTTGCTGCTATGCAGGAGGTGTGCTTGCATGAAGGATGAGCGCCAGAATCATCAGCGTGTATTTGGTGAAACGCCGGAGATGTTTGCTGCGCGCGTTGCGCGCACGCTGACAGGTCTAAAAGAGGATCGACCCATGAAAAAGGGCATTAGCGGCGCTTTCATCACAGCCATCGTACTAATACTGCTGTGCGCTGCGGCTGTGGCGGCGGTAAATGGGGTGGGGTTGGAGTGGTTTTACAAGAACATTTTTCCCAACCATCCCTTGCCGGAGGATTTGGGCAGCCGCATTCAAAGCGAACTCTTTGATACTGCAGAACATCCGCTGCTAAGTATAAAAGTGGAAAGTGCGGCTTGGCTGCCCAAGGGCTACGACCGAAATTTTCCCGATGCTTATCTGCTTGAAGTTCTGATATCTGTGCATCCCAAAGACCCGGAGAAATACGAAATACATGCGTGGGACAGCTTAAATGACGATGGTGAGCGGGAGAACAGGGATTTGGATTTCATTACCACACCCAAGGGCATGGGGCCGGTATCGGAGGTGATGCTGGATCCGAAGAAAACGCTGCTGCTTTATGGAAAGCAACCAATTACATATCTGACCAGCAGCGGTCATGGCATGGGTCTTGGCCCCGGGATTTGCATCTACGCTTATGACCCTGATGGAAATTTGCTTGTGTATTGCAGCTATCCCATAAGTGATGACGCTTATAATTCCATACGCACCATGTATGCAGATGGCGAGAACAGTATCTCCCTGCACTATAAGGATGAGTCCTGGCTATGGAACGCTGGGGGAGCAATGGCAGGGTTTGTACAAAGCGGAAGTGCTGCCTTTACGGTTAAGCTGCAGGAGTAGGGACAGCATTGTGTTTATCATCTTCACAAAAAGACTATCTCGAAAGGGATAGCCTTTGGCTGCAAAATGTACAGTCTTTCCTTGCCTGCCGCTTCGTTCTTTGATACACTTGATGCATCGGAGGCGAAGAACAACATGACACAAAATGTATACGACATCGCCATCATCGGTGCGGGAATTGTGGGCCTTTCCATTGCGCGAAGGCTGTCAAGGTTCAAGCTGCGTGTCGCAATTCTGGAAAAAGAGCCGGATGTGGCCATGGGCGCCACCAAGGCCAACAGCGCCATCGTGCATGGCGGGTTTGCGGAAAGCAGTGACAAGCTAAAGGGACGAATGTGCTATAAAGGCCGCGCGCAGTATGCAAATCTCGACAGCGAACTGCATTTTGGCTTTCGGGAAACAGGCTCCCTGGTATTTACCACCCAGGAGGATGACCTTATAAAGCTGCATGCGCTGTATGAAAACGGTCTGCGCAACGGCCTTTCTGACCTGGAAATTCTGAACAGGGAGCAGGCTTTGGCGCTGGAACCCAATTTGAATCCCAATGTGCTGCATGCCTTGTACTGCAAAGGGGCTGGTATCTGCTCCCCTTATGAAATGGCCATCGCCATGGCGGAGAACGCCATTGCCAACGGTGCGGAGCTGTATTTAAACACGCCTGTCACCGGTATTGCAGAACAAAACCATGTGTTCACCATCACTGCACCTGGCGCGTCGTTTCAGGCCCGGTATGTGATTAATTGTGCGGGGGTGCATTCCGCCGAGGTTTCCGCCATGGCCGCGCCGACGCGCTTTGAAATAAAACCCCGCACCGGCGAGTATATTCTGCTGGCCCGGGGCTCCGGAAAGGCTCTCAACACCGTTGTCTTTCAAATGCCCACAAAAATGGGAAAAGGGATATTGGTAACGCCCACGGTTCATGGCAATCTGCTCTTAGGCCCTGATGCCATTGATGAGCCGGGTACCTTCGACCGCTCCACCCATGTGCAAAGGCTGGCGGAAATTTACCGTCATGCCACGCATACCACGGATAAAATCAATTTGAACCAGTTTATCCGCAGCTTTGCAGGGGTACGGGCTGTGGCCACAGGTGATGATTTTATTATTGAGGAGTCCGAAGCAAAAGGCTTTATACAAGCCGCCGGCATTCAGTCGCCGGGGCTTACCTCCGCGCCGGCCATCGCGGACAGAATGGTGGAGATTCTGGCCGACGCCGGTCTTGGTCTTGCGGAAAAAGAGGATTTCAACCCAGTCCGAAGGCCGATCATCCCGGTGGATAAAAAAATGCGCCCCCCAAAGGAAGCGGAGCTATTACTTTCACAGGCAGAAGGCGGCCAGCGCCTGATTTGCCGCTGCGAGCAGGTGTCACAGGAGGAGATACTCGATTGCCTGCGCCGGGGGATTCCTGTTCACACAGTGGATGGCGTCAAGCGGCGCACCCGGGCCAGCATGGGATTTTGCCAAGGGAATTTCTGCCGGCCACGGTTTATGGATGTGATGGAACGGGAATACGGCATTTCCATATCCCCGGAAACAGATGTGCAGCGCAGCGGTATACAAAGGGTGAGCAAGCAGGAACTGCTCGCCTATATAGAGGCACATTCCGGCAGCTAAGCGTGTCCCGTTTTCAGCGTTACTGCCGCCACCAACAGGCTCACTTCTCTGGCCCCCGCCGATGATAACGCCTTAGCACAGGCCTTGGCCGTAGCACCTGTGGTGCATACATCATCCACCACCAATAACTTTAAACCCTTCACCGTGCCGCTTACATTAAACGCGCCTTCCAGATTGGATTGGCGCTTTTCTTTGCCCATGCGGGCTTGCTGCCCCGTTTCCCGGGTGCGTGTCAATACATCCATCACGGGTATACCTGTTTGGCGGGAAACCTCCTGGGCAAGCAGCTCCGCCTGGTTAAAGCCCCGTTCCCTTTGCCGGGCGGTATGCAGTGGCACCGGCACCAGCCCGTCGAAAGCATTATCTTCCAAACAAGCCGCCATTTTATCACCCAACACATGGGCCGCATTGCGGACGCTTGTGTATTTCAGGCAGTGAACAAGCTCCCGCGCTTGCTTTTCATACCGGTAGGGGGCGTATACCTTCTCAATGGTTTGAACAACAAAAGACGTGCCCGAAAGCCGCAGCTTCAAAAGCGCTTCCCGGCAGTTTGGGCACAGGTGGTCGCCCGCCGCATCCAGGCGGGGATGCCCGCAGCAAAAACAGCGGGCATAAGCAGGATACAGCCACTTGACTAGGAAACCCATCCTGCCCACTCCTTCAATTGACGGCTGAGGGTGGTATAACGCTTGGCGATGTGGTTGTTGCGCACCATGCCTTGTATGACTTCCTCCCGGCCTACCAATACCACCAGGCGGCGTGCCCTGGTGATGGCGGTATATAAAAGGTTACGGGTGAGCAGCATGGGCGGCCCGCCCACCACCGGCAGCACCACCACAGGAAACTCGCTGCCCTGGCTTTTGTGTACTGATACGCAGTAGGCCAATTCCAACGCCTCCCGCTGCTGCTCCTCATATTCCACCAGCCGGTCATCGTCAAAGCGCACGGTCAGAGTCCGATCCTCCGGATCGATGGACTCGATAAAGCCCACGTCACCGTTGAAGATGCCTTGGCCGTCTTCCCACAAGGCGCCGTTCTGTCTGCGCCACTCAATTTGGTAATCGTTTTTTGTCTGCATCACCTTGTCACCAACGCGAAAAAGGGCATCGCCAAACACCAGGGAAGGCTTGCCCATCATCGGTGGGTTCAGCGCCTCCTGCAGCAGGCGGTTGAGGGCCCATACGCCGCATTCGCCCTTTTTGGTGGGGGACAGGACCTGTATCTGCCTTATGGCGCTTTCCAGCCTGTCTTTTTCCTCTATGCCCAAAAAGCCCGGCAGCCGCTGGGTGCAAAGCGCCACAATGCTTTGTGCCGCATCGGCAAGTGAAATTTTCTTTTCCAGAAAAAAATCCGTCGTCCGGCCATTGAACGCAGGCATTTCGCCGTGGTTGATGCGGTGGGCGTTAATGACGATCATGCTGTTCTCATCCTGCCGAAAGATCTGCGTCAGCTTCACCCTTGGTATGACTTCGCTTTGCAGCATATCTGACAGCACATTTCCCGGCCCCACGGGGGGCAATTGGTCGGCATCGCCTACCAATATCAGCCTAGTGCCCGGTGTTAAAGCCCTGAGCAGGTTGCGCATGAGCAGGATATCCACCATGGACATTTCATCCACAATCACGCAGTTGGCTTCCAACGGGTTATCTTGGCTTCTGGCAAAGCTGCCCTCGTCGCCGCCGTATTCCAGCATGCGGTGGATGGTTTTGGCCTCTACCCCTGTAGCTTCTGTCATGCGCTTGGCCGCCCGGCCCGAAGGCGCGCACAGCAAAATCTCCCCTTCCTTGGAGAGCAGGCGAATGATGCAATTGATGATGGTGGTTTTGCCAGTGCCGGGGCCGCCGGTGATGACCATCACGCCTTCGTCCGCCGCCGCGATAACAGCCTTGCGCTGGAGCACGCTGAAAGTGACCCGCTGGTCCTTTTCAAACTTGCGAATAGCTTCTTCCGCACCGGCACTTTTTTTATAGGGCAGCGCCGCCATCAATTCATGCATCCGCTGGGCAACTTCCCGCTCCGCCTGATAGTAAAGCGGCAGATAGACGGCTTGTCCGCCGTCTTCAGATGGCGCGGTGACCATATCCCGCTTGAGCAGCAGTTCAGACAGGGCGGAGGTGACCAGGGTATCATCCACCCGCAACAGCTTGATGGTGCGGGCGGTTAAATCTTCTCTGGGCAAATACACGTGCCCGCCGCTTGAGGCGGCATCTTGTAAGATATATTTCAAAGCGCACCTGACTCGGTGGGGCGAATCTGCCGCCATGCCCATGGAGATGGCGATGCGGTCGGCCGTCAAAAAGCCGATGCCCTCAATATCCTCTACCAGGCGGTAGGGGTTTTCCCGTATCACTGTTTGCACCTGATCGCCGTAGAGACGGCTGATCTTTACCGCCAGGGAGGCGTTTACGCCGTAGCTTTGCAAAAACACCATGGCCTGGCGGGCATACATCTGATCATGAAAGCTTTGGGCAATTTGCGCCGCCCGCTTGGGGCCGATCTTTGGTACATCGGCCATGCGCTCGGGATGCTCGCTCATGATATCCAACGTATCCTTGCCAAAGTAGGCCACCAGCAGCTTGGCTGTGGCTGGCCCGACGCCCTTGATCAGCCCGGACCCTAAATACCGCTCAATGCCTAAAAGCGTGGTGGGCTTTACGATTTCGCAGCCGCTGGCCTTCCACTGCCGACCGTATTGAGGATGATCTACCCAACTGCCGGATAAAACAATCTGCTCTCCGGAGGATAATTCCGGCAGCGCCCCCACCACCGTTACCTTTTCCCGGCCGGCGCGCACCTGCATAACCGTATAGCCATTTTCTTCATTGCGGTAGGTGATGTCGGATACCGTCGCCTCCAATTGCTCCACAGGTCCGCCCCGCTTCCAAACACTTCTTGTCCCGCCAATTATAACACAAGCGGATAGGCTTGACAAAGAACATCGCCTCCGCTACAATAAGTGCTGACAAATGTGGAAAGGGTAAGGTCGTCGAAGATGCGCAAATAACCGCTGTCAACACAATGCTGCTCTTAACAGAGCCTTGTTTTGCATCGGTCAAATATGCGCATAGAAGACAATGCCCTTTTTGTTTTGGGTACGTTTGCCTTTGCGCCTTCCGATGCGACAATTCGGGAGGTTTTTTGATGCCCATTTGCTATTTGGAAGCCACACAATTGGAAAAACATATCGGTTTGAGGCAATTGTTTTCTATCCCGCTGCTTCAAATCTACCAGGGTGACCGCATCGGCTTTATCGGCCAGAACGGGGCGGGGAAATCTACTCTGCTGGCCATACTCGCCGGTGATGCCGCCCCCGATCAAGGATTCATCAAGCGGGATGTGCCCACTCACTTTATCCGCCAATTCGGCGCGCCGGACACGGCGGGGGAAACACAACAGCTTAAGGAATTCCGCGTACAAGACGCGGCGGAGCGGGATATGCGCAGCGGCGGCGAACAGACCCGCATGCGCCTTTCTCAAACAGATATCAGCCGGGTGAAACTGCTGTTTTGCGACGAGCCCACCGCCAACCTGGACAGCGAAGGCCAGGCGCTGCTAAAGAAAAAGCTTTCGTCGTGCGACACTTTTGTGTTGGTCAGTCATGACCGGGCGCTGCTAAACAGCCTATGCAACCGCATCTGGTTTTTGAACAATGGAACTGTGACCGATTATCCCGGCAGCTATGACGACTTTCTTGCCATACAGGAGGTGGAAAAAGCCCAGCACGCACGGGAGTATGAGCGGTACACGGATGAACGGGCACACCTTGTACAAGCGCTGGACAGTGTAGCCCACAAGGCAGGAAAAATGAAAGGCCCGCCTAAGCGCATGGGCAACAGCGAGGCCAGGCTGCACAGGCGCGACAACAAATCCCAGCAAAAGCTGCACAATGCCAAAAATGCGCTGGAAACGCGGCTGGATAAGCTGGAAAAGGTGGAGCGCCCCCGGGAGGCTGCGGCCATCAAGCTGGATTTTGGCCTCACCGATCCGCCCCAGAGCCGCACCGTGATACGCGGTGAGAATATATCCTTCGGTTATGGGAAGCCCCTTTTTACGAATATCTCCTTTGAGCTGACCTTGGGCAGCAAAACGGCGCTGATGGGTTTAAACGGCGCGGGCAAATCCACCCTGCTGCGTTTGATACAGAAGGAAGCGCCAGGCATACGCAAAACACCTAAAGCCACCTTGGGTTTTTTCGGCCAGGAGTTTGAAACCCTGGACATGGAAAAAACAGTATTGGAAAACGCGCTGGCAAACAGCATACAAAAAGAAAACGTTGTTCGCACCATGCTCAGCCGGCTTCTATTTAGCCGGGATGACATGCAAAAAAAGGCCGGTGTTTTATCCGGCGGCGAGCGGGTCAAGCTGGCGTTTGCCCAACTGTTCGCAGGCCCTAACAACGTGCTTTTGCTGGATGAGCCCACCAACTACCTGGACATTTTGTCGCTTTCCGTGCTGGAGGCCATGCTAAAAGAATACGAAGGCACGGTGCTATTTGTCTCTCATGACCAGGCCTTCGTATCTGCCATAGCTACACGGCTTTTCCTAATGGAGAATGGCGGGCTTACAACCTTTGAAGGGACTCTGGAGGCATATCAGGCGGCAAAGGCGCCCCAAAAAGATCTGGCCTTTGAAAAAAGCCGGCTGCAAATGCGCATGTCGCAGCTTAGCGATAGCATTGGCAGAGCAAACCCCAAGGAAAAGGAACGGCTGGAATTGGAATATGCAGATTGCTTAAAAGCCTACCGCCAATTGCAAACCGTATGACGGAAATGGGGAGAAAGCCCACCTCTTCTCCCTGTTTCCAAGAATATGATTCCTTTTTCGTCCATTTGAACTGATTTGGCCCATGATTTTTTTAACAAATCGTAAAAGGCATCTTGTAATATCCATAAAAATGGTGTACTATATATATGTACCAAATAAAGGGGGTGCTTCATTTATGAAGTCCGTCAACATCCGTCTCAGCCTGGCTGAAAATGTAAAGTCGTTTGTCAATGTTGTCAACCGCTATCCCTATGATATGGACCTGCGTGCAGGCCGCCATGTGGTGGATGCCAAATCCATTCTGGGTATCTTTAGCCTTGACCTGAGCAAGCCCATCGCGCTGGAAATCTACGCCGATGATTGCGACGATCTTCTGGCCGACATCAAGCCCTTCGTTGCCTAATAGGGTTTGGGCAGCCTGCTAGAGCAGGCATTGCATAACGAAATTGTCCCCTCGGCCTATGGTTCGAGGGGTTTTTTCCTGTACATTTATGATACTGATTCCAAACATTATTTCTTCGTTGCAGCTGTTCTTTTCGCGCAAGTCTTCGTCGCTCTACGCTTAACGTAGCGCTGCTACGCTTCGCTCCGTCTCCTTGCCTTGCATCGAAAACCCCTCGCTGCTTTGGAAGAAATAATGTTCTACATCAGTATGAGGAGGGCGGTACCGGCATGATTAACCGTAAAACCCCCGACCTTGAAAACAGGCTGCTGATATTGCATGCCATCGAGCAATTTGGCCCCCTTGGAAGCCTGCAGCTATTGCAATTCCTGGCCGAGCACGACCTGATGGATTACATTACTTTGCAGTTGACGCTTGGCGACCTTGTTCAAACAGGCCACTTGCAAACTACGCCCCATGCGTTGGGTCTAGTGTACGCGTTGACTCAGGCAGGGAAAGAATCCTTGCGCCTGTTTTTGCACCGCTTGCCGCACAGCATACGAGCACAGGTGGCGGATTCTTTGCCGGTATGGAAAAGGCGCTTCCAACAGGAAGCGCAGATGTTATCTGATTTTCATCGCCGGGAGGATGGAACCTACCTGCTGAGGCTGCGGCTTTTGGAAAAAGAAGCGCCTCTTTTAGACATGGCGCTACCGCTGCCCACCCGTGATATTGCCGATTTATACGCCCGCCGCTGGGCGAAAGCAGCGCCGCTTTTTTATAACTTTTTAATGCGGGAGCTGGGCGATCATTTTTCACAGGAGGCGCAGCCGCCAGCTGTCCTGCCCACAGGCACTGCCTTGGAAAAAGGACAGGATGCGCAGGGCTGTCTTTTGCATCTGCACTACAGCGCTGAAAACAAGCCTGATATGAAATTGTCGGTAAGCCTGCCCACTGAATCCATGGCCTTGTTCTTTGCCGGCAGGTGGGAAAGTAAAGCCGATGCGATCTGTGCTTTCTTGCGCAGCACACTAGAAACGGCGGAATAAAAAAAAACCCTGGATGATGTGTTTTGATCATCCAGGGGTTTTTCAGCCATGCAGCTCCTTGACAAACCATTGCAGCACCGTATCATCCATATCCGGCAGCCCTTCGTGGCCGAAGTCGGGATAAAAGGTTACTTGCTTGGGAGATGTGATTTTGTTAAAGCAGGCAAACTGCGTGGAGGGCGGACAGATTTTGTCCATCAGCCCGGTAAACATATGAACCTTGCCCTTGATTCTCTTTGCCAGGTGCTGGATATCGATATACCCAAGCTTTGTGAAGATTTCCTCCTGCCTTTCATGGGTGGGATCAAACCGGCGGAAATACTGCTTCAACTCCACATAGGCATCCTCTGCCAGGTCCATTTCCCACACCCTTTGATAATCAGACAGGAAGGGGAATACCGGCGCGGCTGCTTTGATATTCGCCAGAGCCGCGCAGGCCAGTGTCAGGCCGCCGCCTTGGGAGCCGCCCCTGGCTGCCAGTCTTGTTTCATCCACCTCCGGAAAGGCGGATACGACCCGCGCCAGCAGCGCCGTATCCAAAAAGATGTGGCGGAACAAGAGCTTATGTGGGTCGGTATCATCTAGACCGCGAATGATCTGTCCTTGCAGGGTATTGCCCTTGATGCCGCCTACATCCTCGCTCCGGCCACCTTGGCCCCGCACATCCAACGCTGCCACGCAAAAGCCGGCGCTGGCAAAGGCGGAGAGGAAGGACCAGCTTTCGCTGGCGCCGGAATAGCCATGGAAGCACAGGATGGCAGGCAGCTTGCCCTCGATCGTCTTCGGCCGCAGGTATTTGGCATAAAGGCGGGCACCGCCGGTGCCGGTAAATGTTAAATGATAGCAGCTGAGCAGCGGGTGCTCAAAGGCGGCTTTTTCCAGCTGCGGCTTGGGGTCCAGGGCGTTCATCTCAGAAAGGGCAGCATCCCAGTATGCGTCAAAGTCATGTGGACGCGGATTCCGTCCGGCATAGGTATACAGCTGTTCTACCGATAAATCAAATAAGCCCATAAGTGCATCTCCTAGTATATTGTTTCTTGCATTCTATCACAATGTCGTCCTATTGCCTATACGGCGATTGCCCAAAAGGCCGTGTTGGTTGCAATTTTGCAGGAAACAAGCTACAATAGAATGGATTATATGTTTTTATCCAGAACCCATTTTTGCAGGGAGGAAGCCGACATGGACTATGTATTCATGACAGACTCCGACAGCGATCTTCACTATACCCAGGTAGACGAAATGCAAATTCCCGTAGTCCGTATGCCCTATATGCTGGAGGGCAAGGAATACTTTGATGACATGGGCCGCGAAATCGATCCCAAAAGCTTTTTTGACAAAATGAGGGCCGGAGCGGCACCCAATACGTCGCTTTTGCCCACACCGGCTTATCTGGAGTACTTTGAGCCCATTCTCAAAGCAGGCCACGACATCCTCTTTCTGGCCTTCTCCAGCGAGCTTTCCGCCACGTTCCAAAACATTCATGCCGCCAGGACCGAGCTGCTGGAGAGATACCCCGGCCGCAAGCTTCTGGTAGTGGATACCATGAGCATTTCCGCGCCGCAGTCCAACCTGATTTTGCCCGCATATGAAATGTATAAGCAGGGAAAATCCATGGAGGAAGTGGCCGCCTGGGTGGAAGCCAATAAAATGCGCTCCCAGGCATGGATCACGGTCGAAGACTTAAAGTACCTAAAGCGGGGCGGCCGCATCTCCGGTACCGCTGCAGTCATGGGCACCATGCTGGATTTAAAGCCCATTGTGGTGATGGGCAAAAACGGCAAGATCGTGCCGGCCGAAAAGGTGCAGGGCCGCAAAAAGGCCATGCGCGTGCTGGCGGAACGCACTGCGGAGAACATTGAAAACCCCGAATCCCAAACCATGATTATCATGCACGCCGACTGTTTGGAGGATGCAAAGCGGCTGGAAGAGCTGATCCGCCAGAAGGTGCCCACCATCAAGGCGATTCGCACCATCATGGTCGGCCCGGTTATCGGCGCTCACTGCGGGCCTGGCACACTGGCCAGCTGCTTCTTGGGCAAGGAGAGGCCGATATAGCATATCAAAAAAGTGGCAATGCCACTTTTTTGAGTTTTTCCCTCGCTGCACTGCAAAAGCTACGCTTTTGCGGCCGTTTGCTCGGGCAAGGCAGGAATTTCTTCGAAATTCCTGCGCAAATCACTGCGCATGTCACTGATTTGCGATTTGCTATTGGAGGGCTTCGGCCCTCCAATACCTCCCGCGAGGTTGTTTGACAACCTTAATCGCCTGCTCCCCATGGAGGCGAGCGATTTTCATAAAATATGTTTAGGAGCCCGCCCTCACTGTCCGCAAACGGTGAAGGCGGGCTCCCGCCGTCTTAAGCACTCAGGAGGATAAGCGCAATCAGACGGCTTTTTGCTGCCAATTGTGCAGCACCTAAAGAAAAGGGGAGGGCGCGCGGCCTCCCCTTTGATTATTGTTATTTCTTGTTTACATACTTGCGGATATCCAGGGCAACAGCGCTTACAATGATGATGCCCTTGATGATCTGCTGCCAGTAAGGATCGATGCCGATAAAGGTTAAGCCATAGTTGATGACCTGGAAGATAAACACGCCGGAAACGACGCCGCCTACGGTACCAACGCCGCCGGAGGAGGACACACCGCCGACCACGCAGGCCGCGATGGCATCCAGCTCATAGCCTACGCCATAGTTGTTGGTGGCACCGCCTGTTCGGGCCGCTTCCAATACACCGGCCATGCCGATGAGTGCCGCAGCCAGGGCGAAGATGATGATCACGGTGACAGGCACGTTGATGCCGGAAACCTTTGCGGCCTCGCGGTTACCGCCGATGGCGTATACATTCTTGCCAAAGACTGTTCTGTTTTGCAAAAACCAGACCAGGAAGCATACGACCAGCGCGATGATGACGATGATGGGTACAAAGCCGTAAATCTTGCCTGTGCCAAGGTAGGTAAAATCATCGCGAAGACCGCCGATGGGCTGGCTATTGTTGGGGGGCAGGTTAAAATAAATGGAGTTGGCACCGTAGACAATGACCATGCTGGCCAAGGTGGCGATGAAGGGCGGCACATTGAGTTTGGCTACGATCAAGCCGTTTAAGAGGCCGAACAAAAGCGCCACGAACACTGCCAGTAAAAAGGGCAAGAATACCGGAAGCTGGGGCAGATTGGGGAAGAAGATACGGGAGTAATCAGCATTTTGCAGCATCGAGGCTGAGATAACGGCGGTCATGCCTACGACGCGGCAGGCAGACAGGTCTACGCCGCCGGTGCCGATAATGACAAAGCTCATACCCATGGCAATGATTAAACGGGTGGAAGACTGCTGTACGATGTTGATGAAGGTGCTGGTAGTCAAAAACTTGGGGTTGACCGCCGCGATGGCGCCAACCAGGACCAGCAGCACCAGGTAGATGGCTTTATCGGAGGCGAAGCGCTTTACGTTTTTCCAAGAGAAGTCAAGCTCTTTTCCCTCAAACAGGACACTGAACAAAAGCAGAATGCTGGCGATGATACCAATGGAGTAGCCAGAACCGAAGGAATATCCCTTGGCGATGGCACCTAATTCCTTGGCGCCTGCGGTTTCTATGCGCAGGGCGGAAAAGCAGAACAGCAGCACGCCCATCAGCGCCAAAGGCTTGCGTACTTTCACAGGAGTGTTCAAAAGCGTTAATGCAGCCAGTATGCCAATGAGCGCAATGCCTGGGATCAGCGTCCAGACAGCGCCTAAAGCGTTGGCCGCGGCCAGGCTTCCGCCCATAACCGCAAAGCCGGATACGGTATGCAGGGCGATCACTTCTTCTGCCGTATCCACAAGGCTTGGGTCACTGACGGTCATCGGCGGGGTAGCTTCTTTCCCTGCCAAGAGATTATCGGCATACTTTTGCAGCTTGGAATCTGCCGGTACAGGGTTTTGCACGGGCACCGGCGCGATCAGGTTCTGCAGCCCGGACAGCACCTTGCGGGCCTCGGTCAGCGCTGCCTTTGCAGTATCTGCCTCGCTTTGGGCGGCTGCAACGGCGGCCTCATCCACAGGGGCGGCGGCTTGCAGCTCCTTGAGTTTCGTGTTGGCGGCATCATAGGCTGGCTGCAAGGATTCGCTGATGCTCTTTTTCGTTTCATCCCGCAGCTTTATATTGTCGTTATACGCAGCCAGGTCTGTTTGGTAGGCAGCCTCGGCGTCCATAGCGGCGGCAGCGTTATCATATCCCGCATAGACGGGAACAGGATACGAAATATAGCTGAAGAAGCAGCTTGCAACGACCAGCAGCGCCAGCATCAATGTAATGGTCCGGCGCAGGGCAGGGCTATTGATCAGCGCGCCTTTTGGTTGAGAGGCCAAAGAGGGGACCGAACTCATGTTTCATCCATCCCTTGTCTAAACTCCGCTCTTTTTGAGCGTATCACGCGGAAAACTGTGTGGCCAGCCGCATCACGTCAACCTGGGTGGCCTCCTGGCCGGATAAAATGCCGGACAAACGGCCTTCGCACATGACCATGATCCTGTCGGACATGCCCAGCAGCTCCGGCATTTCCGAGGAGACCATGATAATGCTCTTGCCCCGCTTGGCCAGGTCAGCGATGATGGTATAAATCTCATACTTTGCGCCAACGTCTATGCCGCGGGTAGGTTCATCCAGTATCAGAATATCCGGCTCCATCAATAGCCAGCGGGCGATGAGCACCTTTTGTTGGTTGCCGCCGGACAGGTCCTTGATCAGCGTGCGGAAGGACGGTGTTTTTACCCGAAGCTGGGCAATGGAATCTACCGTGTCCTTCACCCGCCTTTTCTCATCCAGGGCGAATAGCGGCTTTTTGACATAATGCCTGATCTTGGCCATTACGGTGTTCTCCAGCACGCTGAGCATGGGGAAAATACCTGTGGCCCGGCGCTCCTCAGTGAGCAGCGCCATGCCGTGCTTCATGGCCGTGAGGGGAGAATCAATCCTGATCTCCTTGCCATCCAAGTACACACGGCCTTCCTTTACAGCACGAAGGCCGAAGAGCGCCTCCAGCATTTCGGTGCGCTGGGCACCCATCAAGCCGCCTACGCCCAGAATCTCACCGCGCTTGAGTTCAAAGGATACGCCGCGGAAAGACCGGGGATTGGGGCTGGTGAGATTCTCCACCTTCATAAAGGTCTCGCCCGGCACGTTTTCCCTGGGCGGGAAGCGGTGCGTAAGATCACGGCCTACCATGCGGTTGATAATCAGGTCTGTGGTCAGCTCACTGGCCGGCCAGGTGCCTACAGACTGGCCATCCCGCATGATGGTGACCTCGTCGGAGATTTCCAGTATCTCCTCCATCTTATGGGAGATGTAGATAATCGCCGCGCCACGTTCCCGCATGCGCCGGATCAGCTTGAACAGATGCTTAACCTCGTTTTCGGTAAGGGACGAGGTAGGCTCATCCATGATGATGATCTTGGCGTTGTAGGAGATGGCCTTGGCGATTTCAATGGTCTGCACCATGGAAACCGACAGGCTGCGCACCTGGACACGGGGGTCTACGGTTATCTCCAGGTCCTTGAGCAAGGCCATGGTCTTTTCATACATCTGCGCTTCATCCACCAGAATACCTTTTGTGGGGAACCGGCCCAGCCAGATGTTGTCCATTACGTTGCGGTAGGGGATGGGGTGCAGCTCCTGATGGATCATGGCGATGCCCAGGTCCAAGGCCGATTTGGAATCCTTGATGTCCGTCTTCTGCCCATTGAGCAATATCTCGCCGCTGTTGGGGTGGTAGATGCCGAACAGGCATTTCATCAGTGTGGATTTGCCGGCACCGTTTTCACCCATCAGCGCGTGAACCGTGCCCGGCCTTACGTTCAGCGTCACGTTGTCCAGCGCTTTGACGCCGGGGAATTCCTTACTGATGGTGCGCATTTCCAGCACGTAATTGCTTTGCTGCATCATAGACAATGGCATCCGCCTCCCAATTGCAAAGTGACCCGCGAAAGGATTTCATAAAAATTCGGGAGGGAGGGAAACGTTTTCCCTTCCCTCCCGCTTTTGTGATACAAATGTTGATACGGATCGGTGGCTATTGAAATCCATTCCCATGAACCAATTTATCTACCGATACCGATGATGGCTCCAGATCGCCGAAGAGCCGCCAGGAATTTTTCTTGCCCGCTAAGCCGAGGTAGCGACGCGTAGCAGCGCTACGTGGAGCGGACGAGGCAACGCGGGCGGGGAAAAGACCCGCGGATATCGGCGAGAAGGAACCGGAAGAGGTATCTATCACTCGAAGTTCGCAGCGTTCTCCAGGGTAACCTTCTGGTAGGGAACCCACACGTACTTGCCATCGGTGATGGTGTAGGGGTAGTTGTCGGCGGTCACTTCTTCACCGGCGCCGATGAGGGCGGCCAGCAGCAGGGTGGCCTTGCCCTGGTTGACAGCGTCGTTAAGTACGGTGCCCAGCAGGGTGCCTTCCTTCAAAGCGGCCAGAGCGGGAGCGGTGGCATCCACGCCAACAACGGGCATGAACTTGCCTTCGGAGAAGTAGCCGGCGGCCTTCAGGGCTTCGATCGCGCCCAGAGCCATGTCGTCATTGTTGGCCAGAACGGCTTCGATTTTGTCGCCATGGGCGGCAAGGAAAGCGGCCATCTTGTCCTGGCCCTTTACGCGATCCCACATAGCGGTGTCTTCGGCAACCTTTTCCACTTTGAAGCCGGCGGCTTCGATGGCCTTGATGGAATACTCGGTGCGCAGCTCGGCATCCTGATGGCCCGGCTCGCCCTTGAGCATAACATACTGGATGATGCCGTCGCCGTTCTTGTCGGCGTCTTTGTTGGCGGTGAAGTAGTCAACGATGATCTGGCCGCTCATGGTGCCGGATTCTTCGGCCTTGGCGCCAACATAGTACACTTTGTCATACTTGGCCATGTCTTCGGCCAAGGGCTCACGGTTGAAGAACACAACGGGGATTTCCTTAGCCATCGCCTTGTCGATGATGACGCCGGCGGCGGTGCGGTCAACGGGGTTGATGGCCAGGGCGCTAAGGTCCTTGGAAAGGAACAGGTCAACCTGGTCATTCTGAGTGGCTTGGTTGTTCTGGCTGTCAACTGTTTCGATGGTGGCTACATCTTTGGCAGCTTCTTCGATGGCCAAGCGCACGCCGGTCATGAAGGTGTCGTCAAACTTGTAGATAGCCACGCCAACGCTGGGCAGGTCAGCTGCCATAGCCGTTGCGGCCAGGCCCATCATCATGACGAGCACCAGGGCCAGAGAAAGCATTTTCCTCATTACGTAAAACCTCCTTGTTTTTGCGGGATAGTACCGCAGCTTGTATAGAGTATGCCACACCCTGTTTGTGATAGGAATGCGAAAATCTCCTGTGTTGTTTAGAAATCTTTCGGTCATGGTTTACCTATGTGTATGCTACAACAAATAAAAACAAAACAATACAAGAAAATCCCGGCAATTTATTGCCGGGATACCTCAAAGGCTTTACAGCCTTTGACTATCAAAAAACACAAGGGAGGGATGGGAGGGCCGAAGGTCCGGCTGGCTCAATTGTCGCACTGCTTACTGCCGTTCGCATTGCTCTGTTTCGCCACCCTCCTTCGCCTTGCATCCTACCCCCACTGAGGGCTGCTACGGCTACAGAGCCTTCCATTTTGGATCGCAAATCGGCGACATGTGCGGCGATTTGCGTGGGAATTTCAAAGAAATTCCCACCTTGCCCGAGCAAAAGACCGCAAAAACGCGTAGCGGTTTTGCAGTGCAGCGAGGGAAAAATTCAAAAAAGTGGCACAACCACTTTTTTGACACGCTGGGGATTTACAGCCATTTATTACTGACCTATGTTCAACTGCTCCATTTGGCAAGGTGTGCGTTCAGCTTTTGAGCTTCTTCGCGATTTAAATGCACCGTCACCTGGGTCTTAATATCAATATCCCTGCCCTGCTCAAAGTGCAGCTCGCAATCCTCCGTCACCACACCGTCGGTGCCGTCTGTGCAATGGGTTGGCAGAACCTTTAAAACCGGAACCACACGCATGGTTCCATGCAGGGCTACATCGTCGCCCTCCGCCTTGCCGTCATAATCAAAGGAATAAATCGCCTGCAGGCCTTCTTCCCACTCCGTTGCCGGCAGTGCGATGGAAAACAATCCACTTTCCTTGGGGATAACGGTGCAAAGGGCCAACTCTAAAGACCGGTCAAACCGTGTGTTCTTTCCTTCCCAAATGGCTTCGCCTGCGGCAGGCTGTGCGATTACCTTCATACAAGTACCCTCCATTGCTTACAGGCCTGTCATCTTTGAGCCCGCAATCTTGTTTTGCTTTGATTATACCACTTGATAGGCGAAATGAACCGTATTCAGATAGGCAAACAACTAAACTATTTCTTCACAAAACGGGCTTGGCAATGTTTTGCCAAGCCCGAATTATGGTTTTGCTTACTCGCCCAGCGCCTGCTTGAGCACATACTCCACCTTTTCCTTGGTGGCCACGCCCTCGTGCAGTTTTACCCCATCTACATAAAAGGTGGGCACCAGGTAATAGTCAAACTGGTTGGCAATGTCGGGCTGCTTGCGCTCGTCAATCACCTTCATGGGGATTTTTTTATACTCGGGATGCTCGGCATACAATTCATCCAGCCACTTTTGGGCCTTAATGCAGTAGGGGCATACATCCATCATAAAAAACGTGATTTCCTTCATAACCTTTTCCTCCTTTACGCGTTTGCGTCCATGGTTTCTATAAGTTCCTTCAGGGCCTGATCCGCCGCCTCCCACTCGTCAAAGAGGGCGGTAATCCGGTCCTGGATACGCTGATACTCCCTGGCAGCCTTGGCCGCCCTGTCCGGGTCTTGATAGGTTTCCGGCAGCGCCATCAGGATTTCCAGGTCGGCGGCCGCCTGCTCCAAATCGGCAATTTCCTTTTCCTTGGCCTGCGCGTTCTCCTGAGCTTCCTTCAAGCGCTCTTTTTCCTGGCGGGTGCGCTTTCTTTCCTTATCCAGCTCGGTGCGCGTTTTTTGCGGGCCATCCTCCGCCGGCAGGATGCCGCGGGCCGTCATTCGCAGATAGTCGTCATAATTGCCTTCATATAGGGTCAGGCCATCCGTACCCAGTACCGCCACCTTGTTGGCAAAGCGGTTGATAAAGTACCGGTCGTGGGATATGGCTAGGATGGTGCCCGGATAATCGGCAAGGGCCTGCTCCAGCACTTCCCGGCTGTCCATGTCCAGATGGTTGGTAGGCTCGTCCATTAAAAGCAGGTTGTCTTTTTTCAGCATCAGTTTGGTCAGCGCCACCCGGCCCTTTTCACCGCCGGATAGGGTGGAGACGGGCATGAACACGTCATCGCCAGAAAACAGAAAAAGGCCCAGCGCGCCGCGGACTTCGTATTGTTCCAAGCGACGGAAATCATCCCACACTTCGTCCAGCACGGTTTTTTCAGAATGCAGTGCGGCTTGATGCTGGTCATAGTAGCCAAGGTCCACATTGGCACCCAGCCGAACGGTGCCCTCATCCGGCGGCAGTTCGCCGGTCAGGCAGCGGAACAAGGTAGACTTTCCGGCTCCATTGGGGCCAATCAGCGCCACCCGGTCGCCCAGGCGCAGAAACAGGTTCAGATGGGAAAACAGCGTCCGCTCGCCAAAGCCCTTTTTCAAATCCTTTACCATCAGCACATCCTCGCCCGTGCGGCGGCGGATGTCAAAGGAAAAGCGGATTTGGTTTTCTTCCTCGGGCCGCTGCAGCCGTTCCACCTTCGCCAGCCGCTTTTCCCGGCTTTCGGCCGCGCGGATGGATTTTTCGCGGTTGAAGCTGCGGTATCTTGCGATAATGGCCTCCTGCCGGGCGATTTCTTTTTGCTGCAGATCGAAGGCCTTTTGCCTGCTTTCAAAGCGCTCGGTGCGCTGATCGATATAGCGTGAATAGTTGCCGCTGTACTGCTCCACGGTGCCAAGCAGCAGCTCTGCCATGTTATCGCACACATGATCCAGAAAGTAGCGGTCGTGGGAGATGGTAAGTACCGTTCCCTTATATTCCCGCAGGTATTCTTCCAGCCAGTTCAGGGCATTTAAATCCAGGTGGTTGGTAGGCTCGTCCAACAATAGTAGATCGGGCTTTTGTAGCAGCAGGCGGGCCAGGCAAAGCCGGGTGCGCTCACCGCCGCTTAACTTTTCGGCCAGTTGGTCATGCTGGGCGCGGGTAAAACCAAGGCCCGATAGAACGCCCTGAATGGCGCTTTGCCAGGCATAGCCATCCTGTCGTTCGAACGCTTCCAAAAGCGCGGCATATTCGCCGCCCAGCCGGCGCAAATCCTCAGAATCGCTTACATGGGCCATGCGCTCTTCCAGCTCGCGCATTTTCGCTTCCATTTCCATCAGGGGTTTAAAAACGGCCTCCAGCTCCTCGCGCACGGTCAGCCCCGGTGTAACCATACCCTGCTGGGCCAGATACCCCATTTTCAGCCCGCGGCTCATGTTGATGAGGCCGCTATCGTAGGTTTCCAGCCCGGCGATGATGCGCATCAGCGTGGATTTTCCGCTGCCGTTCACCCCTACAAGACCCATGCGCTGACCCGCCTGCAGGGTCAGGGAAGCATCTTTGAGCACGGTGTTTGCGCCAAAGGATTTTTGTATGTGCTGCAGGGAAAGAATAATCATGAACAGGCTCCGATCATGTGAGTATCGTTGTATTTAACGCGTCCCGGCGCTTTTGCAGGGTCTGAAGGCTTTCAAGCACCTCACTATAGGGTAAGCCGCCATCTGACAGCCGCTTTTGCGGTACACAAAGGCACCCGTTCAGCAAGGCTTCACCTTCCTCAAGGTAAGAAACGCACTCGTTTGGTGCGGCAGCGTCCAGGGCTTCGTATAATGTATCTTCGCCTTTGCCGAACTGATCGGCCTGCATAAAGAACGCGGCGGCGTCCATTAAGTCCCTTGCCGTCAGCAGCGCCTGCGCTTTTTCCAGGCATTCTGACAGGCGTTCATGGCGCATTTCGCATAAAAGGCTCTCGCTCCGCAAGGATAAGAGCAAGCGGGCAGAGCGGTATAAAAGCTGTTCCAGCTCGGTTTCCTCCAAGGTTGTTTGCATGGCCTGTATGTACAGAATCTCCGCCATCATCAGCCTGGGCTGAGGCGCGAGCAGCTCGATTAGGCTCTCTATCGAAAGCTTCCGGGCAGCCGTTATATCCATGCCGCAATGCTGGCGGCAGGCGTCGTCCAGGAGGCGGAGCCGGTGCATATCATCCAAAAGCTCCCCGATGCGGCGCATAAAATCGCCCATCATTTCAATCATGCGCAGGACATAATCCTTTTGAAAAAACATACGCCGCCCTCCCTTTTTGGAAATCTGTGCAGGTTTTATTATACCGTAGACTAAGGGCCTTTACAAGGCGGGAAAAAACAGGTTGCTTCATATTATTGGGAAATGTATAATGAAATCGATAGGAGGCGGCTTGCATGCGCATTGCAAACATTCACTTAAAAGGCATCGGCCCCTTTGCACGTGGCAGGGAGCTGCATAGCCTTGTAACCGATGATGACCGGGTGCTTTTTACCGGCATCAGCGGCAGCGGAAAGAGCACCGTTTTATGGGCGGCTGCGTTTTTATGGCGGCTTCTGGATAGGGCTTATAGTGAGGAAGAACTGCCCGAGGGCAGCATGGCCATATTGCTCACCGGCCTTGACGGCGGGGATGTGCTGGCCGGTTGGTCGGAGGATGATTCCTTTATCACAGAGATGAAGAAGCTATATCCTGCGGCCCGCGTTTTGTTTGCCGGAACACAAAACCCCAATGCCTTGCGCGGCGCGCTTTGCGAGGACACGCCCAACATGATTTTGCTGGATGCGGACTTTCATTTTGCCGGCGGAGAAAAGGATTTTGAAAACGCCTGGTTTTTGACCGATGATGATGTGAAGGATGACTGGCCCCAGGCGCTATCCCGCCTGAATGCCGATAATAAGCCCTGCGCTCAGGAGGTCTTGAAGGCGGTCAACCGCCTGCTTGTGGAAAAAAAGCTGGTCATCGCCAAGGACGGCGGGGTGCAGGTGCAATTAAAAGACAATGTAAGCCATGGTCCCCACCAATTGTCCATGGGCGAAAGGCATATTGCGGTGCTTTGCTTTTGCGCGGCCTGCTGCCTAAAGCAGGGCGGTGTGCTTTTGCTGGATGAGCCGGCGGTGCATCTGCACCCCAGCCAGGTCATAGGGCTGCTTTCCACCCTGGAGTTTTTTTGCCGAAAAGCCCAGGGGCAGATGCTGCTGGTTTCTCACAATCCCGCCATCTGGCAGCGGTACCGCGAGCTGGGCATGACGGTGGAATTGGAGGCGGGCCATGGCAGCGTATGATCGATCCAATCATCCTGTGCTAAAGGAAGCGGCAGCCACGCCTAGCAAGCGGGTGCTGCTGGTGGAGGGTACAGGGGATATCTCCTTTTTGACCCTGATGCTGGATAAGCCGCCCCTTCGGGATGAGAACATATTGGCCGATTGGGTGCTGGCTCCCGCCGGCGGCAAGGATGCGGTGCTGCGTACCATCCGCGAGCAGCCGGACGTTTGCGGTATGGTGGACCGGGATGCCTGGGATGAGGAAGAGTGCGAACGGATGCAAAAGAAGCATCCGAACCTTTTCATTCTGCCACGCTTTTGCATTGAAAACTTTTTGGTTTGCCCTGATGAGTTGGAGGAGGCGATACCTGGCTTTGGAAGATTAAGCCCTGTTATCTCCGGCGAGATACCAAGGGCCATCCGCCATGCCTGTCTGTGGCGGGCCGCCCAGCCCCTGTATGAAGAGCTTTTGCAGGCGGGCTTTAACCGGGCGCTTTTGCGCTACCCGCCGCCCAAAGAAAAGGAGATGCAGCAGCTGCTGTATAGCTGGCAAAGCCTGCTAAGCCCTGAAAATGTGGAAAAGCGGATGAGCGACAGCTTTGCACGTATGAAAAACCTGCCTGAGGCTGTGGTGCTGCGCAGATTCGTGCACGGCAAGGTGTTCTGGCGGGGCTGTGTGGAGGACCTGATTGCAAAATTTTATCCCGATAAGAAAAACGATGACCTAAAACGCGAGGTATATAAGCGGATCAAGCTGCCCCACGATTTGGAGCTTTTTTTGCGGAATCTTTTTCTTTCCGCTTAAAATGGGGTAATGAATGGATGCACACAAGAAAAGGAGGGTTACTCATGAAAAAGTTTCTGGCGGATTTCAAGGCTTTTGCGCTCAAAGGCAATGTGCTGGACCTGGCGGTTGGCGTAATCATCGGCGCGGCTTTCGGCAAGATTGTCACCTCCCTGGTCAATGACATCTTTATGCCCCTGATTGGTTTGATTGTAGGCAATGTAAATCTTTCCGGAGCGTTTTTAGCCTTGGATGGAAAGGTGCATGAAGCTGCTGATGCCAGCACATTAAATTACGGCATGTTTTTGCAGAACATCATCGACTTTTTGCTGATGGCTTTGTGCGTGTTTCTGTTCGTCAAGCTGTTTGCCAGACTTTCTCTCAAGAAAAAGAAGGAGGAGGTTGCTGCTCCCGCACCGAGGCTGTGCCGTTTTTGCAAGCAGGCCGTTCATGAGGAAGCGACCCGCTGCCCGCACTGCACCAGTGAGTTGGGGAAGTAAAGCTGACATCGTTTTATGCCTTGTGTGTTTACAGTGCCCGCTGCCTGTATAACTGCAACATGCATGAGCTGCGAATGCGTATGCTCTGCAGGCAAAAAAGCCGTTGACAACAACGGTATTTTTCCGTATGATATTCGTATATAAATGTGCTCGAGCACATTATGTAGGAAACCGAAAAAATGCACCATAAAAAAGGAGCGCGCTTATGAGCGAGATTTTCAAAAACCTGCCCAAGGTAGCCTATGAAGGCCCTGCGTCCAAGAACCCCCTGTCCTTCAAGTTCTATAACCCCGAGCAGTTGGTGCTGGGCAAGCCCATGAAGGAGCACCTGCGCTTTGCCATGGCCTGGTGGCACAACCTGTGCGCCACCGGCGGCGATATGTTTGGCCCCGGCACCGCCGACAAGTCTTTCGGCGCAAAGCCCGCCACCATGGAGCATGCCAAGGCCAAGGTAGATGCCGGCTTTGAGTTCATGCAAAAGCTGGGCATTGAATACTTCTGCTTCCACGATGCTGATATCGTACCCGAGGCCGACACTTTGGCGGAAACCAACGCCCGCCTGGACGAAATCGCCGATTACATTCTGGGCAAAATGAAGGACACGGGCCTCAAGCTCCTCTGGGGCACCGCCAACCTGTTCTCCAACCCCCGCTATATGAACGGCGCCGGCTCCAGCAACAGCGCCGACGTGTTCTGCCATGCCGCGGCCCAGATCAAAAAGGCCCTGGACATCACCGTCAAACTGGGCGGCCTGGGCTATGTGTTCTGGGGCGGCCGCGAAGGCTATGAAACCTTGCTTAACACCGACATGAAGTTTGAGCAGGAGAACATTGCCGCCCTAATGAAGATGGCCGTGAAATATGGCCGCAGCATTGGCTTTAAGGGCGACTTCTTCATCGAGCCCAAGCCCAAGGAGCCCATGAAGCATCAGTATGACTTTGACGCCGCCACCGCCATCGGCTTTGTCCGCCAGTACGGCCTGGACAAGGATTTCAAAATGAACATCGAAGCCAACCATGCCACCCTGGCCGGCCACACCTTCCAGCACGACCTGCGTGTGTCTGCCATCAACGGCATGCTGGGCAGCGTAGACGCCAACCAGGGCGACCTGCTGCTGGGCTGGGATACCGACCAATTCCCCAACAACGTGTACGACACCACCCTGTGCATGTATGAAATCTTGAAGGCCGGCGGCCTCACAAACGGCGGCCTGAACTTTGACGCCAAAGACCGCCGCCCCAGCTACACCATGGAAGATATGTTCCTGGGCTTCATCCTGGGCATGGATTCCTTCGCGTTGGGCCTTGTAAAGGCCGCCCGCATCATCGAAGACGGCCGCATCGATGGCTTTGTGAAGGACCGTTATGCCAGCTTTGAAACCGGCATCGGCAAAAAGATCCGCGCCGGCGAAGCCACCTTGGAAGAGATGTCCGCCTATGCCGAAAAGATGGGCGCTGCGCCCCTGCCCGGCTCCGGTAAGCAGGAATACCTGGAGAGCATTGTAAATTCCATCCTCTTTAGCTGAGGGAAAGGCAAAGGCGCGCTATGAACTACCAAACTGCCATGGAACGGGCGCAGAAAATCGTATCGCAGATGACGCTGGAGGAAAAAGCCTCCCAGCTTCGCTACGACGCCCCTGCCATCCCCCGTTTGGGCATCCCCTCCTACAATTGGTGGAATGAAGCGCTGCACGGCGTGGCCAGGGCGGGCACCGCAACGGTGTTCCCCCAGGCCATTGGCCTGGCGGCCATGTTCGACGAAGAAGGCTTGAAGGACATCGCGGGAACCATCGCTACCGAAGGCCGGGCTAAGTACAACGCCCAAAGCGCCCACGGTGACCGGGATATTTACAAGGGCCTGACCTTCTGGTCCCCCAACATTAACATCTTCCGCGACCCCCGCTGGGGCCGGGGCCATGAAACCTATGGCGAAGATCCCCATCTCACCGCCCGCCTGGGCGTGGCCTTTGTCAAGGGCCTGCAGGGGGAGGGAGAGCATTTAAAGGGTGCTGCCTGCGCCAAACATTTCGCCGTACATTCAGGCCCGGAAGCGCTGCGCCATGAATTTGACGCTGTCGCATCCCCCAAGGACATGCGCGAAACCTACCTGCCGGCCTTTGAAGCACTGGTCAGGGAGGCCAAGGTAGAATCGGTGATGGGTGCGTACAACCGCGTCAACGGCGAGCCCGCCTGCGGCTCCAAAACGCTGCTCAAGGACATATTGCGGGACGAATGGGGCTTTAAAGGCCATGTGGTCAGCGACTGCTGGGCCATACGGGATTTCCATACCCGCCACCACGTGACCGACACCGCGCCGGAAAGCGCGGCCCTGGCCTTACAGTGGGGCTGTGACCTCAATTGCGGCGTGACCTACCTGCACCTGTTGGAAGCGTATCAGGAGGGTCTTGTCACCGAAGAGCAGATCACCACATCTGCCACCCGTGTGATGGCCACCCGCATCAAGCTGGGTCTGTTTGATGAAAGCTGCGAGTATGACAGCATCTCCTATCTGGAAAACGATACAGACGCCCACGATCAAAAGGCGCTGGAAGCCGCCCGCAAAAGCATGGTGCTTTTGAAAAACGACGGCATTTTGCCTCTTGACCTCAGCAAAACAAAAACCATTGCCGTCATTGGCCCCAACGCCGACAGCCAGGCCTGTCTGGAAGGCAATTACAACGGCACCTCCTCCCGCTATGTCACCTTCCTGGAGGGTATCCGCCAGGCTG
Source organism: Bacillota bacterium (assembly GCA_023398575.1). Taxonomy (GTDB): domain Bacteria; phylum Bacillota; class Clostridia; order Christensenellales; family Aristaeellaceae; genus JAEWAH01. The sequence goes on along the minus strand of JAEWSC010000038.1, from coordinate 19,501 downwards.
CACAGGGCAAGGCCAGGGTGCTTTATTCCCAGGGTTGCCACCTGCACAAGGACAGGACCAGCGGTCTGGCCCAGGCTGACGACAGGCTGGCGGAGGCCGTGATCGCGGCGGAGCAGGCCGACACCGTCATCCTTTGCCTTGGCTTGGATGCCACCATTGAGGGCGAGGAAGGCGACACTGGCAACCAGTACTTCTCCGGTGACAAAAACGATTTGGAATTGCCCGCATCCCAGCGGCGCTTGCTGGAAGCCGTTTTGAAAACCGGCAAGCCGGTGATCACCCTGGTTTCCGCCGGAAGCGCACTTCGGGTAGAAGAAGGCAACGCCATTTTATACGCATGGTATCCGGGGCAGGCCGGCGGTACCGCCGCGGCCGATATTCTCTTTGGAAAGGTATCCCCCTCTGGCCGCCTGCCCCTAACCTTTTATCACAGCGCCACTGAGCTGCCGGACTTTACCGATTACAGCATGACAAACCGTACCTACCGGTACTTTATAGGCACCCCGCTGTATCCCTTCGGCTATGGACTTTCCTACACGAGGTTTGCTTATGAAAGCGTACAAGTGAAGGATAACATGGTGGAGGTCACGCTACGCAATGCAGGCGATATGGATGGCGACGAGGTCGTGCAGGTGTATGCTCAAGCAACAGATTCTCCCTACAAAACGCCCAACCCCAAGCTTTGTGCCTTTTATCGGGTGCACGTAAAGGCGGGGGAAACAAAAACGGTTTCAATCCCACTGGGGAGCGATACGTTTTCGGTGATCAACGATGCAGGGGAAAAGGTTTCCGGCGGAAACCACTATACCCTGCATGTGGGCGGAAGCCAGCCAGATGCAAAAAGCCTTGAATTGACTGGCGTTTCACCGATTGCTCTGCAAATTTCAAAGTAAAGGGCAACAGATGTCATTGATTCGGGAGGCACTTAACAAGTGCCTCCCTTTTTTCGCTCAAAATCTAAACCGTATTCGATATATTTGTACTTTATTGTCAGATATGTCCACAACAAACCCGTTTTCCCTGCTATTTTTTCAGCACGACGCTGAATATGAGGGTTTGTTTAGGAATATCTTGAACTGACTCTTGATTTTTTTATTCAATATGCTATATAATGTGTTTATGAAATCGTTTTAGTAAAGTACATGCTGCATGCATAGGAGCTTGCAATGTCTGTCACCATCAAGGAGGTTTCCGCAAAATGCGGAGTGTCTGTGTCCACGGTCAGCAAAGCGCTGAACAACTACAGCGATGTCAGCGCCAAAACACGTGAGCTTGTGCTGAAAACCGCCCAGGAGGTCGGCTATCACCCCAACTCACTGGCCCGGGCGCTGAAGACAAACCGCACCTATAACCTGGGCGTGCTTTTTGTGGATGATAACTTGAGCGGCTTGACCCACAATTATTTCGCTTCGGTGCTGGACAGCTTCAAAAGCGAAGCCGAGCGGCGCGGGTATGATATCACCTTTATCAACCACAACATCGGCCGCAACAGGATGACCTACCTGGAGCACTGCCGTTACCGAAACGTGGATGGCGTATGCCTGGCCTGTGTGGACTTTTTCGCTCCGGAGATCATTGAGCTGATCGCGGCCGATCTGCCCATCGTTACCATCGACCATGTTTTCAACAACCGTACCTGCATTCTGTCGGATAATGTAAACGGTATACGGGATCTGGTGCGCTATGTATACGATCAGGGCCACCGCCGCATCGCCTATGTACATGGCCTTCGGTCCGCCGTTACGGAAAGCCGGGTAACGGGGTTTTACCGGACTGTAAAGGAGCTTGGTCTTGCCATCCCGCCCGAATACATGGTGGAGTGCGCCTACCACAATCCTAAAAGCGCCAGCGAAGCCGTGTCCCGTCTGCTTACGCTGCCCGTGCTGCCCACCTGCATTCTGATGTCTGATGATTACGCCACCTTAGGCTGCATTGAGGCCATCCGCACTGCGGGACTGAAAATTCCCGAGGATATCTCCATTGCCGGATATGACGGCATTCCCCTGATGCAACTGACCCAGCCGAAGCTGACCACCATCGCCCAGAACACTACGCGCATCGGCGTGGAAGCTGCCATCAGCCTGATTGAGCGCATTGAGCATCCGCAAACCGCCGGCTCCGGCATTATTGTGGTGGAAGGCAAGCTGCTGGAGGGTGAAACGGTGCAAAACATTCTGGCCAGGGGCGCATAACGCCAAAGCCCCGCTTTCCTTTGAAAAAAGCAACGGACGTTGCTTTTGTACCAGACTGCTTTTCTGCCATCGCCAAAGCGGCCGGCCCGCATGCCGGAGAAACGCTTGAAAAGGCACAGGCGGCAGGGTGTGTTTGGTGTACCAAAAATAAGCGGCAATGCCGCAACAAGGAGGTTCACCCATGAAGAAACTGGTATCACTTCTCTTGGTCGTCATGATGCTGGTGCCCGCACTGGCCCTGGCTGCCAGCGCCGATGAGGGCAAGGTCCTGAACATCTACTGCTGGAACGAAGAATTCAAGACCCGCTTTGAAAAGTTCTACAAGGTACCCGAAGGCGTAACCGTCAACTGGGTTATTACCCCCAGCGACAACAATGCCTACCAGAACGCTTTGGACGAAGCCCTGCTGGGCCAGGCCGATGCCGAAGCCGACAAGAAGGTTGACCTGTTCCTGGTGGAAGCCGACTACGCCGTTAAGTATGTCGACACCGACTTCACCTTGGATGTGAAAGCTGATCTGGGCCTGACCGATGAAGACGTGGCCGGCATGTATCAGTACACCAAGGATATCATGACCAGCTCCACCGGTTCCTTAAAGGGCCTCTCCTGGCAGGCCTGCCCCGGCGGCTTTATTTATCGCCGTTCCTTTGCCAAAGATGTGCTTGGCACCGAAGAACCCGCCGAAGTACAGGCTGCCCTTTCCGACTGGGATAAGTTTGACGCTGTTGCCGAACAGGCCAAAGCCAAGGGCTACTTCATGCTCTCTGGTTTTGATGATGCCTACCGTGCCTTCTCAGACAACATGACCGCGCCTTGGGTAGTAGACGGCAAAATCCAGAAGGATGCCTCCATTGTCAAGTACATCGAAATGACCAAGAAGTACACCGACAACGGCTGGAACAACAAAGCCAACCTCTGGTCCGCTGAAAGCGGCGCCGGTGCCGGCAAAGACGGCAAGGTGTTCGGCTACTTCGGACCCGCTTGGTTCATCGATTTCTGCCTGGCTGGCTGGACAAAGGCTGATGCCAATGCCGAAGGCGCTGTGGGCAACGGCTCCTGGGGCGACTGGGCATTCACCGAAGGTCCCCAGGGCTTCTCTTGGGGCGGTACCTGGGTCTGCGGCGCTGCCGGCACCGACAACAAAACCCTTGTGGCTGACGTTTTGAAGACCATGACCACCAACAAGGACGTGCTGGTTGACATTACCAAGACCTACAACGATTTCACCAACAACGTCGCAGCCATGGAAGAAGTGGCCGCCACCGATTTCAGCAGCGCTTTCCTGGGCGGCCAGAACTATCTGCCCCTCATGCTCAAAAATGCTCAGAACATCGTGCGCGCCCAGTCCACCATGTATGACCAGACCTGCACCGAAAAGCTGATGACCGCCATGACCGACTACTACAATGGCGTTGTCGATCTGGATACTGCCTGGGCAAACTTCTTTACCGCTGTGGAAGAAACCCATCCGGAACTGTCCCACTAAGTTTTGTGAAGGCGGGCATGGCAGTCGCCATGCCCGCTTTTTCTTCAATGGATTGCGAGGGAAAAGTGATGTCACAGCTTGGCAAGATTCAAAGGCACAAAGGCGTCAGCTATGGGAAATGGGGATATATTTTCCTGATTCCTTTTTTCGTTTCTTTCACCCTTTTTACGCTGGCTCCCCTGTTTGCTACCTTCTACAACGCATTTTTTGAAAATTATCTTTCCGGTTTAAAGCAGGTTGGCCCCAACTATGTGGGCTTTGACAATTTTGTGAAGCTCTTTACAGAGGCAGACCTAGGCAAATACCTGTTTAATACCGTTTGGATGTGGCTGCTGGGCTTTGTGCCGCAGTTGGCCGTATCGCTGCTGCTGGCCGTATGGTTTACCGATATGAACTTGAAATTAAAGGGCCAGGGCTTTTTCAAAACAGTCATTTACATGCCCAACCTGATCATGGCCTCCTCGTTTGCAATGCTGTTCTTCGCATTGTTTTCCGACGGCGGGCCTGTGAACAACGTTATGATTCAGCTTGGCGTGACACCATACCAGTTTTTGTACCAAACTGCCGGCACCCGGGGCCTGGTGGCACTGATGAACTTTTTGATGTGGTTTGGCAACACCACCATTATTTTGATGGCCGGTGTAATGGGCATCGACAGCTCCCTCTTTGAAGCCTCGGAGATTGATGGTGCCAATGGCTGGCAGACCTTCTGGCGGGTGACCATGCCGCTTTTGCGCCCCATCATCGCTTATACGCTGATCACCTCCATGATCGGCGGCCTGCAAATGTTTGACGTTCCGCAGATATTGACAAAAGGCAACGGCACGCCAGACCGCACCAGTATGACCATTATCATGCTGCTGAACAACTACCTGGGAAAGAGCAAAAACTACGGCCTGGGCGGTGCGCTGAGTACAGTTTTGTTTATACTCACCGGCAGCTTAAGCGTACTGGTATTCCGCTCGCTAACGCGGGAAAAGCGTGAAGAGCAGCGGCTTGCAAGAATGGGGGTGCGCAGTTGATGATAAACGCACAGACAAAACTGGCCGCAAAGCGCGACCGGCATGTAGGGCTTACGGTTTACCGCATGGCCGCCTATGTTTTTCTGACCTTGATCAGCTTTTTATGCCTTTTCTTCTTTTATATACTCATCGTCAACGCCACACGGGCCCACAGTGAGATACAAACCGGCTTCAGCTTTTTGCCGGGCAGAAACCTGGCAAGCAACTGGAAGGCCATGCTCCAAAACGACCAGCTGCCCATGTGGAACGGCATCTTTAACAGCTTGACCGTCTCCACCTTAACGGCCCTTCTGGCAACGTACTTTTCAGCCCTTACAGCTCATGCAGTGCATGTGTATGACTTCAAGCTGAAAAACTTCGCCTTTCAGTTCATACTGCTTGTCATGACGGTACCCAGCCAAGTGGTTACTCTGGGCTTTTTGCGCCAAATCTCCAGCTGGGGCTGGATGGATTCGTACCTCCCGCTGGTATTGCCCGCCATCTCATCGCCCATCGTTTTCTTCTTTATGAAGCAGTACATGGAAAGCACCCTGCCCCTGGAAATCGTTGAAGCGGCGCGTATAGACGGTTCCGGCGAGTTCAGCACCTTCAACCGCATCGTGCTGCCGATTATGAAGCCGGCCATCGCAGTGCAGGCCATTTTCACCTTCGTTTCTTCCTGGAACAATTACTTTATGCCGGCCCTGATCATCAAAAGCGCCAGCAAAAAGACGCTGCCCATCCTGATTGCGCAGCTTCGCAGTGCCGACTGGCTGAAGTTTGATATGGGGCAGGTGTACATGGCCATCGCGCTGGCTATTTTGCCAATCATTATTGTATACCTGGGCTTGAGCCGGTTTATCGTCCGCGGTGTAACGCTGGGCAGCGTAAAGGGTTGACCTCCTTTGGCCCCTACACCCCAGCCTGCCGCCGGACCTGAACAAACCCGTTTTCGCGTCCCTGCGCTTTTTTCGCAGCGGGCACGGAGACGGGTTCTGATTTTTTCCGGGCGGCATCAAACGGTATCGTTTTCGAAATTTTTCGTTATACACTTGTACACATGGGTTCCTAAGCCTTATAATGGTATACAAACTACAAAAAATGCCCGGTATGTCACATGCAGAAGGAGTTGCCCTATGGCCGCAACCATTAAAGAACTCTCCCTAAAGTGCGGTTTATCTGTCTCCACCGTCAGCAAGGCACTGAACAATTACAGCGATGTCAGCGAAACCACCAAGGAACTGGTGCTGCGTACGGCAAAGGAGATTGGGTATCACCCCAATTCCCTGGCCCGGGCGCTGAAAACCAACCGTACCTATAACCTTGGCGTTTTGTTTGCCGATGACAACAACAGCGGCCTGACCCACAATTATTTTGCCGCTGTGCTGGAGAGCTTTAAAACCGAGGCTGAGCGCCAGGGGTATGATATCACGTTTATTAACCATAATATCGGCCTTACCAAAATGACGTTTCTGGAGCACTGCCGCTACCGGAATGTGGATGGCGTGTGCCTTGCCTGCGTTGACTTTTTTGCACCGGAGGTCATTGACCTGATCGCCTCTGACCTGCCCATTGTTACCATCGACCATCTGTTCAACAACCGTACCTGCATCCTGTCTGACAATATCAGCGGCATGCGCGACCTTGTGCGCTACGTGCATAGTCAAGGCCACAGGCGTATCGCCTTTGTACACGGCATGCGCTCCGCCGTAACCGAAAGCCGGATCACCGGTTTTTACAGAGCCATGAAGGAGTTGGACCTGAAAACTCCGCCGGAATACATGGTCGAATGTGCCTACCACAACCCCCCTAGCGCCAAGCAGGCAGTGATGAAAATTCTGCAGTCACCCATTCGCCCTACCTGCATATTGATGTCTGATGATTATGCGGCACTGGGCGGCATAGAAGCCATCCGCTCACTGGGTCTAAAAATTCCCGATGATATTTCCATTGCCGGTTATGACGGCATACCACTTATGCAATTGACTTCTCCCAAGCTGACCACCATCCAGCAGGATACCAAGCGCATCGGCACTGAGGCAGCCGCCAGCCTGATTGAGCGCATAGAGCATCCCTTTACCGCCGGCTCCGGCACCATCGTGGTAGAAGGCCATCTGCTCACCGGTGAAACGGTCAAGTGCATCAAGCCTCAAAGCGAATAGTCATCTATTCATCTGCTGACCTGATTATTTTACTGGCCGGTTTGAATCTGCTTGGCTTTTGCAGAGGATAGCCTGGCCTTTTGCGTACGAAGGGAGAATTGGTTGTATGAAACGATGGCTTGCCCTTATGCTTGTGGCATTGCTGCTGCCTGTCTGCGCTATGTCTGAGGAGAACCCCAGCGTCACCATCATGATCTATGTCTGCGGGTCTGATTTGGAAAGCGAAGACGGCTCCGCAACAGAGGACATCAATGAAATGCTGTCTTCCGGTGCCGGGGAAAACATCAACATCGTGTTGGAAACGGGCGGTTCAACAACCTGGCAAAACGACACCATCCAAGGGGGCACAAGCCAGCGCCATCTGATTGGCGCCGATGGCTTTGTCACGCTGGAAACTACCGCTGCAAAGGATATGACGGACCCTCAAACGTTGATGGATTTTCTGCTTTTCTGCCGGGAGAACTATCAGGCAGACCGAAACTTGCTGATTTTTTGGGACCATGGCGGCGGTGCGCTGTACGGTTTTGGTGAGGATGAGAACTTTCCTGGCGGAAATTTGACCATTGATGAAATTGCGCAGGCCATGCATGCCAGCGGCATGCGCTTTGATATGGTGGGTTTCGACGCGTGCCTGATGGCGACAGTAGAAACCGCGCTGGCCGTTTCGCCCTATGCCGATTACCTGCTCGCCTCAGAAGAAACAGAGCCCGGCACCGGCTGGTACTATACCAACTGGCTCAGTTCCCTGGCTGCCGCGCCAGATATGGATATGCCATCGCTTTGCCAAAGAATTATTGATGACTATATTGAGCTGTCGGTGGAGCCCGAAGACATCGGCACCTTATCTGTTATCGATTTGGGTGCTCTCGCGGCTGCCGCCCCGGACGCCCTGAACCAATTTGCTTTGGAGGCGGAAGCCTTGATACAGGAAGGTGACTTTGCACGGCTGTCCAAGGCCCGCAGCGGTGCAAAATCCTTCGGCTATGACGAGCATGATATGGTGGATTTGATTGACCTGATACTAAGGCTCAAAACGGACAATGCCCAAGAATTGGCCGCCTCCCTTCAAAGTGCCATTTTATACCGCAGGGATACAGGCAACATACGCGCCGCTTCGGGCCTGTCTATCTATTTTCCCTATCATGACCTGCCTGCGCTGGATGATATGCTCGCCATCTACCGCCAGATCGGCTGGAGTGAGGAGTACAGTAACCTTACCCAGCGCTTTGCCAACATCAAAACCGGTGGGCAAACCTTAATCGACAGCGGTGCGCCTTTTGCCAGTGATAACGGAGGCGGCTTTTTGAGCAGCCTGCTGGAAAGCGAAGAAACAACCGCCGAGGCTTTTGCCCCCTACGCTGATTACGGCTGGTTCAGCCAGGAGGCGATAGACAATGCCGCCGGCTATATCGGTGAACACTTTTTGCAAGGCGATGAGCTGGTTCTCACCGAAAAGGGCGATGGCTATGTGCTGCAGCTGACCGATGAGGAATGGAATCTGATCAGCAATATTCAGTTGTCGGTATTTGTGGATGATGGAGAAGGGTACATTGACCTGGGCCAGGATGATGTATATGACTATGATGAGGACGGCGACCTGATCGCCGACTTTGATTACACCTGGGTCACGCTGGGCGGCGTAACCGCTGCCTTTTACAGTGAGGAGTATATGGAAGACGGCGATTATTTCCGTTATACGGGCTATGTGCCGGCCCTGGTAAACGGCGAGGAGGCGCAGATTGTGCTCGTCTGGGATTCGCTGCATAAAGACGGTTATGTCGCCGGTGTGCGGCCCGATTTTTCGGAAGATGGTCTTGTCTCCAGGGGCCTTGCGCCGCTTTTTCCCGGCGATGAAATACAAATGCTGTGCGACTATTATCAGTATGATGGAACGTATGACGCAGAATATGAATTTGGTGAACCCTTCACTGTACAGGACGATTTAGCCGTTACCTATGCGGATATCGGCAATCCGGATACGCTGGTTTCCTACCGTTTGACAGATATCTATGGCAATGTATACTGGACGGAATCGTTAACCTACCAGTAAAACCCTTATAAATGAAAGGTTTGCGGTCAAACGCTGATTTGGGCACCCGTGTTTCCGTTAAGCGACCGGAACTGCCCCGGGGTCACACCCTCATACTTTTTAAAGGTGCGGATAAAGGAAGAACTGTTAAAGTAGCCAACCTGCTGTGCCACCTGCTCCAGGCTCATGTGACTGCCGGTCAGCAGCAGCTTGGCGTGGTGGATGCGTGTCAGGTTGATGGCGTCCAGCATGGACTGCCCAGTTTGCCGCTTGTACAAGGCGGATGCGTAGCTGGCGGTAAGGTTCAAATAGTCCGCCACAGAGCTGATGGACATACTGCTTTTCATGTAGTTTTCCTGTATATATTGATCTGCCTTGCGGGCAACATCGGCCCGGCGCACGTTTTCGCCGGCTGCTGAGGACAAGGCGCAGGCCTCCTTAATGATGTGATTCATCTCCGCAAAGTCATCCTTGGAAGGCGGTGCTTCCATATACTGCTGCACCCGCTGGGCAACAGCCGCAACCTCGTCCGCAGAGAACCGAAGGGTTAGGTTTTGCAACAATTCCTGCAGCAAGACCGTAAACTGCATGCGCACAGACCAGCCTGGCAACAAGGCGGCAGCCTTTTTTAACACTTTCAGCTCATTCATGGCGCCTTCCGTATCGCCAGCCGCCGCCAGCTGCGCCAGCCGCCGCACGGCTGCCTCCACCTTTTCAGAGCCCTTGTCCAGGGTGGGCTGCGGCTTCACTTGCTTCCAGTAGACCAGCACTTCCTGTGCGCCGGGTTGTCTGGCTGCCAGCGCGTCCCTCACCCAGTTGTACGCCTGGCGTATTTTGTGTAGTCCCTGCACCTTGTGGCTGACGGCAATTGTCATGCCAAGATCAAAGTTTTCCCGCAAAATTTGCCGGCCGCTCAAAAGCACCTCTTCCAGCTTTTCCTGCCAATGCTCCCCTGTATGCAGGCACAAAAGCGCGAAGGTAAGGCCGTGCAGCTCTACCAAATGGGCATTGTAGCCTGCCAGCAATTCCCCAAACACATTGCGCAGTACAAAGCGCATCAACTGGGCGTCCTCCTGCCCATCTTCCGGCAGCAAGGTGCTGTCGGTAAACCCTTCCACGCAAAAGCCTACCACAGCGAAATCGTCGCTGTCATAAGCGATGTCCAGGGCAAGAAGCTGCTCCTCCACCTCGCCAACGGAGCCATAGGTGCCCCACATCAAGGACTCCAGCACATAATGCTCCATGTTCTGGTTGGAAAATTTTAGCCGCTGGTGGATGGTCAGCCGGCTGTTTTTCATGCTCTGCATCATTTCCTGAAGATAGGTAAAATCATCCCCGGATTCGACTTGGCCGCTGGGGGCATCTCCCTCCACAAAGCTGCGCAGGGCGTGTATCGGCCTGTACTGCCGCTTGGCCAGCGCAAAGGAAAGAAAGAAACCCACCGCCAGTATGACCGCTACCAATAACACACTTACCTGGCGTATGGTTGTCAGCCTGGTCCAATATACGCTTTCCGGTATGGATACCGCATATACGCAGCCGGTGTCGCCGCTGCGGCTGTAGGATACACGAAGCTGCCCTTGAGGGCTGTCTACGTGGTGCAAATCCCCGCTGGCGGCGCTAACATCGATTACCTGTGCAAACGATACCTCCGGAAGCGTGGAAAACAGTGTGCGGCCTTCCTTGTCCAATATGGTAAAGCCCATGCCCTGCTTTTCCGCGGCAAGCCGCCTATATTGATTGAGCATGTTCTCTTCCAATGTGATGACAATGGTAACAGAGGGGATGGTGCCGCGGAAAATGGTGCGCATATAGGTCAGTGAACCGCCTTTACGGTGCACGAAACCGTTTCCGCCCATATTCACGAAAGACAGCCAATCTTCATAGGAGGCGAACTCGCCCAGAAGCCGACGCTGGTAAAAATCAGCCCCTGTCATGACCGAATTGGCGATCACCTTTTGGCTGCGCTCAAAATAGATGTAGCTGTTGTTGATGCTGGCATTGGCAATTTGCAAGCTGGTCATTTCCTGAATGAGGGTGCGCAGGGTCTGAAAGGCGGTAATGTTGTTTAAATACTGCAGTGGGTCGGCAATGGTGGAAAAGTAGAGCACCTTGTCATCCACCACCAAGGTATCGCCGATACGCGTTACCGCAAAAAGCTGCCCGTCTGCGCCGCTTTTCAATTGCTCCAGCAGTAGATGGTTGGACGTTTCCAGTTCCTTTTCCACAGTCCCCAGCATGTGGGTCATAAAGCCCACAAGCGCAATGGCGGGCAAAACGAACACAAGTAAAAAGGACATCAAAAATGTCCTGTACACCTTTTTGCGCATCCTTTGGCGAAACTCCTGCATTACATCCGCCTCCAGCATGAAAGCCAATGCATCCAATATACCATATCGCAAGGGTATATGCAAAGTCCGCAATCGTGTCTTCCGTGCGCAAAACCGCCTCCATTTTCGTTTTTGCACATCAGTTGCGATTTTGACAATGGTTATTTTCACATATTGGCAATTCGATTGGTGGTTTTGATATTGTTTGAAAAGGCATCTATCCGTATACTGAATCATCATAACCCTGCCGTTACACGAGTCACAACCACATAACAAGGAGGATGAACAACCATGCGCAAAACCCTGTCCCTTATGCTGGCGCTCCTGATGCTTCTGGGCTCCATGGCCATCACCACAGCCACCGCCGAAGAAGCTCCCCTGGTCATCACCATGCTGGCCCCCTTCTTTGCGGATCAGCCCCCGGCCGGAACCGTAGGTGAGGAAGGCAACCCTGTTCTGGAAGCAGTGGAGAAACTGTATAATGTAGACCTTCAGATTACCTACGCTCCCCAAGGTGATTTTGTTCAGAAGTTCAACACCGTTATGGCCTCCAACGAACAGCCCATGGTGATGGTCGTTACCAGCGGCCTGACCACCAACTCCGCCTACCTGGATTACTGCCAGTATGGCGTGTTCTGGGACCTGACGGACCTGCTTCCTCAATATGAAGTGTTCCAAAAGGACCTGCTGACCCCCTACGCGATGACCGTTACCGCCGTTGGCGGCCGCAACTACCTGTTCCCCTTCCAGGTTTCCAGCGCCCGCGTTGGTATGCTCTACAGGCAGGACTGGCTGGATAAGCTTAACATGAAGGTGCCTACTACCGCCGCCGAATTTTATGAAATGGCCAAGCGCTTCACCGAGGATGATCCCGACGGCAACGGCCAGAAGGACACCTATGGCTACGCCTATATCGATGATGCCAACAAGGAACTGACCTATGCCGGTTTTGATACCCTGGCCGTAGCCCTGGGCACCCCCAACCGCTGGGGCCAAAACGCCGAAGGCAAGATCATGCCATACTTCACCTTCAAAGAGTACAAGGATACCTTGAAGCTCTTTAAAGACATGTACGACAACGGCTACATGAACAGCGACTTCGCGCTGGTCAAGGGCAACGACAAGCACCTGCCCCTGGCCGAAGGCAAAGCCGGCGCTATGTTCACTACCGCTACCAATGGCCGTTATCCTGGCGGCAAGTACGACAGCCTGTTTGACAACGTGACCCCCACCGCCAAAATCGGCCGTAACTACCTGCTCAATGATCCCAGCGGCAAACCGGTCATCAACTCCACCCTGTCCATGGGCGGCATGGGCGGCTTGCTGATTCCAAAAGCTGCCGTGAAGGATGAAGCAACCGTCAAAAGGATTCTGGACTTCCTGGCTGCCCTGCGCACCATCGGCGAAGGCGACAAGGCTCTGACCGTTGGCGTAAAGGACCTGCACTACACCGAAAATGCCGACGGCACCATTTCCATCAGCGATGAACAGCGCAAGCTGCGGGTTTCCGACGGCTCCAGTGAAGTATTTATCTCCATCGTTCCCCGCCGCGTTGTAGCTCATGATTATGGCCAGGGTTTGACCGAACTGGACCAGATCAACCTGGAAGCCGTCTCCAACGAGCCCTATGCCGTGGCAGACCTGAGCGTAGGCAAGCTGACCCCCGACCAATTAAACCTGGATGCCTCCATCGCCACCATCATCTCTGATGCCCGCGTACAGTTTATCATGGGCCAGATTGATGAAGCCGGCTTTGACAAGGCTGTCAGCGAATGGCTGGAGCAGGGCGGCAACGACCTGATCGAAGCTGTAAACGCCAAGTAAAAGAGCCCAATGCCGGGATGGCATTTCGAACAAGTGGCACAACCACTTGTTCGAGATTTTCCCTCGCGGCACTGCACAAAGGCTGCGCCTTTGTGCGGCCGTTTGCTCGGGCAAGGTAGGAATTTCTTCGAAATTCCCGCGAAAATCGCCGCACATGTCGCCGATTTTCGATCTTACATTGGAAGGCTTAGTAGCCGAAGCGCCGCCTGTGGCGGAGAAAGCGAGGCGAAGAAGGCTGGCGAAACAAGCAGTACGAGCGGCAGCGAGTAATGCACCGATTGAGCCAGATGAAAACGGCCCTCCAATGCCTCCCAGGAGGTTTTGCGGTAGCCTGCGGGATGGCATGAAGTGTTCATGCTTCATGCCATTCCTTCTTTTATAGGGCAGGTCCTCTAAAGCCTCTCAATTGCTTTGAAAGGGTGTAACCAATGCTGCAGACCGCACAAAAAAGGCTACCGATATACAGCCAGGGGAAGGCTGTACGGCTGTACCGCCGTGTGATGCGCCACAAATGGCTGTATATCATGTTGATTCCTACCATTGCCTATTATATTCTATTTAAATTTCTTCCCCTCTTGGGTCTGCGCATCGTATTCCAAAAATACCTGCCAGCCGTGGAAAACCTGGGCATGCCCATTCCCATGATGGATCCATGGTTCAAGAATTTTTCAGTCTTTTTTAACAGCAAGGATTTTCTGATTCTTCTGCGCAATACGTTGACACTGTCCGTGTGGAATATTGTGCTGTATTTTCCCATTCCATTGCTCTTATCCCTTTTGCTCAATGAAATCCGTCATTTCGGCTACAAGCGCACCTTGCAGTCTTTGGTATACCTGCCCCATTTTTTAAGCTGGGCCGTCATCGCCAGCCTGATGCTGCTGCTGTTGGGACCCGCACCACGAGGGCTGATCAATTCCGTATTGCAGCAAAACAACGCCGCGCAAATCCCATTCTTATATGGTCATGAATGGTTTAAGCCCATCTATATTATGGAGCTCATCTGGAAGGAAGCCGGCTGGGGCACCATCATCTATCTGGCTGCGCTTTCCGGGGTGGATGAACAATTGTACGAGGCCGCGGTCATCGATGGCGCAGGCCGCTTTCGTCAGTTGTGGAACATTACACTGCCCTGTATTAAATCCACCATCGTCATTTTGCTGATTTTGCGCATGGGCACCTTTTTGGAAACGGGCTTTGACCAGATCTACCTCATGATCAACAGCCTGAACCGTGAAATCGGCATGGTGTATGATACCTACATTTATGAAGTGGGTATATTGGGCAGCAAAGTGCCTGCTGGGGTAACCTCCTTCAGCTACAGTGCCACCGTCGGCCTGTTCCGCTCTGTCATCAGCTTGATTCTGGTGCTGGGCACCAACCGCCTGGCCAAAGCCATGGGTGAGGAGGGAATGTACTGATGAGCAATATGACCGCCCGCAACCAAACGGCAGCCGGCAAAGCCTTTGACGCATTCAACCACGTACTCCTGGGCCTGTTGGCCGCAATTATGGTAGCGCCGCTTATCTACTGCGCCATTGGCTCCTTTTCCGCTACGGGTATGGCCTATGGCAAGTTTACCGCCTTTTCGCTGGATGCCTACCACATGATCTTCCGTTCCGGAAAAACCTTGGCATCCCTTGGCAACAGCTTTTTGATCACCCTGGTAGGTACCCTCATCAATATCCTCATGACCTCCACTGCCGCCTATGCGCTGAGCAAAAAAGAGCTGCCCGGCCGCAAATGGCTGCTTCGGGTCGTTGTGTTCTTCATGCTCTTTTCCGCTGGTCTGATTCCCGATTTTATCGTCACAGCCAACCGGCTGAACCTCAAAAACACCTTCTGGGCCATATGGCTGCCGGTGGCCATCTCCGGCTATAACCTGATGGTGATGAAGAACTTTTTTCAGAATATTCCCGAAAGCATTGAGGAGAGCGCCCGCATCGACGGCTGCAACGAGCTGCAATCCTTCCTGCGCATCGTGATTCCCATGAGCAAGGCCTCCCTGGCCACCTTCTCGCTGTTTTATGCCGTTGGTCATTGGAACAACTACATGCGGCCCATGATCTATCTAAACGACAGCAACATGTGGCCCATCACCGTGTGGCTGAGGCAGATCGTTATCCTGTCCCTGGGCGGCATGGGCGCCGATAATATGTCTGAGCAGGATGTAGTGTGGGCCGCCACCGACGCGGTAAAGTATGCCACCATCGTGGTCAGCACCGTGCCCATCATTTGCGTGTATCCCTTCTTGCAAAAGCACTTTGCCAAGGGTGTTTTGTTAGGTTCTGTGAAAGGGTAATAACGTACTAAAGGAGAAATCTTATGCTCCCTCAAACCTATCCATCCGAAATGCGTATATTGACCGATTCATTGACCGGTAGAAAGATTACACAACTGACAGCCAGCAAAGATTTTGACAACGTGCATTTATACTTTACCGAAAACGCCTTTACCAGGGGCGGCCGGGAGATTTTTTTCCTTTCCGACCGGGATACCCCTGGCATAGACAATGTGTTCACCGTAAATCAAGATACGGGCCTGATTCAAAGGGTGACCGGCTATACAGATGCCGGTGTCGCCAACCTGACCAAGGACCCGGGGAGTACGGTGCTTTTATACAACCATGGCCGGGAGGCCGTGCTGCATTCCCTGAAAACAGGTGATAAGCAGGTGCTGTACACCTTCCCGGAGGAATACAAGCCTGGACGCCTTTCCCTAAACTGCGATCACACATTGGTTGGCATTTTGATGAACGAGGACGTGCAGGTGGAGCACGGCATCAACTATGCCGGGTTTGAAGAAAAGATGTACCGGGTCAAGCGCTCCCGCATTGTATTCGTACCCCTTGTTGACGGCAAGGCGGGAACACCCTACATCGGCGTTCGGGATACCTGCGAGCTGGGGCACCTGCAGTTTTCTCCCACCGACCGCAACCTGTGCATGTACTGCCATGAAGGGCCCTGGCATCTGATCATGCAGCGAATTTTTATTGCGGATACCGATACGGGGGAGGTATTCCCTTGCTTCCGGCAGAATAAAGAGGATAGCGTCGGCCACGAGTTCTGGACGCGGGATGGGCAGGTATTCTTTGACAACCGCGGCCCTGGTCACGATGGCACCATTACCAGCCACCGCACCCAGGCCGTAGCTACGCAGATGGCAGACAGCGGCTTTATCCCCTATGTAGGCTTGGCAGGTAAAGATGGCAAGCTGATCGAAAAGACGCTGCTGCCCCATTACTGCAACCATTACCATTGCGGCAGTGATGTGAGCAGGCTGGTAGGGGACGAGGTAGACGATCTGGTTCGCATTGATCTTACGAAGGACGGCCCCGCCATCACAAAGCTTTGCCGCCATGCCACCAGTTGGTACGGGCAAAAGAGCCACTGCCACCCCACCGTCAATTGGGAGGATGATCTGGTGCTCTACGCCAGTGACATAGATGGAAAGGTACAGCTATACCTGACTGCGTGGCCGGAATAACACACAGGAGGATTTTGTATGGCAAATGTAGTTTTTAACAAGGATGTTCCGTTAAAAGACCTGGGCGGCGGCGTCAGCCGCAAGGTGCTGGCTCATAACCCCGAAATGATGGTGGTAGAAGTGCGCTTTGAATTGGGCGGCGTCGGCGCTGTGCACACCCATCCCCATGTGCAGTGCACCTATGTGAAAAGCGGCTCCTTCCGCTTCACCATTGATGGAGAGGATACCATTGTGAACGAAGGTGACACCATCGCCTTCGCCTCGGGCGTCTCTCATGGCACCCTTTGTCTCAAGGCTGGTACACTGGTGGACATCTTTACCCCCCAGCGCGAAGACTTCCTGTGACCAGGGGACGCCGTCCCCTGGACCCCTGCCAAAGGGACAATGCCCCTTTGGAATCCCATATTCATAATAATTAGCGAATCAATGGGCTAAACAGGAACAGGAAACCTTAAAATGTGTATATCAGTTGCCTGTATGTCATTTTTGCAGCGTCGTTTTCTCTGCTTTTCAAAGCGGAATTCTGACTGAGGTTTTTTCTAGGGCGTTCCTCTAAAATAGCAGAGGTACTGTTTCGATCAGATTCTGCGTCAGACAAGGAAAAAAGCGCAGTCATAGCAGCGCTATGGCGAGCATTTTTGTAATAGCCCCTAATCGCATCACATCAATAGTGTTCAAAAGATGGCGTCCGAAGGTTCCCAAAGGGCGATCGGAAAGCCCTGTGGTCGCACCCGTAGGTGCGATGTGATTCGCAATTCATATCTATCATACATATTTATCTTTTAGCTTCATTCCGATAAAAATAACCGGACAGCCTCTATTACGAAGCTGCCCGGTTTCTTTATGTTCAAAACTTTGACTTACGCCTTTTTCTTATCCCCGATGCTCAGCAGCAGGTTCAGCAGAATGCCGAAGATGGCAGCGCCGGCGATGCAGGGCACCTGGATGCCGAAGAAGGGAATGCTGCCGCCGAACTGATACTGGCCGCCTACACCGATTACCATGATGCTGGCGATGACAGCAATGTTCTTGGCATTGAACATGTCCACTTTCTTATCCATCATGATGGCAATACCCTGGGCTGCGATAGCGCCGAACAGGTAGATTTCCAGGCCGCCGATTACAGCCTTGGGAATGGCGTAGATGGCGTTGATCAAGGGGGTGAAGCAGGAGACAACCATGGCAATCACAGCGGCAGCCAGGAGCACTGCGGTGGAGAACACCTTGGTAATGGCCATAGCGCTGATGTTTTCGCCGTAGTTGGTGCCGGCAGGGCCGCCGAACAGCGCGGACACCATATCGCCGATACCATCGCCAATCAGGTTCAGGCCCAGCTTGTCAGCGATGTTGTAGTGCTTGCCGCCCTTTTTACGGGACAGGTCATTGACGTAAATGTCCAGCTGGTATACATGCGCGGCGGATTCGGGAATGGTGGCGATAGCAATGGGCATAATGGCCGCAACCGCTGCCCAGGTGGGAATCGGCAGGGTGAACTCAGGCAGGGCGAACAGGCTGTTGGAGCTGCCGCTGAGTACCTGGAAGAAGTTGATGCCGGAGAGCTGGCCGCCGATAAAGGCTACGGCACAGCCGACCAGGGGTCCGAAGAGCAGAGGAAGCTGGCTCCAGAAGCCCTTGAGGTATACTGAGAACAGGATGGTAGACAGCAGGGTTGTCAGGGAGATCACCCAGGCCAGGTTGGAGGCCGTGGCAACAGCGCCTTCAGCCACACCAGCAGGCGCGGTGGCGGCATCACCCAGGGCGACGGCGGCAAGGGTCAAGCCGATGGCCATGGCAATGGGGCCGGTAACGGAAGCGGGCAAAATTCTGTCAATGACATCCTTGCCTACAGCCTTTACCAGGAAGCCGGCGGCAATGGATACAAGGCCGGACATGATAATGCCGAACTGTGCCACAGCAATCTGGTCATTGAGGGGCTTGCCGGCGGCAGCCTGGGCTGCCATCAGGCCCATGATTGCGGAAAGATAGGAAAAGCTGGAACCGTAGTACAGCGGCAGCTGACGTCCGGTGATCAGAATGAAGCAGATGGTGGCCAAACCGCTGGCAAAGATGGTGGTGGAAACATGGAAGCCGGTAATGAGTGCAACAGTAATCGTAGCGGGAAACATGACGACGACCTGCTGGAGCGCGTACAGAAACAGCTTCCAAATTGGCGGTCTCTCGTCCGGCAGGTATCCGATGTGAGGAGCGTTGGACGTCATGAAGATTCCTCCTTTTATATTGAAACGCCTTCAAAGGCGCTCCAGTCAGAAAATGGGGCCTGTCCTACAATCGGGTCAGGGCTTGTCGTGTTTGCTATACTTTGTCGTAGAGTTGAATGCTGTTTTCCCCATCGGTTTCCTGAAGCCGAACAGCCACCACCTCATTGCGGGAGGTAGGTATGTTCATGCCCACAAAATCGGCGCGGATGGGCAGCTCCCTGTGTCCCCTGTCCACCAGCACCGCCAGCTGTATGGCAGCCGGCCGACCCAGGGCGATCACCGCATCCATGGCCGCCCGCACCGTGCGGCCGGTGTAAATCACATCATCCACCAGAATGACGTTTTGCCCGGTGACCGGAAAGGAAACGTTGGTGCCGTTTAAAACCGCCTGATCGCCGGTGGTGGTCAAGTCGTCCCGGTACAAGGTGATATCCAGCTCGCCCACCGGGATATCAATTCCTTCAAACTGGGCAATGCTTTGGGCAAGGCGCTGGGCCAGGGGAATACCGCGGGTTTTAATGCCCAGAAGGCGCACGCTTGTTAAATCCCGGTGCTGCTCTATTACCTGGTGGGCCATGCGCGCAATGGTCCTTGCCATTTTGGTTTCATCCGCAACTTGCGCCTTCAGCCGCAATGCACCCACCTCCTTGCATAAAAAAAGCTTGTCCGCGCGGATGCGCAGGCAAGCTAAACGTCGTCATGCGAAATTGCTTTCAGACAGTCGCTCAACATCTTGCCGGCATCACAGTACCGAGTTAAAGACATTGGGTCCGTA
>JAEWSC010000035.1 GCA_023398575.1 Bacillota bacterium | reverse complement strand
GGGGAGCGACCCGAGCGGTACAGGAGGTTTGGCAAGGGAGAAGCGCCAGAGATGGCGCTGCTTTTATGTTGGACCCAAAGAGCGGTCAGATATCTCCCTTGGAAAACCAAAGCGGTAAACCCCGAGGGTCCGGGGGCAGAGCCCCTGGTAAGCGGGCTTATCAGCCTGCTACGGCTAAAGACAGCCGATTTTCAAAGAAAATCATCAACTGCCCTATTATGGTTCCCCAATGGGGAACAGGCATATTCCACTTTCTGGTGATCTCCTGGATCGATAGGTAAACCGATTTGCGAAGAGCCTCGTCGCTGGGGTAGACAGCCTTGGTTTTTGTGAATTTCCTTAGCATCCGGTGAAAGCCTTCCACGGCATTAGTCGTATAGATCAAGCGCCGAATCTCCGGAGGATACTTGAAGTAGGTGGACAGCTCCGCCCAGTTGGCTTCCCAGGAGCGAAGAATTTGAGGATACTTCTTGTCCCATTTGTCTCGGAATTCTTCCAAACGGTACTCCGCATCCTCAGGAGATGGAGCTGTGTATACCTGTTTCAGGTCCGTCATCAGCTTCTTAATATCCTTAAAGGATACATACTTGGTGGAGTTCCGTATCTGGTGGATCACGCAAAGCTGCTGCTCTGCCTGGGGAAACGCAGCCGCGATTGCCGTAGAAAATCCGCTCAGATTGTCCCTGCACACGATCAGGATATCCTTCACGCCACGGTTCTTCAAGTCGTTGCATACCCCTGCCCAGAACGAAGCGCTCTCATTTTCTGATATCCAAATACCCAGTATATCCTTACGCCCCTCCATGTTAATCCCAAGCACCGAGTACACGCACTTGTTGATCACACGATTGTCCTTGCGCACCTTGAATACGATCCCATCCAAAAACACAATGGGGTATACCGCATCCAGCGGCCTGGATTGCCATTCCATTACCTGCGGAAGAATCTTATCCGTGATTCTGCTCACCAGCGTCGCCGATGCTTCCACACCGTATATATCCCGAAGGTGGTCTTCTATGTCCCGGTTCGACATCCCTTTGGCATACATAGCAATGATCTGCTGTTCCAGGTTATCCGTCTTTGTTTGGTATTTCCCGATCACCTTCGGTTCGAATTCACCGTTCCGGTCCCGGGGTACCCGTAATACCGTTTCTCCCAGATCACTCTGGATCGTCTTGACGTTGTACCCGTTCCGGCTGTTCCCGCTGCCGTCCCCATCTTGGCTATTCTTCTCGTATCCCAGGTGTTCGGTCATCTCGGCCTCAAGCATTCCTTCCAGCGTTCCTTTGAATATCCGCTTGAGCAGTTCTCGTACATCCTCGATGCTTTTGCATTGCCCGGACAGCATCTCTGCCAGTGCCTGTTCCTTTTCGTGCATGGAAACATCCCCTCTCTTGGTTATTGTTCCCATTTACACGGAAATATGTACACTCTTAAAAAGGCAGAGCATAACCCTCTCCTTCTTTTTGGTAGCTATCCCCTACATCTTAACTCCTCTTGCGGCCATATAATGTATTCCCTTCAGGAAATAGCATACCTAACGCTCACACGTCATTAATTGAGCCCAAGCTTCCTTCTTTTTTGTTTGATATGATTTTCTATCCCATCAGCAACCTCTATTGGGTCATCTCCCAATGCAATTTTTCCGCCCGTCAAGCTTTCAACATCCTGTGTTAAAAGCTTTACTAGATTTGGCGCCCCTGTTACAAACGGTACGGGCGAAAGATGCGTGTAAGCACCATAGGCCACAGCAAAAACGCCGTCAATGGTCGCCTTTTGCTCCATCCACTCGGGTGCTGTTACTGCAATTGGCAGATCAGGTATATCCACATCCAGATGCTCAGCCAGGGCGGTAACCAACATGGACATGCGTCCTGTGTCTGTACATGTGCCGAAGCTCAATACAGGTGGAATCTTTAGCAGATTACAAACTTGCCGAAGGCCTTCACCTGCCATTTTGATCGCATCCAGATTGCATAATCCTGCAACTTCCAGAGCATGGTTACCGCAGCCGCCACTTACCACCAGTATGTTTCGTTTCACCAGTTCCTTTGTGATATTCACTGTGTTCCAATCCTGTGGACCATTGCGCAAGGTAGAGCAGTTTGCCAGAGCAACAACTCCTTGTATTTTTCCGCTGGATATAACGTCCACCAAGGTATCCAGATTGTTATTTAGTGCCTGCAAAACGGCTTCGGTAGAAAAGCCTGCGATGGCTTTTGTAATGATATGCGGTACTTTAGGCTGAATGTTGTTTTGTTTGCGCATTTTATAATTCTCAATGCTCAGTTCTATCAGACGATCTGCAATATCGTCAACATTGCTCGGATTATAGGGCATTTTTTGTGTAAGCCCAGGCAGATCAACGATAGTACTGACGCTGACTAACGCAAACTGATACTTCTTGGCATACATATCAATTGCAGGCGGAGAACAATTTTCCTCCATGGCCAGAACATCCACCGTTCCAGTTGCCAGCAATGGTTCAATTGTCAGCCAGTTACCCATGAGCCCAACAAAGACATCATCCACCTCATAGCGCTGCAAAAGCTCCTGCCCGGTTTCAATGGAACCGACAATGTGAACGCCTTTGGCACCTACCGCTTTGGCACGCTCCTTTACTTCCGGCATATGCGCTTTCTGAAGCGTCGCAATTGCGACCCATGGCTGATGGCCATTGAATACAATGTTAATGTAATTGGGATCCATAATGCCCAAATCCACATTCACTTCATGGGGCATGGGTGTTCCGAAAAGAATGTCCTGAACCATCTCCAGACCAATCTGTGCATTATAGATGGTAGCCAATCCAAGACGCAGTGCTTTGAGCGCTAATGATGCGTAATCGCCATCCACATTCGTAAGACAGCTTGCTACGCAGTTTTGCTCTTCATGGACTACGCCTGCTGGATAAATGCCTAAATTCCGCCAAACCTGTTTTCGCTTTTTGGGTGCAAAAGCTTCCGCCATCAAGTTCTTATCATCACTGCCTATGGACATTTGCGCATTCAACAAATCTGCCAACTGCAGAGCCATGGCATCGTTACTTTGCGCAGTGTTTATGCCAAGCGTCTGGCACATCCATTTTAGCTTGCCAATATCCTTTATTTGATAGGGAGTTTTGCCTTCCGCTGTAGCGCGCAGCGTGCGAAATGCTTCATAGGCATGATGACTATATGTTCCTGCGCCCATGATGTTATGTAAAAGCAATGTACGCATGGCCATCGCATCCGGGCCGATCCCACATACGCCTTTGTCTTGTTCACCCTTCTCACTGATTCGGCATGGGCCGTTGGAGCATAGTTGGCAGCTCAGTCCTTGCAGGCAAAATTTGCATCTTATTTTCTCCTGCGCAGCCCACCGGTCAAAAACGTTGGATAAACCATCTTCCCTTATGCGTTTGAGCATCTCTTCCACTGAATCGTGATAACTAACTCTACCTTCCGTTTTTTCCCTGATGGTCTCGCTCATAACAATCCCGCCTTTTCCTAATCTGCTATTTAATCTCACCGAAAGCAGAAGGTAACATACGCACTTAAAATTGTTCGATCGAATATTGTGAACACTTCATTATCGTAATAAAAAAAGAGGATACCTTTATCCTCTCAGCGTGTCAAAAAAGTGGCACTGCTATTTTTTTGAGTTTCTCCCTTACGCAACTTTCCATCGGCCACGCCTCTGTGCGGCCGTTTGCTCGGGCAATTCCGTTTTCAAATCCTCCACTGTGGTTTTACCATGCACATAAATGATTTCATGTTGGATATGTACCGTTTCCTCGTCCCAATCGAAATCACCCTACTGAAGTCCTAGTACCTCTCCACGTCTGTTTCCAAGGTAAGATAGGCATGCCAGGAAGGCCCCGTGTATCTTCCCCTGGAGTGCCCTAAGGATGCGAATGGCCTCTGTCACGGAGTGCCTCTTCTCATACAATTGTAATGCACGGATACGTTTATGGTATGTGAACAATGCGAATCCCCCTGTATGCGTCCCAGCTTGTCAGCTTTTTATCCGAACCCCTTATCAGGTAAAATGACATGATACCAGCCTTTTGCGATCTAGCTCTAACCTATGCGGCAATCCAGAGCGGGAACATCATTGTATTGCATGAATAATCATCACTTCGCATCGGGTCACCAGCATTTTCTCACTGCTACACTATTTCTTGTTTGTATAAACGTTCTAACCCCTGCCACGCATTCGCGTAACAGGGGTTAGGTTAGAATCAGACTATCATGCTACAAAACATTACAGCCCGGAGACTGATTGCAAATCAGAGGAACTTCTTATTTCCCCCGGAATGTATCCATCTGCTTTTGCGCTTCGGCGATAACATCTCGGATGCCTACGCCTTCCAGCTCGGAAATGATCTGGGGAATGATCACTTCGGGATCGGAGGTGCCGGTGATCAGTTCAGCCCAGTACATTTCTTTAATGGCCTTGGCGGCGTTGACTTCGTTTTCCACAGGTTTGTAATTAAAGGCATAGCCCAAGCCGGCGCTCGTCACAGCATCCTTGTATCCATCCCAGATAACCTGCCACATGTTGGGGTCGGCAGGCACAGAGGGGAACGCGGACGCTTCCACAGCGCTCAAGGAGTAGGAGGCCTGGGTGTAAGCCCAAGGGGAGTAATTGGTGACACCCTGGGGAGTCTTGCTGACAGTGCCGTCCGCGTTCCAGTTGAAGTGAACGCCTTCCAGGCCGTAGCGCATCATGTTGCGGTATTCCTTGTTGGTGTTGGCAAACTCGATGAGCTTCAAGGCTTCCTTGGGGTGCTTGCTGGCCGCGCTGATGGCTGTCAAAGCGCCGCGGAGGGAATAGGTAGAGAGGAATGGGCCATCATAACGGACGATAGCGGTAGCCTTCTGCCTGGCGTTGGAGTAGATGGAGTCGGCGCCGTAGAAGGCCTGGCCGGACTGGATCACGCCCGCGGCCGCGCGGCCGATGGACTCGATGACCGCGGCGTCAGGGTTGATGTAGCCCTTTTCATACCAGCTGCGGATGGTCTTAATGCGGTCCACAAACTCTGGCATTTCATAAGCCAAACGCACGGTGCCTTCGGCCTCGGTGCCGATATCGTTGTAGGACAGGGCGATTTGCGCGTCTTCGGATATCCAGTCAATGAAGTTTGCCCAAGAGGTGATGCCACCCTTAGAAAGGATGAGAGGGTACTGATCGGGATAGTCTGCCTTGTAGGCTGCCAAATAAGGTTCGATGTCATTAAACGACATGGTCTTGGGTATCTCCATGCCCTTTTGCGTCTTGAAATAGTCCAGGTCGATGAGCCAGAACACCTCGATGCCGTAGTCCTTCATGACGGGCACGGCGTAGAGCTTGTCACCCACATAAGAGCCCTGCCAGAGCATTTCCGGCATGGATTCTTTGAGCGCGGGGGTCTCCTTCACCAGTTCCGTGAGATCCAGGAACTGGCCGGCGAAGACATTGGTGGCAAAATCGTTGTACCAGCCGCAGGTGAAAGCCATGTCATAGTATTCACCGGCAGACATAGCCAGGCCGATTTCCGCGTTCGTCATGTACACGCACTTGACGGTGATGCCCAACTGTTCCTTGGTGATGGCGTTCAGTTTTTCCTCAACCATCGCCTGATCAATAGGGGCATCGGCAGCCGTGCCCATCCACCAGATGAGTTCCACGGGTTCCTCCGCGGCAGCGAAGGATACCATGGTGAGCATCATCGCGACCGTCAGGAGCAAAGCAACCAGTTTCTTCATTAGAGGACCCTCCTTACCGTATATTCCACAAACAGCCTTCCGGCCGCTGTTTCAAAGGATTCAACCCTTCACCGCACCGATGGTCAGGCCTGAAATGAAATACTTTTGAAAAAAAGGGTAACTGCAAGCGATAGGTGCCACGATGATTACCACGACAGCCATGCGCATGGTCTCGCTGGGCATATCAGCAACGCTGTCAGCGCTCATGTAAGCGGCGTTCTTGGTCAGGTACTCGATGCTGCGCTCGATGGAGACAAGCACGTACTGCAGCGGGAACAGGTGCGTATGAGTGCTGCGCAGATACAATAATGCCTGGTACCAGTCGTTCCAGTAGGCAAAGGTGAAAAAAAGCCCGATGGTAGCAATGGCTGGGAGGGAGATGGGCAGCACCAACTGGATAAAGATGCGCAATTGGGAAGCCCCGTCCAGCTTGCCCGACTCGATGACGGAATCGGGAACAGTGGTGGCAAAAAACGTGCGCAGTATGATCACGTAAAAGGAGGAGCAGCACAGGGGCAGAATCAGGCCCAGGTAGGAGTTTTGCAACCCCATAAGTTGGGTGTTCACCACATAGGTGGATACCAGCCCGCCAGAAAAGAGCATGGGTATGAAGATAAAGTACGTATAGAACCCACGCAGCTTATAGCTCTTTCGCGAAAGGGCGTAGCCCATGGTCGTGGTGAGGATTAAGCCCAGAGCCGTGCCCCCGATGGTCACGCCAATGGAGTTGAAGAATGCCCGGCCGATCAGTGATCTCATGTTCCACATGTATTTGTAGGCAGTGAGGCCAAAGGCCTCGGGGAAAAAGCTGTACCCATTCTTTGCAATAGATGATTCCGAAGAAAAAGAGATGATGATCACGAATGCCACCGGCAACACAGCCATCAGTGCCATAAAGATAAATAACAGGGAACCCAGCACATTGGTCAGGGGCCGGATTCGGTTAAACCGGCTCATGCCCTCCACCAGCTTTTCTTCTTTGGGCACTCTGCCCCTTTTCAGGAGGCGGTCTTTGGAATCAAGCATAGGCCTCCTCCTTTCTAAAACAGCGAACTGTCCGGGTCGATGCGTTTGACGACGGTATTGGCCAGCACCAAAGTCAGGCAGCCGAATACCGACTGCAAGAAGCCTGCGGCGGAAGCGAAATTGTACTGGGGCTTGCTGGAGCCCATCAAGGCGTTGTACACGTATACGTCGATGGTGAGCGTCACGCTGGACAGAGAATTAGAATTTTGTGGGGCGCGGTAGAACAACCCAAAGTCTGAATTGAAGATGCGACCCACCGCCATGATGAACATGATACTCATGATGGGCCGTAAAAGCGGCAGGGTGATGTAGCGGATCTGCTGGCTTTTTTTGGCGCCGTCGATTACCGCCGCCTCATACAGCGAGAAGTCAATGCCACTGATCGCGGCCATGTACACCACCATGCCATAGCCCAGTGTTTTCCACACCTGCAAAAAGACCAGGATATACGGCCAATGCTGCGGTGTTTGGTACCACAGGACGGGCTTTCCCCCCGTTGCATCCAAAAGGTTGTTCACCAGCCCTTTGTCGGTGGAAAGAAAGGCCATTACAAAGTACCCAACCACCACCCAAGATAAAAAGTGAGGCAGAAACATGGCCGTCTGGCAAACCCGGGCCAGACGCCTGGATAAAAGCTCAGATAGCAGTATGGCCAGGGATACCGGCAGCACCACGCCCAGGATGATAAATACGATGTTATAGCCCAGGGTGTTGCGCAGCATCATCATCACATATTTGGTCTTGAACAAGAATTCAAAATTATCAAACCCGACCCAGGGGCTATTGACGAACAGGCTGTACAAAAAGCCCTGGCCCGCTGCGACCTTGTAATTTTTAAATGCAATAACGATTCCGAACATGGGTATATAGCAAAACAGGATATACCACAGGGTGGTGGGCAGGGATAGCAGGAACAGCTGAAGATCGTCCACAGTGAAGCGTTTCCTGCGGCGCTTTGCCTCCAATGGTTTTTGTTGTACCATATGGTATCCTCCCGAAACTTTCTGCGATGTGCCGAAGCCACCAATTTTGCTGGCCGAATTATGGCCGCTGGAACGCTGATGCATAAACGCGGTTATGGAACAGGCGGCGGAACCGCTGTATGGCGGGATTTCCCCGTTTGGGATGCACAGCGTTTGTCAGAAGCACTGCATACAGCCCGCTTTGCGGATCGACGGCCAGGCTGGTGCCCGTAAAGCCCGTATGGCCAAAGGCCGTAGGCGGGAAAAGATCTCCCATAAAACTGCCCGGGCCTCCGCTTATGTGAAACCCCAGCCCCCGGTGCACATCATGGCCGGGCGTCCCGTCCTTTATGGCTAGGCGCAGCGTGACCGGATTCATCAAAGGAAAACCATCTTGAGATAACATGGCTGCAAAGCGAATACAGTCCTCCACATTGGAAAAAACCCCTGCATTGCCCGAAACACCCTGCATAAAGCGGGCATTTTCATCGTGCACTATGCCCTGGTACGGCTTACCTGTAGCGGCGCTTACCTCGGTGGCGGCAATATTGCCCCCCTTTGGAAGATAACCTGTCATGGTCATCCCCAGTGGCTCGAAGATTAGTTCCCGGCTGACATCATGGAGGGGTTTTCCGTATATCCTTTCCAGAATCAATCCCAGCAGGATATACCCCATGCATGAATAACGCGGCATCTGCCCAGGGGGCCCCTCCAGCGGGCGGCGCAATATGGCGCTGGCCGCTTCACTGGGCGTTTTGCATACCTCTTCCAGCAGAAAACTCGGGGTAAAGCCGCCCGTATGCGTCATCAGTTGAAGAACGGTTATATTCGCCTTATCCGCGGGAGCGTCGAAAAAGGCAGACAAAGTATCATCCAAAACCAGCAGGCCCTTTTCCAAAGCCATCAGCGCCAACATAGTGGGCGCCATGATTTTGGTCATGGATGCCATGTCGTATCTTGTCTGCATGTTGGCCTCTCCCTCATCAAACAAGGAACGTCGGCCCGCCACGTGCATACAGAAAACCTGATCCCGCATTCCCACTGCAGCGGCAGCCGATGGAAACACGCCGCCGGCTATACCCTGCGCCAACATATTGGCAATAAAGCCAAAGCTTTCCGTAGACACCACTCCCTCCGTCAAGGATTATAAAGCGGCAGATCACAGCAGCTCCAGCGTGTGACGCTTGCCAAAATCGCTGGCACCAAAACAAGTGGCATGATCCTTGCTGATGATCGCCCCTCTTGTAATGCTCAGCGCCGTGTAATAGCGCAGATATTTAAAGCTGGTGGAGTTCTCGGCCAGCCATAGCTTTTTGATGGCTTGTTCCCAAAGTGGAAACGCATCGGTCACATCAAAGTAGAAATAGGGCGAAAACCCTTCAGCATCCTCCCAGTTTTCCGCGTACATGGCGCGGCCGATAGGAGCCGGCGGCAAGGGCATTTCATACGTTGGCAGTGATGCAAAAAAGATGGCGTTTTTAGTTATTGTATGCGCTGAGATATGATCCTTATGCAGGCTTGAACGCCAATGGTACAGCACCGCGCCGGCATGCTTTTCCCGCAGCAGCAGTGCCAGGCGGTTTTCCAGCTCCTTGTCCGGGTACAGCTCCCCATCAGGAATATCCCACACAATGCTTTCACCGCCCAGCAAATCTGCAAACGCCTTAGCCGATGCGACGTTCTGCTGGCGGAATTCCAAAATGGGCATCCCCTTGGGCGCTCCGCGCTCACCGGCGGTCAGGTCCACGGTGATGATTTTATCCCCCATCATGGCGTGCTTGGCAAGAAGCATGCCGCACGTCAATTGCGCGTCGCCCGTATGAGCGCCTACAGCAACAATGGTTTTTTGGGTACGCTGGCTCATCTTCGCTTGCTTCCTTTCCCGATGGTTTCTACAATCAAACATCAGTCATCAAAGAGGGCGGCTCATTACCGAAAAGCGGCGGACCACTTGAAAACCTGTCCGCAGATACAGCCGCTGGGCATGATTGTCCCGGCCTGTAAACAGAGTGCTAAAGCTGGCTCCCTTTTTGATGAATTCCTGCATGAGCAAGTTGAACAGCACGGTAGCAATGCCCCGGCGCTCATACATGGGATCGGTGCAGATGCCGGTGAACCAGCCCCGTCCGCTCTCCTGTTTATCTACCGGTCCGGTAAAACCAACCATATGGTCTTCATGCGTGGCCGCAAGGATCGGTCGGGGCGACACTGAATGGATTTCATCATACAACACCTTGCGCCAGTATTCGCTGCCGACACGGTCGCACATTCGGTCATAATTATACTGAAGGGAAACATCATAGCGCCCGGTGTAAATGCCTTGGGCGAAAAGCGCATCCTGCTTTTCCTTAAAATCGGGAGATACCGTATAGTTATTCAAATCTAAGTACATGGCCACTTCGCTGTATTTATCTTCAAAGCCATGACGCAGCAGAAATGGATAGCCCGCGCAATCCTGGTCCATACCCGGAGCGTTGTTGTGGTCGTGCCCGTCCGTACCCGGCACCAGCCAGGGCAGGTTGACGGGGTTTGAGCCGGAGCAGGAAATTATACGTTTTCCTACTACCATAAAGGCTTGCATGAGCGCCTGCAAAAGCGCCTTGCCCACACCTTTGCGGCGGTGGAGGGGACTGACAAAAATCACCGTGAGATAGCCAGGGGTGCTTTCGTGGGTCTCCTTGGGCAGAAAGGTTTTCTTGGCAATGCCGTTTACAAAGCCGATTACTTCCCCGTCCGCCTCCGCCACCAGGCTGAAATCCTTGCTGTAATGGGGGTTTTGCAAAAACAGTGAAGCAAACCCTTCTTCGGTCAGAGGCTTATATACCACCTCGCCGGCTGCGGCACTGTGATTCCATAGACCCAGGATTGTATGCATGTCGGCCGTGTCGAACCTGCGAATGATCATCTGCGCACCTCCCTGCCGGTCAATAGAGCTCAAACTGCTTTTTTTCGGCCTCGAATTCCCGTATCAGCGGCCGGTGGTCGTCTATCAGCCCCTGGGCGTCTTTCTTCCCCAAACGGTACGCGTCCGTACCTAGCAGCCGGTCTATACTGCCGACGCCTGTATTGTCCTCCGGCGGCCTAAAAGCGAACGCATCCGGATGTAGGTTCCGTATCTCCTCCATCAGCATAAGCCCGCCGGCAAAAGGATCAGCCTGCGCAGTATCGATCACATGCACCTGCACACCATGGCAGACCTGCCCCTGCCACTTAGAAAACTGGGGGATAAAGCTTGCGCTGCGAAAGTGAAGGCCGGACAAAGGGTGTTTTTTCATGCGCCTTTCCAGTTCTCCGCCATTCACATACGGCGCGCCAATCAGTTGGAATGGGAGGGTGGTCCCACGACCCTCCGACAGATTGGTCCCTTCAAAGATGCAGGTCCCGTGATACACAAACGCAGTTTCCGGCGTAGGGCAATTGGGCGAGGGCGCAATCCACGCAAGGTCCGTGTCCGGAAACAGAAATGTCCTCTTCCAACCGGACAGGGGGATAACGGAAAGATCAAGCTTCAGTGCGAGGTGGTTTTTGACCCAAAGCGTGTATTCACCGATGGTCAGGCCATAGCGGGTGGGTATGGGATATTCCCCGACAAAGGAGTGAAAGCGCTCGTCCAGCAAAGTGCCGGAAACAACGCTTCCGCCCAGGGGATTGGGCCGATCTAGCACCACTACCCGTTTTTGCGCCACAGCGCAATCCTCCATTGCGTTAGATAACGAATACAGGTAGGTATAGAACCTGGCGCCAACATCCTGCATGTCAAAAACAAACACATCAAAAGCATTCAGCATTTCCTGCGTCATGTGGTGCGTTCTGCCATACAGGCTATATACCGGCACTTGGGTCTCGGAATCAAAATAACTATCGATATGATCCCCCGCCTGCTGGTTGCCCCTTACCCCATGCTCACAGGCAAACAGCACGCGCAGGTCATACTGCTGGGCTATGATATTAATGGCGGAACGAAAGCCCCGGTCGATGCCGGTGGGATTTGTCATCAGACCGATGCGCCGTCCACGAAGTGTCGCGTCTGCCGATTGCAACTGGTCCAGCCCGCAAAGCACCCTGGTTTTCATTCAGGCAATCTCCTTTCCTGTGAGATGTGCCTCCGCCTTTTGTATGTAAGGTGGATTGATTTGAATCTATTGTAGCAGTCTATTGCAAAAAAGTAAATGTAATTTTTTTTATTTAAAAAATTTTTTATGTAATTTATTGCGTATTCCATTTCATGTGGTACAATGATATTATTACCGGAAAAGGATTATTGATTTTGCAATCCGAAACAAGTCACAATGAAGTGGCATCAAAAGCGCTGTCTAGCGCAACCTGGAGGATTTGCATGACTGACTGCATACTAAAGCTGCAGGAGTTAATGGATACATTTTCACCTGCGGAGCAGCGAGTGGCCACCTATTTTCTAAACAACCGCCTACAGCTGGCCAGTACCCCTATCCAGGAGGTGGCACGGGCATGCCATACCAGCCAAACCACCGTTGTCCGTCTGTGCAAGCTTGCGGGGTATAAAGGCTTCAAAGATTTCCTGCTGGCGCTGTCAGCCAGTCTAGCTGTAAAGAAAGAGAACCCCCTAACCCTAAAGTATACGGATGTTCAAGCGGGCAGCGACTTGTACCACATTATGGAGGACATGACCAGGCGCAACATTAGCGGTCTGGAAAGCACCATGCAGGTACTCAGCTACGAGCAGCTGGACAAGGCCGTGCAGGCCATACACACCGCCCGGCGGGTGGATTTTTACGGTATGGGTATATCGGCGCTGGTTGCGATGGACGCGCAGCATAAATTTCTACGTATCAACAAAATGTCTCTGACGACCCTAGACCCCCATGTACAGGTGGTATCCGCATCCAGCCTTCAGGAAGGCGATGTGGCCGTCTTCTTTTCCTATTCCGGTGAGACCACCGATACCCTGGCCACGATGCAGGTCGCCAAACAGGGGGGCGCCACTGCCATATCCGTAACGAAATACGCCCCGAATACGCTGTCGGAGCGCTGCGACATCAATTTGCATGTGGCAACCCCTGAGGCAGCCGTACGAACAGGCGCGACATCGTCCCGCATAGCCATGCTGCACATTGTCGACCTGCTGTTTTCCGCTGTGACATCCCTAGAATATAACGAAGCAAAAACCGTTCTGGACCGCTCGCTTATGGCTGCTAGCTATAAAAAGAATAAATAGTCTGTCGAAATACCGGCCGCAACGGTCAAAAAGGGTGGCATGTATGAATTTTGAGGAGCTTTCCACCGAACAAGTGAATCAGCAGAGCCTGCGTCTGGACGAGATGACACCACTTCAGGCCGCCATGCTGATGAACGCCATCGATACCCAGGCCGCCATGGCGGTCACGTCAGCTCTGCCCGCCGTTGCCAAAGCCGTTGAAATCATCTCTTCCCGCATGAAGACGGGCGGCCGCCTGGTGTATGCCGGCGCCGGCACCAGCGGACGTCTTGGCGTGCTGGACGCTTCGGAATGCCCACCTACCTTCGGCATAGATCCTAATCTAGTGATAGGCGTAATTGCCGGTGGAGACAGGGCCCTGCGCTTTTCGATTGAAGGCGCGGAGGACTCGCCGGATTTGGGCCGGGAGGATATGAACAAAATTGCGCTTAGCGACAAGGATGTGCTGGTGGCCATCAGCTCCAGCGGATACGCGCCTTATTGCGTTGGCGCTTTGCAGTACGCCCGGGAAAAAGGGACGTATACCATCTCCCTGACCTGCAATGAAAACGCCGTCATTTCAGCCCAAGCTGACTTGGCCATCGCGCTGCCTACCGGCCCCGAGATTCTTTCCGGCTCTACCCGCTTAAAAGCCGGCACCGCCACCAAAATGGTACTGAACATGCTCTCTACCCTGAGCATGGTGCAACTGGGCAAGGTATACAAGAATCTGATGGTGGATATGAAGCCCAGCAACCGAAAGCTCAGCGACCGGTCGGTACGCATTGTCAAAAACGCCCTGGAGCTTTCGGAACGGTCCGAGGCGGAGCAGCTTTTACAAAAAGCCCAAGGAAACACCAAGGCCGCGATCGTCATGTCATTATCTAAGGCAGACTATCCAACTGCCTTGGCTGCGCTGAATAATCAAAGCGGCTTTGTGCGTAAGGCGGTCACACAGCTGGTCAAGGAATGACCTAGAAGGTGGGATTGCGGGATGGACATCCGACACCTAGTGGGGCAGCGGCTTTGCACCGGCTTCCCCGGCACACAGCTGGACGTGGATTTTATCCAAACAGTACGGGAAAACAAAATTGGCAATGTGATATTGTTCGGCCATAACATTAGAGGTCTGGAACAATTGCACCGCCTTTGTGCGGAGATACAAACGCTGGTAATGGAATCCACGGGTTATCCCGCTTTTATCGCCATCGACCAGGAGGGCGGCCCCGTTACCCGCCTGCCGGAAGGCGCGGCCGTCTTCCCTTCTGCCATGGCCATCGCTGCCACCGGGGATCCGGACAACGCGTACCAGGTGGGGCTGATGACGGGCGCAGAACTCATGGCCCTTGGCGTCACCATGAATTTAGCCCCCGTGATGGATATCAACACCAATCCAAATAATCCGGTCATTGGCGTGCGCAGCTTCGGCGGCACGCCGGATGTTGTTGGTGCCTACGGAGCGCAAATGATACGGGGGTTTACGGATGCCGGGGTCCTGTGCGTGGCAAAGCACTTTCCCGGGCACGGGGACACGGCGGTAGATTCGCATATCGGCCTGCCCTGTGTGGATAAAACATTGGGGGCGCTTTTTGATGCGGAGCTCCTTCCTTTCCAGGCGGCCATCGTGGCAGGCGTGCCAGCCATCATGGCCTCCCATATCCTGTATCCAAAATTGGAAGCGGAGCATGTTCCGGCGACCATGTCCCGGCAAATCATCACCGGCCTGCTGAAAGAGCGGCTGGGCTTTTCCGGCCTTGTGCTGAGCGACTGCATGATGATGGGCGCGATCGCCGGCCATTACGGCACAGTATCCGGCTGCCTTTACGCAGCACAGGCCGGGGTGGATGTGATCTTTGTATCCCACAGCGCGGCATTGGCCGGCGAAGCTGCGTCGTGCATGCGGGATGCACTGGCCAATGGGCGGCTGAACCTGATGGAAATGGAAGCGTCGGTTTGCAAAATCCTTGCCTATAAACAAAAAATCCAGCCCCAACCCGCGCCCTCTTTCACGGTTGCCAGTTTCGCTGCCCACACAACTATAGCCCAGCGCATGGCGGAAGAAGCGGCCACCTGGGTTAAACCTCCCGAGGCAGGCGTGTTTCCGCTGGGAGATCGCCCTCTATTTGTCGTTTGCCCGCCCTATCGGGCAAACAACGCGTCAGACCCGATGAATGCCTCCCTCACCTTCCCGACATATTTGGCAGGGGCATTGGGCGGACAGGGTATCAGCACCTCCCCAGACCCTAACGAGACGGAGATGCATGCTGTATTGGAAAGCGTGGCGGGACACAGCAGCATTGTGCTGGGCACGATAAACGCACACCTGCATAAAGGGCAAATGCAGCTTTTGCATAAGCTTGCCCAAACAGGAAAGCCCATGGTTTGCGTAGCGTTGCGCAACCCCTATGACTTGCAGGGCCTTCCATCTCATGTATCTGCCCTCGCCGTGTACGGCTGCGACGCCCTAAGCCTTGCGACTGCGGCCCGCGTCTTGTCAGGCAGAATCCCGGCCGGCGGCAGGCTGCCGGTGAAATTGTAAGGAGAGAATTGTCATGCAATACGCGGCAGGCTGGGACGGCGGCGGCACCAAAACCGCCGTGGTGTGCGTGGATATGCAGGGTCAATTGCTGGGGCAGAATAACTTTGGGCCCCTAAATCCCAACGGCAATACAAAGGATCAGGTCCTTGCAACTGTCCGGGACGCCCTTGAATATATGGCCAAAATGCCGGGCGGCCTTCACGGCTGCGCTTTTTTGCAGCTTGGCTGCGCCGGGGTCAGCAATCCGGCCGTCGTTTCGCTTTTGACAAACGCCCTGCGGGAGCAGGGCTATCCGGGAAAGCTGCATATTGCGGGCGACCATGAAATCATGTTGCATGGCGCCGTCGGCCCGGAGGGCGCCGTGCTGGTATCCGGCACCGGCTCCGTATGTATAGGCAAAAACAGCCGGGGTGAATCTGCCCGCTGCGGCGGTTGGGGGCATCTCATCGGCGACGAGGGCAGCGGCTACGCCATCGGACGCGATATACTGATGGCCGCAGCAAGGGCCCAGGATGGAAGAGGGCCTGATACACTCCTATATACCATGGCCTTTGATGCGCTTAACCTTAAAGATATGGGCGGCTTAATACGCTTTGTCTATTCCCCCGATACCGACAAATCAAAAATCGCCGCTCTGGCCCCCCTTTTGAAAACAGCGCTGGAACAGAAGGACCCCGCGGCCCAGGATATTGCGGAAAAGGCAGCGGCAGGACTTGCAGATTTGGCTTATCCTGTCATCGAAAAGCTGACCCTGCAAGCTGGGTTGTTGGCGCTTGCGGGCGGCATTCTGACGGGTTATGATCTGATCCGGCAAAGCACGGCGGCGAGAATCACCCTGCGCTACCCGAAACTGTCCATCATAGCTCCGCTACAGGGCGCGGCTGCCGGGGCCGCCGCCATGGCGCATCAAGCTGCCATAAAAGAAGGAATATTCGCCAGTACTTAAAATACGGCGATGATTCTATTTTATTGCGAAGTAGTTCCCCCATTAAAAATCGTACACCTTGTGGGGGTTAAAATGTGATCTGGATCAAGGGCCGCCTTTACGGCTTGCATCAACTTAAGCAGCGCCAGGTCATTAGCCTTTTTAATATATGGCCGCTTGACATAATCGATACCGTGCTCCCCAGAGACTTCACCTTTCAATTCCCTGGCCATATGGGAAATGCGCTCTATGGCCATCGGCATGCACTCTTGCAAATATGTATGCTGATCTGCCCGTCCGACTATATCAGTCAGGGGAGAGTAGTCAGACCGTAGCCTGTGTATCTATCTTTTACCAGATATATTTGTGTGTACATGATCCAGATACGATGGTTGATTATCCATACCATTGGCCTATTCTCCATTGAAACATCAGAACTATGGGCAAATTTCTAATATTACTCTCACGAAGAATGTACACTCACCAAAGTACATGCAAGTAGCGCATTATGCTAATGCCCGGATTTTTCAGTAACACGTCGATCTTCACAAAAAGAATCCATTATGAAAACCACATGCCTGGATCATAAAATGGAGAACACATGAATGCCCTGTCAATCGATATTCAAAGATCAATTGACAGGGCAACTGTTCAATTCTGACAATATCAAGCAGGCAAGGCTGAAAGATGCATCTTCGCCCCTTGATGCTCTGGTGCAAGGTCATAAAGCTTTTTCAAGTACCCGCTTGCCATCTCGTTATCTCCTTTTCCTGCATATCCCAGTGCCATCATGAACAGGCAGTGAGCCTTGTTCTTCTTTTGAAGGTCTTCCTCAAATATCTGCAAATCAGGCAGGGAAACAGCAAAGTACTCGATCTTCACCTGATCTTCAAAATGCTTTTCTCCATAGGCAATCAGCTTGTCAAAACGCAGCATGGCCCCCTCACTGTCATCCAACCTAAGACGAGCAAGACCCTGATAGAAAATCATCTCCGGAGGCTGATCGTTATAGTACATCATCCCCACTGGCTCCGAAAGGCCGGAAGCCGCACGCAAAAACGCTGCCATTGCGGTTTGTTCGTTTCCCGCTTCCGCATTGGCCTCACCCAGCAAGTAATAAATATCATTCTCCTGGGTGCCGGTAAGCTTGCCTTCGCCAAAGCTTTCAGGAAATTCCCCTGCCGCCGTTTGCAGTCTTGCAATTGCCGCCTGATAATCGCCATTTTGCATTTCTTTCCTTGCCAGCTGGGTCATGGCAATGCGCCATTGAGCCGGCACCTTGCCTTCCCCGCCTTCCCAGGGGTGGAAGCGCCGGGCAAGCAGCATATCCAATGCCTTTTCATACGCTCCTAGGGAATTCAAGACTGTGCAGTATTCCAAATACTGGTCATCCCGTGCTAGAACCAGTTGGAAGTGACCATTCATGTGTACCAGCCTTTCTTTGGCGGGTACATGCAGCTTCTTGCGCAATTGGTCCAGCTCCATAAACACCCTGGCATCCTCGGGATTTAGCGAGAAGGCTATTTCCATTTGGGCAAGAGCCTCGCCATACATGGCCCGCTTGTTGAAATAGGCCAGCGATAGGTTGCGGTGGGGCGTAGCAAAATCAGCTTTTTGACGTATGGATGCTTCCCAGCAGGATATAGCTTTCTCCGCCTGCAGCCGGTCATACCAGAAGTTGCCCAGGTAATACAGCGCTTTTGAGCAGAGCGTACCTTTGCAAACCGCTGCTTCCAAGACCTGCCTGTCCTCCAACCGGTGCGGGAAACAGTAATCGGGTAAAGCCTCCTCTGCCAAGGCGAGCCAATTACCGTTATCCTCCAAAGCAGCCAGATGATAATAGATCATGGGATATACCCGGGAGGTATTCTCACTTTGCGCAGCGTGGGTCTTCAAAATTTCCGCCGCGTCCTCTGTCATTCCCCATTCCTTGTATTCCAGCGCCAGCTCGATCGCCGTGTTGTGATTGATGCCGGGGACAGCAAGCCAGACATCGCCATTTTGACCTTTGGCCAGTGCATGCTCCCGCATGGCGATCAGGTCCATGGGATCGATTTTAAGCGATTCCTCCGCCGCCTTAGCCGCCTCCTGCATGCGTCCAAGCCTGCGCAGAGCTGCCGCCATGGCGTTTCGGGCTTTCATATGATGACCGTTTTTAATCAGCGCCTTTTGCAAATGCGTAAGCGCCAATGCATCTTCTCTCCGTTTCAAATCGATGGCTGCCACGCGGTAATATCCCGCACTTTGCCAGGCTGCGTTCCAGGTGGATTTATAGAAGGCATCATATGCCTCCTCCCATTTTCCCAATATGACCAGCGCAGTTCCCAGATTGAAATACGGCTCGCCGTCATAGGGGTTGGGATTCTTCACGGTAATCTTGGCAACGCTGGCCTGAAAATACGCAACACTCTCTTCAATCAGGCCACGCCTTATAAGCAGCTTGCCGTAGGCATTGTTCATGCGGGCATCGGTGGGATCACGGCGTAAACCTTCAAGATAGTATTCCGACGCGTCCCAGGTCGCATGGCGGTATTGCTCGATGTGCTGCCCGTACAAGAAAAGCTCTTCATTGGTCTTTACCTCTATCGCAGGCGGAATCGCCTCCGCAGGGCTGGGCAGCGGCTCTTCGGCTTGGTGCCGTATATCGCAAGCAACAAGCAGACGTCCTGTTTGGGCATAAACCACGAGATGCAACGAATCGTTCTCCGCAACAAAGGAATCAAAATAGGCTTTAGCAGGCGAGAGTGAAACGTTCTTTTCAAAAACCGTCTGCTCTCCACACATTACCTTCATTATTGCATTTTCATAGATACCGGTAGCATATACCGCTAGACTGCCTTTGCCATCAGCCCATTCCAGACGCGCAGCGGCATCCCTGGTGGCGTTCTTAACAACGCCTACACCCTTGTAGGGCATAAAGTACTGGGTAAAGCTCTTTTCTTCATAAGGCATCAGCCAGCTGAAATCCGGCTGATTGTCGGTAAAGCAGCCGGTCATCAGTTCAATGTAAGGTCCGTCCTCATCCGTCAGGTTCCTGTCCCAGGCGCGGCCAAAGGCTCCATTGCCCCAGGTCCATTGCTTTTTACCGGGAGAGATATGGTGATTCGCCACATGCAATAGCCCAGCCTCCCGGCCATAATCGTAATTGCCTACAAAGTCATAATCCGAATGGAACGCCATGTAGGAGGTGGGCACAGGGATATTCTTGTATCTTGAGATATCCGTACCTGGTGCATAATCCACCTTATAGTAAACACCCTTGGCAATGGGAAAGGCCGATACATCCCGCTTGCCGTGATCCATCACCGCGTGTACATCCGGCGGGAAGATGGATTGAGTATCGTCATTCACAGCAACCGCCGGATTCGCCCACCATAGAAACGTTTGAGGAGCATCTGTCCGGTTGTAAAGCTGCGTAGTCAACTCAATGTACGACTTTCCTGGATACAATGTAAAGCGAGTCATGCCCTTGGTGCGGAACATGTTTTCTATTTCACTAACGATCACTGAACAACTGCCGTCCGCGTTTTCTTCCATTTTAAAAGAAACGGGGTCAAAAGTGCTAGGCCTGTGGTGTTGGGGCCAGTTAAACTCAATGCCCCCAGAAATCCAAGGGCCGGCAAGGCCCACCAGCGCTGGCTTGATGACCTGGTTGTAGTACACAAAATCATAGCCGTTGGTTTTGTCGGTGGCGCGCTGTATGCGCCCACCCAATTCCGGCAGTATCGTTACCTTCACATATTCATTCTCCAGGTATACGGCACGGTAGGTCTTTAACACTTTTTCATCCGCCACACTGTCAATGACGCTGTGGGGATACACCTTACCGCTGCTGCCCTGGTATACCCGTTTCTCCAAAAAGATCGGATTTTTATCCGGCTGGCCCGGTAAATAGGTGGGAATCTGCACATCCTCCGCCCAAACGTGTACGCCTATCATAAATGATCCTCCACAAATCTCTGCAGCTCATTTGCCAATAAATCAGATAACCTATAGGAAAGGGAGAAAGATAATGTTTGCCCAGGTGACAATGTAACAGCGGTTCCGCTTTCTGCCACCTTTGAAATGCTGTCATAATAGCCTGTAGCCGGCTCAAAGGCGCAATTGTAATCGCCGCGATAACCCCCTGCTGTTAGCCAGAAGCCAAGATAGGGAAGATTCTGATGTTCAAATTCCATTTCACAAGCCACCCCTTGCGTTGGATAGATGATGCCGCAGCGCCCCTCTATGCACCGTCCCTGTAGATAGTATTTTACCATGGTATGGCTCTCTTTGGGCGGTACGATGGAAAAGTCGTATGACCCGCCAGTCAAAGTATGAAGTTCACCCACTTCCCCAAGTTCTGGGCTGGATAGCACGTTCTGGGCATACATCATACCACTGGGATACGTAAGCCGCATATCCGGTTCATAACGCAATAGACCATGGCAAGCCCACAGGCATGGGAAAGAAACTATACCAGAATTTGAGATGGCATAATGATAGCACACTTTATCCCCAACTAACCGAATTTCTTTTTGGTATCGATAAGGCAGGATGCCGCTCTGGCCATCGAGCAAAATGCTATTATCCCCCATGGCCGCCGCCATGGGCATGGTCCAGATTTCCCCATGATCGGGATAATTTATTGCTTTCCTATCCACCATTACCGTTTCCCTATCAATAGAGGGAAAAGCATCGTCAAAGCCAGAAGCATCGCCTTTGGAAAAATCCATACCGGGCACAAGAAGCGTGTACTCCCCCTTTGGCTGGGAAAGCAGTTCAAAGCCTTTAGGCTTATACAGGATGGACGCGGTTTTCCCACCCCGTTTGGGAAGAACGATGACCTTCAAAATGTCATTTTCCAAGACTGATGCCACAGTGCTTTTGTGCTCTGAAAAAAACCGCTGCACGAATTGCTTGGTCATGACAGTATCTCCAGTTCCAT
This sequence comes from Bacillota bacterium, assembly GCA_023398575.1. Taxonomy (GTDB): domain Bacteria; phylum Bacillota; class Clostridia; order Christensenellales; family Aristaeellaceae; genus JAEWAH01. The sequence continues at coordinate 97,949 of JAEWSC010000035.1, read as the reverse complement.
GATCAAGCTGTCGAAATTATGCTTCAGCGGCAAATCCAGGCCATGGTGCATCAAATACGCACCGGACTTTACATAATCAGCACCACCCAGGTTGTACTTGTACAAAGCATCCGCCACAAGACCCTTCAACCGCACATTATAGCGGGAACGATAAAAAGCACTGTGCACAAGAAAAGCAAACAGCACAGCTTGGCCTTCCTTTTCATACTGTACAGCCTGTATGGGATCGCCGCGCCGCAAGGACTGCAAACGGTACACATCGCCAAACTGCACCGTATCCCGAATGCGTTTGTACTGGCCAACCTTTTCACCAAGCAGTTCCAAGTCTTCGGCAGTGGCCTTTGTCAAATCCAGGCCGATGCCCAGCACGCCGCACATAGCACTGTGGGCGCGGAAATGAAGGGGCAGGTTTCCCTCATGGGTCACCCAAGCCCGCATGCATTTGATGGGATATAGCAGGCTGTATCCTTCCTGAATGAACAGACGGTCGATGCCATCGGTATTGTCGCTGGGCCAGTATTCGTCAAAGCGTGTCAGGCAGCCATAGTCCACCCTTCCCCCGCCGCCGGCGCAGGCTTCAAACTCCACATGGGGATGCTTTTCTCGTAGAACTTTGACAAGCTCATAAAAACCCTGTACATTGCGTACCCAAATTTCCTTGCTCCCAGGCGTGTTGCAGGCAGAAGCACATTCTCCCATGGCCCTGTTGTAATCCCATTTGACATAGGCGATGTTGTTTTCACTCAGCAATTTGTCAAAAAGGCCTGTCAGGTAAGATATTACCTGAGGATTCGTCATATCCAGCATGTACTGGTTGCGCCTTGTAAATACCTCCCGGGTTGGATAGCGGTAGATCCAGTCTGGATGGGTGCGGTACAAATCACTGTCGGGATTCACCATTTCTGGCTCAATCCAGATGCCAAAGCCCATACCCAGGTCATTCACAGCGGAAATCAGTTCTTGCAGGCCGTTAGGGAACTTTTCAGGGTTGGCCCACCAGTCCCCAAGCCCGGCCTTGTCGCTGTTGCGCTGGCCAAACCATCCATCGTCGATCACAAACAGCTCTACACCCATGGTGGCGGCCTTTTTTGCCAGCGCAATCTGAGAAGCGACCTCCACATAAAACTCCGTAGCGTACCAGGAGTTGTACAATACCGGCAGCGGCTTATGCGCCTTTTCTTTGGGCAGAAGCACCTCTCTGGCAAAGTGGGCCATTCTGTTGGACATTGCCGTAAAACCCTGATCTGAATAGCCCGCGTATACACTGGGTGAAACGAGGCTTTCTCCGGCATGCAGCTTCCACTCAAAATCCTGGTCGTTGAACCCTATATGCACATGGGTACTCTTGTCCGGAACGGCCTGGGCAACCAGGCGGAAGCTGCCGGAATAAGCGAGCGCGCCGTAGTATACTTCGCCACAGTCTTCCGTGGCATTCCTATGCAGAATGAAAGTCGGGTTTTCTACGCGGCCGGTAACACCTTCCAAGCTTTGATATACCTTCATCCCGCTGTCCACAGGCTCATCAAAGGTTCGGAATTCCGCGCCCCAGGCCCCATTAAAGTTGATGGAATGGTATCCGTTGCCTGGAAGCACAAATTCCGCAGAATAAAAGCGCTCCAAAGTGATGGGTTCCGTGCCTAGGTTCTTTGCAATCTGCCAGCGCTCCAGCACATCGTGTTCTTCATGCACTTTGTAAAACAATGTAACTTCAAAGGGATAGTGAATATCCCTGAGCGTCACAGACAGTACATCCCCATTGACCCGATGGTCAGTGACCATAAAGCGGAAATCTCGGACGCCATCTGAAAATTTTGCTTTCACCCCTGTTTCCAGATAGCGCATATCGCCGAAGGCAGACAGTTCCTGTTCAATAAAGCGTGGGTCAGCATCCGCCTTGGGCAAAAAATCCTCAACCCGATCAATTCTTTTCCCCCAATACAAATGCTCCAACTGCCTTTGACCATCGATTCGAAAGGCATAAGCAACCGCTTTTGTTTGAAGAAGAAAAACATTGTCTTTCACCTGTATGGCCATCTTCATTTCCTCCGGCGTATATCATTGAGCTATCGATATGTTGACCAACCTACTGCAGTATAGCACATATCTCTCATCAACCTATATCATGACCATTCTCATCACATCAGCATGCAATTTCCACATACCATTTCCCGTCCAAGCTTATCTGTCAGGAATGATGGCGATACCCCGGATATGTGACATTGGCCCATTCTTATTGTACAGACGTAGGGTATTGGGCCCATTATGAAGGGGAATCAATATTTCCTTACCCTCAGGCTTATTCCACACCGGAAATCCCCACCCTGCAGTTGAATGCAGATAAGTATGCACGGTATGGCAGTCATTGGCCTCAATGGTGATATCACGGCTATCGCCGCCGCAGTAATCGACCCTTACGATATACTTACCCGTCTCCGGCAATACGATATTTTCGAAAATCATCTCACTCCCAAAGCCCAGGCCAACGGCTTCATATACTCCAGTTTCGGCGGTAATTAGCTCCGCTTCACCTGTTAATCTTGCCTGGTCTGCATGAAGCGTTAACACTTCAGGCGGATCGTTGTCAATGACAAGCAGCTTTACTATGGCAGGGATGGCGCCTGAAAGACGGCTAATCAACAAATTGCATTCACCCTTTACCAATACCATGGAAAGTTCATGGGTGATAAACGTTCTGTTGCCTGAACTCGATACCATCCGCTCCTGGGCTATGTGCTGCCCATGTGTGGCCTCTAGTTCCCACACGCCTTCCGATGCATAGAAAAAGCGCAGGGTATAGCGTTTTGTTTCTGTCACGCTGATTCGAAACGACGCAGCGCCATTTAACTGCAGCCCTAAAAACTCCTGGTTCCAGCGAATAGGTTCACTGCCATGCAGTAATCTGGCCTGACTGGCTGGATATTCCACAAATCTGCCGCTCATATAGCCGGAGCGGATGCCCTCTGGCGGTTCGCCGATCTTTCTGGCGATATATATGGCGGCCCCCCCCGCAGATAGCAGATTCAGCGGCAGTGTATCCTGACACGACAGCTTCATCCGACGAGTTATGAGCATTTCTCCTTTATCATCATCCTCATAGATTTCCGCCTCAAATTCCCCCTCTGGCAAGAAGTTCATGTTCAGTACAAGTTTTTGTTTGTTCACAGTGATCACGCCAATAAACCACTCTTCACCCTGATAGCGAAGGATGGCAGCATGGTCGCCTGGATATCCGGAAAGCACCTTCAAGCCATCGTACCTCGCTTTGGTTCGGCGCAAAAACGCCGTACCCGCCCAGGCTTCCAAATAATACAAAGACATGGAATAATGAGAGGCGCCCGACTCAAACACTACCGGCAAGGCCAATTGATGGGCAGGTGTGGTGTTGCGGTTTGCATTGGACAAGCCCACCGGTGTATAATCCATTGGCCCGGCTACATTTCTTGTAAATGGCACTGTGCAGTTGTGCAACGCATTTGGCATGTTGCTCCATTTATAGTGCTCCAGACCCAATATGCCTTCGGAGGTCAGGAAGTTGGGCCAGGTACGCCCTTCCCCCATAGGCTTGGTGGCACCGTGGAAGTTGATCATAAGCTTATATTTGATCATCAGGTCGGCAATCATATGATACTGTGCCATGGTATGACATGAGTCGTTCTCAAAAAAATCTACCTTCAGCCCGTCTACGCCAAGGTTTGCCCATAGCGGGATATGAGCCAGCGCCTTTTCTATGGTGTCGATGCGCTGCATCCCCGTCCAAACCCACACCTTCACGCTTTTAGAATGGGCGTAATCGCAAAATTCCTTTAGCCAGCTTAGGTCCCAGGCGCAATCCAATGTAACAGCCTCAAAGCCCATGGCCGCAGCAAAATCCACATAAGCCTTTGATTCGCTGTATAGCTGAGCGCCATTTTCATACTCCCACCAAGCCCATAAGGAGCGCCCAGGCCGGATCCAGGATTCATCTTTTATGACTGAAGGTGGATTGACATTGTAGTTGAGCGTGGTGTTCAATAGCGCGTCCAGGCTGTCCGCCACGGTAATACAGCGCCAGGGAGATGAAAATGGCAGCTTCGTCGAAATGGGCTTTCCCATCTCTTCTGGTGCAAAGGTAATGGCCATGGTCCTTGGACCTGTGCCCACCAGATGACAAGAGCAGTAGCTGCCATGTGTGTTTAAGATGTTGGCTTCATTGACCAGCATCCACGTGCCGACTGTGCTTGCATAAAAAAGGCTGGGCATGCCATAGGGTTGACCCTGTAAGGAGTCAAGCCAGGTATGCAGGTTATAGGGGCCTTCATATGTCTTAATCCAGTCCTGTAACCAAAGCTTATCCATTGACTCCGGGAAGCGAAACTCAGTCATCTCAGAATTGACCATCAGGTCAGCATCTTCACCATGGGGTATTTCATAACGGAAGGCAGCACCTTCGTCATATGCCCTGACACGCAGAACAAAAGGCATATTCCCCAAATGGAAGGTGAGCATCATTTCTTCGGCGTTGTTCTCATAGAAGGCCTTTTTCCCTGCCGGCAGCGAATAACTTTCACGAATGGACACACTTGCCTTACAATCAAACACAAGTCGTTTTGTGAAATCTCCAATGCTGGTACATATGCCAAGGCGGCTTTCTTCAACTACAATTTGACCCTGGTTTGCTACGTGATAAAAAAGCCCGCCCTCCGCGTCCTGCCAGACGGATACACTGATCTTTTGACTGGGGGAATCAATCTGCCACATTATCTGAATCTCCTTTATAAATGAATCAGCCCTTGACGCTGCCCATTACAATGCCTGCTGTGAAATACCTCTGTAAGAAGGGATACACGATCAGCACCGGCAGTGCAGCAAGGAAAATCTGTGCAGCTTTGCCCGTGCGGTCGGAGATATCGGGAATGTTGCGCACATCGCGCAAGGATTCCATGACCATCAAGTCCCTGGAGATGACCATTGATTGCAAATAGGTCTGCAGCGGGTATTTTTCAGGATTGTTCATATAAATGAGACCGTCGAACCAGGAGTTCCAGTGGTTTACAATAAAAAATAGTGCTACGGTTGCTAATACGGGCGTTGATACCGGCAAAACAATGGAGACGAGCACCCGCACGTGTCCCGCGCCATCCATCAGTGCCGCTTCTTCCAACTCCTTGGGAATAGATCGGAAGAAGTTCATCATCAAAATCACATTGAACACATTCACAAGATACGGTAGCACCAAAGCACCTATGGAATCGATAAGTCCCGTATATCTAACAATCATGTAGGTTGGTATTAACCCACCGGAAAACAGCATAGGCACGACAAAATACCAGATGTAGTACTTTCGGGCTTTAAACTCGCTGTCCTGTCTGGATAGAGGATAAGCAGCCAGTATAGACACCAGCATGCTCAGCGGTACCGCCAGCAGCAGCCGCTGCAGGGATATAAGAACCGAAGAAAAGAACTGAGGCTTTTCGGCCATATATTGATACGATTTGAATGTAAACTCCACCGGCCAGATACTGACCTTGCCCATAGCCACCGCTCCACTGGAACTAAAGGATATCGCCAATTGATTGAGCATTGGTAAAAGGCAGGTGAAGGCGATAAGGGTTAGAAACAGGTAATTGCATATGCTGAAAACCCGTGAGCCCAATGTTTTTTTTCGCATTGCTTCGGCCTCCTTTCAAAACACCCTGTAATCGGTATACCTGTAGGCCAAGGCATAGGAAATGGCAAGCATTGTAAAGGAAACAAGTGATTTAAACAGACCAACTGCCGTTGCCACACCGTATTGGAAATCCAAAAGCCCGATTCTGTACACCAGCGTATCCAGGATATCGCCCGTTTTATATACCTGTGGGCTGTACAGATTGTATACCGGGTCAAAACCTGCATTCAAAATATTACCCATGCTCAAAATCATCATCAATACCACTATGGGCATGATACCGGGAATGGTGATATGCTTTACCTGCTTCCAACGGTTTGCACCATCAATCATGGACGCTTCATATAGCGTAGGATCAATGCCGGTCAGCGCGGCGAGATATACAATTGTACCAAAGCCAAATTCCTTCCATGTTTCCGTAATCACCAGCGTGTAGGGAAACCATTTCGGGTCCCCCAGAAAAAAGATAGGTTTTAACCCCATAGAAGTAAAGATTTGACCTACAATCCCCTTAGAAGGAGATAATACATCAATCAGAATCCCTGATAGGATGACCCAGCTTAGGAAGTGCGGAAAATACACAATGGTCTGCAATGTTCTTTTGTACCTTTGAGAACGTACTTCATTTAACAGCAATGCGATAAAAACAGGCACTAGAATGCCGGCTGTCATTTTCATGATAGCGATATAAAAGGTATTCCATAAAACTTGAAACGTGTCCGGCATGGCCAACACATAACTAAAATTCTTGAAACCAACCCAGTCGGATTGAAAGAACCCTTTGACGGGATTGAATTTCTGAAAAGCCATTACATTACCCGCCATGGGGATATAGTTATAGATCAAAAGCAGGATCACAGCCGGCAGCAGCATAATATGCAGCGGCAGATTCCGAAGAATTTTTTTATTCATAGCGCCTCCGTTATCCCGGCGGTTGCCGATTGCGCTGCTCATACTAATAAGTCATTATGCTGCAACGCTGTTTCGATACCTAAAGCATCCCAGGCGGGGAGCAATACACTCCCCGCCCAGAACGCAAGTAGTGAATCTTACCTAGTATTACTTCTGCTGTGCAAACCAGGTATTGACTTCTTCTGTCATTTGCGTGCCGCCCAGGTTACCCCAGTTGGTAACAAAGGTATCAAAGTCATCCAGAGGTGCGCCAAGGATGATGGAAGTAAAGTCGGTCAGTTGCTGCTTTTGCAGTGTAGAAAGCTTTTCGGTCATGGTCTGTGTGGAGGCGCCGTAGAAGGCATCGCGCATAATGTTGCCTTCGTCCCAATACTTTTTCTGTACAGTGAGCGATCCTAAGGGTCCAAACATCTTCAACTGGTGCCAGTTGTTGTTACTGTGGTCGCCGCCAAGACTGAGCATGCACATGTCATAGTAGTTCTTTTCTTCGGTATTGAGCATGGAGGTGTCACCTGATTCAATGGCGGCGGTAACCTTCTGGGCTGCTGTGAAGTTCTTCATCGGCGGTTCTACGGATACGACCGTATAGGCATAGGGGCCATAGCCATCGGGGGTGATATTGTATACAGTGGGTTCAGCCGTTTCTCCATAGCTCTTTTCCAACTGAATGTTGAGCAGCTTCACAACCGCTTCAGGATTTTTGCAGTTGGCGCTGACCACATAATACAGGCTGGTGCCAAAGGGAATCTGAGCCTTGGCGGATACGTCACTTAAGCTAGGAATAGCGACAGGTACCCATTCCATGGTGGGGTTGGCAACCTTGACGGAGTTGATCCAGGCTGCATTCCAGAAGTCGCCAAACATCATTCCGAAGCGGCCGGTGCCAACATCTTCATTCACCTTGTTGGAATCCTTGACGCCAAATTCCGGATCGATCTGGCCTTTGGCATTCATGTCGCGCAGCGCGCCTAAAGCCGTCTTCATTTCGGGCAGTACACTGCCATAAGAAAGGCTGTCGCCATTGTTTACCCAAATGTTGGGATAAGCGCCATAGGCATTAAAGAAACCTTCGAGGCAGGCATAGCCCACGCCGAACAAGTCCTTGTGAAAGGCAAGGCCGAAGGTATCCTTCACACCGTTGCCGTCGGGGTCCTTATTGGTGAAAGCATCAGCAACAGCCTGGAACTGTTCCACCGTTGTGGGAATCTTCAGCCCCAGCTTATCCAGCCAGTCGGTGCGGATCCACAGTACCTTGGCGGACATAAGGCCTGCGCTGACCTGGGGAATGGCATAGAGCTTTCCATCAAAGGTGGCGGATTTCAGACCTACGCCACCGTCGGAATTGAGGATATCCCAGGTGTAGGGGGCGGCGTACTTGGGCAAAAGTTCTGTCAAGTCCATCAACTGGCCATTTTCGTACATCATCTTCATCTGGGTATTGGAAACCGCCATGACATCCGGCAGTTCGTTGGAAGTGATGGCAATGTTCACCTTCTGGGTGTACTGCTGCTCATTGGTGGTCCACAAAAAGCGCATCTTGATGCCTAGGTCTTCCTCGTACTTACGGGTCCACACATTGTTTTCGATGGAGTCACCCTGCGGAAATTCCAAAGCACCGGAGCCCAGGTTCTTGACCGTGGTGATCTCAATGGGCGTTTCGTACTTACCAAAGGGATCCGCCTCGGATGCAAATGCTGTGGCAGCAAACATCATGCTGGCCAGTAGGATGGCAGCAACCAACACTGCCATGGGTCTTTGAGTCTTTTTCATACAAACCCTCCTATTTATTTGTCCCAGAATTGGATGAATTCAGTATAACCTATCAAAATGCACTTTGCCTATTGTATAATTTCTACTATCCTTGCTCGTTTTTTACCATTTGCATATGGATATGGTTTTCTTTCTCCCAAATTGTACAAGCAGTCCCTGTCATCAAAAAATCCAACCGACAACGAAAGCCGCCTTTCACAGCGGCTTTTGTATAGGTAACATTGATGTAATGAAATAGGACCTCACGTTATCCCTGCAATTTTTCCCGGTATTGCTGGGGCGTCATCCCGGAGTACCTTTTGAATACACGCGAAAAATGTGCAGCGGAAGCAAAGCCAATCATTTCCGCGATGCTGCGGATTTTGTACCGTTCATCCTCTAATAGCTGAGTGGCACGGTTCATGCGGGCCTCGGTAATGGTATCCGTAATATTCTTGCCTGTCAGCTCCTTGTAGCGCCTGGAAAGGTAAGAAGGATTCAAATACACCTTTTCTGATAGGGCCACCAGCGACAAATCATCCTCCAGATGCATTTGAATATATCTGTGCAAATTGTGAACAAAGGCATCGCTCTTATCCATTTGCTCTTTGAGCCATATCTCCATCAACCGCTTGCCCAAGTAGGCAAACTGCCCCATGCGCATGCGCTTGTCAGAAAGCGCTGCCTGTCCGCTGAGCAGCGCATGAAACAGGGAATCTTCCGTGATTTGCGCTTTTAAGTCATGATCAATAATGAATGCCATCAGCAGAGAATCCATATGGTTCATTATTCCCAGCACATACAGATCATCTCCGTCCATGTGTGGCTCAAGTGATTTTTGAAAGGCAGAGGTCATCGACTCAAATCGTGCCGTATCTCCATTGGCCATAGCCCAGGAAATATTGTTCAGCGCTTCCTTGAACTGCGCGAACATCAACTTGTCCAGCATGCCTTTTTTTCTGGATAGGCCGCTGGATTCAAAGAACTCAACATCTACAAACGCCATACTGCTGCGCCTTTCCAGCAGGCATTCCACAGCATGGCGCAGCGATTCGCTCCTTTCACGAAGCCCATCCCACCCACAGGGATGGGCGTCAAATACAAAGGAGATAGATGCCTCAAGCGTTTGCAATAAAGTACGCTGGATTGCCTCCGCCATGCCGCGGATCAGTATCCCCGCCCGATCCATGCTGACGCCCTCGACCGGCTGCATCAGCCAAAGCAAGAAACCGGAATCGGCGCAGCAGAGCTCACACCGTATGGCATGAGCGAGTTTCGCCTGGACAACAATATCTATCTGGGTGGAAAGATCGTCCAGTCGCCTGTCATCCCTTCTCGCCGCCAGCAAAAGCACAGGCTCCGAACCGCCAAGGGACGCACCGTGCTTTTTCAACTGCCAAATTCTATCCTCAACAGGAATCATCTCTTTGGTTATCAGGCTGTGCAAAAACTCCCGGCGCAGGATAGGCATGCACATACGCATCTGCTCGTCTGCTCTTTTGAGCAACGTATCGCTCAGCTCATCCCGCTCAATATCGGCAATACATTGGCGGATGGCGTCCAACAGCACCTCATCGCCTTCATTTTTGAGCACATAGCGGACGGCATGGTATTGCATCGCCTGATAAGCGTATTCAAATTCATCATGGCCACTTAAAAATACTACACGGCAGGAAGGCCACTGAGCATTGATCCTTTTTAAAAGTTCGATGCCTGACATACCTGGCATTTGTATATCCAACACCATAATGTCAAAGCTGGTACGCTCCAGATATTCCAGCGCTTCAAAAGCGGAGTAGGCTTTGTATACATCCATCGCTTCCGCCATGGCCGTCTCCAGCATGTTAGCCAGAGAATCGGTAATAAAGGATTCATCATCTACAACCATTAATCGATACATGACTTGCTCCCCGCTATATCAAGAGATATTTTCTGTCTTATCCATATCGGCAAATGGCATGCGCAGAACAATATCCACCCTGAGCCCGCCCATGCCGCCATGGCTGACCTCAAGACCGCTGCCTTGCCCGAACTTCAGCCGGAGCCGCCGGTGAATGTTGATAATCCCCGTGCATTCCTGCAGGTCATCCGTTTCATCAAGCCGCCGGTTCATATCCTTTAATTCCTCGTCTGAAAGGGCCGCGCCATTATTTTCCACGATGATGATTAGAGCATCCGACGTTCGTTTGTATGACACGCTGACCTGCCCGTTCTCCGCCACATCCTTCAACCCGTGCTCAAAGGCGTTTTCCAAAACCGGTTGTAGAATCAACCGTGGCACCATGATTTGCGCGCATTCCTCCGGCAGATCTTCCAAAGTCATTTTAATTCGCCTTGCAAAGCGCACTTGCTGAATGCGTGCATAGTTATAAGCGTGTGTGACCTCGTTTATCAGCTTTACGTCCAGCTGGGCATTGCGGGTGATAAAGCGGTAATAATCTGAAAGGTAGGTTAAAAAGACCGATATGTTTTCATAATCTTCATCCTTGGCCATGCGATAAAGGGTGAAAAAGCTGTTATGCAAAAAGTGGGGATTGATTTGCGCCTGCAACTGCCGCAGCTCCGCCCGCTGGGTCAATAGCTGCTGCTTGTAGTTCATTTCAAACAAATTTTGCAGCGCCTCAGCCATGCCGTTAAACGAATCATACAGATAAGCGAACTCATCGCTGGATTTGTGCTCAATGCGAGTGGACAGATCGCCCGTTTTCACTTTTCGAAGCGAGCGCACCAGCCTGTTCATAGGTTTTTTAATCAGCGCGTAACTGGAATAGGAAAAGACGATGACCACCACCAACGCCACCGCAGAGAAGATAAAAAACAGCCTTTGATACCGCCATATACCTTGGTATACCTGTGATTCAGGTATATAGGTAAACATCTCCATATTGAGGAATTGAGAGGATGCGCCTACCACCAGATAGTTTTTTCCGTTATGTGTGATAGCCGCCTCCCCACCGGTATGAATGCTTTGGGTAGTCTGCCGATTTTGCCGCATGTACTCTGCCATATCCTTTGCGGCATTGCTTTGCAGGCTGTACTCCTGGTCCGTGTTGATAAGCAACGTCCCTCCATCCTTGTATAGATTGAAGGACATCAAGAATTTTTGTATATCGGCGGTGGATAGTTCAATGATCAATATGTACAATGGTGTTGCTTCAGGATCGGCTGGGATGATGGGATATGCCGCCGCAAGATACAGACGGTCTTCAACATAGGTGATACGTGCAGCGGAAGCATCCGCTTCGGCAACCAGGATAGGCCTCCACTCATCCGTCAGGTTATCCACGCCACCCTGGGCCGAAATCATCTTTCCGCTTCTTGGCAGATACAGGTTCACATCTTTAATGTACTGAGAGCTGTTTTTCATCACGCTTAAGCGGTGCTGCAGCGCCAGGAGTGAACTGACTCGTTGAAACTGGGACATAATACTGTATGCGTTGACATAGTAAAACACGTTTTCGTCATTCAGGCATTCGTACTGCAATGTCACGATGCGCTGGATCTCCGCTTCCAGTGTTTTAACATAAAACGAGGTGGTAGCATTCAGGGAGTTGACAATCTCCTGCCTGGCCATACCATGGCCCCAGCTGTATATACCAAAGCCAAGCACATACATGGGAATCATGACCACCAAGAAAATGGCTAATAACATGACAAATACGGATTTTCCTGCAATCAGCCGGCGCATGCGATCGACCTTTCTTGTTGACAATTATAAAACATCAAACTGCCCAACATCGCAGAAAGTAGTTACACCCTAACAAACCTTTTCTTTATTCCCTGATAGCAGATTTTCGCAAACGGATCTATATGATGAGTCCCAGCGTATTTTTGAAAGAGATTTGGGTTAGATCTGTAGGCCTAGCGCAGGTGAAGGGGAGAACGATGGAACACTGGTGCTAGTTTCTATGTCTGGAAATACAGTGTCACCGGTAAACAGGACAATCAATATTGCCCAACATCTGCGATGTGTGTCGGGCTTTGCAGTAATCCTAGCATTATGAGGATCTATTTCCTCTCTGTGAGCAATTTTTCGATAAAATCGGCTACGCCATCATCCTTGTTAGATAATGTAATATAATCAGCCGCGAGCTTCACCTGTTCATAGGCATTTGCCATAGCTACGGACAATCCTGCATATTCAAGCATAGATAAGTCGTTCAAGCCGTCACCGCAAGCTGCAAGTTGGGTTTGATCAATTTTTAAGTGCTCAATCATTCTCGTCAACGCTTTTGCTTTTTCTATGCCAATAGCGGTTATTTCCATAAAATACGGTTCAGACAAAAACACATTGGCTTTACCAGAGAATTTTCGTTTTAGGTAATCAAGCGCATTGGATATTTTTATAGGATCACCGACAATCATAAACTTTACTACGGGGTCAGAAAGTACCAAAGACAAATCTTCTACTGTTGTGATCTCGATACCGTTATTGAACGCTTCCTTAATAACGTATGGCGCATCAGCACTTTCTGCAATAACCCCTTTTTTGTCATAAGTGAGCGCATGTACGCCAAATTCACGGCCCACTCTCACAATATCTGAGTATAACTCAATTGGAAGAGTCTGGCTGAATATAACCGAGTTTCTCTTACAATCGATGATCTCTCCGCCATTATAGGCAAGTATATATCCGCCTTTGCTATATAAATCCAAAGCTTCAGCAACTGCTCTTATTCCAAGAACCGGACGGCCGGACGCAAGAATAATTGCTATTCCACTGTCAATCGCCCTTGATACGGCTTGTTTCGTGCGGGCGGTTATCTCTTTTTTTTCATTTGTCAGCGTACCGTCTAGATCAAGAGCAAGAGCCTTTATATCATAACCGGCAAAATTCATAACACGACGCCTCTTAATAAAATATTCTCTCTGTTTACGATCCCAACTGGTGTATGATCGCGCAGTACTACCGCCGTATCAATCCCCCATTCATTAAGCTCTCTCAGAGCATCGACCGCCATTTCATCGGCGTTTATATAACGGGTTTCTTTCTTAATGATCTCGGAGATACTTGCTTTCAGAGAAACGTTCTGTGCATATACGACTCCGTGAAAAATGCTGTCGACGCAAACTGGCAGTATATCTGATTTTAGTGCACAAAGTGATTTTATCACGTCATTCAACGTGGATTCGCCGGTTAATATATGTTCCGACGAAACGCGCTGCATACAATCGGTAACTCTAACCGTCAAGTTGTTGCCTAATGCACCGGCTGGATGAAAGACCTTGAAATCATTTCTTTCAAAATTGTTCAATTCCGCAATAACTATCGCAAGCGCATCACCATATACCAATGCTGAGGTTGTGGAGCAAGACGGGGCAAGACCAAGGTGACAAGCCTCCTTCATTTCAGGGAAAATCTGGCATATCTTTGCGTGTTTAGCTAGCGTTGAGGATGGATTTCCGGTAATTCCGATCAATACCGCACCAATTTGGTTTATTCCCGGTATTATTTTTACTATTTCGGCACTTTCGCCGCTGTGACTGATTGCAATTACCACATCCTGTTTTTGAATTGCTCCCAAATCACCGTGCATGGCCTCGCCTGGATGAACGAATACTGAGCAAGTTCCTAAACTGGAAAGAGAAGCAGAAATCTTACGCGCAATATGACCGCTTTTACCCATTCCCGTAATAATGACCTTCCCTTTACACTTGCGTATTTCCATAACAATATTAATAAAAACTTCGCCAAGCGCATCTTTCACGCTTATTAGGGCTTCTATTTCCTTAGAAAACACTTGATGGGCGGAATTGAGAATAACCTCCATGTTGCTCATATCAATTCGCTCTCCCATACCTTGACTCCGCTATCACCAAATATGTCATGAATACGCCTTATAAGCATTTCTTTTGAAGCCTTTGGCTTTAGAATCACTTGCAGAAAACCACCGCCACCCGCGCCGCAAATTGACTTTCCATCAATTAAATCAGAGCAGGACTCAAATATGAATTCGATATAGGCGTTTGATGCGCCACTGTCGATGGTTTTTACCAACTCAAATTGCTCTGTAACATATCCTGCGAATTTTGTGACATCACCGCGCTCAAGCTCAAACTTCATCAGAACACAAATTTGACGGATCCTTTCCATCGCAGTAAGCGTGTTTTCATCATTTTCGATACAACGATTGAGTTCTTCTCGGAGTACGTTTCGCGCTAGCCGGCGCTGCCCGGAATAAATCAGCGCAAACCTGTCCTTCAACTCATTTTTTGTTTGCTCCGACAGCTCAGCATTGTCGACCCTTATAGACTGGGTAATACCCGGACGGCTTCTCATAAGCTTTAAGCCGTTGGTTAATCCACCAACTTGATCTTGCCAACCGCCGCCGGTATTCATCAATTGCTCCGCCGCAAAAACTTGAGCAACAATTCTATCAAAATCGTTTGGTAACCCAAACGCTTCATTTATGGCTTTTATACAAGCCGCTGCCACAATACTACTTGTACCAAGACCTGATCCTTTCGGTATATCAGCGTACGTTGTCAACGATAAACCGCAATCAACCTGTTCTAATATGTAAGTAACTCCCGTGGCAACAAGTACAGCCTTATGAAGCGCGAACTGGTCATGGGGGTCGCCGCAATTGCTAACCTCAGATATATTTGCAAACGTCTTTTTACATCCGCAATCTACGCTTTCCAGTACAATCTCTCGCTTTTCCAGCCGGGTAACATTCGCCTTGATCGGCATCTTTCCGTTCAATAATAACGCGCCGTCAAACATGGTTCCACCGTGTTCAAGACAGTATGGTGCGGCATCTGTAGGACTGCCGCAAAAGTTGACGCGAACGGGCAATTGAACCGTAACATTGGTTTTTACAAATCCTTTCGAGTCACAGGAATACTTTGCGAACACGTCAATGCAAATTTCGTTTTTTACTGTTTCGTATGCCAAATCATCAAGTTGTTCATAGGTTAATCCGCAAACCTTCGCTTTATGGAATTTTGCAATTGCGGATAGCGCATGATATAGACGCATGTTTAACGGAAATTCTGCTGATTTTGCCTTTTTGAACAGGATGACTGTCTCTTCCGCTGAATTTCCCTTGTATTCAAGCGAATCAAGCGCTCGGCCAAGAGCGATGCCTTTCGAAAGCATTTTAATAAAAATATCTGTTCGAACCATATGCTCTACATTTTCACGCCAATCGTCCATCGCGCCTGTTTCTGCTTCATTAAAACTTGTATTAAAGCTGTATCGAATAGAACGCTCCCATTTATGCTTCTCTTCTTTTGTTGCGCTTCCCCCCATGATTCTATATAAGACCAGAGCCGCATCTACCGCTTGATGTGCCGTTGCTTCTTCCGCGAATATCTCCACATCCCATATTGTCGCTGCTGATACGCCCAAATCAGCTACAGTGCCGTTTAAGAAACGAGTATTTACCGAGCTCTTGGGATTATCGTCAATTCCGAATATTCGGCATACAAATTTTCCGTTTTTTAGCTTTATACAGCTTAAAACGGTTCTGGCCGGAACGACACAATCCTGTATCGTTACAGAAGACAACACCGAATGTTCGCCGATCATTGCATTCCCCACTATAACGCTGTTTTCAGCGTAAAATGTGTGAGGTAGCTGTACACCGTCGTCAATATACGTATTGATAGCAGTTTGCGTTGTTCCTAAATCAATATTGCAGTCAATTCCGCGCTCCCAGCCCAATCCCCAGAATTCGCTTTTTTCGTTTGAAAGCAAACCGAAAAATTCCTTTGTTGTACCAAAATGCGCATATCTTGCAGGATGCAGTTTTACAACACCAAATTTGTAGCGAGACAGTTTATTCCATATGGATTTGCGGCACTGGAGCAATGCGCCGTTGATGCTGTTCTCCGCATCAACTTGAAAATACATCTCTTCGGTGATATTTTTCGCCATCGGCGAAACAAAGTCTGCGTAAAAGCTAAGCCGTGCTTTATCGTTGACAAATGCATGGAATAAGCCTTCATCAAGTATATTGTCACAGGAGATTAATTCCCATAGAGCGTTTACAACTTCGCCACAGAACCAAATGCACCCGGTATCTACATTGACTTTATCAAAAGTATCAACAGCGCCGTCTTTGCGCAGCCGCTCCTCCGATACTTTATGTAAGAAGTCTGTCATAATACCATCGTTGTCAGCAACGAAGACGCCATGTTCCTTCCCTACTGCAATACTTGTTTTGATGGATAATCCAGCTGCATCACAAAATTGTGTATCAATCTGCACAGGATTAAATAGCATAAGGGTATCCCCAGACATTGTTAACATTCCAGACTTAATCCTCGACGGAATAGGTGAAAAAGCAACAAGAAGCTCATCGAAAATGGTTGATACCTTGCCGGTAGGCAAGCGGCGCGGGATCGGCGCAAATAACTTGCCGCATACCGAATACTGCGGTATGCGTTTGCTGTCGCCGCCTGAATGTAACACAAGTATTTTGAGCTTTGTGAAATCGGTATTTTCACATTCTTTAATATTCTTTAGTATATTCAAGGTTGCGCCGCCTGAGCCGATTCGTTTGCCCTCGATATCAGGCACAACCGCAAATTTAGTGCCGCTTGGTAAAGCCTTTTCCCTTTTGCGCCTATCAATTTGCAGATTAATATATTCAGCTTGAACAGAATTACTTGCGCTTATTACGATCCAATCCCATTTTGTCGATTTAGCATCATTGACTGAGTTGTCGTAATCGCTGATTGCATCATAGTAGCTCTGCCGCAAAAAGGGTATCTCAGAAATATTCATCATGGCTATACTCCTCTAAGTAATTTGAGCGTAATGTTTATTCCGCGGTGTATATCAAAATGGCTTTCCCAACCAGTTTGCTTTATTTTCGTCGTATCAAGCAGCGCTTTCGTTGCTGTTGAATAGCCTTTTTTTTCTATGCTATCCGCAGACTGGTATACAACGTTTACTTTGGCTTCATCGGCAATTAATCTCGCTAAATCCTTAAGCGTGATTTCGGAGTGATCGCTTGCGGCGTTGTAGGCTTGCCCTTTTTCTCCAAAGAGTAATGTGTGCAGAATGGAACTTACAGCATCAGCTATAAACAAGTATGAGTATAACTGAGTCCCAGCGCTTTTCAGGACAATGTCTTGATTCATCATTGCCGAGCGCAAAAACTGAGAGAGCGCTTTGCTATCACTTTGTGTCATTGTGAATCCATATACACGAGCAAGCCGAAGTATCAAAGCATCCGTGTTATTAGTGGCAATATATGCTTGTATCAGCGATTCACCTGCGCGCTTACCCTCAGGATAACCTGCCCGAAGCGTATTGCAGTCAATGTATCCGCAGTAATCCTCGGAAAAATTCTCCACGTCTCCGCGATTTTCTCCGTATACTTCCACCGACGATAAGAATAATACACGGCAATTCCCAAGGGACACAGCAAAATCCAGTATATTTTTTGTGCCGATGACATTCGCTGTGATTGTACCTATCGGATCTGTTGAATATAAAACCGGATGCGTATTGCTTGCCCCATGTATCATATAATTCGGCCGATAATCAGTTGTAATTTCATGTGTAACATCTTGCTGCATTATTTTGAATGCAGCTTCATTTGTATATTCCCGATATGTCGTTTTCAAACGGCCTGCATCTCTGCCGCCAGCAATGAAAATGATGTTTCCATTGAATTGATGATTATAGTACATTAGCAAATCAGCAAGCAGTTTGCCGATAGCCCCATTGGCACCAAAGTATAATACACTTTTCCCATTCAACTCTTGCCAAACGCTATGTGGAATGAGCCAACATAAACTAGAGAGAAAATTCTGATATTCTGCAGTCATTCCGTTTTCCTTCCATTTTGTTCCATTGAAACAATTGCCCTAAACATTTCAATATCATCATTGTGCGTGATCTTGAAGTTTTTTTCTGAACCGAGTGAAAAATACACTGTTTCACCAATTTCGGTAAAAAGTGTGTTTGCGTATACCGAATCTTTTATGCCTCTTTTTTTGCCTTCCGCGTATGCCCACAGCAATTTTTCATATCTGTATGCTTGGGGCGTCTGAACGCGCTTTATTTCCGAACGGTCAATGGACACATTTCCGCTGATCCCGTCATTTGTTCGAATGATTGTTTCCTGACAATCAAGTGCGGCCACTCCAGAGCCAAATTTCTTGGCAGTCAAAATACATTCGCTGATTATTTCAGGCGATACTACTGGGCGAATAGCATCGTGAATAACAATGATGTCACTTTCGCTGTCCTCGCCTTTCATTGCGCTGAGCGCGTTGTTAATAGACTCATGTCCGGTTGCGCCGCCTGGAACAATCATCTGCAGCTTAGGTATTTTATATTGCTTCGCATATGCCGCAAGCGTTTCCTGCCAGCCATCAAGACAAGGACATATGATATAATCTATCTCCGGGTGATTTTGAAATTTTTCCAGCGTATAGATGATAATGGGTTTATCGAACACAGTTAGAAATTGCTTTGGCACATTATTAAATGTACGCAGCCCCATTCCTCCCGCAAGTATTATAGCTATGTTCATTTGCATTGCTCCGTTCTTTCTTCAACGCCTCAACGGCATCGTTTTTGCAATTGCATCCATTTGCCCTAGGCGCCGTACTCATTATCCGCCATAAATCTTTCGCATTTTCTCGAGGATAACATCTCCTCCGCTTTGTAGTTCCTCAAGCGTCACCAACCGTTCTGATTTGCCAACATCGTCAAGGAATCCCTTTACTTTGCCGCCGTTGGTGTAATCGATGGACAAATAATCCGCACCCAGCGTATTTGCAAATAATGTGGAATGAAAGCGCATACACAGGCACAGCTCTGCATTTGCCATGGCATCTGCCACAACGTCAATACCCGTCAGCTTGTTGTCAATATCATAACTGCCTTTTTCAAAGGCTTGTTCGTCAACAAACCGGTAGTAGAAATCGCGGTCATCTCCGCCGATAACAAAGTTATGCATAGAACAAAAGCGAGGGTGCAGGTTCCTTTCCTTGCACAATTGCTTTATATTATCAGCCAGTGATTTTTCGATTTGATCACGCCGATTTTTTTGCTCCTCAGCTGTACCAATAAAATATTCATCAGTTATCTCTCGCAAGAAACAGGCTAACACACCTGTTTCTTTATGTAACGGCAAATTGGCATATTTACTTTGCAAATACCCAACAGCCGGATCGCCTGTCATAACGATGTCGGTTCTGCCGGTCATTTTTTCAGCCAACGTACTGCTGGCATTGTCACGCATCGATACTACGTCAGACATTTTCAGCAAATCTGCGATTGCCTTCTCTCCTTGCGCCGACTTTATCGGGCCAACTCCGCAGCCGCGAATTGCTGTTTTTCCGCCAGACCGTTTGACTATGTCAAACAGCCACAGAGGGATAGCAAGGCACTCCATTTCCATAAGAGGACCGCCGCCCATTATAATCTCATCCGCCTGTGCCGCCGCATATAGCGCATCCTTAGCGTATATGGGAATGATTTCGGCGGTCTCGCCAAGCTCAATCAGCGTTCTCTCGGTCACAAACGGATACATTGAAGTAATTTGAATTTTTGCATCGGGGCGAGCCGCTCGAATTTCGCTGAATATCTGCCCCAAGATCGCCTTGTCGCCGACAGTTTCCGTACCATACCAACCCGTAATCAGCATCGTGTATTGCTCATTATTCTGACTTTTTGGTTTGGCAATCTCTTCAATTACGAAATCACAGCGTGCATAGTAAGCAGAAATCGTATAGAAATCATGCCAGTAAGCTTCTTTTTTTTCGTGTTCGTAATATTTGCTATTTGGCTCTATGCACGGGCAAAATGTGCAACTCGAGCAACCAACCTGCTTAATGTAACCGAGAAGTGCCAAGTTATCTTTATATGTTCCACCTAAGCCTGCGGCACTTTCCTGTTCATATAAGGCTGTTAAAAATGTGATGCAAAACAGCTTTTTTGTATCACAAAGCAGGGTTAAATGATGTCCTTCCGCGCGTCTGCAATCTGCTAATTCTATGCCTGTTTTCCTTTTTATTAAGTTGTGAAGTTGCAAGATTTTCTCAAAACGGTTATTACTATTCATTATTGGTAATTTCATTGCTAATAAATCGATTTGATACAGCTCGTCGCTATCAAAAACCAACTCATGTGCGTCTTGCTTTTCGATAAACCATGGAACAATGCCTGCAGGATATATTGCGTTATTGTACAACTTCTCCTTCTGCAGAAAATAAATAAACTCCTCCATATCATATACATTACTTTTTACAATTCTTGCGTTTACGACAATATTTATGTTCTCGTGCTTATTCAAAGCACGAATCGCATATAAAACTTTCATTGCTGAATCAAAATTTCCCGGTGTGCCTCTTGTTATATCATGAACACTTCCAACACCATTCAAAGAAATATTCACTTGAAACAAAACGCCATAGGACTCACACATTGCATTTATGAGGTCTATCGCATTAATTGTCCTTTTCGCATCGATACAATTAATACTAATGATTACTCTTTCTAGTGCTGGCAATGATTTGAGTGCCAAGTCAATATACTGGGACAAACTTTTGACAAGCGTTGGCTCACCACCAGTTATATTAAGCGAACGAGCATTCAGCAAAAATCTATCCGATATATATTCCATAAACTTTTCAAAGCACAACGTTAGGTTTTTTCCTTTATTTTGCCATATGTTACACATTGTACAATGGCTATTGCAAATTTGGCATACATCAATGGTAGTATCAAGAACAGGCCATATTGATGTAAACTCCTTTTCATCAAACAGAGAAAGAAATATTGTGAAATCTTTGCACGCATAATTTATTCCAAGTAAATATTCAGCAATTTCATTATAATAATCTGATGTAGCAATAACAATAAACGTATCCTCACGATTTTGCAACACTTCAGGGCTTTTGACTTCTTTGCCATAGAAAACGCTGCCCCATTTAGCAGGGTTGCTGTCTACAAAAAAGTCTATTCTGTCGGAAAACCGCCTTGCTGTGTATTCTGCCCAATGCCCTGTACCAAACACTACAAAGCTGCGGCTGCCTATTGCTTTCCAAGCATTCATAAACACACCTCTGTACCCAACGCGTTTGCAAAATTTCTGACAGTCTCGCCAATTGCATACACTTTTTTAGCGCATTTTATCGCTGCGGCAATCGTTGGCAAATCAGAAATTCTATCATAGACTGTAAACTTCGAAGAGTCAACCTGGTCCTTGATGTTGTAAAGAATATTCCGCCCGTCGAGTTTGGGCGTATTTCTAAACGCGTAAGCTTTTGGTGGGGAGCTTGGATTTTCACCTGTAATTTTTTTAAGCTTCAACGCGGTTTCATTCTCGCCTGAATCTGTTATGCAAATCACATCTGAACACTCGGCAGAATCAGGCACATACCCGTTTAGAAACAGCTTCGCTAATTCCATGAAATTGTCAACTATCTTTATGTCCGTTCCCCGTTTTTTCGCATCATGTACAGCATAATCCACATAAAGGTTGCGCTTAGGTGAACATATAAGCATTTTTTTCGAATAGCACACCGCGTAATGGAACGATTCGTTTTTTGTTGGGATAACCTCAGCAGCTATGCCTGCGCGTTTTAGTTGATATTCAGTCACAAACGGTTCTGATGACGCCACAATGATTCTATCATAATCAGCACGTATGCTTTGAATAAGCCCACCGAGAACAGCTATATCAAAAATGTTTTCTCTACCGTAATCCCCTACAATCAGAGCTGTTCTTACGGCCGAATACCCGTGAATATCGCCAACAGTGGCAAGGTCAACGTCAATCGATTCCCACTGCCGTTCATGATAAAAGGCGTTCCAATATTCTTCTTCCTTTATGACGGCGGTCATCTCTTCGCTCTCACCGCCAAAAGCGTCAGCATTACACTCCTCACAGATCGTATATTTAAGGAAATTAAGGTATTCCTCGCCGCGCTGATACACATTTGCCGCACTGTTGTAAAGGATATCCCCGATTTCTTTTGATTTGCTGCAGCAAAATTTCAGTTGACCTGTTTCGGTTAAAGATGCCGCGCGCCTGTCACGAAATTCGCAGGACAACAGTCTTTTATAGCCGCATAATTGAAAGAAAGTATTGATGGCAGTCGCACTCGCGAAATTGTCATTCTTATAAAAATCAGCAAGTTTCCTGAAAAAAAGTTTTAACTGAAAGGTTTCTTCCTCATCGTAACCGAAAACACTTGAAGTAGATTCATTTCTAAAAAATCTTGCCTGTAAAGCAGGCTTAAAATATGCTTTCAGATCTTTGTTTTTTAAAATAGATAAAAAGCCTTCGACATCAAATACATTAAGCTTGGAAATTGTTGTACTTACGATAGGCTCAATGCCCTCGTTTTTCAATAGCTCAATGGTTTCAAACGCCTTATTGTATCCACCAGGGATACCTCGCTGCTTATCATTGATTTTCTCGGTGCCATCAATACTGATGGACACAAACAAGTTAAGCGCCCGCTTTGCACAAATATCCTTTATCTCTTTTACAATGCCGGCGATTCTTAGAGGCAACAACCCGTTAAATACTATTGAAACGCTTTTCAGACATGTGAAACAGTCAGCCGCGACTTGAACGTATTGCGGAAAATCAGACAATAACGATGTTTCTCCACCAGTGATATATAGATTGTCTACATTCTTGAAAAACGGATCACGGGCAATCTTTTTCCAGTCATCAAGCGGTAAATCTGCTCCCTCTCCATTTTCCCATATCTTGCACATTTGGCACCGAGAATTGCATCGATACGTTGCGTTCACGCGAAGAGATTTAATTATTGGGTAATTGCTTTCATACTCTCTAAAATCCCCGTAATCAACATCGCGGACCAACCCAAGCTTGTCCAGCTGCTCCATAAACTCCGCGCTATATTTCCATGTGGCGACGATGATAAATATCTTGCCCTTTTCAGCAATTATATCGCCGGGAAGCTTAACGCGAATACCGTCGATCTCACCGATATTCGGAGCGTTATTATCGATATAGGAATCAACCCTGAAGGGTAATTTGCTTGCCAGGTCCCGTCCTGCCATACCTGCGCCGAATATAACATATTTTTCACGTATCGGGTATTTCAGATGCAAATCGTAATTGACATCGTACTTGCTATCACTCATCAAACGCATCTCCTTAAGAAAAAACTCATTTACTGCCTCAGACACAAGCGGAAAACATAAATATCTTCGCTCATTGTTGACTATTTCAGAATAAAGCTTAACATACTTTCCAGCCGCAACCTCAAGCGAATATTCGCCAATAGCAACATCTCGGCAGCTTCGTCTCAAGTCTTTACCGGCTGCCCTTAACAAAGCATTTGCTAAGTCATCGGAATCGCCATTGGCTGCAAGAAACCCAGTGACATTATCTCGAATACAATCAGGAATCCCGCCTGCATTAAACCCGGCAAGCGGCGTACCGCAAGCAATGCTTTCAAGCATTATATTAGGCAAATTGTCTTCCGTAGATGGTATTGCCGTAACATCGGCGATTGAATATACTTTCGCAAGCTCATTCTCGCCATCAACCCTACCCAAACAGCGAATACGAAACGGATAGTCTTTTTGGCTCACCTCAAGTTTTCCAAAAGTAACGAGCATCGCGTTGGGCAAAACCGCCGTAACCTTTTCCATTGCTTTGGCAAGAAAGCGAAAACCCTTTCTGGGATCATCAAGCGAATCTGCCCCGCATAAAATGATCATGTCGCTATCGCTAAATCCATGTTCTGCACGTAACTTTGAACGTTCTAAAGGTTTAAATATATGGGTGTCAATACCATTTGGAATTACTTCCACCCGATTATTTTGGAACACTTTGCTTTGCCGCGCACACTTCGCAATCCACCTGGACGGTGCCGCAACAACCAGGTTAGGAGGCATGTTGCACGCTTTTGCGTGAAGAAACAACTTTGGAAGCCCGGCATATCGCGGTAACGCCTGGGGACAGTTTTCGCAATCATACAAGTAGCCATCGCACCCTCCACGATAATGGCAAAATCCGGTGTAAGGATTTTCGTCGTGTATTGTCCAAACGAGCGGGACTCCGCTTTCACCAAGAAAACGTATCCCCTCGGGTGAGATCGTACCGCTAACCCAGTGGAGGTGAACAATGTCGTAATCACCAAGTTGACGGAGAATGGGGTAGCTTGTTCCCGGATACGGAATAGAAGCAGTTTTATTTATTTGCTTTTGTGAATCAAACACATTCTCCCACACATAGCGCTTCCATAAATCAATTCCGGAAAATGATTTGATCTGGCATGAACTCAATATCTCCGTTGGCTCGGTTTGAGACAGTAGGCGACTGCTTTGCTTCAATCTAAGCAGACCGTTATGACACCGTACCGCCGCCATACCCGCACCGCCGCCTGTAAATGCTGCTATTGTTGCAATTTTTAGCGAGTTTGGCATAGTGGTTTTCCTTTCATCCTTATAGGTGGAAATGTATTTCATTCTGTTATACATATACTGCCCGACCATGGCTAATTAGCAAGCCATAAATGATTCAAGGACTGGCATCTGCTCAGTTTCGCATTTATCAAGTTTAAATCTCACTCATTTGACGCTATTGCATCTAGTTTATACGGACAATTCGCGGTGGAACACAACTCCGGCAGTACGCCACGAATCATATCGCGGCGGATATCCTGCGCAGTTTGACAATTCCAAATGCTTCTAAAATCATCTGTGAAAATATTGCCGAATGGTATATGTACCAAATAGCAGCACATTGATACTCGCCCATCCATTCCAATACTGATTTCTCGCCAAGGCGCGGCGCACTTTCGGGTCATTTTCAGTTCTTTTTTTTCTGGGGCCTCTATTCCGCTCTTGTTCATATAGGATATGATTCGTTCTTTTCGTGTTTTCACTGATTCCTGAAACGTTTTCAATTCCATAGGATATTCATAATCCTCAAAATCGGAAAACGCGTCGTATACAAACGCTCCATTGAATGTCAATTGTACGCCTGCTTGTTTCGCTATGTTTCTCGCACTTTCTAGCATTTTAGTGGTCAGCTTTGGGTAATGAATTAACGCTTGTTGTTCGCAGTTATACACGAAGCCATCGCGCTCATATACCAATTCGGAATAATCGTAATTTAAATCGTAGTGCACCGGTCTTATTAATACCAAATCGACACCAATGCTTGCTGCTCTTTCGACGAAGGCAGGGATATCTTCAACATTTTCGCGCATTGCGGTCATATTTACATATATTTTCAGATGACTGCCGCGCCTTTCCTTGCGTTTGCATACTAACAGTTCTACATTGTGCCAAACCTTTTCAAGTTCAGCGCCGCGTATATTGTGATATATCTTTTGCGTTGCCGCATCTATGGAAAATGAAATCTCTTTGAGCTTAGATGTCAAGATGCGTTCTATTTTTTTCTCGTCAAGCAAAAGTCCGTTGGTATGAACGCTACAACGGTCTACATTATCATACTTATCTGCTTCATCCAACGCCTGCCAAAAAGAACCACCGATCAGCGGCTCGCCACGGGCATTAAGACAATAATTCTCGCACAAGCCTAAAAGAAAACGTATACGTTCAAAATCAAACTCGGTTCTGCCTGATGCTCCCAGAAAACCATCGGGATTACACATTATACAGCGTAAATTACATTTATCGGAAGTCTCCATTGTAAGTGAAAAATTCGGATACGATTTGCAAACGGTCTCATTGAAGCATTCTTCTTGCACAAGCGCGTTGTTTTCTTCAAATGAAGGCACGTTCAAATTGTCTTTTTCGGTAAAAACTGCGGTGCTCTCGCTAATTAGCCCGCTGTAATACAAAATATAGTCATTTGATGTATAGCCGCGTGATCTGAGCTCCTTTTCAATTTGCTTTTCGGCGTATACAGCGGCAACGACAACGAAAGTGTTGCTGGGCAACTCTTGAGGAGGAATTACCGAGACGCCAAATTCCTCATCCAAATGAATATTTGCCGCGTTTCTATCGACAAAGCAGTCAACATTCTTGCCACAATTAGTCAAAACCCGATAAGCGTCCTTTCCAATATTCCCGGCGCCCCAGATAGCGATTTGTCTATTGTTGATTTTGGGTGCGAATGCCCTGTACAATTTGTATTCAGTCGCTGTCACCGTAACCTTCCCACCATTCTTGTGATACTCCCACCAGCTTTGGTTATAGCGATTCCCCTTGTCTAAACGTAAGATATTCTCATCTCCGAACCCAATTGCGCGCGCTTCTTTGTCTAATAAAACCGAATTGTCCAAATCACGAATGATTATACTTGCATCTTTAAAGTCCGCATAAAGCTGAGTAAGAGAGCATATATCATTTCCGTGGTTTCCATTGATCTGATACCCTTCAAGCGCTACATTCATTACAATGCAGTCAACATGAAAGGGAAATGCAAAGGGCAGGTTGACTATTTTGTTACCGTCGTATATTGCAGCTTTTCGCCTTTGTGTTGGAATGCTTTTGCCCCTTAGCTCAGCCAGGTTCCGACACAATATGACATCTGCAGCGTTAAACGCAGGGTTGTTTACGATTTCGAGCAGCTCATAGTACAGCGGATGAGCTGGATTTGCTATATCATACATAGGGAAGTACTCCATGCTTCCCCAATCGCCTAAACGATAGAACAGAATTCTATCCACACCAATGGAATGGCCTATTTCGATAAATGGAATCATGTCTTTGTAGTTGAGCGCCGACACCACAAAAACTATCTCCAACTTATTGATCGCGCCGCTTTTTCTTAATTCGCAGGCAAATCTCAGATTCGCAATAACTTTTTCAAAATCTCCACCACGCACCTTGCTATAAATCTCTGGGGTAGCGGCATCGATTGAAAAGCCAAAATAATAACTTTGGCGTTTGTCAAATTTCTCCCAAGTTTCCTGGTTGAACAGCAAGCCGTTAGTTGTTATAGCTACCCAGTTCGGATTTTTATACCTTGACATCGATTCAACAATCTTCCGGTAATGCTTGCTGACAAAATATTCGCCATGAGCCACCGCCACTGTCGGTTCACTCACCATATACCGTTCAATTACTTCATCAGAAATAATGGCATTTATACTGTTATCTTCATCACTCGACCTAAAGAATTCTTTACGGCATTGCGCGCACTTTAAATTACAAGTTGCGTCATGCCCTAAGAATAGATACTTGATGCCATACTCAAGATTTACTTTTTTGTTAACAATAGCATCAACAATAGCGGGGTCGTTTACTTTCTCTTTAAAACTTTGCATTGAGTCAAAATAATAGTTCTCGCCCTCTGCACAAAACTTTGTATTGCAAAAGCAATATGTTCCCTCAACGATCGAAAGACGGTATATTTTTGCAATGTATGAATTCCAGACATTTCGGCCGATTGATGTAAATATCGTCCCCAGCTTAACCTTACTCCATGCAGAAATGCATAAATCGAACTTACCACCCTCGCTCACTCTAAAAGTGCGAAAGGGGCTAATACAAACACCGTTTGACCTGCACTCCGCATGAATTGCCTGATAGAACATGTCTGAAGGGCGGGGCAACTCTTGCAATTCTTTGATCGTCGCACAAGGACACCCTTGCTTAAGTGCATCTAATTTCAATTGTGACTTATCGTTTGGCAATACCACAAAATAGCCGTTTGTAGCTTTTAAAGCTGCAGTCAAATCTTCGTTGAGTAAAACATTGCCATTGAGCAGTGGGAAAATGTCGATGATTCTATCCATACTGCTTTGATCAAGGCATAGTATTTTGCGATCACCAAATAGCTCATAATCAAAACTGGCCACAATGTCTGAGCCTGCAAAAAGATTTTCACCAAGCGCATACCCATACGCTTCCAGTTTCTTGCGCAAAAGATCATCGGCATCATCTTGACAAAGTATTATATCCGCTAAGCCCCTTGACCCATAAATTGATTCGCAGACGTCACGATCACCTAAATCGTTAGGAGTGTATATCGAGCGAGTAACATATTCTCCACTTATTACCGCACCTAAAGACTCGGCGTACCTTTTTTCGCCGATGAAAATCAATTCATGCTTTTGCGGCGTTCTGTTAAGCATAGCTTCTCGCCTCCTGCAGTTCATATAAAGGGATAAAATGCTCGTACTCTGTAAGGTTTCTGTTTCTGAGTGCAAGCGCAATCTCGTCGTATTGAGGGCTATTTATTACAATCAAAATGTTTTTGCCAGGAATGCTTTCCAGCAGGTCCAACTTAACGGCATCCAGATCGTATGCCATAATACACTCTATGACAAAAGCACTCTTTAGGCTGGACTTTGACTCCTGCAATAGATTGTCATCCGAAATCAGTATAACATCTTTATAGTAAAGATTCGTTACTCTGCAGTTCAGCTTATTATGAATGCCGAAATAAAACTGACGAATGATCTTATCTGCAGGAATCATTTCTGATAGTTGGCAGTAAATCTCATAGTCAAACCGTAAAGCGGTAATTAAAACAAAATCATAGCTGGTTGCTTTCAATTGTTCGATGCCACTGATTTGTATGCCGTCAATGGTCTGCCCATGCAAACGTACATTGCGGTCAATAATCCCGCAAATAGTTACTTGCGACACGTCTATTTCTTTAAGCAGATACCGGCAGCTTCTGCCGGCGCCATACAAGAAAATGTGCTTGCCTCGCAGCCGATGAATCAGATTTTGTGCGTAGCATTCGTATTCGATTGAAACTAAAGCTGAATCTATATACTCCCGTTTTGCAGATATCAGTTTATTATAGTCATTCCCAATAAGCATTTTTGTCTCAAATATTGTGCATCCGACAATTGTATTTGAGTCTAGATTCTCTATGCTTTTTTTGTCAAATGTAAACAGACTATGGGATTCAAATTTTTGTGATACAAGATGTAGTTGGCAGGTAACCGACGATGCACTTTGTAATGCAAACAGCATCACGGACAGAAAGTTTTCATCGTACGTTAGGTTTTTATCGGCCAGCAGTACATAGTCCTCAGAAACGCTTGAAAAATCGTAAGATTTCTGCTCGCCAAAATCGATCCGTAAATTCTTATGCGTTTGTTGCTTTATGCTGTCAACTGCTTTTTCATCTGCCTCACTACTGAAGAGCACAAATACGGTTTTATCAGAGATAGCATCAAAAAACATTGCCGTTTGTTTATTTTCAAGCACTGAATTATTTATCTGATTCGCTCCGCGTGCACTTGCTTCGCCTAAATATTTATGTGCGATTTTTCTCTTTAAGTCATAATCGCCTTCATCGTTCCATGTTTGCCTGTGTTTTATATGGTAAGCTATCGGGTTACGAAGCAATTTTGCGGAATGACCATAATGCTGGGCTATGAATACCATCCAATAGTCCCAAGCGGCCCCGCCTATCACAAGCTCATCATCCTCATAGGAATCGATTATTTCAGAGTTGAATAGAAACAAGTCAAGACCAACAAATTCTGTTCCGTTTTTGTCTCCAAGTTTATCTATATCGTACCTGTGGGCGTAAATCAAAGCGGTTGACGCCTCGCCATATAAGAAATCATACAAACCATTGTCAATATTCCTCAAATGAATATCGGAGTTAATGATACCGCAGACTTTTCGCCCGTACTTCTTAAGCGTCTTCAAAACATCATACACGTATACCAACGGCTTTCCCTTTATTGCTGACGCATCTCTATCAAGCGATACAAATTGTATGTTAGGAAAATATTCTCTGACGCGTTCCATTTCCGAAATGGAATTACAGGATACCACATCAAAACCCGCCTCAATCCAAGACTGAACAGCTAGCTGCTGATTTTCAATATCAAAGGGAGCGATTGAGGTTGCAAGCAGAATTTTTTCCATATAAATCTCCATCAAATTACAATCAACTTGTTTTTTTCGATTCCTAAATCGATAAGCTCAGCGCAAATTTCATCGGTATACAAATTGCTTATTACCAAAACATAATCAAAATCAACCATCTCGGCAGGCGGTGATATTCTGTATCCTTTTGTGAATTTGCCGTGCAAAGCAGGGTCTTTATCGCTAATGCCTACAGGTGATAAACCATTGGCTTTAACACAATCGAGCAGCATTCGTCCAGCACGCCCGTATGGGTATAAATAAAACTTTTTGTCCTTTATTTTTGTGAATACATCTGTTTTTGCAAAGTCAACATACTTGGTGAGTATACCAAAGCTTTTATTTTTGATTTGGCATACCCGATACTTTTTTTCACCATGAATGTAGCCCAATCCAACTGAAATCGGAACCTCATCAAGCTTCTGTTTGCCACTTAACGCAGCTATAGCATTTTCATCTGCAAATTCTTCGTCAGACAATTTCAATTCCACGTTCTTGGCATTGGAAAAATCACCAAATACAACGGACCTGGATAAATCCGAAAACTGAGCGCAGGCTATATCGAAAAATTCTTCCATATTGCGATTGCCGAAATCGGATAAGCGAGTACTTTCCTCCGGCGACCAGCGCTGATTATGCTTTAAATGATAAGCGATGGGATTTTTAATTTCTAGCGTTTCAATACCGCCTTTTATAGATGAATACACCATCCACCAATCCCAAACCGGCCGTCCCATAACAAACTGCATATCATGATAATATTTGATGTGTGATGTATGCAGAAAGAAAACATCTAGACCTGCGTGAAAATATCCCCCATACTCATCTTCAGCTTTATCAATATCATATCTATGAAGTACCAATAAATTATCTGTTGCGTTCTTTTCTATGTCAGATATCATTTGCTTGGAAATACCACGCAAAACAATATCAGAATTGATTATCCCGAAAACACCATTTACGCGCGAACTTGCCGCCGCCATTAAATCTATAATATAGACATATGGTTTTCCAAATTCCTGCATAGCGGTTCGACTGGCCTTTACAAATTCCACCTCTGGAAAAGCCGTAGTGAGCGCATCAATCTCGCCGGAAGAGTTCAGAGATAATACTCTGAAGCCAGCTTTTAGCCAACTCAAAACGGCGCATCGCTGGTTACGCACTTGCGCTTCATCGTTAGGTAGAAAAAGAGAGGTCATTAATATCATTTTAGCCACTTAGGATATCACCTTCTTAGATACATACTCATAGATTCCCGCGCCAATGCTGCCTTTTTCGTCATTTTTGCTCTTGCTTTTATTTTCGGCAGAGTAATTCGAAAAATGCTTAATTAAGTCAATGGTATTTACCATGTCCGTTTCACCAAGCAAACCTTGATAGTCTTTAAAATAACCCCATACTGCCATTGTATAATCAATCCAGTATGAGCCATAACTTTGTACATTAATAGCATCGGAATAGTGAATCGGACTTCCGTAGCTAGCTAGATTTAAATCATCATCAATTCGGTATAACTGATTATCATATACGCGCAAAAAATAGCTGCCGATATCGGTATGAATTGTGTTATACGTTTGTGAAAAAGCACCAAGCTTTTTTTTGAAGCTCTCGTTGACTATGTTATCGTCTATTTTAACGCAGCTTAATGAGCCGTCGGCAGTATTGTATCTCACAAAGCCTTCATCAGCGTTATCTATCATCAAAATGCCGTCTCTCTCCAATGCAAACCCCGAGTGCATTCCCAATCCCGGAATCTGAATGTATGACCATGATTTATTTTCAGTGTTAAACTTTATCCAGTATGTTTTGTCGGGCATCCCGTCAATTGTTCGTATCGCTCTAATCCAAATATTTTGATCAATGGCCATTGCGTCGGCCAGTCCATCTCCATCCATGCCAACGCTTACCCACTCACCAGTGAAATCTTCCATATTCAACACATACAGTGCATTTACACTTCGCGATGGAATGTATTGATAGTTACCAACCGTGCAACCACCCTTTCGAAAAACCCCAAGGGAGAATTCCTCAAATGTGAACTTATTTCTCTGTTCTATGAAAAAATCAGTCAAGTATTCTACTTCATGACTTCTTGTATCTATTCTAACAATAGCGTGATAGTGAAATGGGAAGCAAAAAATACTATTCTTGTACTTTACCGATGAAAAGAATTTTACAGCATATTCTGGCACTTTTACATCAGATTTGCGCAACTCAATTACACTTAATGTGCAGGTTTCTATATCATATATCAGAATATTGCTTTCGTTGAAAGGTATAATAAACAGCTTATTATTGCTAAAATGTATTTGGCCATATCTAAATCCAAACGTCTTTTTGCTGGGAAGATTCGTAACCAGCTTTGCTTCACCACTATCAATGTCTGCGCAGAACAAACCATTTGTATAGGCACTAACAAACCATATTTTCCCTTCCCATTCTGCACAACCTAGAAAAGGCAGCTTTCCGTTTGGAAATAAGTTGTCAAAATTCCTCTCCATATCTTGCAGCACAACCGGCTTGCCCGACGCTTGAAACAGCGCGGCCACACTGCTCAAATCTCCATAATACGCATCACACCAAGCGATGGCGCGGTGTAGATCTGGCGTTTCATCAAATATTCCCAGTCTGGAGTTTACCTCAGAAGAATGCGTTTCACCCTTATACTCCGCAACAATTTGCTGATATTCAGCCAAATATTGAGGAAGCATTGACTGATAAGTTGCCTCACTTAGCGGATGCGGACGCCACCAAAGGAGGACATCTCTTCTATTACCAAATGTGTCAAGTACGCATCGAATTTTATTAAGGCACGCTTCCCCTCCCCGCAGAATTGCTTCGACGGTGGTGTTATACAGTACGATTTTCTTTTGCTCGCCGCGAGCTTTGTCAAGAAGATCCTGCCACTCAACGGGAAGGACAAAATCCTCTGGCTTTGATTGATAGATACTATCAAGCTTTGCAGAACCAAGAGCAACAAACTTATTTTCAGCATCGCCAAATTTGCCAACACAATGGTTTTCCTTCTCAGTCTCCTTAAAGACACGGATATAGGTCTGTCTGACTTTTTCCGACTGAACAATCACCTTGTCGGCATGCAATACACCTGCGCTCATGCACAAATGCTCTGGCACGTCGTCCACGCAAACAAAGTAAGGAACATAGACCAGCATATCCGTAAAATTCTTCAGCCGCTTGCTGTAAAAGCTGGCATGAATGGTAGTTACATGATTGCTGCTGTCATAAGGATTATGAATGAAAATAATATCCGGGTGCCTGGCCTCGATATCGTAGTTCTTCCAGTCGGTAATGGGAACATCACATGGATATTGATCTCCCTCGTAATGCATCTGCCCCAGTGCGCCGTCGGGCAAGCGATCATAATAAGGTATGGGCACAACGTAAGCATCGCAGGATGGGTCGTTTTGCGCAGCCTGCCATATGGATGCCAAACTATCCCACATGGACGCCTTATAGGGCAGGAACAATACCTCAGTCTTGTCCGACTTTAGCTCAGCATGTATACTGCTTTCAACTTTTATCAATAATTCACGAAGCGGCTTGATGAAAGCGACTTCAGGCTGCATTTCCCCAATTTTGCTGCCTATTTGGTACAGCATTTCATGACACTCTTCCAAAAGAGCAACTGTTCGTGTTCCTTCTCCCTCGACATCCTCTATAAAGTTACCAATATGAACCACAAACTCTTGGCAATCAGAGAGCAATTGCATTACAGCGGCATATTCGTGATGAGAAAATGCACGCTTAATTTCTGCATATGCCTCGTTCAATGTCTTGATAAGTTCCACTACCTGCTTTTTCTGGTGTTTTCGCATTCGAACTCACTCCGCCATAATTTGGCGTAACTTTCTGTGCTGCTGGCTGTCATTGGGCATACATCTTTACAGAGTAATATTTCGACAACCGGCTGCTTTTCTTAATTTCTCTTGCACTCATATTCAAAGCCACCGTGCTTAACACGCCGTTATTCCTCTTGCAGTGCGTCAGAAAACACGTATTGCCTTGCCTACCAGTGCGTTAATGCTGCCAGAGCCGTCATCTCACGATGAATAGCTTTCATGAGCGTAAGTTCCTCATGCCGAAATTGTACGCATTACATATCTGAAAACGCTTATGCCCTTTACAAGACTTTATGTTATGCTATTGTCTATTATATTGTACAAGATTTCGCATATTTCAGCAATCTTTTAGTTCTTTCGCCATTTTCCAGCGATGGTTAATGAATGCAAAAACGCACCAGGCGGATGCTGTACATCCGCCTGGTAGAACATGTCTATTTCTTATCTTTTCCCGATTCACCATTATTGCCCTTGTCGCTTGATTTTCCGCTAATGCTATCAGATTCCCCGTCGTTTTTGCCAGTCTTACCCTTGTTTTGGTCTTTAGCTTGATCCTGAGAATTTC
Organism: Bacillota bacterium; assembly: GCA_023398575.1. GTDB lineage: Bacteria > Bacillota > Clostridia > Christensenellales > Aristaeellaceae > JAEWAH01. The sequence goes on along the minus strand of JAEWSC010000035.1, from coordinate 63,444 downwards.
GCCCCTTGCTATCCTGACCTTCTTTGCCCTTATCTCCCTGAGAATCAGCCTTATCTTCCTGCTGATCGCCATTACCCTTCCTTTCAACGCCTTTTCCAGGGCTTTCCGTGGTTTTCCCCGGAGTCTGACCCTGGCCATTGTCTTTCCCATTGGCCTTATAGTTAAACGTTTTTAGGAAAGCTTTCAGCTCACCCTCGGTGTTCAATTCCTTGTTCATATGCCAGATATAATACTGTCCGGACACTTCCTCTGGGATCAAGGCTGCGGCAACAGCTTCCATAAATGTAGAACGGGCTGCAGAAACAGCTTCATCCAACGACAAACGCACCGCTTGGAATTCCACGAGCATCTGCTCCTTCAATAGGCTCAAAGCATCTGCGGTTGCCTGATTATCCTCACCCTGCTCAGACTTGATCGCGCTGTGAGCCTTGTCTCGATAAGTACTCTTGAGGGCTTTGAAAGCATCATGAAAGGTGCTTTCGGCGACCTTGATTGCTTCCTTTTGCTGTTCAAAGGCGGCTTCCAATACAATGCGCTGCTCGTCAGAAAGCACCAGCCCATCATCGTCAAAAAGCTCCTTTGCATCCTCGAATTGATCCATCAGCTCACCGATTCTTGTTGTTCCGTATTTGGCTATGGCTTCTTCCAGTGTGATATCTTCCGTTTTTGCAATGTACTGCATCAGCAAATATCTGCCAGTGGAAAGACCAAGGGCTGCGGCCTGGGCAGCCACATCATCCGATACAAAGGCACTCTCGACTTCAAATTCTACGCCGTGTTCTTCTGCTGTCTGTTTGGATGCGCTTTTCAAAGCTTCCGATGCATTCTCTTCCTGTGCCCCGCCGCCTGACACCGTTATCACCAGATAGGGTGATATATCTGCCGGAGCCAGATAACCGCCTGCAATCAGCGCTTTGGTCATAACCTTCACAGCTTCCTCTGCCGTGAGACCTGACAAAGGAGTGTCTGCCAAAAGGCCTTGCCCCTCATCATTATAGGCCAGAGCTTGTGTGACGGCGCCATTTTCCATCTTCAATTCAATGCTTGGATTGACATCCAAAGATATGCTTCCAGTGAAAGGAGTAAGTACGCTTTCTCCTGCCACCAGGTATTCGGAAGCAAAACCTCCCTGCAATACCACCATCGACAGGAGAAGCACCATCACAAGACCAAGTACAAGTGATTTCCGGGGACTAAGATTCCTCATTAAAATTCCTCCCTTTGGGTAACTGGCTGCCACCGGCTCATGCCGAAGGCCCTTTAGCTTTGCGTCACAGCCTTTCGACTGCTTTGCCATTTTCCTGGGTCCCTATTTGATATTTTACTCCAGATTGTACAAAAGCTCAATATTTTTGCTTATTATTTTGCAACAATATAAATGCCTAGAACAGATTCGTTCCAGGCATAAAGCCAAAAGCTACTATCATTCATCCAGCATAGAACTGTCAGTAGTATTTCGTATAAGTGATGTTGTTATCAGGAAAGACAGCTTCTACGCCATCGGGCTATCTATTTCCGATTTTACATAACCTTTTTTAACGCCGCACATGCGGCATCAAAAGCGGCGTCGCTGCTTTCAAAGCTGTACAGCCCCACATTGCTGTGTTCCCCGTCGCGTTCCAACTCCGCAAGCCCCGAAAACACCTTCAGATGCGGCTCGATGGTCACGACACTGCCGCCCATGGCACGGTACGCATCCAATATTTTCTTTATCCGTCCAACACCCTTGCCCGCAGGAACCACACTTCCATCTGACAGGGCATCCTTAATATGCAGGTACTTGATATATGGCTTCAACAGTTCCCAAGCTTCCCAAGTGTCCTGTCCGCACTGTACAAAGTTGGCAGGGTCAAACACGCCCTTGATATCGGGATAAAGCCGCAAAATCTCCGCGCAGCGGCCGGCATTATCTCCATAAATGCCCTTTTCATTTTCGTGGCATAGGGTCACGCCGGCGTCTTTTGCCTCGCGGAGCATCTCACCCATTCGGTCCATTACTGCCTGTTTATATTTATCTGGATTTTTACCCATAGGCATAAAGAAAGAGAACACACGCAGATTCTTCACACCAAGTACATCCGCAATCTCCAGGGTATGGCGCAATGTATCCAGATGACGGCCAAAGTCATCCCTTTCAATGTCTATCTTGCCGATGGGCGAATCGATAGACCACACCACCAACCCTGCATCATCGAGTTTAAGGCGTACTTCACGAGCTTTTGCCATGGAGATGGAGGAGATGTTTTCGACATCCACCCCGCGTATTTCCATGCCCCGCAAGCCATTGCGCTTCATAGCGGCAATTTGGCCATCCAACATGGGGCTGGCTTCATCGGCAAAGGCGAAAACCTTAAGTTCCATGATTGATCCTCCTCCATCGGTCACTGTCTGGCATCAAAGTATTACCACTGCCTTAACCATTGCAGCCCACACCTGCTTGCTGTGTTATGCGCTCCATCCCTTTAGCCTTTCAAGCCTTGAATGCTGATGCCCTCGACCAGGTTCTTCTGAAAGAAGAAGAATAGCGTCAAGACCGGTATCAGCGATAGTACGGACATGGCAAAGGTCGCGCCATAGTCTGTTTGCGCCTGGTCGTTAAACATTTTCAGCGCGTAGGCTACCGTATACATCTTTGGTTTGTTCAGATACAGCAATGCACCCATAAAATCCTCCCAGCTGCCGATAAAGGTGAGCACGCCCACCGTTACCAGAGAAGGGATAATCAACGGCAGCATGATACGCACAAATATGCCATACCAGCTGCATCCATCAATCTTAGCAGCTTCATCAAGGTCTCGCGGAATGCCGCGGATAAACTGCATAATCAAAAAGATGTTAAACCCGCTGCCAAAGAAGGCGGTAATCGTCATCGGCAGATACGAACCTACCCACCCAAAGGCATTAAACAAAACAAATCGGGGAATCATCATCACCTGCCCTGGCAGCATCATGGTAACAATCATCATCACAAACCAGAAGCCGCGGCCCTTGAAGTTGATACGTGCAAATCCGAAGGCGATAAACGCCGAGGATATCACCATCCCCAACGCGGATGTTAAGGCTATAAACAGAGAGTTGGTGAAAAAGCCCGTAAAGGTAAACCCGCCAAAACCTTTCCAGCCGGTTGTATAATGCTCCCATGTAAATTCCTTTGGCAAAAGCGACGCTGCATTGCTGAAAATTTCGCCATTGGGTTTGAAAGCAGAGGATATTAACCATAAAAGCGGATATATCATCAGCAGACTAAACAAGAACATTAGCACATGATAGACTGTGCTGCCGGCTTTTCTGCGAAGCGAAATACTTTGCATCATTTTGGTCACCTGCCTTCCGATTCGTAATAGACCCAAGCGCTGGAAGAGCGAAAGACAAGGGCCGTAAAGAATGCGATAACAAGCAACATAAACCAGGCCATTGCGCTGCCGTAACCCATTTCATAATGAGTGAAGGCTCGGTTATATAAATGAACGCCATAATATAAAGTGGTATTCAAGGGTTTCCCGGCAGTAATCAGATAGCTGGAGTTAAACGCCTGGAATGCGCCGATAATCTGATTGATCAGATTAAAGAAAATGATCGGCGTCAGCATAGGCAAGGTAATTTTGAAAAAGCGTTTGAAGGGGCCAGCGCCATCCACAATAGCTGCTTCGTAATAGCTGGTGGGTATGTTTTTAATGGCAGCTAAGAAAATGAGCATGGAACTGCCAAACTGCCACACGCCCAATGAAATCAACACGCCAAGCGCGGTATCAGGATCGCCGAGCCACTTGTTGTTGCCTGGCAGACCAATCAGACTCAAAACCTGATTGATGACGCCGTTATAAGCAAACAACTGCTTCCACAAAAGCGCAATGGCCACGCTGCCGCCCATGAGCGAAGGGATGTAGAAGGAAGCGCGGAAAAAGCCGATGGCCCTGGTATTTCGGGCCAGTACCAACGCTACCAGAAGAGATACAACAAGCTTGACAGGCACCTGGACCACCGCAAACTTGAAGGTCACACCAAAAGATGTCCAAAACAGCTTGTCTTGAAAAAACATCTTCTTGTAATTGTCAAAGCCAATCCACTTGGCAGGAGATAAAATATTATATTCCGTAAAAGATAGATACAGCGAGGTAAAGAAGGGGATCACCGTAAAGGCAATCAGGCCGATGATAAAGGGAAGAATAAAGATGTATCCCGCCGTATTATCCCGGTTTAAAACACTGATCAGCGTGCGCGGCGAATGATTCAGCTTGGATGCTTGACTCAGCTTGTGCATAGCGACGCTCCTTCCTGAAAGTTAGATGTCTAGAAATATCGCGCCGGAGGGAGAGCGACTTCCTTCCGGCGCGACGAGATTACTAAGGAGTGCGCTTATTGTGCAGTCTTTGCGGAAGCCAGAATATCGTTTGCCTCGGTGACGAACTGGGCGGCAGCAGCTTCAAGGTCAGTGATTTGCTCATAGCGTACCTGCTCGGTGTACTGATCCAACAGTTCAGATACCTCACGATGTACAGCGGGGTCAGCGTTCATCAAGGGAGAAGCGTTGCCCGGCTCGCTGAAGTAGTTCACGATATCGGCCACTGACTGGCTGACTTCGTTCAAGGAAGCGGCAACATGCTCGCGCATTTTGCCAGAAACGGGCATGGCGCGGTCGAGGCCGACGATATCGAAGCAATCGGGATCATTGGTGAAGAAGTTCAGGAACTTGACAGCAGCATCCTTTTTGGCACTCTGCTCGGATACGCACCAGAACATGGAGGGTTTCAAGTAAGTGCAGGAAGTGGTGGCATCATCCTGATCGGGAATAGCGAACATCCCTAGGTCAGCACCGGTGGCGTCAATGTATGCCTGCAGCTCGTTGCTGTTCTGATAACGGGCCCAGGTATCGGTCACCAGGGAGTTAAAGGCGGTAGCGGCAGTTTCTTCACCGGGGAGCATGCCGTAGCCTTCTGCCTGTGCGGTCATGATGGTTTTCCACATGTCCACAACATATTTGGTATCGGTGAAGCCCAGGGCGGAGGCATCTTCATTGTACAGGTTCATGCCATAGCTGCGCAGGCGGAACCTGAGCATATCGGCATTACCGCTAACGATAAAGGTATCACGCATGCCGGTTTTTTCATAAATGGCCTTGGAGACGGCGATGTACTCAGACAGGGTGGGGTCCAGGGGGATTTCTACACCGGCCTGAGCCACCAAATCCTTGCGGTAGAGCATAACAGGGGCGTTAGTGCCGGCAGACATGGCATAGAGTTTACCATCGATCTTGCCGCTATTGAGCACGTTCTCGGAAACATCGCTCACATCAAGCGCGCCGCTGGCGGTATACTCATCCAGTGATGCCAGAACGCCGTTTTCGGCATACTGGGCCAGGTAAGCATAGTCCATCTGAAAAATGTCGGGGGTCAGACCGCCGGCAACCTGTGCGGACAGCTTGCTCCAATAGCCGCCCCAATCGGTGAATTCCATTTCAAGCTTGATGTCAGGATACTTTTCCATAAACTTTTCAACGAGTTTCATGGTCAAGTCGTGCCTGGTCTGGCTGCCCCACCACAGAATGGTCAGCGTCACCGGCGCTTCGGCAGAAGCCGCCACGACAGGCAGCATTGCTGTTAAAATGAGCAGCAGCGCTGTGAGGAGGGAAAGAAAACGTTTCATACAGGGAACACCTCCGATTATTTTATGGCTTCATTTTAGCGAATGTCCCCACAGATTGATATTCAAATTTCAGAGGTATTTGGTCACTTTTTCGTCATTTTGTACATGCAGCCACATTACTTCTTTATATCCTCGTACATGGTGCGGTACTCCTTGGGCGTCACGCCTGCATACTTCCGAAACACCTGGCTGAAATAATGCGGGTTTTTACCCAAGCCAATCCGCTCGGCAATTTCATAGCTGTGCAGCGTAGCATCTGCGGTCATGAGCATCTTGGCACGCTCCATACGCACTTCCAAAAGGTAAGAACTGAACTTGCGTCCCATAGCTCGGGTAAATTCCCGGCCGATATAATCGGCATTCATAAAGACTACATTATCTGCTAGGAATTGCAGGGATAGTGCCTCTTCCGCATAGTGGCTGTCCACATATGCGGTCATCTGCTGAACAAAGCCGTGTATAGCCCCGCCTTCGCCTTTTAACCGAATCAAACTTTTAGTAATCAGCTGCTCCAGGGAGCCCTGCTCCCGAAAAGCGCCCATGATCACTGAAAGCCCCCATTCTGCTTGCCCGTTGCCCAAACAGCTGGTGACAACAGAAATCAGCGCCTCTTGCAAAAGGCTTGGTTCTTCGGCCGTCTTTGCAATTTCCCGTACCTGTTTTTCCATTTGCGCAGGCTCTACATCACTTTCACGCAATTCGTTAAACATTTTCACCAGGGTCCTAATTCGGGCTTGGCGCTCGCCATACAAATGCAGCACATGTTTGCGCTGCTTGTCGACGACGCGGCAGGCACGCTCCAGCGCATGTTCCAGCTCATCCTTGGAGCATGGCTTGAGCAGGTATTCCATGACACCTGATTTTAGTGCTTGCTGGGCGTATCCAAATGTATCATACCCTGATAGAATAATGGTTTGCAGCTGCGGATGCATGGACATGGCCCGCTCCGCCAACTCCAAGCCATCCATCCCCGGCATGCGGACATCTGCCAGCAATATATCCGGCATATCATCCATCATACTGTCCAGCGCGGCAATCGCGTTGCTGCATGAGGAGGTAACCTCAATATGCAGGCTTGACCAATCAATCATCCGTTCAATACCTTCCCGGATAATCTGTTCATCATCAACGATCAGCAGCTTATACATGCCAAACCTCTTTCCAGGCACAATCAAATGATACGCCTTGTGCTTTAACTATTTCGGGTGTCCGGAAGATGAATAATAATGCATGTTCGACCCGGCTCGCTTTTCACCCGCAAGCCATAGCGACTGGAAAAGGCGTACTGCACACGCCGGTGAATGTTGCGCATACCGATACCCAACCCCTCAGGCTTGATTTCTCCGCTTTCCAGCTTTGAAAGAATATCCTCGTCCACACCCGGGCCGTTATCTTCAACAAAAAGCTCTATGCCATCCTCCGCTACACGGCCGCTGATGCGGATAACGCATTCATCCAACATCTCTTCCAGCGCGTGGTGTACCGCGTTTTCTACCAGCGGCTGCAATGTCATAGCAGGCAGTCGGCAAGTAAGAAGACTGTTATCTATTTCATACTCCACCCTGAGCCGGTCACCATAGCGGATCAGTTGAATGCGCAGGTACTCCTTTGTAATCTGCAAGTCCTCCGCCACGGTGACAATATCCCGCTTGTCGTTAAGCGTAGTTCTCAACATTTTGCCTAGTGCGTCAGTCATGGTGGCGATTCTGTCATCCTGCACTTCCTTAGCCAGGCAATAGATGGATTCCAGGGTGTTGTAAAGAAAATGAGGCCGTACTTGGGCGCGCAATTGCTGCATTTGTTTTTCCTGTAAAATGCGCTGCTGCTCGTAATTATCCCGTGTCATGCTGTCGTAATCGCGGGTCATTTTGTCAAAATGCCGGTGCAACTGGCCTATTTCATCACGCCGCTTTAGGTACGGGTCGTTTCCTTCCGGCACAGGATGGCCACTTTTAGCAAAGGCATCAAATTTGACCAGCAGGAATTTTAAGTGCTTCAAGACGGTGGATATCATCCATGCGCCGATGACCAGCGCCAATATCATTGCTGCGATTGCGATGCCTGTTGTCTGCCGGACAGCTGTACTGATGGTTCTGTTTATTTTGCTGTAATCCACTAAGGTAACATACCGCCAGCCATTGGGGGCTGTGTAGCGCACACAAAGCACGTCCTGCCCATCCAATTGCATAAACACATATCCTTCTTCCCCATGGGGCAGATCGCGAATCGTGTCATCACTGGCATACAGGCAAATTTCATCGTTGTATATGGCACAGGAAAGCGGACTGCTCAATTGGCTCATATTGTCCAGATACTTGTCCACCAGACTTTTCAAATCCATCTGAATCAGCATGGTCGCCAGTGTATCCAGCGAAAAGTTCTCAATTTCGCGGATTCCGCGCAGCAGAAAAAGCTTTGCCGGCGTTCCATCCTCCGCCAACCAAACCTCCCGTCCATATCTGCTGGAGGCCAAACTGATTCTGTCAGGCGTTAACTCGTCGGCCGTGGAAGCATTCCCAAAGGATTGGCTGAACATGTCCCCATGAGCCGTTTTCAGTTGGAAAGTCACTGCGCTGGTGAACCATATGCCAAAATACCCCATCCTGTCGCCAACCTCGCCCTTCGCCTCAATCCAGGCAATGGTTCCAGGAGGATTAGACTTCATGATGGATAAGTTTTTTTGCAGCACATTATCTGCCAAAATGCGATAGGATAGTTCTTCAATATCATTCAGTTCTGCCTGAACCTTGTCCGCAAACAATGTAATCATCTGAACGCTGCTCTTGTACAATTGATCGTCATAAGCGGCATAAGGAATGCGGACCAGGGCAAAAACGCTTACGAGGACAAGCAGCATCGCCACAAGCGGAATCAGCAAAAACTTTTCCCGAAGACGCATGTTGGCAAGCCATCTGGATAGCTTTTTCAAACCCCTCACCTCTCCTGCCCTACCTTTTTTTCTGAAGCTGCCGAAACTTTAGCGGTGTCGTTTGATACTGCTGCCTGAATCTGCGTACAAAGTTGCTAATGTCCGTAAAGCCGCACTGCAGGGCAATCTCGATCACCGGCAGTTCGGTTTTGAGCAGCAGCACCTTGGCATGGGAAAGCCGGCTTTGGGTGATATACTGCATGGGGCTGATGCCTACATGACGGCGAAAATGGGCGGACAAGCAGCCTGGGCTGACATGAAACTTAGCAGAAAGGTCGGGCAGAGAGAATTTATCTGCAAAGCCGCGGTCCAACTCGTTTAAAATGTCTTGCATCGGCAGAAGCGACTCGTTGCCGGCAGGAATAAACATATCGGGCCGCAGGGACAGCGAATCAGCCAATATCAATGTCAGCAACGCTTCGATCCGTTCGTCCGTATAAGCGCCACCCCGGTCCGCCGCATCTTTGAGCAGAGCGAAATACGTATCAAAGCGCGGCTTTTCCGTCCCCAGCGGCAGCACATAGGGAAACTTGTCCCCGTGAAAACGGAATACCGACAACAGCCGCTCATCATGGTGGAACGCTTTGAGCTGCATGTGCGGAATCAATAGATAATACCGGCGATACGTACTGGAAATCATGTGCGTGGCATGCTCGTCAAACTGATTTAAAAACACCAGCGATCCGGCATTCACATGATAGTCCTTACCGCGGATGGTGATCATTACCGCGCCATCCAGCACATAAAGCAGTTCATAATACACATGCGTATGGGTGTGATGTGACAGCGTTTGATCGCTGTATGCAATCTCAAAAGGCAAGGACGGCTCCCCCCTTCGATGCGATTTTACATATTTTTATGTCAAAACAGCGCGTTTATAAGTGCATTTGTACTTTATCATAGACTTAACAACTTGGCAAGGAGGGCGACTGCCGTGCCACACGAAGCATTCCATTACCCTACACTCAAAACTGTTGAAGATACCGCATCCAGGCTGAATGCATTTCTTCCCCTGTCGGAAGAAGTTTCCTCTCTGTTTTCACCGCTAACCCTTGGAGGCCGGATACTTGAAAATCGAATTGCCCTCCAGCCTATGGAAGGATCGGACGGAACCGAAGATGGTGCACCTGGCCCTTTGACCATTCGCCGATATGAGCGTTTTGCCAAGTCAGGAGCCGGTTTGATCTGGTTTGAGGCAGTTGCCACCGTAACAGAAGGCCGTGCTAGCGCCCACCAGCTTTTTTTGAGCGAGGATAATGCAGATGCTTTCAAACGTCTGAATGATCACATACGTGAAGTATGCATGAGAGAAAACGGATTTGTTCCGCTGATTGTGATGCAGGCTACCAACAGCGGCCGCTATGCAAAACCCACTGGGTTGCCCAAGCCCATGATCGCCTATAACTGTCCGCCATTGGAAGACACGCCACTTAGCAACGAGCACATCTTGACCGATGACCAGCTTCGCCGCTATGAAGAGGCTTTTGAAAATACAGCCAAGCTCAGCCAGCGTGCCGGCTTTGACGGTATGGATGTTAAATGCTGCCACCGCTATCTGGCCAGCGAATTGCTAAGCGCATATACCCGGCCTGGAGAGTACGGCGGCAGTTATGATAACCGCACCCGCTTTCTCAAAAATGCCTACCGGGCCGCAAAAGCAGGCAGCACCAGCAACTTTTTCCTTACCAGCCGTCTAAACGCCTATGATGGTTTTCCGTATCCTTATGGATTTGGCGTTCATGAAGGCAGCCTGGAGCCGGACCTTTACGAGCCTATCCGCCTTATCCGGGAACTGCGCGAAGAGTTCAATATTCCCTTGATCAATATCACCATGGGCAACCCCTATAAAAACCCTCATGTAAACCGCCCCTATGACCGGGGTAACTATGTTCCCGACGAGCATCCAATCACTGGCCTTGACCGCATGATGAAAGGGATTGCCGATATTCAGTCCGCTATTCCCGATCTGCCTGTGCTGGGCAGCGCCTTTACCTACCTGCGCCAATTCTCCATCAACTTGGCGGCAGGGATGGTCAGTGGTGGATATAGTGCCATGGCCGGCTTTGGACGGATGGCCTTTGCCTATCCCGATTTCATAAAAGACGCTCGAGAAACAGGCCGGATTGATAAGAAGAAGGTCTGCGTCACCTGTGGTAAGTGCGCTTTGCTTTTGCGCGGGGGCACGCCAGCCGGCTGTGTGCTGCATGACAAGGAGGTATATACCTTATGAAAACTGCACTTGTCACCGGCTCCAGCCGTGGCATCGGACGCGGTATTGCAGATATGCTATACGCAAACGGATATACCGTTACCTATTCGGGCACTAAAAACGAACCGCCAGCCGATCTTCCCGCCAGCGCAGACTACTTTCCTTGTAATATTGCAGACCGCGCTGCACGCCGGGCTGTTATTAACCATATGATTGAGACCTATGGCCGGCTGGATGTGCTGGTCAATAACGCCGGCGTTGCCCCTCTTGTGCGAAATGACCTGCTGGACATGGAAGAGGAAAGCTTTGACCGGGTGATCGACATCAATCTGAAGGGCACGATGTTCATGTGCCAACTGGCCGCAAACGCCATGCTCAAAGGCCGAACTTCCCTTGTCGATTACGCTCCACGCATTATCAATATAGGCAGCATATCGGCTTATACCTCCAGCACCATGCGCGGCGAGTACTGCATCAGCAAGGCTGGCGTCGGCATGGTGACAAAGCTGTTTGCCGACCGGCTGTCTGCCGACGGTATATTGGTATTCGAGGTTCGGCCCGGCATTATTGATACGGATATGACTCAGGCCGTACATGAAAAGTATCAAAAGCTGATTGAAAGCGATCTGCTTCCCCTGCCCCGCTTCGGCAGGCCGGAGGATGTGGCGCGGATGGTTCTGGCTTGCTGCTCAGGGCATTTGGATTATTCCGCCGGCCAGGTTCTGGATGCGGACGGCGGCTTTGCTTTAAGGAGGCTGTAAATGAGAGAGCGCACAGCCCGCACAGTGGTCATCGGTTCCGGCTGCGCAGGCCTAAATGCCGCCGACTGGCTGGCCGCCCTGGGAGAAAAAGATTTTCTGCTTATCACCGAAAACATGCTGTCCGGTACCTCCCGTAATACCGGCAGCGACAAGCAGACCTATTACAAGCTATCTATGGCCGGTGATGAAGGCGACAGTGTCGGCAGTCTGGCTTCCACGCTCAAAAGAGAGGATGTAGACGGCGATATCGCCTTGTGTGAGGCCGCCGGTTCAGCCCAGAGCTTTTTCAAGCTTGTTCAGCTTGGCGTGCCGTTTCCCTTTAACGGTATGGGCGAATACGTGGGCTACCAAACAGACCATGACGAACGCAGGCGGGCCACCTCTGCCGGTCCGCTGACCAGCCGCTATATGACCGAAGCCTTGGAAAAAAGCGTGCGCAGTCGAGGTATAACCATTCTGAATCACACCCTGGCCTATCGCATGTTAGCAGATGATAATGGTGTTTGCGGCATTCAATGCCTGAATACAGCCGATAAGTCTTTTCTAACCATCCGTTGCGCCCACATTATTCTGGCCACCGGCGGTCCGGCTGCCATCTACCGCGACCGGGTCTATCCTAAAAGCCAGCTTGGCATGAGTGGCATGGCCTTTGAAATAGGTGCCATCGGCTCAAATCTGGATTGCTGGCAATATGGTTTGGCATCAGTAAAATTTCGCTGGAACGTATCAGGCAGCTACCAGCAAGCACTGCCACGTTATGTATCGGTGGATGCAGATGGACAGGAGCATGACTTTTTGTCGGAAAGCATGTCCCTCTCCGACATGCTAGAAAACACCTTTCTGAAAGGGTATCAATGGCCCTACGACCCCCGCAAACGAAACGGTTCCTCCCGTATTGATTTATTGGTAAAAGCCGAAGGTGATATGGGACGCCGTATCTATTTGGATTACCGCCGCAACCCAACCGGCTACAGCATGGAAGCACTTTCAGAGGAATGCAGCAGCTATCTTGTCCAGTGCGGCGCTACGCAGGATACACCATTTGAACGCCTGCGCGCCATCAATGCGCCGGCGATTGATCTATACAAAGCCAACGGCATTGATCTTGCCACAGAGATGCTGGAGATACGTGTATGTGCCCAGCACCATAACGGCGGTATCGCGGTGGACAGCGATTGGCAAACAAGCATTCCCGGGTTGTATGCCTGCGGTGAAGCTGCTGGCACCTTTGGCAAGTACCGGCCTGGCGGCACGGCACTTAACAGCACCCAGGTAGGCTCCATGCGAGCGGCCATGCACATCGCAAAGAAGAGCAGACGAACTCTTTCTGATGCTGTTCCAGCAATTGATCCGATAATGCTCCCTGCCGGCGGGGCGGAAGCCTTGATTGCTGATCTTCAAGCATGCATGACGCGCTATGCAGCCTTTGAACGGGATGAAAATGGCATGCGCAGCTTGCTTTCAAAGCTTGATGAGATCGAGCGCCGCTTCATACCCGCCAACCTTTGTGATCCCCAATTAATTCAGCGACTTCGACTGCGGGATATCGTACTCACCCAACGACAGGTGCTCAGCGCTATGTTATATGCCCTTCATAACAACGAGCCCGGCGTGCTGGAAACATGTCGGGGGCAAAGCAGCCGGCGTCCGGCCCGTCCTCTGCCGGAGCGGGACCTGTGGTTTGAACGTGTATGGCAAGCGTACCGCAATGGATAGGCGGATAATATAGCGCAACTTCACATAAAGCATAAGGCTGGGGTGAACTTTATGGCAGGCAGAACACGCGTGCTTCTGGTAGGTGGCGGCGGCTATGGCACACTGTATTTAAAAGAACTAACCGGGCATGATACCGGTGCGGATATTGTGGGCATTTGCGACATCAGCCCTGATATTGAAAAGAAAATTCCCCTCATCGAGGAAAGATGCATTCCCGTCTATCACAGCTTGGAGGCTTTTTACGCAAGGGATACGGCTGATTTGGCCATCATTGTGTCACCGGTTCATTATCATACGGAGATGACGCTTGCCTGCTTTGCCAATGGCTCCAACGTGCTGTGTGAAAAGCCACTTTGCTTAACAGAAGAGGAAGCCAAGTTAATGGCGAAAGCCTCCCGTGCATCCAGAAAATTTCTTTCTCTGGGCTATCAACTGAATTACAGACGTGATGTGCTGGCGCTAAAGCGTGACATTCTGGCTGGCAAGTTCGGCCTGCCCAAGCGGCTGTCGGTATTCCACTGCTACCGGCGCGGCGCAAAATACTATGCCCGCAACAACTGGGCCGGACGCATCGCAGTAGATGGCCGTGAAGTATTTGACAGCCCCTTTACCAACGCCAGCGCACATAATTTTCAATTGATGACCTTTTTGCTGGGAGACAGCATGCGCACAGCTTGTGATGTAGCAAGCGTTGAAGCGGAACTGTACCGCGGCAACCCCAATGTAGAAAACTATGATATTGCAGCTCTGCGCTTTTTTTCGCCTGACAGAGTACCAATTTTATACTATACTGCCCACCCGATCAAATCCGTTGAATTAGGACCATGCGGTGTGTTTGAGTTTGAAAAGGGAACGATCACCTTCGATTCAGAAAGACCATCGTTCAAAGCTGCAATGAACGATGGTTCCATGCTCGACTATACCGTTATTGATCCAGGCCATCGTATGCAGAAACTGTATGACGCACTTGCCTGTGTAAAAAACGGAGGCGAGCCTGTTTGCGGCGTGGAGGCGGACTATCCCCACATCCGCGCTGTCCGCATGGTGCAGCAGCGGCCCATTCTCCATGTGCGTGATGACCTGCGATACACCATGGAGGCTAACGGCGATACCTATATGTATATTCGTGATCTGGAGGAGATATTTGTTCAAAGCGCCAGTGCCTGGGCTTTGCCTTGCGAAATTGGCTATGCGCTTTCAGCCCAAAACAAGGGCGTTGCCGGGGTCCTGCCACTCCCCACCCGATAGTCCAAAATCTGTTCAGTCTAGCCCTTCATCCGCATATATGCTTCCAGCAGCAGCTCAGCCCCCTTTTCATCCATGGCATCTAACTCCTTTATTGATCTCAAAATTGTTTTCGCGGCCATTTGGGGAAAGCCGCAATCTAGATATAATTGGCCCAAAGATAAGAGAATCCGCGGATGATCAATGTAATTATAGACGTAGAGAATTTTTTCAAATAAGTCATATGCACCACATTCCAGAAGTACCCTGAGCATTATCGAAAAGAGATAGCTGGTATCCTCGGCTGGCACATCCTTCAACCAATTTTCTTGGCATTGCTCTAGTACCGCAAGTATCTGCCGGCAAATTTTTTCGCCTGCGTCACCATGCAAGCCGGCAACTGTTTGAACAGCAAACTGCATATCGGCATTTTGGCCGCTATTTTTCAAGAGCATAGCGCAAAAGAGCAGCAGCGCACCTTCTGCCTTGAGTCCTGGAAGCACCCTTTCCTTTTCGTCGCAGGTTACACCTTTGACAAACTGCTCTGCAGCAGCTTCGTAGTCACCGCTTCGCAGCCAGTACTTTCCCCACAATAATGCTCTTTCCATCCTAATTCCATCTTTTGATTCTAGTGCCGTCAAGTACGGCTCGCATACCGGCCAAAATCCTTGCGAAAGCAGAACATCCACTAGCAGGATGAGATTTGCAAAATAGTCGCTGTTCACAAACAGTGCGATGATTTTATTAGCAATCTCTCTTGCGGATAATCCCATTTTGCTATACGCGCGGGCTATGCCATAAAACGGCGCATGATGATGGCTGTCAGATTGGATTGCTTGAAAGTAATAACCAGCTGCCGTTCTATAATCATGCTGACGCATATTCAACTCCGCTAAGGATATCAATGGCTTAAGTGTTCCACACTCATCTGAAAAGCGCAGCTCCGCTGGCGGTATGCCCATGGTTAACGCGTTTGTAAAGCATTCGGAGGCCAGAAAATCGCAATGCCATTGCATATATATCGTACCACGCAGATATTCCATATCTGTACAGGCAGGGTACATCGATAGACCATCTGACAATATATTCACTGCCTTAGACAATTGGTTCAGATTATAGTAGCACAGTGCCATACGGTACAGAAGGTGCGGCCCATAAGCCTCCTGCTGTTGAAAACGCTCCTTTGCCTTCATAAACCATTCCAGTGCTGCCAAATAGTCCTTTTGGGCCATATATTCATTACCCATATTGAAAAGCATGAATGCATTTTCGGGATCTGTTTCCAATTCCTTCGAAAGCATGGGAATATTTCTTTTTCTCTTGTTCTTGCGGCTTACGATATCATCCAGATATCCCAAATGCTGAATACGGATATCCGTAACGGGAAACCGCCCCTTGGCTGGCAGTCCATCAACCCGTGCAATTTGCTCATGAATATCGCCTATAAAATGATAACACCTGTTGTTACGCACAAGCCGCAGCGCGTTATGAAGGGTATATGTGCCTTCCCCTTGCCTACCTATATAGTTGTATACCTTAAAATGAGCCCCATCCTGATCTGTTGTGCGAATAAAGTCCAGCAGTTTATTCTTATCTTCGGGAAACAAACGTTCATCGGCATCCAGTAAAAGAATCCATTCGCCCACAGCCTTCTCCATGATAAAATTCCGTGCTCGGCAAAAACTATCATTCCATGGATAATCAAATATGCTTGCACCCGCATGTTTGGCGATGATCTTTGTATCATCATCAGAACCAGTGTCTGCAATCAGAATCTCATCTACCAGCCCATTGACGCTTATAAGACAGTCAGCCAGTAAATCCTGCTCATTCCGAGCAATCATGCATAGGCTGATGCCCGTTTTCATAGATGTCATGATTTTCCCTCCTGAAAGCGGGCAGGCGGCAACACCGCCTGCCCGCCGATACTCCAGAAATATTTCTGTTGTTTTATGCCTGGGCGTTGAAATAAGCGCTAATGGTTGCCGTTGCGCCTCCAAGGTTGTACTGAAGCCGGACATAGTGCGCAAAATTTGAAACAGGCATATACAAATTCCCATTGGCGGGAATCACCTTATCTGCATAGGAAGGATCATTGATATATTGTCCAT
The DNA here is from genome assembly GCA_023398575.1 of Bacillota bacterium. Taxonomy (GTDB): domain Bacteria; phylum Bacillota; class Clostridia; order Christensenellales; family Aristaeellaceae; genus JAEWAH01. The sequence goes on along the minus strand of JAEWSC010000035.1, from coordinate 46,851 downwards.
CAGTCGTAGTCGGACTGATCTGCAGCGATATGGTCACGGGAACAGCAACCTCATTATAGATAAAGATGGAGGCCACTTTGTACGTGGAGATATCTTTATTCGGGAATATGACGCCGGTGCCCGTCACTGCGGTGCTGGTTACAAGATCTGACGTAAAAGTACTGGCGCCGATAGTCACCGTACCGGCTACCGTCAATGATGCGTTGCCGATGGTCACAGGCGCTGTAATCTCCGATACCGTCACCGTACCGGCAACCGTCAGTGAAGCGTTGCCGATGGTCACAGGCGCTGTAATCTCCGATACCGTTACTGTACCGGCAACCGTCAGTGATGCGTTGCCGATGGTCACAGGCGCTGTAATCTCCGATACCGTTACTGTACCAGCAACCGTCAGTGAGGCGTTGCCGATGGTCACAGGCGCCGTAATCTCCGATACCGTTACTGTACCGGCAACCGTCAGTGAGGCGTTGCTGATGGTCACTGAACCATCTGCAATCGATACAAGCAAATTATCTGACGCATCTATCTTCAACGCATTGATTGTGTCGCCTGGTCCTTGCGCATAGATCAATGTTTTTAGCTCGCTGGCAACAGTATTGAAAATAAGATTGTTCATGAACTACTCCTTTCTGCCCGGCATTATGATGTGGCGTCGCCGGGTAGCGACATGGATAAAGAATCGCCCAGGGCAATATCTGTCCTACAGGCAATTTCCTGTACCATGTAATTTTTCGTCTGTGCCTGGCACCAGACACAAGCAGCGATAACAGTACCTGTTAGTAAAGGGCGTACGCTTACACGCATAAATTTTCCGAATAAGCAAGGCGCAGCGGCTTTCATTCCACACGGTTCCACATCAAAAATTTGTGGATCGTCAAGATAGTTCATACCATCCGGACTAATTTGTAAATGAAATTCCAGTGGATGCGTTCCAGTATTTTTTACAAAAAAGGTAATAGTCTCCACACCAGCAGTCGTCATTATAGGCGTATGCAAATCCTGCCTATCACCCTTCACGTGGAAGATACGCTCTTTAAATACGTTCTGAACAAGCTGGGCTTCTTCATGACATTCTTCTTTTGTCTCCTCCTGGGGTTTGCAGAGGATCTCCAAATACGGCATATAAGCCTGATTTTGCCCACAAAAAGATACCATGCCGGACCCCGAATCCAAAGACAGAAGCGTAAAGCCTATGGCCGGCAAATTTCCATGGCAGTTCCTAAAAACCACTGTTATATCACAGGTGACATATTTCCACCGCATATCTGGATTCACTTGAAACTGTGCGATTGGCACCTGCATGATAGCTGGCCGCGTTTGATAAGTCACCGCATGGCTGTTATACTCATTCATGTTTTGAAACAAGCCAATCCTCATCGGCCGGAAACTGGGTTCATAGATAGGCAGGCAAAGTCGGACAGATGAGACTTTGCAGCCTTCGGGCAGATCTATTGGTAAAAACTGTAACAGTCCCACCGATTGAAACAGCTGTATACGATTGGTCAGGTGGTTCGATCCCTGAGTATAGAACCCTACATGCATCAGGTGAGCAGCCAAGCTTGTGCGATGGGCTATTGCTTGAGCAACAGATACGGCACTGTTTGCATAATGCAGAACAGACATTCCTTCACGTCCTCATTTCTCAAATCAGGCGCGGCATTGCACAAGCCAAGATTTCGGCATTCATTCATACCTGCATCAAGAGTCTGGCATATTATCGCCGAGTCACAGCCACGGCACAATTACCGTCTTCGCTTTAGCATCGCCGCAGCTCATGCTCACGGCAACAGTACCATTCTATTCCAGCAAGAATGAAAAGTTCTGTGTACACACCAAAAACAAAGAAGGAGCTTTTGAGCTCCCTGACATTAAACTGTTTTGCTGTCGTTATTGATCATATTCATATTCGAACCCTGCATGATCCAGTGTTTTATCCAGCAGTGTCTCGCTGCCATACAGAAAACGGTAATGCACTTTACAGGCAGGTGCCTCCCGAATCATGCGGGTCATACCACCGCCAACAGGCGCTCGCAACAGCATACCGCCTTCGTCCAACCGCCTTGCAGATAATGTATACTTCCCCTGTCTTATGATGACTTCGCCCTTTCCGATCAATACTGGCCTTGCACCACCATAAGTCGCTAAACGGTATTCACGGTCGTTCATATAAACACAGGCTATAATACCCGTAAAGCTTACACCCATATAAGGTATATCAGCGACAGACACCATTATTGAGCAGGGTTTGTCCTCGCGCCAGGCGCATTGCGTCCAAGCATACCGCTTTGGAAAAGAGCGGCCCCGATCCCCTTCTATGTATCCAAGCTCATTACAGAAAGTATAGTTTTTTCCATGTACTTGCAAATTCCCATTGACCTCATGTACCATGCTGAACACACTATGCCTGCATTCCATGAGTGGAGCAAAGCGAAATGGACCCATAATATCGCTTTTTAACGTAGCCAGAGCGCCAAAGGTTATATCTCCACTGGCTATAACGCCATTTTGAATTAGTTTAAAATGGATGCCCGATGCAGAAAAAACGCTGTCGCCGACATGGATGTTAAGGTTCTTTCGGTCTGCTTTCAAAGCCTCCCATGGCATATCAAAATGAAAAGACTCACTGTCCGTAACAATCTGAACAGATGCGCTTTTATTTCCCCGTGCATCGACGTGCAATGCCGGTATCAAGGCAACCGTTCCATCCTTTCCTTGCTGTTTAAAGTACCACCCTTCAAAATACCGGTGCACTTTCATCCACCGTCCTTTTTACAAGATTGTGTTAGCATGCCCCAAATGCGCAAAGGCCCGCCAAATTCGGCGGGCCTTATAGAAATATTCAAACTATCCACGCAAAACTGCATCAAAGCGCTTGGATACCTCGCGCCAATCCAGCACATTCCAGAAGGCCTTCAGGTAATCAGCCCGCAGATTCTTATACTTTAGGTAATAGGCATGTTCCCAAACGTCAATACCCAAGATTGGCGAATACCCACCATCCTCCATCAAAGGATTATCCTGGTTTGGGCTGGAAGAGACCTTCAACGCGCCTTCCATGTTTACCGACAACCAAGCCCATCCAGAGCCAAATCGTCCCATACCAAGCGTAGTCAGTTTTTCCTTCAGGGCATCCAGACCCCCAAACGCCTTGTCTATCTCCCTTGCTAAGCCACCTTCAGGAACGGCCGCCGGGTTTGGTGAAAGAATACCAAAGTACAGATTGTGATTATAAAAACCGCCGCCATTGTTTTGTATGGCTGTACGCACCGTGGAGTCATTCACTGCGGAAAGGTTACGAAGAATATCCTCAATGGATTTGCCACTGACCTCTGGCGCCTTTTCCAACGCGGCGTTCAGGTTGTTGGTATAAGCAGCATGGTGCTTGCTGTAATGCGTCACCATGGTGGTTTCATCAATGTGGGGTTCAAGGGCATTAAAGTTGTATGATAGTTCAACTTGCTTAAACATAAAGTTTCCTCCTTGCCAAAAGGGCGGTCGTATTCACCCCTGCAAGACAGACGAGGCGATGGCATCCGCCATCCTGTCAAGCTCCTCCTCCCGCTGGGGTTTTAAAGTAGAACGAATGTCCATAGGTTCGCCGACGATTTCCATGTCTTTCATGTTGGAGAAAATCTCCTGCATGGTTTTCAATGCGGCACTAGACCAACTGTGGTTGCCAATCAGAGAGACCTTACGGTTTTTGAGCCCCAATGCGGCCATGTCGTGCAGCAGCATTTGCATTGGCAAATACAACTGCAGATTGTAGGTAGGCGATGCCGCAACCAGGTTACTATACTTCCAGGCTTCGGCAATGATGTAGGATGGATGGGTTTTGGATACATCGTACATGCGCATATCCGTAACACCGCGCTGTGCAAGCTTGTTGGCCAGCAGCCCGATCGCGTTTTCTGTATTGCCGTACATCGATGCGTAAAAGAGCAGAACGCCCTTTTGCTCCGGTTCATAACGGCTCCACAGATCATACTTGTGAAGAATTTTGGTAAGGTCGCCGCGCCAGATCGGGCCATGCAACGCGCAAATCATATCAATTTGCATTCCGGAATACTTCTTCAAAACAGCTTGTACCTGCGGACCGTATTTGCCTACAATATTGGCGTAATAACGCCTGGCTTCATCCAGAAAGGCGTTGTCAAAATCAACTTCGTCTGCAAACAGGTTTCCGGACAACGCACCGAATGTACCAAAAGCATCCGCTGAAAACAGAACCTTACGGGATGTTTCATACGTGAACATTACCTCCGGCCAGTGCACCATCGGCGCAAAGGTAAAACGAAGCGTGCTTTCACCCAAGGAGAGCTCCTGACCATCTGCAACGACAAGCATACGATCCGATACATCCAGGTTATAAAACTGTTCATACAGCTGAAACGTTTTCTTATTGCCTACCAGTTGAACTTTGGGATAACGCCTGGCGATTTCCTCAATGCTGGCACAATGATCGGGTTCCATGTGGTTGATTACCAAATAGTCCAGATCGCGGCCATTAAGTGCATGTGCAACGTTTTCCAGATACAAACCATTGACAGAGGTATCTACCGTGTCCAAAAGCGCAGTCTTTTCATCTATCAGCAGATAAGAATTATATGCCACGCCGTTAGTTAATGGGAACATATTTTCAAAGCGTTCAAGCCTTCTATCACTGCCCCCAACCCAGAATAACTTTTTGGCAATTTCGCGCACGCTGTACAAAATGAATCCTCCCCATCTGTACCCCAGGATGTTTCACCCGGTAATTTTTATATACCACGTTTTTGGCCGCTGCAATCAGGAAAATGATCAAAATTTTTTTCACAAAGAAATTCTAGCTTTCGGATATAGGATTGTCAAGGGTGACTCACTGCTGACAGTCACGTTCCGGTGCTTCAAAAGGTAATCCAGCAACAGTTCGCTGACATCTACATTTATTTCTCGTATCCTCGGGCATTTCAGGTATGCTTCATAACCACCCACACCAGTCGCCCGGTAGTTGTTCATGCACAAGGTGAGCTTATCGGCCAGCCCCACCGATCGTCCTTGATGGAGTATACTGGTAACACGACGACCCACCGGTTGGCTTAAATCAAACGTGTAGCTTATGCCGGCAAAGAAATCATAATTGTAATGTGCAACCTTGGGTTGCAGAAAATCCTGAGCGATGATAATCTCGCCATCCGCCAATACATCAAAATAGGATGCGCATCTCTCCAGAGCCTCTTTTAAAACTGCTCCATTCACGTGGTACACAACCAGCGTATTGGCATACACATAGGTTGCCACCACATCCCGAACCGATACATTCTTGTCAAAGCCGCGCATTTCATTGGGCAGACTGGTACAGGAAACATCTGCACCGGTAGCTTCCAACTGTACTTGGTTAATAAAATTGGCAATCGGCGTGCCGTTTAGCGCCATATCCAGTTTCGCGCTGGGCCATAACGGCATATTTAAGCATCCCACAGGCGCATCCAGCCATACATCCAGTGCGTTCTTCAGCGGAACCAGACTGTCTGCAAGCGGCGGCATTTGATGAGGGTTCGACGGAATCAGGACAGACGATATTTCTCCCGCTTCCTGCCAATCCACCTTCACAAAATGTGTGGCGCTGGCCGGCGGCTGTACAAGATGGGTACCGCAATATGTCTTGTTCTCCAAAGGAATATGCTGATGTCCGGTGAGCAAGAGATCAAAATCCAGCTCCTCACATATCCGGCAGGCGATGTTTTCATCCGTATCAGATAGCAACCGTCCGGTGGAAAGGTCCTTTTCGATGCCGCCGTGGTACAGGCAGATGGTGAAGTCAGCCTGTGATGCCATCGCTGTAAGCGCGTTTTTCGCCGCTTGAAATGGATCGGTAATCTCAAAGTGTTCTAATGTGTCCGCCTTTTCCCACCTGTTCACCCAACTGGTAACAACACCGGTGATGCCGATGCGCAAACCATTTTCAAGCGTATGCAGCACATATGGAAGTATGGAAAGGTTGTCCGAAACATCCCGGACATTAGCGCAGACGCACTTGGCCTCTATCCCATCAAGATAATCCTTTAAAACATCATAACCATAGTTGAAGTCATGGTTCCCAAGGGTCACATAATCATAACCCGCCGCATTCATCACCGGAATCATGGGATTTGGCAGCGATACCTTTTGGCAGTAGTATGTCAGCGGCGAACCCTGAATCGTATCACCGCAATCCAGAATCAGCGTGTTGCCGTCTTTGTGAAACTGCGGAATCATGCCTAAAAGACCCATGGGTTTTATGTTCTGATCCGCATGGTTTGTTGGGAACACAAACCCATGTATGTCCGATGTAAAATAAACAGTCAGCACAGGTGCCATATCAGCCTCTCGCCAGCTTTTTGCGTATTTTTGTTGAGAACAGTTCAATAATTAGCATTAACAATACCAAACCGCACAGGAATGCGCCTACCATGCTCCAGCGGCGGCTGCTAATGCATTGCACAAGTGCCGCACCTATCCCGCCGGCGCCAACAACACCTAATGTCGTCGCATCCTTCATGTTAATATCAAAGCGGTATATCAATGTAGACGCAAAATTGGCATAAAGCTGCGGCAAAATCCCATATCGAATCTTTTGAAAGGTTGTGCAACCCGCTGCGTCTAGACTCTCAAGTATCCTGGTATCCAGATCCTCAATAGCATTGATATACAGCTTGCTGACCATGCCAATGGAGCAGATACTCTGCGTCAGCACACCGCAAAACGGGCCGGGACCGGTTACCCTGATCCAAACCAGTGCCCATACAAAGCTGGGAATTGTACGAATCAGCAAAATGAGCGCACGAATGATAAACGCAAGCCATTTGGGTACAATGTTTTCACTGGCCAGAAAGCTGAACGGTACAGCCAGCAAGCCTCCAACCAAGGTACCTAAAAATGCAATTGCCACTGTCTCAAACAAAAGGTATGGCACACCATCGGATGAGAGCCCAAAAAGCAACTCCAGATCCGGATTGGCAATGCCATGTAAAATACTATATGCCACAGAACTGCCTTTTTCCGCAACACCCTTGAATTCGATTGCACTGCCAGACCAGCCAAGAATTGCTGCCACGATCAACATGATAAGTGTATATAACCACCAGCGCCTTGGCCGCTGTTCATACATATCCTCAATTGGATTCATTACTCTTTGCATATACACGGCCTCCTAGCTAAGTTTTCTGCGCAGGAATTGGCTTACATTTTCAATAATCAGTACCACCACAAACAACGCAAGCAGAACCATGCCCAAATCTTCGTACTTACGTAAGCCTATCCGATCATTGATGAGTATGCCAAGACCGCCTGCACCTACATAACCCAACAGCGCGGCAGCGCGTATATTGATCTCAAAAGAATACAGGCATTGCGACAGATAAGTCGGCAGAATCTGGGGAAAGCACGCGCTCCAAAATGCCTGAAATTTTGAAGCCCCCAGCGCTTCCATCGCTTCAAACGCGCCCATATCAATGGTTTCAATGCTTTCATAAAGCATTTTCGCAACGACACCAAATGTAAATATCGTAATTGCAACCGTACCGGCGAAAGCACCAAGTTTAAAAAACAAAGCGCAGATGGAGGCAATTACTAGCGTTGGCAGCGTCCGAACAATATTTAGCAGTATACGAAGAAGCGCAACCACAAAACCATTGTGATTGATGTTTGCAGATGCCAACACCGCAAATGGGAGTGCAATCGTCGAGCCAATCACCGAACCCATAACAGACATTTTGATCGTATCTAATAGCGGCGTAACAACCTTGCTAAAATAGCCCCAATTTGGGTTAAATATTTTTTCAAAGATGAATGTGAACTGATGACCGCGCTTAATAATTATCCCTAAATCAAAGTCAGTTAGCATGACGGACCCTGTTACCGCCGCGATCATTATCAGGCAGATCAGCGGCATGCGGGAACGCGGTTTTGGCACAGTACGATCGCCGACAACCATCATTTTGGGTTTAAAAACGCGGTCAAACAAAGGCTGTCTCAAGGTGTCGGTACGCATTGCTTTTGCCATCAGGCCTGCGCCCCCTTGCTGCATGCGCTTTGAGTCGGCTCCATATTAGCTTTGACCTGCGCAATCATGGCCGCATCCTTGTTGCTTTGCTCATCCGCCGCCTTGGGGATGGGCGCGCCGTTATAAATGATATCCAATACATCCTGCGTTACGTCCTTCACGGGACCATCATAAACAATTTCGCCCGCTCGGATGCCTATCACACGGTCAGCGTAATCTAAAGCCAAGTCCACATGATGAATGTTAATGAGAATCGTAATGTTCATTTCTTTATTAATGCGCTTAAAATCACTCATTACCTGATTGGCCGTTACCGGATCAAGCGCCGCAACAGGCTCATCCGCCAGGATGATAGATGGATTCTGATTCAGCGTCCGTGCCAACGCCACCCGCTGCTGCTGGCCGCCGGACAGCTGATCGCAGCGGGTATAGGCCTTGTCCAGGATGCCAACCTTTTCCAAGGCTTGCAGCGCAGCCATTTCCTGGCTCTTTGAAAAAATTCCAAATAAAACACGAAAAAAGTTCATATCAGGAACCATCGAGGCCAAAACATTTTTGATTACAGTAGAGCGGGTAACAAGATTGAATGATTGAAATATCATGCCAACGCGGCGCCTGAATTTGCGCAAACTGCGGCCTTGCAGCGTCATGACATCTACATTATCGACAACCACTTTTCCCGCAGTAGCATCAATCATCCTATTGATTGTTCGAATCAGCGTTGATTTGCCCGCGCCTGAAAGGCCTATAATGGCCACAAATTCGCCCTGTTCAATTTTCAGGTTGATATCTTTTAGCCCTTTAACACCATTGGGATAGGTCTTTCCGGCATGGATAAATTCAATCATAGCACGCCTCTTTACTCTATATAGAATACATTTTCCACTATATCATTTCAGACATCGAATGACAATAGCACCTATAATTTGCACCATAAAAAAGGCGATACGGCATACACCGTACCGCCTCAAAACCGAGAGAGGCTTATTCCAGGACCTTCAGCGCTTGACGGGCACTCTCATAGTCGGCATCACTTGCCACAGAGTAACCGGTATGGCTGTAAACAGAGAAGATAGCTTTTCCGGCTTCCGTGTTGATCACGTTGATCAGCGCGTTCTGCATGGCAGCAATGAACTCGGGGTTGTAAACAGCGGGATTGGCCTTGGTGATGGATACGGTGTCATTGTAAATGCCATCAGTTACGCCGATCACGTTCAGTTCGCTCCAGATGGACTCTTTGCGGCCCATGCCAGCCTTGCCGGTTTCGTCCTTCTGATCAACAGGCAGTGTCCAGGCGGCTTCATAGTCACGGCGACCATCAGCATAGCAAACGATGATGTCAACAGCCTCGGCTGCAGCCTGAGCAAAAGCATCGCCATAACCGCTAAGGGTGACGGCAGTGGTCAGGTCAGTGACCTTTTTGCCTTCGTAGTTGTTCATCAGCCACATGGTGGGATAGATGTAACCAGCGGAAGAAGAGGTCTTCAGCACGGCCCAGTTGGCTTTGCTCAGGTCATCCCAAGTCAGGGCTTCACCAGCGTTGACCTTAGCAGCCAGTTCCTTGCCGTAAGCAGAGGGGGTAGCATAGATCAATGAGCGGTAGAAAGTCACCTGTTCCTCGGTGGGCAGGGTTTTGTTGGCATCGCCGTTCCAGGTCTTGGGATCGGTGCTGTCATTGCTGAGTCCAGCGCGGGTGGCGGTCAGAATAACATCAACTTCATCACTGAACAACGCATAGGTACCGCCGGGCAGCCAGCCGATATCGATAGCGCCGGCAGCCATGGCTTCGCCAGTGGCTTCGTAGGACGTACCAACGGTGATGTCGACTTCGCCCACATCATAACCCTGCTCCAGCAAGGCGGCTTTCAGCAGTTCGGGCAGGTCCTTGGTACCGGTGATGATCACATCAGCATCCTTGGAGGGTACGAACTCGAGAGTCAGCTTGTCCATTTTGACGGCGTCAGCCATCGCGGACGTTGCGCCTGCGATCATCAAAACCGCGAGCAGCAGGGCAAGGAACTTTTTCATGTGATTTTTCCCCCTATTTGTTATTGGGTACGCATACATTGTACGCCAACAACAAGTGCTTTTCAATCACTCGACGCCAGAAATCGGCAATTTTTTTGCAAGATACTGTATATAATAGCAACTGCATATTCCTGCATATGGTATACTGTCATTAAGTAAAATTTCAGCCAAGGAGTAACCTTCATGAGAATTTTGATCGCCGAAGATGAGCATGACCTGCGCACACTTTTACGCATGAACCTATCAAATGAAGGCCATGATGTGCTGGATGCGCCGGATGGACTTACCGCATGGAATTATCTCCAGCATGAAAAAATTGACCTGGCACTCTTGGATGTAATGATGCCCGGTTTGGATGGCCTAAGTCTTTTGCATAGGCTCCGGCAGGTCAGCAACATGCCAGTCATCCTCCTAACCGCGCGTGGTGAAGAAATGGATAAGGTGTTAGGCCTGAATCTTGGCGCTGATGATTATATGACAAAGCCTTTCAGCATGGCTGAACTGATGGCCCGCGTCACCGCCAGGCTTCGCCGGATAGAAGGTGCGAACAGAATCGGTTATAATCAATCATACATCGTCACCGCAGGACCCCTGATGCTTGACAAAGCAGCCTGCCAGGCAAGCCTGAATGGCACGCCCCTTGACTTAAGCGCCAAGGAATATCTGCTGCTCCTGTATCTAATGGAAAACCCAGGCCGTGTATTTACAAAGCGCCAACTGTATCAAGCTGTGTGGATGGAAGATACCTATTATGATGACAATACAATCATGGTGCATATCAGCCATTTAAGAAGCAAAATAGAGTATGATTCAAAGTCGCCCCACTTCATACAGACGGTACGCGGAATCGGCTACCGGTTTGATGCAAAAGGAGGAATCGGTACTTGACACAAAAAATGCAGCGCGGATTCCTTGCCCATTATGGGCTGATGTTTGTTCTTTCCGCCTTTGTCGGCTTCATCGCCTTTATGGCATTGGATTTTGCCGGCAGCATTCTTTCCACTACACTTGTGAAGAACCAATATCAAGCTCAAAACCTATTGAAAGATAACTACTGGGAGATAGAAACATCTGGCATTGTCGAAAATGGCGGCGGTGTACAGGTGGTGAATGAGGATTATCAAATTGTCTTGTCCAAAGGCTTGGATGTCTTTGAGAAAACGGTCTTGACCCCAGAAGAGTTTACCTCCTTTTTAACTGGCAGTCATGCCATTGGTGTGCCATACGGCCATGATATCGCCTATAGCAGCATAGGGCGGTATTGGCTGATTGTCACATTTCCCACATCGCTGCGCATTGATTTTGCTTTGGCGCACAACAGCCTGTATCCTTCAAAGGATGCAAATGCTGTTGGCGGTGTGATTATCGCTGCCGCCATCTTTTACCTGCTCCTGCTTTCGCTTGCAGCACTATTATCCTCCCGCTTAACGGCAATGACTGTCACAGCACCGCTTCAAAAGCTTTGTCAATGTACGCGTCGGTTAAAAACCGGAGACTATAGCACCAGGGTAGAATTAAAGCTAAAAAATGAATTTCTTGAACTGCAAGCAGCATTCAATGACATGGCACAAATGCTTCAGGAAGAAAAAGCAAAGCGCGAACAAGCAGAAGCAAACCGTAAGCAGTTGGTGCTGGATATATCCCATGATCTGAAAAATCCACTCGCCTCCATATTGGGATACGCAGAATATGGGCTCCAGCACCCGAGCATTATGAGCAGTGATGGCCAAGCCTGGCTCAAGGCCATTGAGAGCAATGGTCAGCGCGCAAATGCGCTTATCACCGGCCTGTTTGAACTTTCTAAACTGGAAAGCCCGGAATACCGCATGGCAAAAGATCGGGTAGACCTTTGTGAATATCTGCGAGCCATGGCAGCCCAGGCTATTAATGCCATTGAACTGGCAGGCTTCTCTTACGAATTTGACCTGCCGGATGTTGAAGTATCTATTTTGGCAGATACGAAAGAACTGGACAGAGTTTTTCAGAATCTAATACAAAACGCCTTACAGTATAACCCAAAGGGAACACTGATTACGCTATCATTGCAGTTAATGGAACAGTACGCAGAAATCACCTTTTCCGACAATGGCATCGGCATGGCCCAAGCGCTTTCCCAAACCATCTTTCACCCCTTTGTCCGAGCCGACGCAGCCAGAAACTCCAAATCCGGTGGCACCGGCCTTGGTCTGGCCATTGTAGAAAAAATCATAACGCTGCATGGCGGCAACATTCAGCTTAAGACTGCGCCAAAACAAGGATGTACCTTTTTGATAAAGCTCCCCAAGGCTTAAGAAAGGCTTAAGGTTTCATTTAGAAGCAATTCAGTTTGATCCCTTATCCTGTATATAAAGCTGCTTTAATAGCGCGGCTTTGATATAAGGGAGGGGCTTCGAATGAGGGAAACATTGGAAAGTCATTTTTACAACTGGGGCGGCGTACTGTTCTTTTTTGCTATCTATGCTGCCGTACTGCTCTTTTTGCCATTTTACCGCAAGATGGAGAAAAAGCCAAAAGGAACATATCTGGCGTTTATCATTGCCTTTGCCATTGAAATGCACGGCATTCCCTTCAGCATGTATATCATATCCTGGATCGTTGGCAAAAACCTGCCGGAAGGTTTTCTGTGGGGGCACACGCTTTTTCATCAAATTGGATATCTAGGTATGTATATCAATATAGGCTGCGCAATTTCCGCCCTCATTCTTATTTTGCTTGGCTGGCGCGAAATACACAAAGCCTACTGGTCTAAAGAAAAAGGCCAAGGCCAATTGGTGACAACAGGCATCTACCGCTATATACGCCATCCGCAGTATACAGGCCTGTTGCTGCTTTCCTTCGGCATGCTGGTCGAATGGGCGACCTTGCCGCTATTGATCCTGTTTCCTGTGATGGTGTTTATGTATGTACGCTTGGCCAGACGTGAAGAAAAAGATATGATCCGTGAATTTGGCACAGCCTATGAATTATATATGAAAAGGACGAAGCGCTTCATCCCGTTTGTGATATAATGGTACGGCTTTACTGCCAAGGAGGAACGTTTTGTATGTCAAACAGGTTGAAAAGGGTACTAAAGGCTATTGTCCTTGTTATGCTTGCATTGTGTGTTTTGTTTGCCGCATCCTTTATACCAACTTTATATATGCATACTGGCAGCATGCAGAAGCTTGACGGCAACTGGATCACTGTCTTCTATGAAAAACAGGAAGAGGCTGCCAAGGATGTATTTACTCTTGCGGAACTTGAGGCGCAAAGGCTGACACAAAAGCTTGGCTTTTCTCAAAAGCAAGATCTTGAAATGTATATCTATGACAAGCAAAGCACCTTTCAAACCAAGAAATATGGCCTTCTTGCGCTTCTTTTGAACCTAAACTGGTATATTGGTGATAACAGGGGCAGTACGGTGCTGCTGGCCTCCCCTGCCGAGGTCTCAAACCCCGAATCTTACGAGCGCAGAAAAACAGCTGCCCCCCACGAAATGGTACATGCGCTGAACAGTATTCTCAATCCCCAAATGTCTTTATGGTTGAATGAAGGAGCAGCACTGTATCTTACCAATGGGAAGCCACCGTCGGATTTGTTTGACACATCCACTATCCCTACCCCATCGCAGATGGATACATCCAATCCGGTTGCGTTTTCCAATATGGGCGGATATTACTTCGCCCACACCTACGTAGAATTCCTGGACAAAACCTATGGATGGGCTAAGGTTCTGACGCTTCTGAAAACAGGCGATTACGTTTCGTCTACAGGAAAGACAAAATTGGAATTGTACGATGAATGGCTGGGCTTTTTGAAAACGAAGTACTCAGCGAAAAAGTGAACTAACAAGAAAGCCGGCGGAAAGGCAAAACTGCTTCCCCGCCGGCTTTTTCGTTCAATCCACTAAACAGCTTCAATCATCGTCCATGACCGGCGCCTTCACCCTCGGCTTGCTACCGGACATTTTATGATCGGGCTTTGCTTTGCGCTTCACAAATTGTGATTCTCCGGATAGCCGCATATAGCGGTCCAACCGCTCTTTGGATAGCTCGCCTGATTCCAACGCCTCGCGTACAGCACAGCCAGGCTCCTTTTGATGCGTGCAGTCAGAGAAACGGCAACGGCCCAAATACTGTTCTACATCCGAAAAGGTATGTGAAAGCCCTTCCTCTGCTTCCCACATGCCAAGCTCCCGAAGTCCCGGCGTATCGATAATCATTGCGCCGCATTTCAAGAAGATCATTTGCCTGTGGGTGGTGGTATGCCGGCCTTTGGAGTCATCCTCGCGGATATCGCTGACCGGCATCACTTCTTCCCCTGCCAATGCATTGACCAGACTCGATTTTCCAACACCGGAAGACCCCAAGAAAACAGCAGTTTTACCTTTTGAAAAGTATATTTCCAGTTCCTTCATACCTTGCCGTGTATGGGCGCTAATGACGTGGACCGGTACATCTCCTGCCGCTGCCTTTGCAAAAAGAAGCTTTTGCTCAGCATCCACCGCCACATCAGCCTTTGTCAATACAATTACTGGCTGCGCACCGCTATGGTGCGCCATGGCCAAGTACCGTTCCATTCTGGCCACATTAAAATCATGGTTCAGGGATGACATTAAAAATACATAGTCGAAGTTCGCGGCAACTGTCTGCCCAAGCACTGTTTTCACATACCCCAGCGCATGGCCCGAATAATTGCTTCTTGAAAACTTTGCATGCCTGGGCAGCGTTTTAGTAATCAAACTGTCGCCTGTTTCCTGAAACCGGAGAACTACATAATCTCCAACTGCAGGAAATTCCTCTTCAGCGCCTTTTCGCTGATATGCGCCGCGTTTGAGTACCGCAAAAACGCTTCCCTTTTCGCAAATTACTTCATACCGTTCTTTGAAAGCCGCTGTTATACGTCCGGGAATATGACCCGTCACCATATCTATTTGCATATCCACTGGAATAGTAAACCTAGAATCCATCTGCTTCCTCCTCAAAACTGTCTTGTCTTCACTTTCACCTGCTTCCTGTCAAACAGCATTAGGGCATAAAAATGCCGCGGGCACACCTTTTGTAGGCTGCATCCGCGGATAAACAAAAACACATCCCTCGATGTGTCCTGCGATATACAGTATGCACGAAAGGTTTAGTGCGGCGGCAAAGCAACAATTACTTTTCCATGCCGCGGCTATGCTGTTTTACAGAAAGCCCTCCACACTGCTCTTTTTCATTCCTCAACAGCTCCTTTCAAGCCACAAAACACGCGGCAATTTCATAAACATATTAGCACATTTCTCCAGAGAATACAACCATGCAGCGGAGAAGATTTTTCTTCAACTTATTAAGTTTCTGCATCTTTTGCACCAAACCTCCGCATCCCTTGCGAGGCAGTTGACAAACGCTTTCTACAATGGTAGCATGCAATCATGGTATTTCCATAGGAATATTAGCGTTGGTACTGGGAGGCACCCGTCCATGAAAATTTCTACAAAAGGCAGATATGGCATGCGCCTCATGTTGGACCTCGCCCTTCACAGCAATGGCTCTTACATCCCTTTAAAGGAAGTAGCGAGCCGTCAGGAGCTGCCTGAAAAATATATGGAGCAAATCATCACCCCGCTTAGCCGGGCCGGTTATCTTCGCGGGGTTCGCGGCGCACAGGGCGGATATCAATTGACCCGCAGCGCAAATGAGTATACGGTAGGCATGATTCTTCGTACCATGGAAGGCGATCTATCCGTTGTAAGCCCGGTGGATACCCAGCAGGAAACGGGCGATATTGCTGCACATTTGGTTGTCGGCAGCGTTTGGGCTCGTATTAATGAAGCAATTGAGCAAGTCGTAGACAACATTACTTTGGCAGAATTGGTTGAAGATTATAACCGCCATGCAACTGACAATTACGTAATATGATTTCGTACAGTCAAAGGGAAGGAAGGTCTTTCCATGATTGCTTTTCAGCATGTATCCGTCGCCCGCACCTCTCAAAGCGGCAGGCCATTTTGGGTAGAGGATGTAAGTTTTACGATTGATAGCGGAGAGATTTTCGGCATTGCCGGTCATGAGGGGGCAGGTAAGGCAACGCTGATGCGCACTATCAACGGCCTTTCTGCGCTGACACGCGGCGATGTGGTGGTCGATGGCCAGGCAGTGACCCGTTTAAACCAACGGGAGTTAAATAGTCTTCGACAAAAAATCGGCATGGTCCTTTCTACTCCTGCACTTATGGGAAATGTCACGCTGTTTGACAATATAGCTCTGCCCTTGTTTGCTCAGGGTATAAGTGCAAATGAAATCAATGATCGGATACAAGAGCTTCTGGCATTGACAGATATAGAAGGCTTGGGCGGTGCATATCCCAGCGCGCTGAATATGGAACAGCAAAAGCGCGGTGCTATCGCCAGGGCGCTTGCCGGAAGGCCTAAGGTACTACTTTGCATGGAGCCGCTTCAGGGGCTGTCACCCTCTGCTGGCGAACAATTGCTGAAGCTGCTTTCTAAGTTGAACAAAGAGCTTGGATTAACGATTATTGTTTCCACCTCTGATTTGCGTGTGGTCAAAAGCATTTGCCACCGTGCCGCCATAATGCAGGCAGGCAAGGTTATCGAGATAAAAGACACATTCTCGCTTTTTTCTGAGCCGGAGCATCCTTTTACACGCGAGTTTCTTTCACAACAGCTATCCTTTGAGCTGCCACCGGATGTTATGGAACACGCCGTTGGCACAATTGTGTGCATTGAATATAAGGGTGACCCTGCTAATGAACCGGTATTGTATGAAACAGCCCAACGCTTTGGCGTAGAGTTTAACATTCTGCAAGGTCGTATCGAATACATTGGCGGACAGCCACTTGGAAAAATGTTCGTTTCCTTTAACGCTGAACCTGCACTTATGGTATCAGTGATTAGTTATCTAAAATCGCACACTTACCGGGCGGAGGTGGTTCATGATGTTTGATACGCCGTTTTTTTCTGATTCCCTTATTCTAAATGGGCTTGTTCAAACCATGATATTGCTTTTGATACCGCTTTTGATTGCTATTCTTTTGGGCAGCATTATAGGAATATGTGTGTTTTTTTGGCGTAACCCATTGTTTTCTCGCAGTACTAAACCCCACATTTTCGCCTTAAGGTTTATTCGATATTTTAGGTCTTATGGCTATTTGGCATTCATGCCACTGTTGATTATTCTAGCAAATGGTGTTTTGGGTATTGATTCGGGAATAGCATCTATACTTGCCATCACCCTTGGTGCAGTGATGTTTCATGTTTTTCACATTTACAAAGGTTTGAGTCATTTGAATACATCCGTTTTGGAAGGTACGCTTTCTACCGGTCTTAATAGGATATGGATTATCCTTCGGGTTTTGTTACCCTTGGGTAAATACAGGCTGTTGCATGCTCTTTTTGAAACAACGCTTTTTACGCTTGCCATGGGCGCGCTATCCGGCATTGTAACCGGTTATGGTCTATCTGGCACGGTTCTTTCAACTTTACCATCCAACGCGAATTTGGAAATATGTTTGATTTCTTATCTCATTCTAGCACTTTTGTTTTTACTGATAGTGAATCTTTCATCCCGATATGCCAACAAGATCAATGAGGACAAATACCGCTGACATCATCATAATTCTCAGGATATTTATTACCAACACAACAACAGGATCGCATAAGATGAGTTATGCGACCCTGTTTTGTATTTTAATATTTTGTCGAAAATTGAAATGTACTTTTCGTGTTTTCTTTTTCATTTATGCAACCCCGTGATGAAAATGCTTCGTTTTTGAATCGATATCTCTCATGTCAGTGAACTTTTTTTCATCATCCCACACACTCTATTGCAAAAATAGATTTGTACGGTTATAATGGTTTACAGCAATTAGCGTAACATATGGAAAGGAAGTAAATTGAATGAAGAAGATCCTTGCCCTGCTCCTTGCCGTGCTTCTTTTGGTTCCCGCTCTGGCTCTCTCAGAGGCTGAACCCATCAAAATTGGCGTATTTGAGCCCCTGACCGGCGCCAAAGCTGCCGGCGGTATGATGGAATACGAAGGGATACAGGCTGCCAACTCTGTTGTTGGTGAAGTGTTGGGTAGAAAAATTGTCTTGGTGCCTGTGGACAATAAGTCTGACGACGTGGAAGCTGCCACTGCCGCTTCCCGTTTGGTGGATGCCGAAAAGGTAGACATCGTCATCGGTTCATGGGGTTCCAGCCTTTCCATCGCCGGCGGCCCTGCCTTTGAAGCGGCGCAAATCCCGGCCATCGGTACTTCTTGTACTAACCCCAATGTGACGCTGGGAAATGAATACTATTTCCGCGTCTGTTACCTGGATGATTTCCAAGGCACACTGCTGGCTAACTATGCCAAGAACAACCTTGGTGCCAAAACAGCAGCCGTAATCTGCGATAAGTCCAACGTGTACGCCATTGGTCTGCGCAAGTACTTTGTGGAAGCCTTCGGCGAAGAGAACATCGTAGCTGAAGCTTACTTTAACGTAGGCGACCAGGAATTCTCCTCCCAGATCACCACAGTTATGGCCGCCAAGCCGGACGTTATCTTCATGCCCAGCGACTTCACTGAACCCGGCTTGTTGATGAAGCAAGCCCGTGACATGGGTTACACCGATGTGCCTTTCCTTGGTGGTGATACCTGGGAAACCCAGGCCATGATCGATATCGGCGGCGCGGCTGTAGAATCCTGCCGCTTCACCACTTTCTTTGATGCCGATGCCGCGCCTACACCCGAAATTACTGCTTTCCTGGATGCCTATGCCAAAATGTTCAATGGCGAAAAGCCGAAAGGCTCTGTCACTGCGCTGGGCTATGATGCATACATGGCTGCTGTGAAGGCCATTGAACTGGCCGGTACCACCGACGGCCCTGCCCTTCGTGAAGCACTTTCCAAACTGGAGATCACCGGTGTGACCGGCCCGCTCAAGTTTGATGCCAATGGCGATGCTATTAAGAACACCGCCGTCATCAAGACTGTCAAAGATGGAAAGTTCGTCTATCTGGACACCGTTGTTGTTGAGTAACATACTGCCATATCCCTGCGGGCGGCGATTGGTCGCCGCCCGCATTTTTTTCTTATTCTCCGCATTTACGCAGATCGGCATATGAATCACCGGAATGCCAGCTGCCTGCGGTAAGGATGGTGCAGCTCCTATGACGTTTGTGCTTTTCCTACAGCAACTCATCAACGGCCTAACTGTAGGCAGTTTGTATGCGCTGATTGCTGTGGGATATACCATGGTGTACGGTATATTGCGCCTGATCAATTTCGCTCATGGCGATATCTTCATGATGTCCATGTATTTTCTTTTTTTTGGCGTTTCGGTATTTTTCATCCCATGGTGGGCATCTATCCTTCTGGTTCTTATCGCTACGGCTGCGCTTGGCATGCTAATTGAAAGCACGGCTTACAGGCCGCTTCGAAGCGCACCAAGAATTTCGCTTCTCATTTCCTCTATAGGTGTATCCTATTTACTTGAAAATCTGGCTACTGTGCTCTTTACCGGCATCCCACGCCAGTTTCCCAGCTTTCCCGCTTTGGAAAAAGTCATTATACTGGGCGATGTCCGCTTTGCACGGCTTTCGATATTTGTACCTTTGATCATGGCATTACTGATGTTTCTATTGCAATTTTTGATTCACAAGACAAAAGTAGGCATGGGTATGCGCGCAGTGAGCAAGGATTTTGAAACTGCCCGTCTCATGGGCATCAAGATCAACCAGGTCATTGCTTTAACGTTCGGCATCGGTTCGCTGCTGGCCGCCGTAGGCGCTATCATGTGGGGTATAAAGTATCCCCGTATCGAACCTTTTGCCGGCGTCATGCCAGGGCTTAAATGCTTCATTGCAGCAGTCATCGGCGGCATAGGCAACGTGACCGGTGCGGTAATCGGCGGTTTGATACTTGGGGTGATGGAAATTCTTATTGTATTCTTTGCACCCGAGCTTTCCGGATACAAAGACGCTTTTGCCTTTGTTGCCTTGATCATCATTCTCCTGGTCAGACCAACAGGTTTGATGGGCGAAGCTGTCACCGATAAGGTATAAGGAGATAAAACAATGAAAAAAAGCGCATCTCCTGCCTTTATGGGCATTGCCTCCCGAATGTCAAAAAAAAGCCGCGTCAGCGGATTGCTTACGGCAGTTTCCTTATTGGCCATACTTGTTTTTATCTATCTTTTCTCAAGTAAACAGATTGGCGACGCGTATCAGATCAGAATTTTGAACATGTGTGCAATCTATGCCATCCTAGGTCTCTCCATGAATCTTGTCAATGGTTTTACTGGCCTATTCTCTCTTGGTCAGGCAGGCTTTATGGCCATTGGAGCGTATGTTACGACACTGCTTTTCATGTCCCCAGAAGCCAAGGAAAGTGTGTTTTATCTTGAGCCTATTGTTCCCTGGCTAGGCTCAATTCAACTGCCGTTCCCTATCGCCCTATTATTCGGCGGTCTTGCCAGCGGCGTTTTCGCGTTTTTCATCGGTTTTCCGGTGCTTAGACTACGCGGTGACTATCTGGCCATTGCAACGCTTGGTTTTTCGGAAATTGTACGTGTCATTTTCACCAATTTGCAAACGATTACCAACGGCGCTGTTGGCATCAAAAACATTCCTCCTGTTGCAAACCTGTGGTGGACGTTTGGTACAATGATCTTGGCAATTGTTGTGATGTTGCGCTTGATGCATACCAGCTATGGCCGGGCATTCAAAGCGGTCCGTGATGATGAAGTGGCCGCAGAGGGTATGGGAATATCACTATTCAAGCACAAAATGTTCTCGTTTATATTATCCGGTGTCCTAGCCGGCATAGGCGGCGGATTGTTGGCAAGTGTCGTAGGCTCCATCAACCCCCTTTTGTTCCGGTTTGTATTGGCGTATGATATTCTGCTGATCGTGGTATTAGGCGGTATGGGCAGCATTTCCGGCACGATTGTCGGCGCGTTTATCATAACCATTGCCAAGGAGTGGCTGCGATGGCTGGACAACGGCTTTTCACTTGGTATCGTTCAGGTGCCTGCAGTTGCAGGTCTCCGCATGGTGATCTTTTCACTACTCCTCATGTGCGTAATCCTGTTCTACCGCAAAGGCCTTTTTGGCTCCAAGGAATTTTCATGGGCGGCGTTGGGCCGCGCTTTAGCGTCTGTGAGGCATTTGATTGTTAAACCCTTCCGCACTGCCGAAAAGAAGGGAGACAGAAAGTAATGCGTATGCTCGAAACCTCCCATATCACTATGCGCTTTGGTGGTGTTGTAGCGGTAGATGATTTGAGTCTGCATGTGGAGCAAGGTGAAATTGTAGCTGTTATCGGGCCAAACGGTGCCGGAAAGACCACCGCATTTAACATGATCACTGGTGTATACAAGCCTACGCTGGGCAAGGTTTATCTTGGAGATGCTGCAGGTAGCATGCAAGATATCACTGGGATGCGCCCTGACAGGATTACTGCTCGTGGTGCTGCCAGAACATATCAGAATATCCGTTTGTTCAAGAGCATGACGGTGCTGGAAAACGTGTGTATTGCCCAGCATTTGCATTTGAAAAATGGATTTTTGAACGCCATTACCGGTATACCTGCGATGAAGAATATGAGATTTTTCTCCTATGGCAGCGAGGCTCGAGCCCTTCGGGATGAGGCGATGGATATTTTGAGCCGCGTTGGGCTCTCTCATGCAGCAAATGAAATGGCCACCTCATTACCCTATGGTGAGCAGCGCCGCCTGGAAATAGCCCGGGCACTTGCCACACGACCCAGGCTGCTATTATTGGATGAACCCGCAGCCGGTATGAACCCCAAAGAGACTGAGGATTTAACAGGCTTTGTAAAACAGCTTCGCGATGACCTGCAATTAACCATCATGCTCATTGAGCACCATATGCAGATTGTAATGGATATTTCTGACCGAATTTATGTGCTGGATTACGGGAAGCTGATTGCTCAAGGCACGCCCCAGGCAATACAGAACAATCAGGACGTTATTGCGGCCTATCTGGGGGTGGATGAAGTATGAGCAGCCTTATGAATGTCAGGGACCTTAAGGTACATTACGGCGGAATCAAGGCCCTATCAGGCATCTCTTTTTCCGTGGAAAAGGGTCAAATTGTATCCCTTATTGGTGCCAATGGTGCCGGAAAATCCACCACGCTAAGGGCGATTACAAGTCTTGTACCTATGGTGGAAGGGCACATTGAGTATGAGGGTGAGGATATCAGCTCCCTAGATACCCAGCGGATGATACAAAGAGGGATTGTCCTGGTTCCAGAAGGGCGACGTGTTTTCCCAAACCTTACAGTACTGGAAAACTTAAAGGTAGGTGCCTATATCCGCAGGGATGCCGCTGGTATTTCCAATGATATCGAAAAGGTGTACGCTCTATTCCCGCGGCTGAAAGAACGGCATTGGCAGCTATCTGGCACATTGTCCGGCGGTGAACAGCAAATGCTGGCAGTGGGCCGCGCGCTGATGGCACGGCCCAAGCTATTAATGATGGATGAGCCTTCTCTGGGGTTGGCCCCGCTTGTAGTGCGTGATATTTTTCAAACGATATTGAAGCTGCATGAAGAGGGAATAACAATCTTGCTGGTGGAGCAAAACGCAAACGCAGCGCTTAAGATAGCGGATCAAGGCTATGTGCTTGAGACTGGATGCATCACGATTGTTGGCAGCGGCAAGGAATTGTTGGAAAACCCAAAGGTTCGCGAAGCCTATCTGGGCAGAGCCAGCACCAAATAAGCATCATGCATGATTCTTCTCGATAATTGTCGATACGAACATTTGTCACCAATATAAACTGACCGCAATGACTGAACTCAGACATTACGGTTAGTTTTTATGATAAGAGCTTGTATGTGTGCCTATACCATACTTATCGCCTTTCATGCATTGTGATCATTTTGATGATCGTTTCATCCCTATACTGTATTAAAACGAAAAGCGCTGCCCAATGATTCATTTAGGCAGCGCATGGTTTAGTACTTCAAGTGAAAGATTCTATCTGGATAGTGGTTTGTATACGGTAATGGCCTTGGCAGGACACATTTCCTGGCAGCAATAGCAGCGTATACACTTCTTGTAATCATATCGGGGTACCTTATCTTGCTTGGGATCAAGAAAGATAGCCTTTCCTTCAACCGGGCAGCTTTCAACGCACGCACGACACCGGATGCACAATTTTTCATCAGCAACCGGCCTTTCGCGCAAAGCAGGGATCAACCTGGTAAGCCGTTGAATAGAGCTCTTGGAACCCGAGCCGCGGTATACTTCGTAGTCGGGATTCCCGAACTTCTTTTCCGCTTGTTCAAAAGTAATAGCACCTTCTGGCGTAATGATCTCAATCTGTTCTTCCCGCCAAACGCCGATACCGGCCTGTTCACCTGCTACATTAGTTGGTACCAATGCGGGCTGCACATGCACCAAATGGCAAAAAACGCTGTCTAAAGCTACTGGATCAGCCGAAAACAACAAAACCTTCATTGGCACTGGCGTACCAGATGCAGGGCCATTGCCCTCCATAGCTACTATGCCATCCATAATATGCAGACTAGGCTTTAAAAGCACGTTTAAATCCGCCACCATCCGCGCAAATCGTATGGCATCAGGATATTTTGCATGCCCTGCGCCTTTGTTCAGCCCCTGAACACAGCCATACAGGTTTTTTACCGCACCTGTCAATCGTTCCAACGCATGGGTCTTCATTTTGCATACGTTTACGATGGCGTCTGCTTCAAGAACACCGTTACTGATTGTAAACTGCTTGCATATTACGCCATTGGGTGCAGGCACCGTTTTCCCGTGTGTAAAGTCGGCCAGCGGTATATTCAGCGCCTGCGCGGACGGTGCGATTCCGCAACCTTCTGCAACCTTTAAAACGCTGATAGAACCAGGCCCAGGCGAGTCACCATAAGACAAATGACCATAACCATTTTCTCGAAGCAGACGTCCAACCGCACCAAAAACGCTGGGGTGGGTAGTCATCGCTTTTTCTGGCTCTGCCCTGCCTAACATGTTTGGCTTGAGCAGTATCTTTTCCTTATTGGATAGAAACTTTTCTAAACCGCCCAGTAACGACACACCGGTTTGAACAGCCTCATACACTTTTTCTGCTTGATAATCGGCACATGGCACCAGGGCAACAATACTTTTTGTCATATAGAAGCCTTTCTATATACCCAATTGAAACATATTATTTTTTATTCTTTTCAGTATCGAATTGTAGCACAAATACAGTGGAATTGCTATGCACACAGGGTAAATTGTGATACAATCCTTGTGGCAACGGCAAGTAAAAGTACAAGGAGAATTCCATGAATCGTCAAGCAGCGTTTGCCCGGCAGCATCCGCTTCTCAAAGGAAATCTTCATACGCATACTACACGGTCTGATGGATTGGGTACACCAGAACAAGTCATTCACAAATACATCGCTCATGGTTATCATTTTTTGGCACTCACTGACCACAGAATATATAACTACCTCAATTATGCCAGTGACAGTGCAATTACCATCTTACCAGGTATGGAGATGGATCGTGGTATGAATGACCCTGGCATACATTGCTTTCATACTGTTTGCCTGGGTCCATTAAGGGAAGATGGCAACGGCTTTTCGCAGGATCAGGTGTTTGAAGGCGGCAATGTGAAAGACCAGTATGACTTTCAGCCATTGCTGGACATGATTCATGAAAATGGCAACATTTCATTCTACTGTCACCCGCAGTGGAGCGGCACGCCAGCCAGGGAGTTTGAAAGGCTCTCCGGAAACTTTGCCATGGAAATATGGAACAGCGGCTGTGCCTTGGAAAACGATATGGACACAAACGCAGCCTATTGGGATGAATTGTTGATGCAAGGTCAGCATATATTCGGCGTTGCAGTAGATGACGGCCATTCCATGGAGCACCATTGCCTGGGATGGACGATGGTTCACGCCGAAAACAATATAAATGATATTTTATACGCACTCAAAAGCGGTGCATTCTATTCTTCCTGCGGGCCGGAAATACACGACTTTTATATTGATGACAGAAAAGCTGTTGTTGAATGCTCACCTTGTGATCGAATTCTATTTATCTACGGAGGTGCACCAACAAAAATGGTGCGCAATGAAAGCGGCCTGATAACAAAGGGCGAATTCATGGTGCCGGCCTATTACCGGTATTTGCGGGCGGCCGTGGTAGATTCGTTGGGCAGACATGCCTGGACAAATCCGATTTTCATTGATAAGTGATTGCTGGACTTTGAAAGATAAAGTGAAATTTGCAATGCAGCGAGTATTTCGAAAACAAAGCAACAATGATCAGAATCTTTTGTTCACCGATGGGGATTTACGAAGGTTGATGGTGCCGCTGCTCATGGAGCAACTACTAATCGTTGTCATGAGCATTATCAATACAAAGATGGTCGCTTTCGTTGGGGAGGCGGCTGTTTCTGCGATTTCTCTGGTGGACAGCATCAACATTTTGTTGATTAATGTTTTTGCCGCTCTTGCCACAGGCGGCGCTGTAGTGGCAGCTCAATATCTTGGCAAACGGGATATGGGCATGGCCGGCAAAGCAGCCAAACAGCTAATTTATGTCATGCTTGTGATATCCCTGTTGATCAGCGCCATATCACTCGTTTTTTATAAGGACATATTACATTTGGTGTTCCCAAATGTTTCGCCTGAAATTATGAACTACTGCAAAATCTACTTCTTGATGATCGCGCTGAGTTTTCCCTTTTTATCTGTGTTCAATGGCGGCTCTGCTTTGCTTCGTGCCGCTGGAAACTCAAAAGCTTCTCTGAACACCACACTGCTGATGAATGTTATCAACGTAGCTGCAAACGCGTTATTTATTTATGGCTTCCGCCTTGGAATTGAAGGCGCTGCACTAGCGGCACTTTTAGCCAGGATCATTGGTTCTATCATCATGCTGCTGCTGCTCAAAGATCCCCATCAAATGCTTCGCGTACCTTCATTGCTCAAAATCGAATGGGATGGCGCAATGATAAAAAGGATACTTGGCATCGGCATACCCAACGGCTTGGAGAACAGCATGTTTCAGTTGGGCAAAATCCTTCTGCAACGTTTGATATCTTCAATTGGTAGCGTAGCTATTGCTGCCAACGCGGTTGCAGGCACGCTGGCAGGCTTTCAAACGATCCCCGGTGCTGCGGCCGGCTTAGCCATGATCACCGTTGTTGGCCGCTGTGCAGGCGCAAAGGAATATGGGCAGGCCAAGCGCTATGTCAAAAAACTGATGGGGTTTTCTTATATAACAATGGCCATGTTGGTTGGCATCATATTGCTTGTTTGTCCTGGTGTTATTGAAAGCTATGGTTTGAAAAGGGAAACAGCAGAACTTGCATGGCAGTTGATGTTTGTCTATACCATCGTCTGCGCCCTAATGTGGCCATCGTCATTTGCATTGCCAAACGCACTGCGCGCAGCAGGTGATGTACGGTTTACCATGGTGGTTTCAGGAGTGTCCATGCTTATTTTCCGCATCGGCTTTAGCTATTTGTTGGTACTGCAGTTCAATATGGGTGTCATGGGTGTTTGGGTATCCATGATGGTTGACTGGCTTACGCGTTCCGCAGCCTTTTATTGGCGTTACAGAACAGACATATGGGAAAAGCGGACAGTTTTATAGTTTGATTGCTGTTCATGCTTTCCATTATATATCCATATCGCGCTACCTAATATCCTATAGATTTTGTCGACTAAGCAATCGCAAATATTTTATCGTAAGCAACTGCAATTGATGTCAGACTTTTTGCATTGCCTTTAATACACACAAGGCCCGGTCAGGATAATTGGTGATGATTCTGTTTGCTCCTGCAGCAATTACCATTTGCAAATCCTCTTCCTCATTCACAGTCCAGGGATTGACTTCAATGCCTAAAGCATGGGCTTGTGCACATTCACCGTTGATCTGCAATTCAGAAAAATGAGGATGCAATGCGTCCATACCCAAGGATTTTGCATATTCCCATGGCCGCACCATGGTGCAGTCATACAAAAGGCCGCACTTGGCGTTGAGATCAAGCGCTTTTACCCTTAATAGGCTGTGATGGTTAAAGGATGAATACAGAACCTTGTCTGTCATGCTTAAAGACGCTGCGATTTCCAAGCACTTTTGCTCCAAGCCTTGGTAGTCAATCCGACTGTTTTTTAGTTCAGCATTAACTTGCACGCCATAAGGCCTCAAAAGCTCGAACACTTCTCGTAAAGTAGGGATTTGCGCATCCTTATATTCTGGATGTGGCCTGTTAAATCTATATTTCTTTAGTTCTGCTAATGTCATGTCGCGTATATAGCCGGTTCCATCAGATACACGGTTAATCGTCTCGTCATGAGCCACAACCACCTGGCCATCCCGGCTTAAGTGAACGTCCAGCTCCACGCCAGCCGCTCCTTGCTTCGCTGCAAGCTCAAAGGCCTCCAACGTGTTTTCCGGCGCATACCCACACGCACCGCGATGGCCATAAATAACCTGTAACATAAGTTTCTCCTTTACATCATTTCTTGAAAGATTGTCAGGCCGCAAGAAGATACACGCCAGTGGATGTACTCATCTAAACATTCTTCTTAATGCCAATAAAAAAATCGTTCCGCCTCATATTGCAAACTACAATGCGGCCGGAAATTGTCAACGCCGACTCTAAACACTGGTCAGCCACAATTTTTGAGCCGGTCATCTCCACTTTTCCTGCTTGGGTCATTGTACAACCAGTTTTATGCCATTGTCAATCATCTGCAAGATTGTGTATCCATACATGCCCCATATATAGGTGCACATTGGCCCAGCCGCTCAATCATATCGGTTTGAACTCCTCTATCCTCTTTTTCCCGTGATAAATTGCTTTGCAATGTACTTGACAACGACCACAATCTGCTGTATAAATATATTGCGCGCAATTCAATTTTACAAAATGTTTTGAATGGAGCATGATGATGAAGCTTAGTGATTTCACGGTAAAAGATTTGCAGGGTGCCAGTGTCAACCTATCCGACTACTCCGGCAAGGTATTGCTTGTTGTCAATACGGCAACCGGCTGCGGCTTTACACCGCAATACAGCGGTTTGCAGATGCTGTACGACAAGTACAAGGATAAGGGCTTGGAAATTCTTGATTTTCCTTGCAATCAGTTTGGCAATCAGGCACCAGGTACGAACGAGGAGATTGGCAGCTTCTGCACCGGACGCTTTGGCATTACCTTTCGCCAGTTTGACAAAATTGATGTGAACGGTGAGAATGAAAGCCCGTTTTTCACCTGGCTGAAAGCGAAAAAGGGCGGATTAGTCGGCTCAAAGATTAAATGGAATTTCACGAAATTCCTTGTAAATAAGCGCGGAGAGGTAGTCGCCCGCTTTGCGCCGACGAAAACTCCGGAATCTATTGAAAAAGACATCGTCAAATTGTTGGGAGAATAACGGAATGCGGCACAGCTACAAGACAAAAGATACATGCGCTGCAAAAATCAGTTTTGATCTGGACGAGGATATTGTTCGAAATATTGAATTTTCCGGCAGCTGTAATGGAAATCTAAATGCCATTCAAAAGCTGCTGGATGGTTCGACGGTAGGTCAAATTGGTTCAAAGTTGAGCGGAACCTTATGCGGCCGCCGCCCAACCTCCTGCGTGGACCAATTGGCAAAGTCAGTGCAAAATGCATTTGCCGTGGCTCAGAATGAGATTTAGGTGAGCATATGGATCATGATGCATTAAAATTGAAAAATCAGCTTTGTTTTCCCCTTTATGCGGCTGCCAAGCAAGTCGTAAGCAGTTATAAGCCCTTTCTGGATGAAATTGACCTGACCTATACGCAGTATATTGCCATGATGGTGCTGTGGGAGCATAAAAGTGTTGGCGTCAAGGAACTGGGTGAACACCTGTATCTTGATTCCGGTACGCTGACTCCCCTCTTGAAACGGTTGGAGAGCAAGGGGCTTTTGCGCCGGGAGAGAAGTGCAGAGGATGAACGGGCTGTGACTATTACCATTACGACGGAAGGTGAAAAGCTGAAAGAAAAAGCAGCAGACGTACCGGCCAAAATAATGAAGTGCATGCCACTTTCCGCAGATGAAGCCCAAACGCTGTATTCGATTTTGTATAAACTGCTAGGCAATGAGAAATAGCTGATTTCACCGCAGAAAGGCGCCGCCGGGATTATCCCGCCGGCTCTTTTCCGTATCCAGATTTTTTCTTATAATATCTTTCGCATGTATTGCGAAATAAACATTTCTTTAAAACCAAGACTATCGTATAGCTTTCTGGCATCATTTCCAATCACACACCAAAGGCTTATGGTATCAAATCCCCGCCGGTAGATTTCATTACATAAATACTGAACAAACCTTCTGCCGATGCCCTGCCCCTGAAAACGCACATCCACAGCAACGCTGCTAAGCTCATTGCCATCCATATGCGCAAAGGCGGCCATTTCTCCATTATTCAAATACACGAAACGGTTTGCAGCATCTTTTCTCCACTGTTCTCTTTCCTTTTCACTGGGCTTAGCGATCACAGAGTCAGGAAAGCTGCCAACACGGACACGCATCTCATGAAATGCTTTTGCATATAAGGCTTGACAGGTAAAGTAATCCTCGTCCGCATACTGCCTGACCGGCAGCGCATCCAGCAAGAAGGGGCTTTCTGTGCGCTGCATACAGGCTGAGGTATAATAAGGACTGTAGTGTAAGCTTTGTGCGAATGCCCATGCAGCACCCTCATTTTTTCGAACCGATGTCCTAACCGTTGGAGCCCCGAACTCTCGAAGCTGGTTCTCAGCATAAGCCGCCACAAAAGACCCGATGCCTTGCCTGCGAAAGTTGGGATACACATATACTGCCAGATAGGCTTGTGGGATGAAGTGCTCGATTTGCGCCAGCGCGATCAATACATCCTGAACGTAAAAGGCTGTTAGCGAATGGGGCCATTTTTCAAGTACCCGAAGGAACCGGGGGCCAGATACTGCATCCTCCATGAGCCTCTCTTGTGCAATTGGATAGTTTTCCATTTGTAAGGGCTCCCACCGGATTTGAGATAACTCCATTGATATTGTCTCCTCTTTCGTGTACTACTCAGCTCTGCAACAAAATTTTCAACTGCCCGTACTCTTATAATGCCTGACACCAAACCGCCATACCAGCAGGGACATTCCCAAGAAAGCTGCGCCGGCCGGTAGAGCCAGAAACCCCTTCCACATGCTTTCTCCCCATCCGCAAGCAGCGGATGCGGGATAATAGCTGATTAAGAGCAGCGGCATGAAAAAGGTGAACATGCGGTACAAGGTCCGGGGCATGTATTCCACAGGACATCTTGTCATCTGATAGCTGGCGTTGGTGAATATATAAATCCAATCCAGCGCTTTGATGGTGAAAAAGGCAATGCCCGAACTCATTACAAATACGCCGCAGTACATCAGCGTGCCGCCCAGCAGCGCAAGCAGCAGCATGGCAGCCCTAGCAATGTCAAGCACCACCCCTAAACGATTCAAACACCAAAGAATTACCCCAATTCCTGCCACAACACGGGACAACCTATGGATATGGAAATACGAAGCAGCGGCCTGCACAAAAAGCGTGCGTGGGCGAAGAAGCAGCCGGTCAAAATCTCCGGAACGGATCATCTTCCAAGGGAAGTAGTCAAAGCCCCGGCAGAGGCTTTCGGCAAGGCCGAAGGAAGTGATTGCAATCGCATACATCAGCATGATCCGCTCCAGCGTCCAAGGGCCGATCGCGCCAAAGCGTGAGAAAAGAAAAAAGGTAGCGATAGGGTCACTGATAACTACAAATAGCACATGCAAAACCATCAGCCACCAGCCCTTGTACTCCAGGCCGGCCAACAAGTGCATGCGCAGCATGCTGATATAAACCTTCCATTCCTTTGCCACATTCATCCCCCCTGTATAATCAGCGTTTTCAATTTGCGCTCCATCAGCGCCTTGCCGATAACCACAAACACTAGCACCCAGGCAAACTGAAGCAAAATGGCCAGCATCCCTAGCCGCGCATCCATAGAACCTACGTACAGTCTGACCGGTATATCCAGATATCCCGCAAAAGGCTGATAGAGCAATACCTTTTGCAGCGCATCCGGCCATAGCTGCAAAGGCAGATATCCACCTGATAAAACGCCACTTAACAAGAGCATCATATAGGTAGGGCCTTCCCCCCAGGTGATGTTCAGTCTGACGGCAGTCACCAGCATGCCATATGCCGTGCAAAGGAGAAATGCCCCTGCCGCAGAAAGCACGAATAGAATGAATCCGTATGCTGAAACAGGCGGAGTCAGCCGTATGGACGCAGGCATCAAAATTCCTGTCAGTAAAATGAGTGCAGCCCGCATCCAGAATACGCCCAGGCGGCCGGCGGCGGTATGGGCAAACCAATGGTCGTACAATTTCAGCGGCCGGCACAAGGCGATGCCAACATTGCCGCTGGTGATCTGCGAAAGCAAATCGCCGTCGATGCTCATGGGTTGAAGCGGCACCATCATCTGCGCCACCCAAACGTAAGTGATTACCTGGCTCAATGTCAAACCATTCATGCTATACGCGCTGTTGTCCGCATGCTCATAAAAAACCATGAACACGATAATTTCAATCAATGCCCAGAAGACGCCAATGCTGGCTCCAGCCAGGCCGGCCAACCGGTATTGCAGGCTTTGGGCCAGCTGAATACGGAATATGGAAAGACAGGCTTTGATATGATTTATTTTTCGCATGCTTCACCTACAGCGCCATTTCCTTATACATGGCGGCAATCGTTTCATTGATATCCTCCTGCTCCCCGGCGGCATACCGCGCTCGAAGTGTCGCAAGCTTCCCGTCAAACAGAATGGTTCCGTGCCCTATCACCAGCACTCTGGAGCATAGTGCCTCGATGTCATCCATATCATGGGTGGTAATGACCATGGTGGTTCCACATTTTTCATTTTCCGCTTTGAGGAATGCTCTCAACGCGAGCTTTGAGACAGCATCCAGGCCAATGGTCGGTTCATCCAAAAAGAGGATCTCTGGGCTGTGCAGAAGCGATGCCGCCAGTTCACAACGCATGCGCTGCCCCAGGGAAAGCTGCCGTACAGGCGTTTTTAGAAGGCTGTCAATGTCCAGTGCTTGTATCAATTCTTCTAATCGCTCTTGATATTTTTCAGAAGGTATATCATAGATATTTTTCAGCAGCGCGAAAGAATCGAGA
The DNA here is from genome assembly GCA_023398575.1 of Bacillota bacterium. Taxonomy (GTDB): domain Bacteria; phylum Bacillota; class Clostridia; order Christensenellales; family Aristaeellaceae; genus JAEWAH01. Next base: position 14,646 of record JAEWSC010000035.1, on the reverse strand, counting down.
ACAGGAACATCCCACCACAATTGGCTCCGTTGTCCGAATACCACGCCAATTTGGGCTACATGCGCCACCCGTTCCTTCCATGGAACCCGGCCGCAAATGCGGCACTCACCACTGTCTGGCACCAGAATACCGCTCATCACCTTGACAGTGGTGGATTTTCCGGCACCATTAGGCCCGATGTATCCGACCAATTCGCCTTTTTGAATGGTTAGGTTGATATTGTCCAGCGCCTGCACCCGTTTCACATTCCGCAAAAACGCGCCTTTCAGCAAGCCCCATTTCCCCTCGGGCCGTTCGTAGACCTTGAAGTGTTTGCATATGTTTTCAAGCACGATTTGTTCCATTCTTTTCCCTCCTCTTCGCAAGCGGAGGTTAAGTATAGACGCGTAATGCACTTTACGCAAAGCGCAAACATCTATTTCAGACGGCTCTCAAACGCGCTAGCCATTTTATGCTCCCATTCTCTCACTATTTCACAGAAATGCTTGACAGTTTGTTGTTTTAGGCTTATAGTATATATATCATTGATGCAGCGCATCAGGGGTGTTTTTATTAGTATCTTACAGCATGTCACTTGATCTATTTCTTCCTAAATTTAGGAAGATTTTTTTATTGACATTGCAAAAGAAATCAAAAAGCGCTTGTCAGCAACACCTTTGATGACAAGCGCTTTGGATTGCTTTATTACAACGTAAAAGGAGCGATTCTATCTATATTTGCAGGTTCTAAATTTTCCACCAATCCAGAAGGTAGCCTCAGTTGTATGGAATTTCAAAAGTCTATGTTTGGGATCTTCTATACCCTTTTTGAAAAAATTCTTATTGCAAAGTTCAGCAAACGCCTTTTTCTCTGAAGGTTCACCGATTATCGTCACATCACCAATCAGCGTTACACTGTCACCGCCCTGAAAAAAGCACACGCTTGCCTTTGTGCAGCGCTCAAAATGTGTCGCTTTCCCATTTAATTCAGATCGCTTGGAGGTTTCCAGATAAATATCCGCAAAACCATCCGCCTTCAATTTAGATACAAGGCATGTACGCGGATAGCCGTCCTCGTTGATGGAGGTTATCGTCAGCACATCGCACCGGGACAACAACTCCACGGCCTTCTCTTCCAACTCACGTGTTCTTTCCTTTTGTACTTCGCTGGCTGTTTTCATTTGCATGCCACTTTCCAAATTATTTTTTCTCCCTGACTGGCATAAGTAAATCCAATTGCAGATGCTCTGGTTCAATGTTTTCAAGCAGAACGTGGCTGAAATAGTTCAAATGCTCTTCCAGCAGGCCATGCATATGCTCCGAATCCTGCATATCCCCCGCGAATTCATACACGTCACTTTGGCCTACCCATTGAAATAGCCATTCCCATTCATGAAAATTTCCTATGTTAATCATATGCGCAGCGTACAAACCGCCGGAGAGGTGCTTTTTTGTAAGAGGTAATTGCACGTCCATATCCTCTGGTATCGTTACCCATACTTCATATCCATGATATCCTGTTTCATCTACTGGATTCGGATGATTAAACCCAAATGCCGCAAATCAGGCTTTCTGACATGCAATCCTGATCTCCGAACGAAGTCTGCCATTATGGATGTCGCGTTTTTTTCCGGATCGTCGCCTACGTGATGGGCTGATGCTACAGTGGCGGGCGGCAGATATACAATGCGAACATCTGTAAGCTTATTCAGCTGCTCTTCTGCGCTTTCCAATGTACTCATAACATTTTCCTCCTTATTACGGATACTGACTGCCGATAGCGGCTCAATGGCTGTCAAGATGGTGCAATCGTGGCTTAGCAAATGGTGAAGCTGTATGTCCGCTGTCCTTTCCAGATCGCGAACAAGCTGTGACAATATATTTCTGATGATTGTCAATGCCCCTATTTCCCCGTTAAGCTCATCAATGTTCCTTTCGAATAATTCAATCGCTGTATTAGCATCAGGCCTTTGAAGAACAATTTTGATCTGCTTGATTGGCAGTCGCAGTTTGCGCAGTATTTGAATTTGCCGAAGGCGCGATACGGCCTTTTCATCGTACATCCTGTAGGCATATCCATCCTGCCGGAAGCTGCCTATCAGCCCTTCCTGCTCGTAATAGCGCAGTATACGCGTTGATATTCCAAACACCCTGGATACCTAGCTGATGGTTTGAGCGCTCAAGCAATTACCACTCCCTCGTACTACCCTCTGAGTATAAACTGCGACACGGTGTCAAAGTCAAGAGCTTCTGTAAATATCTTTTTTGACCGCCTGCCCTGCCTATGGTACAATAAGGAAAATTGACCGAAAGGGTTGCTATGCTGTGGATATTATACTCAAACAGCTGACTCCGGAAGACGGCCAGGATGTTTACGCCATGCTTCAAGAGTTACCCAAGGATGAAAACGGATTCATCAATGGCTGCCAAGGAAAAAGCTACGCAGAATTCAAGGATTGGCTTATCAAAAGCAACAATATATCCAAAGGCATCGGCTTGGCAGATTGGATGGTCCCCCAAACCACCTATTGGCTGTATATCGACAATAAGCCTGTCGGTGTTGGAAAGCTACGACACATGCTCACCGAAAAGCTTTTGGAGGAAGGCGGCCATGGCGGATATGCCATCAGGCCCTCTTGCCGGAACATGGGCTATGGTAAAGCGCTGCTAAAGCTGATGATTCCAGAGGCGAAAAAGCTTGGAATAATCAAACTGCTGCTTACAGTGCAAAACCATAATCTCCCCTCAATAAAGGTTGCGCTTGCAAACGGCGGCATTATTGAAAAAGCAAATGATATAAGGCACTATATTTGGATTAATTGCAGTCATCCATAATGAACTATCTGGTTTGGATCAAATAATCACTATTTGGTTAATAAATATTTGGGAGGCATACTATGAATTTCAGCGTTAATGCCCTCTGCCTGTTTGGAAAGACACCCTTGGATCATGCATTTGCAATTATGAAGGAACACGGTTACTCCACTTTTGAGCATTGGCGGATTGACAAATCCGAAGCTGATTCCATTGCTGCTGCTATGCAAAAGCATGAAATAACCCTGAGTGCCATATGTACTAACTATTTTACGCTCAATGATGAAAGTTGTCATGATGCCTATGAAGATGGGCTGCTTCATGCTTTGGAGGTTGCCGGAAAGCTCCATTGCCCCGCCTTAATCACCCAAGTTGGCCAGGATACAGGCGAAGATCGCAAGATACAACATCAAGCCATTGTAAAAGGTCTTTTGCGTGTAAAACCACATCTGGAAAAGGCAAATGTCACCCTGCTTGTTGAGCCCCTGAATAATGTCAAGGATCATAAGGGATATTATCTGACCAGTTCGCAAGAGGGATTTGAAATCATGCGGGAAGTCAACTCGCCTAACATCAAGCTGCTATATGATATTTATCATCAGCTTCATATGGGCGAAAATGTATTGGCCATAATCGCAGATCATCTTGACCTGATTGGGCACTTTCACATCGCCGGTTTTCCGGCCAGGGATGACAGACTATTTGAAACTTACGATTATAGGCCGCTGCTTACGTTCTTGCAGGAGCAAAAAGTAAAAGTAGCAGTTGGGCTGGAGCTTTTCCCCTCTTCTATTGAAAAGGCCGAAGCGGTGCTGGATGCTTTAAGGCCATATCTACATGACTAATCCATTTAAATATTGGCTATCTCTTACACAAGAAAGACCGACTCATCAGCGGTCTTTCTTATGTAGCCATACATTTGTACTCTTGGCAATAACGACAGTTTTTGAACCCTTGCACCATTCATTTACGTAGATGGATGAATCGTGTGAAAGTGCTCCTGCTGCGGCGAAGGCATTCTTTCTTGTAAGCGCAATGGTACCTTCTAAACGTTTCTGTCCTTATGCAGATTATGCTTAAATTGTGTGGTCTGTATTTTCTTGTAAAACAAACTCTATCGCATCCTCAATTTTTCCAGTTAGCTGCTTCGTTTGGGGCAGCCAATAAAACGCACAAGTATGATCATCACACTTAAAGAATGAGTCATCTATATGATAAACATATACTTTTTTCCCTAAAGCAATTGCCATACCTAACTCTATATGCGTTCCTCGGCCTTGTGGTGTAAGCACAATAACGATGTCTGCCGCTTTTACACCATTACATTCCCTTTCTGCAATAATGCGTAAACTGTTTGGGTTATCCTCTGAAGATAAATCATAAAAGTCCAATCATAGGTGTGCGTCCAACCCTTACTTTTTAAGTGATTGGCAACATACCTAACTTGCTCAATATTGTTAAGGCGCGATGAAATGTAAAAAGTCTAGCTTTCACCCCTCCATATAAATAATAGTCTATGAAAGCAGTATACCATCGAGTACCCCAAAGCACAACAAAGACCGCCCTAATCGGGCGGCCTCTGATGACACCAAAGGTGTCGAAGATTGTTTGGTGCTGAAAGCGGGACTCGAACCCGCACGCTGTTTAGGCAGGGGATTTTAAGTCCCCGGCGTCTGCCATTCCGCCATTTCAGCATGTGTAAGAAAAAACCCGCGCCAATCTGGAACGGGTCTTCTTTTTGGAGGCGCCATCCAGATTTGAACTGGAGAATAAAGGTTTTGCAGACCTTCGCCTTACCACTTGGCTATGGCGCCGTGTGTGGAGCGGTAGACGAGATTCGAACTCGCGACATCCACCTTGGCAAGGTGGCACTCTACCACTGAGCTACTACCGCACACATGGTGCCTTGGGGCGGAATTGAACCACCGACACGTAGATTTTCAGTCTACTGCTCTACCGACTGAGCTACCAAGGCTTGTTGGCGACCCGGAAGGGGCTCGAACCCTCGACCTCCAGCGTGACAGGCTGGCATTCTAACCAACTGAACTACCGGGCCATTGGTGGGAACAACAGGGCTCGAACCTGTGACCCTCTGCTTGTAAGGCAGATGCTCTCCCAGCTGAGCTATGCTCCCAGACGCCGTAACCAGCGCGTTTCCAGCGCGGCGACGTGATCTATAATACCTTGTTTGGACTTGTTTGTCAATAACCAATTTGCATTTTTTTGTGATTCACAATTTGCTTTTTTTATGACTCTAAAATGGCTATTTCGTGTGAGGACGGAGAAGATAACACTCCCTCCTTCGTAAGACTAAATGGAAAATGTAAGCTGGCGGAGACATGAGATGTATGTAAGTTACCTAACGACTCGGCGTCCTTTACTACAGCAATGGCAGCAAGCCAACCATTTCATCTGTGGAAGGCTTACTGCCACAAGGCACTCAGCAAGACTGACAACAAAAAGTGATGGAATCCAAACCATGACGAGAATGTATCAAGTAGAAGTGCCCCATTTGCCTGGCTTTGAATAATTTGTTGTCACCTGATACGCAACATAAACAAATATCAAAAAATATATAGCAACCCTACTTTTCATCAAAGCTATTCCTTTATTTCACAATGTCCGTTATCATCATAGAAACTACACACGCAAGTTAAACGGATGAACGCCTATAACTTCCATTTACATCGTGATAGCGTTCATAGTTCAGTTTGTAAGCGGTATCCTCATTAGTTGTCCAAAATCCTTCTCGTGCCCATTCGGCTTGCTGTTGTATCAACGATTGATATTCATTTTCATATTGAGCCTGCTCTTTTGATGATAGTGTCGTGTCTACCCGCTTTTGTTCGATTTCAGCCTTCTGCCGTTCCACCTCGGCCTCGCGCATTTGCTTGTATTGCTCTCTGGTCATGCTACCCGCTCCTTCCAATATCGTAATTAGCATGGCGGGCTTATCGCGGTTTTATTCCTGAAAAGCAGGATCAAGCTGCGTAAATGAATATAATATCCCCAAAAATAAGCCGTACTCAATAAACAAACGGAGTACGGCTATCGTAAGTGAACCAATCCCATATTACTTTGAAGCAATACCGTTAACTACAAACATTCCAGCATAATTTGCGCATCAGTGGGCGTCGGGCATAATAACGGGGTATATTTTTTTACTATCCAAAAACTCCTGCACAATACGAAGCGCTTCACCGAAACGCTGGAAATGAACAACCTCGCGTTCACGCAGAAATTTTAACGGCTCAATCACTTCAGGATCATCTGCCAAATTGATCAGCCATTGATAGGTTGCCCGCGCCTTTTGTTCCGCGGCCATATCTTCTGTCAGGTCAGCCACAGGATCACCCTTGACAGCAATATAGGCTGCATTAAATGGTACACCCGCAGCGCTTACAGGATAGACACCCTTGTCATGGTCCGCATAATATGCATCAAGTCCGGCAGCTTTGATTTGCTCGATGCTCGCGTTTTTTGTCAACTGCTTGACCATGCTTCCAATCATTTCTAAATGGGCAAGTTCCTCTGTGCCAATATCGTTTAATATAGCACGGGCCTCAGGTGTCACCATGGAAAACCGTTGGCTTAAATAGCGCAGTGATGCGGCCAATTCTCCGTCCGGCCCGCCATATTGCGTGATAATCACTTTTGCCATGGCGGGGTTTGGGTTTTTAATTTTTATAGGATATTCCAGTTTTTTCTCATAAATCCACATTTAGCGGCCCTCCTCTCCCGGCAGGTCTACGTTAAAACTATACTGCCACGGCCAAGGGTCACGGTACCATTCCCATTGGCAGCGGTTATAGGAACGGAAGGAGTACAACGGGCCGCAAATGCACTCATACTTTTCCCTCAGTGCGTTTGCTTTAGCCAGAATATCATTATATCTCTCCAGCGCTTCGTTATCATTAGGGTGTGTATCAAGAAAAAGCTGGAGGTCAACAAGCATAAAGTCTAGTTCAGTTAAATCGCGCAATATCGCATCATGATCCATTAATGACATCCTCCCCCCGCCGGGCACATACCACATTTAACTTCCGGTTCCAGGTTTACATATTCCATTTTTCTGTAGGGGCTGTACAGTTCAGGGAATATTGTGCCTGCTAATAATGAACGTAGCGGCGGCCATATGCCGCAAAATTTTTGGAATGGTACATAGGCTTGCGCAAGCCTCACACAGTCTATGCTTGTCTCTTGCGGAATGCAGGCACAATGACCTTTCTGTGATTCCTTTGGAGCATCTTGCGCCATACAAGAGGGACAATTTTGCAATGTCTGTCCCTGGTTATAATCAGGATAATAGCCCGTTTGCATACCCTGCCTCATTATCTCCTGAGGAACTTGCATTCCCCCAATAGAATTTCTCAAGTAAATTCTCCTTTCTTGTGTCAGGGGCACAGTTTAATGTATTCTGGTAAACACTCATGGGTTACATCGCATTGCAGGCTTCCTCCATTCATAAATAGCAATGACAAATCGATTGTACACCAACAGACTTCATTCAAAAAAATCGGACCAAAAGACTTTTTACAAGTCCTTGATCCGATTTGCTTTTTTACTTTTCTTATAATATTCCTTCATCTTCAGTATAATCCTTATTCACCTATCTGCCTAGATGCTTCTCATGTTTCAACTTGCATATGATCTGCGTCATGGTTCCCATGGGACAGTACACGCACCAGGAACGGGGCTTATACAGCAGCATCGTCGCAAGGCCAAGAAGTGTTGAGGTAAGCATAAAGCTGTAAAAGCCGAATGCGAACTGTGCCACCCATTTTGCGGTTGTTTTAATGGTATGTGCCCACTGCCAAGGCAGGCGAAAAGTCCAAAGCAGGGTGATGGTTTCCCTTAAATCTTCCGCGCCTGAAAACACCAGCCACGTAGCAAAGACCATATTACCAAACATCACAAGAAAAAAGCACAAAAAGCCATAGCGGAATGCCTTGTTTCTTAAAAAAGATGGTATTGCACGGTTACTTGACAACTTCATTTTGGTTCCCAGTAAATGAAAAAGCTGTCCCCTGCCGCAATAGCGGTTGCAGTATGCTTTGCCTCCGCCAGCAAGGCTAATAATAAGTGGAACAAAAAAGCAAATCAATCCAATCCATGCCGCGAGGATATTTACAAAACCAAGTACAATGTACAACGCTGAGGCAATCCATAAATAGTTGTGCCACCTTTTTCCTTTCATCCTGCCTCCTCGCTAAGCGCTATCACGCAAGCCGGACAGGCAATCGCACATTTCCCGCAACCAACGCACGCATGTATATCAATAGCGGCATAAACACCTTTCAACACTTGTATTGCACTCCGTGGACATACAGTAACGCAGCTGCCGCACGCAACACATTTCATTTGACAGATTGCGGCGTTACGCTTTCTCCTTTGCTTTTTTTCTTCCTCCATCAATGATCCTCCCATTTTGGATTTCAACCAGGGCAAAAAAACATTACCATACTCCTTTCGTCTTTGTATGTGACGGGGTCACCGGATGTATCTTCTTACATATTCTATACACAACAATGGTAAAGCGCTCTGTTTTGTGCTACAATGAACAGCGTTTTGACAAACAAGTCTTGTGAATAAGCTGCAGACACAAAGATTCTGCTGGTCCTTTTTTTCAATGTCTGCGGCCTATTCTATGTAAGGAAGCGAATGCCTCTATGCTCACCCGGAGCCATGACCTGGATATGTGCAACGGCCCCTTATTCGGCAAAATCTTAACTTTTGCCCTACCAATTATGGCAATGAACTTATTGCAATTGCTATTCAATGCAGCTGATATGGTGGTCGTAGGTTACTATTCGGGAAAAAGTGCACTGGCAGCAGTTGGCTCAACCGGTTCGCTTATCAGCCTGATCGTTAATCTTTTTATGAGCTTATCGGTAGGAACAAGCGTAATTGTCGCACAGGATACCGGCGCAAACCAGCCTACCGCCATCAGTCGTTCCGTTCACACCTCCATCACCATCAGCATTATTGCGGGCTTTTTCGTTATGACGTTGGGCTTGGTTTTGTCTGCTCCGCTGCTTGATTTGATGGGTACACCGGCAGACATTATGGACCTTGCTACGCTGTATCTGCGCATATACTTTGTAGGTATTCCCGCCAGTATGGTCTATAACTTCGGCGCGGCCATACTGCGCGCAGTTGGCGACAGCCGCCACCCTATGTACTATCTGGTTGTCACTGGCTTTGTTAATGTGCTTCTCAATCTATTTTTTGTGATCGTACTGCACATGAGCGTCGATGGCGTGGCTTGGGCCACAGTCATTGCGCAATACATATCAGCAATACTTATTCTTGCTTGTCTGATGCGTTTTGACGGGGCCATACGCTTTCATCCCCGGCAACTGCGCATTGACGGACAAAAGCTGAAGGCGATTATTAAAATAGGTTTGCCGGCTGGCTTGCAAAGCCTGCTTTTCTCAATATCTAATGTGCTCATCCAGTCGGCCGTCAACTCCTTTGGTTCTACCATGGTCGCAGCCAGCTCTGCCGCCGGCAACGTAGAAGGTTTTGCGGGTACTGCCATAAATGCTTATTATAACGCAGCAATTGCATTTACAGGTCAAAATATGGGTGCAAAAAAATATGACAGGATTGATACTGTCGCAAAAGTCTGCTCTGTATTGATCTTTGCCACATGGCTTGTACTAAGCGGTGCCACCATCCTATTTGGCAGTCCGCTGCTTGGTATGTATTCTACTGATCCGAACGTCATTGATCTTGGCATGATGCGTATGAAAGTGATGATGGTCGCTTATTTTACCTGCGGCTTTATGAATGTATTTCCCGGTTTAACACGTGGAATGGGTTATTCCATTTTACCAATGCTTTGCACGCTGGTAGGCGCATGCCTGATGCGCATTGTATGGCTGGCGACAGTTTTTGCTTGGAATCCCACGGTGATGTCACTGTTCGCATGCTATCCTGTTACCTGGGCTTTGGCGGGTATTGGGCAGGTTGGCAGTTTTCTGTATGCCAGAAAGCAAATTCGAAAGCGCGCCGCCAGGGAAGATGCTATCACGCCGCTCGCATAATCCTCCTTGCACTTTTGCATTAACATATTCAGTTCACTATTTATTTTGCATATAAAAGGAGCCCTTGTGATTCATAAGCAACACTTGAAGCCAATGCTTGCCGCCCTTGGTGTTTTTACGATTTGGGGGTTTTCCTTTCTTGCATCAAAAATGGGCCAGGCCTCGGCATCACCGCTCATTGTACTAATGTACCGTTTTGATATTGCGGCGCTGGTCATGGGTCTTTTATGGCTGCAAAAAAGGCCGATGATTCGTCTGAAGGGCAAAAAGGTAGCAAGCCTTCTTTTGCTTGGTCTTTGTGAGCCGGTCATTTATTTCCTCGGCGAGCAGTACGGTTTGAAGCTAACAAATTCCGCCTTCTCAGGTGTGATGATTGCAGTCATTCCGATTGTTACGATGATGATGGCAGCTATATTTCTGAAAGAAAAACCCACTGTGCTGCAATGGCTGTTCAGCGCTGTATCCATAGCTGGTGTTGCCGCCATCACCTTAATGGCCGGTGGCCAGGGGCAGATTCAGCCCTTGGGTGTGGCACTGCTGACCGTGGCAGTATTTGCTGGCTCAGCCTACAGTGTTATCAGCAAACGCATATCAAGCGATTATTCGGCCTATGAACGCAGCTTGGTCATGCAATTGATGGGAGCGGTATTTTTTACATTGTTGGCTGTAATAGAAAACCGCAATGACTTATCAAAACTTGTTACCCCTATACTCGACAGCGGATTTATCTTTGCCGCGTTGTATTTAAGCCTTGGCGCTTCCGTTCTTGGATATCTACTATTTAATTATGCCGTATCCCATGCTCCGATGGCGAATGTCATATCCTTAAGCAACCTGACCACTGTGTTATCCGTCATCGCCGGCGTCATGCTCTTGCATGAGCCCTTTTCTCTGGGCTCCGCCGCCGCACTTGCTGTGATACTCCTTGGTATATGGGGCGTGCAAAAGGCGGGTTGAACCCGCTACTTTAGGTGGCGTTTGTTACGTATGATTGCCAAGAAGATACAGAACCTGATCATTCGTCAATTTGTATAACTGTTGAATAGATGTACCATCTACCAAAATCTCATAAGCCGGTTTCAAGTCCGAAAAAACCGTCTGCTTGTCATCAAAATACAAAGGCCAGCCCCATACATGCATCTTTTTGGCTGTTGATGGGTTGATGACAAGGTAGGCTGGGTTTTTGCGCAGATATGTAGTGATCACACCTTCCAGATAGTCGATGTTATACAGCTTCAGCCTTTTCTTCTCATCATCGGTCAGAAAATAGTCTACGTAATCAATAGTCGCGCAGTAGGTAGTAGAATACAGCAAGCACACCTTGCCCTCAGGATTGTCAGCCATCAACCGCTTGATTAGGCTCGCCTGACTTGTATTCCAATAGTCCTGTTCAAACCGTTCCTCAGGATGCGTGCCGGCCAGGGCGTTGTAATACGCATACTCGTAAGGGTGGTTGCGCGTCATCCAGGCGCCGATGCATCCTGCCTGAATAAGAAGGCAAACGATAGCGGTCACCTGCACCCACTTTCGCCGGGATGTTAACAGCCATTGAAATCCATACACTATCAACAGCAAAAATCCAGAGTAGATGTAGAACAAGTGACGCCAGCCATTATATACGTTGCTTCTGAATAGGACCGGCACGGCAAGCGAAATCAAAGAGAATATCCCTGTCAACGCGAAAAATCCAAAACTACTATCAAGCTGCAATTCTCTTATCTTGCGATAGTTTTTAAGTGCACGCACAAATCCTACACATAATAATATCAAGAAAAGAACCGGGGTTGTGACTGTTATCATGACCGGCAGATAATGCCATGGCAAACGGATATCAGACGGATGGTACACGCTGTCAAGATAATAAACATAGCCATTCCATCTACCAAAATACACCGCATTTTCTAAAACATATTTCACCAAAGAAACTGGGTCCTTCCACGCCGCTGGCGTGATTACATAATATGTAAGCGCTACTGATATGAAAGCAACACCAATACGCGCTGCCTCATTCCAGCCAAACGATTTGCTTTTGACTTTGACGAAAACATAATAAACAACCGCAAGCAACAAAAACAATGCCAGGCTCACACGGGTATTTATTGCAAACGCACCAGCTATGCCTGACGCGACGGCAGCACCATTAGTTTCTTTTTCAAAAAATCTCCAAACGCCATACATCATAAAGATGCAGGTGATAAAGGCAATCATATCTTTATTGTTATAGAAGGAGTCTGCCAAAAAACGCGGTGAGAGCAGCAATACCACTACACCAATAATGCCATATATTCTTTTGCCGGTTAGACGCTTTAGAAGCATGTATAGACAGAGCCACCCCAAAAAACAGACAATGAAGTTATATATATGACGCCCAAGATATAACGCATGCTCAACGTTAAGCTCAGGGTCGGCTTTCTTCATATGATAAATGGCAAAAAAAAGCACGGCTGACGGATAGTAAACCGCCTGGCCATGATCCCTTTCCACGCTTTGCGTAATAACATCCGAGGCGTTCAAAACTCTTTCATAATAGAATAAATTCAAGACAGGCGTTAACTGCTGGTCAACAACAGCTTTGGGCAATAGAGTCTGCGCCACATACCGCATGTTGGAAATGAGGATTTCAGTTTCGGTATGCTCATCCCAGGATACGCCAAACTGGCCCGCAGTAAGTATTCCGGCAACAAAAACCAACAGAAAAAATACCGCGACCATGGTTTTTCCAGTGCGGGCAGTGTACTTAATCCGCATTCAAACAATTCCGCCTTTTGCTATAATGTTGCTTCCCCACTCGTGCAGGCTCTGCTGTTTATTGGTGCCCTATCGCACAAAACCGTAAGAATAACTCTATCACACAGTCAGGCGAAAAACAATAAAGCAAAAGCCGATTTCCCAAAGTTGGCCTCATTGTGCACTTTTTCATGGTATGCCTTGCCAGTTTCAGCTGCATGGTATAATATGGGCATAAGCTGATAAGGCACACTGGAGGTACTTACATGTACACAGTTTTGGCACAAGCGCGATTTGCATACGTGCAGCAGCGTGATAAAGACTTTATCTCCGCCTTCAATAAAGAAATGAAAAATCTAGGCGATGATTTTGGTAAAGATATTGGCAGCGGTTACTGGCGGAGTAAGTATATAATTTTATACAAAAAGTCTGGCGTAAAAAGTAGCAAACCTTTCTATACCTCTCTTATACGGAAGCTTCCACAGTAGCAAGTTGTTCCGGCCGATTTGCCTACAAGGCGATGTCCTTAATCACTTTAACTTTTCCAATACCGTTTCCTTTGGTATAATGTTGTCAAAGACCACTATGCATGACGAATGATTTCTTTGGATACTCAACTCATTAAGTGTTATCCAACCATACCGTTATTCGCAGGCATCACGGAGGATAAATTGATGGACCATTTTGAAAACATGCTTATCAAATTGCATGCGTTGGTAATTTTCCGCAATATACTGGATGATCCGTTGATAAAGCTTCTCTTTCCCATGCTAAGGCATGATGGAAAAAGTATGGCAGAAAGGGTATCGGATTACGCTGCATTCACATCGTTATTGTTTTTAGAAGGCAGTGATCTCACCAGATATCTGCGCGAGCGCATTATGCTCAGCGATAATTCGTATATCCGCACCTATGCAAAAGGTCAAGCACTTGATCCTGCGATGGAGCTTTGCCTTGTTCATGAGCTTGGCATATTGGAAGAGGCCGCAACACTCGGCAGCAGCGAGTTCTTAAAAACCATTGAGTATGAAGGATATCTGCCCCGATGGAAAACCAGCCCAGCGGGATTTATCAAGGATTACAAGGAAAGGCTTAGCCATATAGCCACATTGGGATACGGTATTTATGCGCGTTATCATATGTTTTCAGTGAAAAATGGTGAAGTTATTCCCGCTCGTTTCCCCGATCCTATCCGCTTGTCGGATTTGAAAGGATATGAGAAGGAACAACAGGCCGTTATAGAAAACACGCAAGCGCTTTTATTTGGCAAGCCTGCAGCAAATGTACTTTTGTATGGCGATGCCGGCACCGGCAAATCCTCTACCGTCAAGGCCATTGCCAATGAATATGCCGGCAGCGGCCTTCGACTGGTGGAGATCAAAAAGGAACAACTGCTGGAACTGCCCACGGTCATGGAAACGTTGCATCAAAACCCGCTGAAATTTATCCTCTTTATTGATGACTTGTCCTTTTCGTCTGATGAGGAAATTGGCACCCTAAAGGCCGTATTGGAGGGTACGGTGTCCGCAAGGTCTATGAACATTGTGTTATACGCTACCAGCAACCGGCGTCATTTGATTCAAGAAACCTATTCAGCCCGGGGAGACGATGATATTCATGCCAATGAAACTATACAGGAGCAGGCCTCCCTTTCCGACAGGTTTGGTCTCTCCGTGGGCTTTTTTAAACCAGGCAAAGAAAAGTACCTGGATATCGTACACGCTCTGGCGTTGCAGCATGGCATCAAGGATGTGGAAAATATTGATTTACTGGCGGAGCAACATGCCCTGGAACGGGGCGGCAGATCGCCCAGAGTGGCAAGGCAGTTTGCGGAATATATGAAGCGTATTGAGGATTAATGGAAAATTGCAGTGACTTTGAAGCTCACAGATTGCTCGTTCCCTGCCCGTTTTTTTCTTGACAAGAATACCGGCACTTGGCATAATGATTCCGTTGGAAACGTGTACATAATCTGTTAGCGTAAGGAAAGGAGGATACACTCCGCCATGAAAAGCACGATTAAGGATATTGCCCGCAAGGCAGGCGTATCCCCTTCTACGGTAAGCCGGGTTATATCT
>JAEWSC010000083.1 GCA_023398575.1 Bacillota bacterium | reverse complement strand
TCCATTGCCTTTTTCTCAGAGGCTGGGGCTTTTACCGTCTGGGGTTGTGCCTTCGCGTCCACCACAGCCGGTTTTGGGGCAGGCGAGGCTGCTGCCGGCGCGGTGATGACACCATTTTGCACCTTGTGCTCCAACTCTGCTACCCGCTCCAGTAAATCCTCCACACTGCTCTCACTTGCTGGCAGGCAGGCTTTTATCGCGGCAGCCTCCAAAGCGATTCGGGGTGAGGATGCCCACTTGATCTCCGTTTCCACCCGCATAAACAAATCCAGCAGACGCAACAACTTGTTGGGGGTAAACCGTGCGGCCTGTGTAACATAGGCAGCCGCATCCTCTGCGGTAATCTCCAACAGCGATTCCACTTCGCTACCGCAGGATGCGGCCATCAGCAGCGCGCGCAGATGATAGGCCATATCCTTGGCAAACACCTGCGGCTCACGACCGGCACGCATCAACTGATCGACATGAAGCATTACCTTGCGCACATCTCCTTGGGCCAGAGCATCAGCAAAGGTAAACAAAAAGGGCTTGTCCGCCGTACCCAGCACGCTGCGCACCAGTTCCTCCGTTACCTGTTCCCCATACCCCATGCACATATCCAATATACTTAGCGCATCGCGCATACCGCCTTCTGCTGCCCTGGCAATCAGGGCCAGGGCATTATCCGTAGCATCTGCACCGGCTCTTTGCACTGCCTCCTGAAGCCGCCCAGCAATCTGCTGAGCAGGAATTCGGCCGAAATCAAAGCGCTGGCAGCGGGAAAGCACCGTAGCCGGCAGCTTTTGCGGCTCAGTGGTGGCTAGGATAAACACCACATGGGCAGGCGGCTCCTCCAACGTTTTTAAAAGCGCGTTAAACGCAGCACCGGTAAGCATGTGAACTTCATCGATGATATAGACCTTGTACTTGCCTGTCTGAGGCGGATATTTCACCTTTTCACGCAGGTCCCTTATCTCATCTACGCCGTTGTTGCTGGCGGCATCGATCTCCACCACATCCAGGCTTGTTTCATCCTTTAAACTTAAGCATACACTGCATTCACCGCAAGGATCGCCCTCGTTGGGATTTTGGCAGTTCACTGCTCTGGCCATGATCTTGGCCGTGCTGGTTTTGCCTGTCCCCCGGCTGCCGCAAAAAAGATAGGCATGGGCCACACGCCCCGATGCCACCTGATTCCGCAATGTTTTGACAATGGCTTCCTGGCCAACCATCTGGGAAAACGTGGCGGGCCGCCACTGTCTGTATAAAGCCTGATATGCCATGGCTGCCTCCCATACCGGTATTCCTTCCTACCTATTATCCCCTATTTACTCTGCTGTTTCAAGGGGCGGGTACAACAAAGTGTGTGCTTTTACCGCTAGTAGCAAAACCATCGGGTCAATTTGGTTGATTTAAAACACGCATCCTGATATGATAGCAGGACGCATTTTTATTTTCTAGTTATCCTTTTTATTGGAAGGAGTCCATTCCATGCACATTACGCGGGCGTACCTCCGCACATTTCGAGGCACCAAGGCCTTTTACAAAGGCGCGCTGGTTGTGATGATCCCGGTCATCCTGCAGCAGTTGATCAATACGCTATTTAATGTGGTAGACACAGTGATGGTCGGCTCTCTTGGGGAGATGTCCATGAGTGCCGTTTCAGTGGCGAATAAACCAGGAATGATTTTTAACGGCTGCATTTTTGGCGTTACGGGCGCAGGCGGGCTAATGCTCAGCCAATACTTCGGCGCCAAGGATTATGACCAATGCCAGAGCTTGTTTTCCCTTCAAATGGTGCTTACACTCTTTTTCGGCACGCTGTATTTTGCAGTTTTATTCTTTTTTCCGGAGTGGGTGATGGGCATCTTTGTCAAGGATGATCAAACCATTGCCATTGGCGCTGCTTATCTTCGCATTGTCAGCTTCAGTTATTTGCCTGCCACCGTATCATCCACCTGCATTTTTTCCATGCGCGCGTTGGGCCGGAACAAAACGCCCATGCTAATTAGCATGGCAGCACTTGTTATGAATGCCGCATTCAACTATGTATTTATGTTCGGTCTGCTGGGGTTGCCTGCCATGGGTGTGAAAGGCGCTGCCTTAGGCACCTTGGTATCCCGTACGATTGAAATGTGTATATACTTGGCAGTGCTTTACAAGCGCCGTTCATTCTTTTCCATTCGCTTTGATGCTGTTATCCATTTGCGAAAGGCCGTAGCCAAGAGTTTCTTCCGCCGCGCACTGCCTTTGATTGGCAATGAGCTTTTATGGAGCACGGGGCTGAATCTGTTCTTTTGGACCTATGCCCGCCTGGATGAGCCTTCTATCCCTGCCATGGTTATTGCCGATCAGGCATTCATGATCGGATTTGTGCTTTCATCGGGCATATCCTCCGCCGTATCCGTGCTGATCGGCACAGAATTAGGTGCCGGAAGACTGCAGCAAGCCAAGCAAAGCTGCAAGCAGCTATTCTCCATGGTCGTTGGCATTTCATTTGCATGTTCGGTGGTTGGCATGCTTTGTTCCTTTATGCTGCCGCTTATCTTCCCTGTGGCACCGGAATTAAGAGCCCTTTCTGCCACCTTGACCATCGTCTACAGCTTGTTTTACCCTGTCAGCTGTATGTACGGCTTTTGCTTCTTTTGTTTACGGGCAGGCGGCGACACTAAAAATGCCGCCCTGCTGGACAGCATTTATATGTGGGCCATTCCGATCCCTGTCAGCCTCATCATGGGGTTGTTCGGCGTAGGCAGAATCTCGCTTGTCATGGCAGTCATTATTGTTCAAACCTTAATGAATGCCAAGATTCTGCTGGCTTTGCGCATTGTTCACCGCGGCAAATGGGTCAGAAATATCACCTTGGAAGGCTAGATTCTTTATAGATTGGCACCTTGAACCAGAACCTACTGCCTTTACCCAATTCGCTTTCTACCCCATAGGGCAGCTTATGCGTTTCCAATATGGATTGTACGATAGACAGCCCTAGGCCCGTACCGATGGCAGCACGCCGATGATGGGATGCTCTGTAGTACCTGTTCCAAATATGCGGAATCTCTTCATTGGGTATGCCGCTGCCGGTATCAATTACAGAAAGCGTGACATCATCGCCATCCTCCGTTTGCCGGACCAGCACCTTCTTATCCTCGCCCGTATACAAGATGGCATTATTAATGAGATTGTATACGGCTTGGTTCATTTTTGTCTCATCTGCCAGAACAAAGACATCCTGCTGCGCTTCAAATCTGATTTCATAGCCATCCTGCTCCGTCAACTTTTGATAACGCAGAAGCACACTGCGGATGCTGTCGGTCAGATTATATGGTTCCATTGCCAGTTCCATATTCCCCGCGGCCATCCGCGAATAATCCAGCACTGCACTGACCAAGGTGGACAGGCGCTTTGTCTCATCAATGATGACCTGCATGTTCTCCGGCGTGTTTTCGCCAGGGATATCACGCATTACTTCCGCATAGCCGCCGATCATGGTCAATGGCGTGCGCAAATCGTGAGAGATATTGGCGATCAGTTCCTTTTGCAATTGATCCACCCTGCTTAGGTCTTTGGCTGCCTGCATGAGTGTATCATTGAGCTCTGATATTTCCCGATAGCCCGCTTTTCGCGCTGGGGCCAGGAATTTGCCTTGAGATAATGCCTTTGCCGCTTCGTTCGTATCAATAATGGGCCGGGTAACACGCTTAGCCATCAGGAAGGATAACAGCAGCGCCAGTGTAAGTAAGACAATGCTGATCAGTATCAATTGGCTTCGCAACGTCTCCACAGTGGCGTTGATGGGAGTAATGATTGCGTTTAAAAAAATACCCTTTGTTCTTCCTTCTGCCGTTTGTGCCAACCGCAAATAGACCATGCTTTCTCTCGCGCTGTTATCAGGCGGCGGCACCGGACCTACAAACCGCCTTGCATCGTAAGACCTTGTACGCAATTCACGCAAATCAAATACTTGCAGATAAGTATTTCCTGCTTCCTGCGCCTTTTCCCACATCTTTTTCGTGTTCCACATACTCATGGGGTGAATGATGGAGCCAGCCGATACATCTGCTGTCTCAGTGGCTGACATCTGTTCATCAATCACCCGAATACTCACATCATTATCCTGGGCAATGCGCTCCAACAACGTTTTAAGCTCTGTATTGTCAATGTTTTGGGCAATAATATCCGCAGTACGCTTGAGCGAGTTGATTTTCAACAAGCGATAAAAATCATCCAGCAGAATGGTTTGGAAAATCCACAGCAGCATCAGCAGCACTGCCACAAACAGCAGCAAATACAGAAAAATACGTGCACGAATACTTTGATTTTTATAGCGCAGCTGTAATCTGCGAAACATGCTTGCTGGAGCCTGGTTTGTTTCAGCCGTTTTCAAAACGGTACCCCACCCCTCGAAGCGTAACGATGTATCCGGAATATTTGCCTAACTGCTTGCGCAATAGCTTGATATGCGTATCCAAGGTACGGTCATCCCCGAAAAAGTCATAGCCCCACACTTGGGTAATCAACTTTTCGCGGCTTAATGCAATACCCCGGTTGCGGACCATATAAAACAGCAGATCATACTCTTTGGGTGAAAGCTCCACGTTTTCCCCATCCACCAGAACCATCCGGGCGGTAAAGTCAACGGTGATGCCACTGATTGTGACCACGTCCCGCTTTTGACTTACATCTCCACGTCCGCGCTTTAGTACGGCTGATACACGCATCATCAACTCCTTGGGAGAAAAAGGTTTGACCACATAGTCATCAATGCCGAGTTCAAAGCCATGTATTTTGTCGTATTCCTCTCCCCGGGCGGAAAGCATGATTACGGGCGTCTGATATTCCTTTCGGATTTCACGGCAGGCAGAAAAGCCGTCCAGCTCCGGCATCATCACATCCATAATGATCAAATCAAACGGCTGCTTGCGGGCAAGCTCCACCGCTGCCATGCCATTTTCCGCTTCAGCTACCTCATAGCCTTCAAAAACCGCATATTTCCGTATCAGCTCACGAATGCGGGCTTCATCATCCACAACCAGTAATTTCATCGCCACGCCCCCCTTGCCACAAGTATATACAAAAGAATCCGCACAGGCAAGCCGCCTATATCTGAGCATCCTCTAAGCCGGCCTTATATAATATCGTCAGCAGCCCCGACTCCCTGCGAAGTAAAATAGCTGCTGTTTCGCTACTGCTCATGCCATTTAGAAAGAATAGCAGTTCCGTTGCATCCGTTACATGCTCACCATTCAGTTGCAATATGCAGTCTCCTGGATGAATGTCCGCCCAACTAGCCGGGCTTCCTCTGGATACTGCCAGTACATAAATGCCTGGCTCTGAGACATGAAGGGACGCTGCAGTCTGTTGTGTTCGTATATCCAGCAAAACAAGCCCGGCATCTGTATCCATGGGTTGTGTGGATATCGGCGCAAAAGGATTTAGTGCTCTCTGTGATAACTTAGGAGCAATATTGCCCAGTTCACCGCTCCACACAGCCAGCATGAAGAACACCCAAGCAGTAAACACAATGCCTATCAGCCACACACGCTTTTTTGTACTAAAGCGTTTTATGCTCAATTGATTCTTGCGCCAATGATCCAACCCCGTCATCGGAAAATTCTCAGATTTGATGCATATATCAAATGGTTTCTGTACACTTCGCCTGTTCATGCCTTATCCCTTCTTCCTTAGGCAAGATCATTTTACAGTCGAAAAGTGACGTGTAGTTGAACAAGGCTTGAAACTTGATTGAAAGGAAGAAACAGCCTTGTCCACGAGGTTCTCCGGTGCTATAATAACCCCATTGGGAGGCGATGGAATGAGCCATACACAGGCCATCAAGGATGTACGCGTACACGGAAATACGGATACCGGACTTTTAAAGCTGCTGGCACTTGTTTTCATGATTATTGACCACACAGGCAAGATGCTTTTTCCCTTTATACCGGAAATGCGTATCATCGGCCGCATCGCATTCCCCTTGTATGCCTGGTCGCTGGTGGTCGGTTCGGAGTATACCAGAGATGTCTGGCGCTATGCGCTGCGCATTGCCGTTGTTGGGCTGATTGCGCAACCTTTCTATATGCTTGGCCTGAATCATACTTGGTTCGAACCGAACATTTTTTTAACACTCTTGCTTGCATTGCTTGGAATCATCGCCATCAAGGAGCGCAAGCTTTACAGCCATATCTGGGGTCCTATTCTGGCAGTGATTATGGGGTCCGTCCTCCACCCGGATTATGGATGGCGCGGCGTTTTCTTTATACTCATGCTCTATGGGGCGCGTAAAAGCCGCAGCGCACTTTTTGTTGCGTTTTTGTCGTTTGCGTTCTTCTGGGGTGGCAACGGCACGCCCGTCACCGATTTTTTCGGCTGGCGCATTCCCTTGTTCGACATCCCCTATGTCGGCGACATCGCCGTACCCTTTTTCCGCACACAATCTTTGTCAATCATAGCATTGCCGCTCATTCTCTTTTCCACCAACACTACCTTCAAACTGCCCAAATGGCTGGGCTACTCCGCTTATCCACTGCATTTGGCCATCCTGGCTGTAATTGTTCACTGGAATGAAATTATGGCTTGGTTTAAAGATACAGCAGCATAACAAACGGGGGAGCGCCGCTCCCCCGTTTGTTATGCTACTGTATGCAACTCATTGCAGCCGCTGTGCCACCGCTTGCAAAAATGCTTCTGAACTAACCGCTTTGGCTTCACCTTCAAACAGCGATGCCAGGTCTTTTGTCATTATGCCGCTCTCGATGGTATCCAAGGTAGCTTTTTCTAATTTATCAGCAAATGCCATGAGCTCCCCAATGCCATCCAGCTCGCCGCGCTTTTTCAACGCACCGGTCCACGCAAAAATGGTAGCCACCGGATTGGTGCTGGTCTCTTCACCCTTTAGGTGCTTGTAGTAATGACGCGTCACCGTGCCGTGGGCCGCCTCATATTCAAACTGCCCGTCCGGCGAAACCAGCACACTGGTCATCATGGCCAAGGAGCCAAAGGCTGTGGCCACCATATCGCTCATTACATCGCCATCATAATTTTTACACGCCCACACAAAACCGCCGGGGCTGCGCATAACCCTGGCTACCGCATCATCAATGAGGGTGTAAAAGTATTCTATACCGGCCGCATCAAAATCGGCTTTATATTGCTCATCAAAGATTTCTTGAAAAATATCTTTGAATCGATGGTCATAAGTCTTTGAAATGGTGTCCTTGGTAGAGAACCAAAGGTCCTGTCTGACCGACAACGCATACCGAAAACAAGCATGGGCAAATGCTTCAATGGATCTATCCAAATTATGCACAGCCTGCAAAATGCCCGAACCCTCGAAGGAAAAAATCTCAGCCCGCATCTCATGCCCATCTTCCCCAGTAAACACAAGCTCTGCCTTCCCAGGGCCGTTTACCTGCAGTTCCACCCCTTTGTACACATCACCATAGGCATGACGAGCGATCGTGATGGGCTCTTTCCAAGTGCGTACTGTGGGTGAAACCCCCTTCACTAAAACCGGCGCCCGGAACACCGTACCATCCAAGATCGCCCGGATGGTAGCATTGGGGCTCTTCCACATTTTCTTTAGGGAGTATTCCTTCACACGCTGTGCATTGGGTGTAATGGTCGCGCACTTAACAGCCACACCGTACTTCTTTGTCGCCATGGCGCTGTCGTAGGTCACTTTATCCTCCGTCTGATCCCGCATAGGCAGACCCAGGTCATAATACTCTGTTTTTAAATCCACATAGGGCAACAGCAAAAGTTCCTTGATCTTTTGCCAGAGGATGCGGGTCATTTCGTCGCCATCCATCTCTACCAACGGCGTTTTCATGGCAATTCTGTGCATGTAAGCTTCATCCTTCATCAATTTCTTCAAGTATGCTTTCACCATTCTAAACGCAGTTGATTTATTGGGCAAGTCATGAAACATCAAAAAAACAGGCCACTGCGATAAAAAGTGTAGACCACATATTTCTTATGAAAACATGACCTTGCGAAGTCATTCGTTATACGGTACAATGACATCACGCAGCAGCCCTGCGTGATTCGTGTAAGGCAGAGTAGGTTTGGGCGCGTCAAGTGTTCATGAACGGGGAGTTGTCATGAAACGAAACAGAAGGGTTCCCTTCTGTGCGGTGCCCAAGGGAAAAGGATGCAAAGCAGCCTGCAACAGACTGATGGGCTATCCTATCCCATAGCCGCATCCCACTGCTTCATGCTCATGGGCGCCCCTAGCGAATCTTGTTTTTGTGTACCCAAGATTCGAAAGGAGGAGTACCATGCAAAAATCATTGCGCGCACTTTATAAGCCGCAGACCTTGGTTCTGTTGGCCCTACTAATCGCTTTGCAGGTTGTTTTGACCCGTTTCCTATCCATTATGCCAGCTCCATGGCTGCGCATCAGTTTAGGTTTTTTGCCTATCGCTGCCGCCGGCATGCTGTTTGGGCCAATACCTGCCGCTCTGGCCGGGGCCCTTGGCGATGTGGTTGGCTTTTTTCTTTTTCCCAGCGGCACTTTTTTCCCTGGCTATACCCTTACCGCAGCCATGTCGGGCTTCTTTTATGGATTATTCCTTTCCGGTATCTACAAAGACATCCGCCACGGCAGCAAAGCTGCCTGGCTGTGTATCCTGCTTTGCGAACTGACCATAACGGTTGTATGTCACCTGCTTCTAAACACCCTTTGGGCGCACATTCTGGTTGGCAAAGCATTTTTTGTCCTTTTGCCCACCAGGGCACTGAAGAATATTGCCCAGTACCCCATCAATGTCTTGCTTCTGATGGAAATGGGTGTACTCGTAAGAAGGCTCCCCTCTTCCATGCGGCCTTCCCTGTAGGTTGGCCCGCATAAGCATACCCCGTTCAGGAGGTTTCACCGTGCCTATTTCAAAAAAAGCCATTCTGGCCGAGCTTGCCCGCCTGTATCCCCAGCCCAAGCCAGAACTGAATTTCACCAACCCCTACGAAACGCTGGTGGCTACCATATTATCGGCTCAATGCACCGACAAGCAGGTGAATAAGGTTACTCCCGCCGTGTTTACCGCTTATCCTGATGCGTTTACCATGGCCGCCGCCACACCAGAAGAATTGTACCCCATGGTGAAAAGCTGCGGTTTTAAGACAAAGGCAACCAATATCGTGATGGCCTGCCGGGAATTGGTTGCAGCACATGGCGGACAAGTACCTAACACCATGGAAGCGTTGACCAAACTACCGGGCGTGGGCCGCAAGACTGCTAACGTGGTCTTGGCAAATGCTTTCAACATCCCCGCCATCGCAGTGGATACCCATGTATTCCGTGTTAGCAACCGGTTAGGACTGGCGGCCGCCAAGACCGTAGAAGAGACGGAGCGGCAGCTGCAAAAGGCCATTCCGAAACCTGACTGGCGGGATGCGCATCATTGGCTCATATTCCACGGTCGAAGGGTATGCCATGCCCAACGGCCAGAATGCGAAAGCTGCACGCTAAGTGCGCTTTGCCGACATTATAAGCTGCTAACAAAATCAGTTGGCAAGGCAGCTGCTTCTGGAAAAAAAGCATAAATCCTATACATCCTTATAAAGTTTTCCTGGATGGGGCGCGGGGAAACCTTCTTTTTCAAAAGGAGGTTTCCCCGCTAATTTTCATGTTTCTTCCCTTTTCGCGCGGTTCTTTTCATGGTATAATGGAAAAGCTATGGCTTGACAACTTTTGGCTGTATTTGGATAGGAGGAACACCGTGTCCCTTTTTGTAGATCATGTAACCATCACAGCGAAGGCCGGCAACGGCGGAAACGGCTGTGTTTCCTTTCATCGGGAGAAATTCGTATTAAATGGCGGTCCAGACGGCGGCGACGGAGGCGTGGGCGGCGACATTGTGCTTATGGCTGACGGAAACATGCACACCCTGTTAGATTTCCGCTATAAAACCAAGTACACGGCGGAAAATGGTGCTGATGGCGCTGCCGGCCGTTGCACTGGAAAAAAGGGTGAAAATTTGGTCATTAAGGTGCCTGTCGGCACTGTAGTCAAAGATTCGGAAACCGGCTCTGTCGTGGCGGATATGTATACCGCCGGCCAGGAGAAGATGCTGCTAAAGGGCGGCCGAGGCGGCTGGGGCAACAGCCATTTTGCCACATCCACTAGGCAAGCTCCCAACTTTGCTAAGCCTGGTACCAAAACCCAGGTCCACACCTTCAAACTAGAATTGAAGACCATTGCCGATGTGGGGTTGGTTGGCTATCCCAACGTTGGCAAAAGCACCATACTCTCTGTCGTTACTGCCGCACGGCCCAAAATAGCCAACTACCATTTTACAACCCTGACGCCTAATCTTGGCATCGTTCGCCGCCATGGCAATGATTTTGTCATGGCCGACATCCCCGGTCTGGTGGAAGGTGCCAGCGCAGGCATAGGCCTCGGCCTGGATTTTTTGCGCCATGTGGAACGCACCCGGCTGCTGTTGCATGTTGTGGATATCTCTGGCTGCGAAGGCCGTGACCCTCTTGCTGATTATGAACAGATCAATCAAGAACTGTCCCAATACGGCGATCTTTCCAACCGGCCTCAAATCATCGTGTGCAATAAGTGCGACCTATCCGAATCCCAGGAAAATGTGCAGCGGATGAAGGAGCATGTAAGGGAAAAAGGCATCCCCGTTTTTGCTGTCAGCGCTGCCACCCGCCAAGGTTTTGATGAGTTGATGGATGAAACAAGCAGATTGCTGAACACCTTGCCTCCTCCCGCTCCCTTCGAGGCAGATGAACCGCTCTTTGAGGTAAAGGATCAAGAGGGCTTCACCGTATCAAAGGATGATGATGTGTACGAGGTCACCGGCCCAGCCATGGTCAGACTTTTAGATAGTGTGAACTTTGACGAGGATGAAAGCATCAACTGGTTCCACCGCACGCTGCGGCGCATGGGCGTTATAGATGCGCTGCGCGAGGCTGGCGCATCAGAAGGCGACACTGTGCGCATTGAAGACATGGAATTTGATTTTGTGGAATAAGAGGGTATAAAAATGAGCTTAACCAGCAAGCAACGCGCGTATCTTCGCAGCCTTGCCAATACCATGGAAACCATCCTGTACATTGGCAAGGAAGGCATTTCTCCCAATACTGTCAAGCAGGCTTATGATGCCTTGGAAGCCAGAGAGCTGATCAAATGTGGCGTACAGCGCGGTGCACCCCTTGATGCCAGGGAGGCCTGCCAATCTCTTTGCGAGCAGACTGGCGCAGAACCGGTGCAGTGCATCGGCAGCCGGTTTGTAATCTACCGTCCGTCCAGAGACAAGCAAAAGATTTTCCTGGATGCATAAATGCTTCCAGATGGTTCAACAGGTAGAAATGCGGTGTGGAGGCTGACTCCACACCGCATTTGCTTTTTTGCTTTTCTATTCCTTTCCAACATCTCCTCCGCTATGCTATAATCCAAAAGGGAGGGGATTGCTTGTCTGCCTATAAAATCATGATCGTGGAGGATGACCCCACTATCGCAGGTGTCATAAAAAATCATCTTGCCAAATGGGGATTCACCGCTTATTCGGTGCAGGACTTCTCTCAGGTACTTCATGAGTTCCGCCAGGAGGAGCCTCACCTTATTGTAATGGATATATCTCTGCCCCGGTATAATGGGTTTTATTGGTGTGGGGAAATTCGAAAAATTTCCCGCATACCGATCTTGTTTCTTTCTTCCCACACAGAGAACATGGATATTGTCATGGCCATTTCCATGGGCGGCGATGATTATGTGACCAAGCCTTTTGATTTAAGTGTGCTCTTGGCCAAGGTACAGGCACTATTGCGCCGCAGCTACGATTTCCAAAGTCCCATGAATGTTCTTTATCACCGGGAAGCAGTGTTCCACATAGGCGATGGCACGCTGCATTACAAAAACAAAAAAATTGACTTGACCCGCAATGAGGCAAGAATTGTGCAAACGCTGCTGGAGAGTAAAGGCGTCATCGTCAGCCGCGATACGCTGATGCAGCGGCTATGGGATAGTGACGAATTCATCGATGATAATACATTAACTGTCAATATTGCTCGCCTTCGCAAAAAACTAGAAGATACGGGGCTTGCTGATTTTATCGTCACCAAAAAGGGATCAGGATATCTTGTGGAGGCAGACTCATGAAAAAGGCGTCAGCTCTTTCTCTTTTTACGTCTTTCCTTCGGGAGAAGGCGGGCGCCTTTTTATTATCCGCAGTAACTGCCGGTCTGTTCCTAGTGATTGGCTCTCTCTCCCACATGGATATGGCTCCTTTGTGGTACGCGCTATTGCTATGTAGCCTTTGTGTTATTCCAACTGTCATTCTGTCCCTTTCACGCTACATCAGAAAATATCGCCAGGCAGAACAGTGCTTGTATCACTTGGATACGCTTCCGCAAGGCCTGCCTGACGGTAAAAACCGGTTGGATGCATTGTACCGTGAGATCATTGAACTGCAGGGACAGCTTCGGCTTCAGGAAAAGAACGAACAGACCAGAAAGCTTAAGGAACGCGAAGATTACTATACGCTTTGGATGCATCAAATCAAAACACCCATCGCCGCCATGCGGCTGCTTATGCAAAGTGGCGTCGCCCCTGAGAACGGACAATGGGAAGAAGAGCTTTTTAAAACTGAGCGCTATGTGGAAATGGCGCTGCATTATCTCCGGCTGGAGAGCAACACAGATGATCTGCAGCTTTGCCGGCAGGATCTATACACACTTGTCAAAAAGGCCGTCAAAAAATATGCGGTGATGTTTATTCACAAAAAGATCAGTCTGGAGCTAACCCCCTTTCATGTTCAGGTGCTGACCGATGAAAAGTGGTTTTTGGTATTGCTGGAGCAGATTTTATCTAACGCTGTCAAGTATTCTGACAAGGGCACCATCCGCATTTTTGTACAAGACGGCTCTACGCTGGCCATTGCAGACAGCGGTGTAGGCATTTCAAAGGAAGACCTGCCTCGCGTGTTCGAGCGTGGTTACACAGGCCACAACGGCCGGGCAGACCAGCGCGCCACGGGCATCGGACTGTATCTGGCCCGGGAGGTTGCGAAAAGGCTTTCTCATAAAATCACAATCCTGTCAGAACCAGGTCTTGGCACAACTGTGTTGATTGACGTATCCGATATCCCCTTGGAGATATACTGACGCATTTAGAAAAACTTATCGCAACCTTTCAAAACTGTAAGCTTTCTTCCCCGGTTTGTAAGGCTGCGTCAAGGCAGAAACATTTGCGCTGCGCTATACTTGAAAAGCGCTGTCAAACGCAATCAATCACCGGGAGGAAACAAACATGCCTTTACTTGATGTTATCCATGTAAAAAAGATTTATACGACCCTGCTGGGTGGTCAAAAGGTGGAAGCCCTTTCTGATGCCAGCTTTAGCGTAGAAAACGGGGAGTTTGTCGCCATCATGGGCGAATCTGGATCCGGCAAAACTACGCTGCTTAACATTCTGGCTGCGCTGGACAAGCCTACAGAGGGGCAGGTTCTTTTAGAAGGCCGGGATATGGGCCAGGTTCGGGACAAAGAAATATCAGCTTTCCGCAGAGATAACCTTGGTTTCGTGTTTCAGGATTTTAACCTGCTGGATACCTTATCTATTCGCGACAACATTCTTTTGCCCCTGGTGCTGGCCGGCAAAAACTATCGCGAGATGGAGCCTAAGCTAACCGCCGTTGCAGACATCCTTCGTATCGCAGACATATTACCCAAATTCCCTTACGAAATTTCCGGCGGGCAAAAGCAGCGTGCCGCCGTAGCCCGGGCGCTGATTACCTCCCCCAAGCTTGTCCTGGCCGACGAGCCTACCGGCGCACTGGACTCAAAGGCTTCCCAGAACCTGCTAAAAACCTTTGCCGCCGTTCATCAGCGGGGGCAGACAATTCTCATGGTCACACACAGCGCCCAGGCCGCCAGCTATGCCGGCCGTGTCATGTTCATACGCGATGGCCGCGTCTATCATCAAATGTATCGGGGCGATATGGAGCAGGATGCCTTTTATCAAAAAATCATCTCCGCCCTTACCGTTCTTTCCGCCGGGGGTGAATTAGGTGCGTAAGCGGTTTTTGTACCTGCGCCTGGCCGTCAGCAACCTGTGGAAGAACAGGCAAACATACCTTTCCTTTTTCTTGAGCACCATGTGCACCATCTTTGTTTTTTACACCTTTACCATGATCGCCATGAATGAAGGGCTGAAAAAGCTGCCCGGAGCGCAAGGCATGATGGTTATGATGGTGCTGGGCGCTATTGTAGTTGCCATCTTCTCTTTTATCTTTTTGTTCTATGCCAACAGTTTCCTCATCAAGCGTCGAAAAAAAGAACTTGGGCTATATGCCATACTCGGCCTGGAAAAGAAACATATTGCCCGGATACTGTTTCATGAAAACGTCATACTCTTGATACTCAGCCTGCTCTGCGGCATTGGTCTTGGCATCGCACTGAGCAAACTGATGTTCCTTATCATCCAAGCGCTAATGCGCGTTTCCACAGTGCTTGTTTTCGAACTGACTCCACTCCCCTTAATACTAACCGCAGCCCTTTTTGCTGCCGTGTTTCTCTTTCTTTTGCAGTACAACCGGCTGCAAGTCCATTTGACCAACCCTGTCAATATGTTAAAGGGGAATCAAAAGGGAGAAAAAGAACCCAAGACCCGATGGCTGTTGGCTTTGATCGGTGCAGCCGCCATGGGTGCCGGTTATGTTTTAGCCAATACAGTAGGAAACCCATTGCAAGCATTGACCACCTTCTTTGTGGCGGTCATACTGGTCATCGTCGGTACATATGCCCTTTTCACGGCCGGCAGCATTGCCTTACTGAAAATACTCAGGCGCAATAAGGGCTATTATTACAAATCCCGCAACTTTATCTCTGTCTCCGGCATGATTTACCGCATGAAGCAAAATGCTGCGGGCCTGGCAGGAATTTGCATACTGAGTACCATGGCCATCATTACCATCGGAACCACTGCCGCGCTGTACATCGGCCAGGAATCCATGCTGAAAAGCCAGTATCCTCTGGATCACAAAATCCACTATGAAGAAGGTACTTTCGATTCCGAGTGGGTTTCGCAAGTTATTCAAAACAATGCAAATAAGTACAATGTGACAGTCCCTGCGTTATATGAGTCTACCTACCTGCATACGGTCGTATATAAAGACGCGAATATGCTTTCAGCCGCCGAGCAGATTGAGATCACCGAATCCAATAATTATGAGAACATCTGGGGCCTGTACATACTGACAGTTGGCGACTATAACAGAATGGCTGACACATCGCAAACGCTTGCTGATAATCAGTGCCTGTTGTACAAGTCGCGTAATATACCCGCGCCAAATACAATTACGATCGGCAATCTTTCACTGGCAGTTACAGACCTTACAGAATTCCCCATAGCGCGTAAAAGCAACAATGCCATTGATTCGCCACTATACCTAATCGTAAAGGATCAGGAAACGGCCAAGGCGGTTTTCGCAGGCATCAACGGCATAGACGCTGAGTATCAGGTCTTTCAAGGGTTCTGGTGGAATTCTCAAGGAGAGGAGAAAGCGCTGATCGATTACTCTAACGATGTGCTTCAAACCTTGCGGGCTAATGGCAAGGGATTTAGCAGCTCCAGCGCTCACATCGTGCGTCAGGAATGGTTTGGTACATACGGTGGCTTCCTGTTCCTGGGCGTTTTCTTAGGACTCTTGTTCCTGATGGCCACCACACTGATTATCTACTTCAAACAGGTGTCTGAAGGCTATATGGACCACGACCGTTTCATCATACTGCAAAAGGTGGGTATGGGTCGGGACGAGGTAAAGGCCACTGTTCGAAAACAGATTTTGATGGTGTTCATCCTGCCCATCGTAGCCGCCGTCATCCA
The DNA here is from genome assembly GCA_023398575.1 of Bacillota bacterium. Classification (GTDB taxonomy): domain Bacteria; phylum Bacillota; class Clostridia; order Christensenellales; family Aristaeellaceae; genus JAEWAH01. The sequence goes on along the minus strand of JAEWSC010000083.1, from coordinate 37,847 downwards.
TACCTGGGGCGCACTGCACATGATGACTTCTATGCTTGCCATGTTCGGTCTGGGTGACAAACTGCTGATTGCTGCCAGCATATTCATCACCGCAGGAGTGTTCGCATTGCTATACTTCTTTGTATACTCAGCAACGGCAAGGACATATTATACCATGGTCAAAATGGAGCAATAAGAAATTTCTAAGCAAAAGCCGTCCGAAAGAATGTTTCTTCGGACGGCTTTTGCACATTTTCTCAGCTGCATCATGGAATGAGACCCGTACTCTTGCTTAAATGCATATGGTTAGCCAATTGGATAAAAGGAAATAAGTGAGGCGTAACAAAATCATGTGCAGACGGTTATGTTGGCCTTTACAAGGCCGTAGACAATCAATCTCCACTGGATTCAGATTTCTTGACCATCCGCCAAAAATAGCAATGCCTGCGTCGTGGGTATGGCAATTCCGGTTGCCGCAAAGCGATAAATAACTGAAATATTGACACACGTTTACTGTTGCATCATTATAGTTATCACTCTAATTGTCTGAAGAAAAAAAGCCGAATTCAAATAAACTCCTTTTTATTGCATGCACATTTTCCTCTTCATCACCAGTTGCCAGAGCAGTATTAGTATCTTCTCCCACCACTTTTTCCTGAGTCCCCCCCAGGTATGGGATGACACCGCTTACTCCATCAGCAAGACCGGCTTGCGCTTTTGCACTGAGTATAGCATACAGTTGAACATCGTCATCGGATGATAGAATATACAAATCGTATGCGCCTAAGTGATACGGGTCATTCCTGCGTATTTGAACAGCTCGGGTGCATACATTTATCCAGGCTGACGTTTGTTGCTCTGTAAAAGTCAAAGCAGCAGCCTCATCATCCGACATCGCAGCAATGAGGGCAACCATTTGGTTGATGAATGCGCCTTCATTGCGCAGCATGTCACAATTGATGGAAACAGCCAACTGTGTAGTGCTATCATAACCAATTGTTACAGCCCCAGCGGTGATGGTGCTGTTCATATCGTTAAACAATATCGGTGGATTGCTTTCCGTATTAGGAAACAGCAATGCATACCAAGATGCATAGCGATGTAAAAAGGAGTGCGTTTCAACCATATCCTTCTTATCCGCAGAGGATACGGCAGGAACTACGGCGACTAAACCTAGGCAAATGAGAAATATCAGTGCATTTTCCAGCATACTGCCTCCCTATCACCATGTTTGCACGTATTACTTCTTGCGATCATCCGAGGGATTGCTTGCATCCTGCTGCCCATTGGATTTCTGGGTGTTGCCTTTATCCGGAGATTCGCGATCTTCTTTGTTTTTCTGCTCCTTGGTGCCAGGTTGAACCGGACCATGACGAGGCGTAGGCAGCGGCTTTACAGTTGTTTGGAGTTTGGGCGTCGCCGTAATGAGCGCTTCCCTATCCTTGACGGAAGGGTTATCACTCTTCTTTGGATTGCCGGTTTTCTGTGGTTTGGCGTCCGTTCTCTCGTCCATGGGGGCCGGCGTCTTGAACAGTATCAAAGCTTCCGAAGGAGGCGTGCTCATCATGCCTTCATTCAGTCTGGATTCCAATGCTTTACCGGTATCCGGACCCTGTAATTCTCGCTTGGGTTCCTTTGGGTTCTTCATAATGTCCCTTACAGATTTTTTCAACCATTCCTCTTTTGTGGACTCATCTGTATCACCTTCAGATGCAACGATCTCTTCCACCACTGTCAGCTTTCCTGCTGTGCTATGGTAACGCCTTGCCTCCTGCACTTTGGCAGCGCTTGTCTCAATGGTCTTGACATCCAGCACATGGCTCCAGGAAAGGCTCTGTATACTGCTTTCCAGCTGTTTATTGAGGCTCGAGGTATTTTTCAGCCCATAGGTGGCAACGGCGATGATTACATTGTTTTCTGATTCGTCCGTGAAATACTCCCTGCTCTTTAAGTGTTCAAGCGTCATGCTAACCGCTTGGGTGATTGGCATATGATCAACGCCCTGCTCCATTAGCTGCATTGCTGTAATCTCGGCAACCTCGTTGACAGCACGCAGGGAAATTACACGGTCAAACCAGTTCAGTGTATACTCAATGGACGGGTTCACATCCAAGCTGACATAGGAAAATGGCAACCGGTCTGCCGCCAGGCCCGTACCACCCAGCAAAAAGAGCATCAGGCTTGCAGCAATAAGAAGCGCTTTTACTGGTTGCGCACGCTTTTCCCCCAAGGCTATCTGCTGCCCTGGGCGGTACCCATGATTGCGTACCCGGATAAATTGGCCGCTGCTGGTAAGCAGCACAGCGTGCCTCCCAGCAACTTGAGCGACAACCGCTTTCAAGTGTCCATCCCCTTTCTAACAAAATTAAGATAGGATTGAAGCCCAGGATAATCCCCTTCCATAATCTCTACCACTGCTATAATATATCTTCGATGGCGGTTTAAAAGCTTTAATGGGATGTGTGCCTTGATGGATATAACCGCCAGCGGTAAACGCTTGGTATGACGCATTTTCGTTATCAAATCAGGAGTATTTAGCATATAGGAGGCTGCTTTCGCGCATGCAGCCTTTGTTTTCTCCGACTTGGGAGAGCATTCTGCCAGATCCATGAAAGTAAAACCGTAAGGTGCAAATAAATCGGCAGCATCCGCCAGTTCAACCCTTAGTTCTCTTTCTTCTAACACTACAGGAGTGGTAATTCTCACATTATGTACTGAAAATGCAGCATCTCCCCCAGTCGTCTCGCCCGTAAACACATGAGGAGCAACTACAACCTCGGCTTGATGCCACTTTTGCTTGCGCTGGTAGTCGATAAGCCGCCGTTTTATCACCAATTTCGCATATGCGTTGAAGTCACCTTTGCTTTTGTTGTAGTGATCAATCGCTTCCCAAAAAGCAATCAAAGCCACAGACCATGCATCGTCGCTGTCTGAAATGTAGCGTTTGAGCACATAAGAAGCTGTTCGCAGAATGAATGGCTTATATTCATTCAACAAATGTTCATTGCCTTCCAATTTGTGCTTGCTTGTCGCTACATCCGCCAATTTGACCACTGAATCCTCCCATAATGTGTAAAAGTGCAGATGGTGGCAGGAAAATGAACATTCTCCTGCCAGCCATCCTCCCTATGCAAAAGGGGGGCCAATATTAAATAAGAATCAGTTTGCTAAATCAAGCGCATCCTTAGGCTGCACCAAAGCTTCTGCCACAGTACAGCTATTGCCATTTCAGTGACTACTTGCTTACATTAACATCATCAGAAGTATCTGTGTCCTCGGCATCCACCTGATGATCTTTCTGATGCAATGCGGTTTCATAGGCATGCAAGAGGGCGAGCAAGGTTCCATTGTTGTTATCGGCATGCAGCAAGACCTTTTCACGCAGAACCTCAATATTCCTGCTGACAAGCAGCTGAGCCTGAACTTCACCACCGATCTCCTCCGAGACTACCGGAGCACCAACTTGAGCCAATGCGTCCAGCAATGCGGTAAGCGCTGTCTTCGTAGCCGCCTCATCAGTAGCGGTGCTATAAGCAGTCAACAGTACATTCAGTTGGGCAGCAGTATCCGCATCCGTTAGCAGGCCGATGGTATCTGTAACGGCCTGGATATTTGTCCACAGCCCTTTGGGCTCGTGACGTTCACGATCCCAAGCTGGCTTGGCCTTTTCGTGTGGCTTTGCTCCGGCATCAACTTCATCCGCCCCGGTACCGGCGTCCAAAGTATCTGTCGCTCCAGTTACAACGGGATCTTGACTTGATTTCTTCCAATCCTTTACATTTTGCGCAGAAGGCTTTTGCATGGCGTCTTCTAGGAATCCCAGGCCTTGATTATTACCTTGCTCCGTCTGGTTATTGCCAGGCGCGTATTGCCGGTTGCTCTGCTCCTGCCCTCGTCCATTACCTGTGACGCCTTTTTGATTTTTGGAACCCTGAGCCAGTGCACTGGTAGATAGTATTACAGTGACCAATGCCATTGCCGTTACCATAGAAAGTATCTTACGCAAGTTTCCACACCCTTTCTTGATAGATCAACCAATTTGTCCAGACATATAATACATTCGCAATACGCTGGCAAAAAAATGGGCTCTTTCAAAAAAAAGTGCTAATTATTTTATGTCTTTATATTCGCCATCCCCATTTTCGAAAATATTGCATTATCGCTTTCACATGGCGTAAAGTACCCCGAAGGTTCCGAACATTTTCTCGTGCCCAAACATGCGTCACAGAAAAGTCCGGGTGATAAAGCGTCAATCCCTTTGCCTTCATTTCTGTGGTCAAGTCTGCATCTTCCATGTATAAAAAGTATCGTGAATCAAAGCCACCTACTGCTGCAAACGCATCAGCACGCATAAGCATGAAGCAGCCAGTAGCAAAATATAGCTCTGTTGGATCGCTTATCATCTTGTCTCGCCATGTATAACTGCTTCTCCATGTTGTAAACGGCCGGCCCAATCTCTCCAAATATCCACTGAGAAGATAGTGGAGCGTGGGTTGCTCTTTAGGTAGAAACTGTTCGCTTCCGTCTGGATGAAGTACCCTGGGCGTTAGCAGTACGACATCACGGCGGCCATCCAAAAAGGCGACCATCTTTTCAAGCTCATCCGGTTCCAGAGTAATATCAGGATTCACGATCAAGTGATACGGCGCATTCATATACGACAGTGCCTGGTTATGTCCTTGTCCAAACCCGATATTTTTTTTTAGCTTAATCAACCTCACATTCGGAAAATCCTTCTGTACGATTGCCGCTGACCCGTCGGAGGAAGCATTGTCCACCACCATAATTTCCATTCGATGTGCGATCGTGCTGCTCAAAAGAGAGGATAATACATTGCCTATATGCCCTTCGCTATTATAGGTCACAATACAAGCCGTAATAAGAGGCGTATCCGCCATGGAACGCCCTCCTTTTTATAATCTCACCGTATGATACCATAAGATCTAGGAACTGTCATCTAAAGGTCTTCACACATAAAGAAACGGGCATCATCATTGCGATGGTGCCCGTTAAAGCTAAAAAGCGTCATCCAAGAATTGCTGTTACGCGGTATGTCTTGCCTGTTTCTCCGGATATGGGAAGAGTGTCGCCTTCAACCGCTTTCCCGTCAAGGGTCAGCCGAACGCCCTTCTTTTCTCCGCCAGTCTTATTGACCACATCAATCATGTAGGTATTCCCCCTGAACCGGCGTGTCAGCGTCAGTTCTTTCAGTTCACCGGGAAGACAAGGATCGATTCGCAATCCATCATACTCCGGTTTGACGCCTAGTATGGCATTGGATATGGAATAAAAGCTCCATGCGGCCGTGCCGGTGAGCCAACTGTTCTTCGCCTCGCCAAAGCGCTGAGCGTAAGGTCCGGCGATGGTCTGCGCATAGACATAAGGCTCAGTTCGGTGCAGCTTTTGATCTTCCGTATAGGCGGGGCAAGTTAGTTTGTATACTTCAAACGCCCTGTCACCGTGGCCCAGCACCGTTTCTGCAATCGTGATCCAAGGATTGTTATGACAGAAAATGCTGCCATTTTCCTTATATCCCGGCGGGTACGAACTGATTTCACCAAGTTCCAGGTGATATGTAGTGTATGGCGGCGTATGCAGCGCAATGCCATACCTATTCATCAGTCTTTCGCGCACAGAATCCATTGCCTGCTGCGCAACGCCTTCCTTCACGCCGATGCCGCCCATAACACAATAGCCCTGGGGCTCAATAAATATCTGGCCTTCCTTGCAGCTTTCGCTGCCAACTTTATTGCCATAAGCATCATACGCACGCAGGAACCATTTTCCATCCCAGCCATGGGCAAGCACGGTTTGCTCCATCTTTGCCTTCTGCTCCTTGGCGAAAACGGCTTCCTCAGCCCAACCAAACCGGCGGCTGAGTTCGGCGTAATCATCCGCCACAGCTACGAACATGCCGGCAATAAAGATAGATTCAGCAATGCCGCTGTCATAGTTCTGACAGGTCTGAAAGCTTTCGCCGGGGGTTTTGGAAAAGCAGTTCAGGTTCAAACAATCATTCCAGTCCGCGCGGCCAATCAGCGGCAGGCCATGAGGGCCAGTATGGGTGCTGGTATAGCGGAAGGAGCGGCGCATATGCTCCATCAGTGGCTGTGCTTTGGACCAATCATTGTCAAAGGGCACAGATTCATGCAGGATGGAGAAATCACCGGTCTCCTTGATGTACGCAGCCACGCCTACGATGAGCCACAGAGGATCATCGTTAAAACCGCTGCCCACATCCATATTCCCCCGCTTGGTCAAGGGCTGATATTGATGATAAGCGCTGCCATCTTCAAATTGGGTGGATGCAATGTCAATAATCCGCTCCCTGGCACGTTCAGGTATCAGGTGGACAAAACCCAACAGATCCTGGGTGGAATCGCGAAAGCCCATACCGCGGCCGATACCGGATTCAAAGTAAGAGGCGGATCGGGACATATTGAAAGTGACCATACACTGATACTGGTTCCAGATATTGACCATACGGTCAACCTTATCATTGCTGCTCTTCACCTGATACGTAGAAAGAAGCTCATCCCAATAGGCCTTAACGCCCGCTAGGGCTGCTTCAAACTGCACGTCGGTCTGAAATGCCTCCAGCAGCTTTATGGCAGGCGCCTTGTTGATAACACCTAGTGATTCGAACTTGTCCTCATCCGGATTTTCACAATACCCTAGCACAAACACAAAGGAAACCGTTTCGCCTGGCTGCAGGCTGCGGCGCAGGCAATGGGAGCCGATGGGCGCCCACCCGCTGGCCACGCTGTTTCGGGATGCATTTTCTTCCACCACTTGCGGTTTGTCAAGTCCGTTATACAAGCCGATAAAAGATTCGCGGTCGGTGTCAAAGCCATCCACCGGCGCATTTACTGAGAATACGGCATAATGGTTGCGGCGCTCCCGGTATTCAGTTTTGTGATACAGGGCACTGCCTTGCACTTCCACTTCACCAATGTTGTAATTGCGTTGGAAATTGCTGGAGTCATCCATTGCATTCCAAAGGCAAAACTCTACATAGCTAAACAGGCTAACCTGCTTTTCTTTATCAGACGTGTTGGCTAAAACAAGCTGGGTCACCTCGGCCGTTTTGCCCCTGGGCACCAGTACCGTCTGCCTGACCTTTAGGCCATCCTTCTCAGAAGTGATGACACTATATCCCAATCCATGCCGGCACTCATAATGGTCAAGCGCAGCCTTTACCGGCATCCAACCAGGATTCCAAATGCTTTCTCCGTCCTTAATATAGTAGTAATGCCCGCCCATATCGGTGGGAACGTTGTTATAGCGGTAACGCGTCAAACGTAGCAGCCTGGCATCCTTATAAAAGCTATAGCCGCCGGAGGTGTTGGAAAGCAGAGAGAAGAAATCCTCACTGCCCAAATAATTGATCCATGGATAAGGTGTATCCGGCCTTGTGATCACATATTCCCTTTTCGCATCGTCAAAGTAACCATACGTCATTGCTGCGCAGCCTCCGATTCTATGAAGTACGAAATCGTTTTCGAATATTGACAGACTTCTGCCACACTCCTGATAGCATCATACCGCGAAAATCATCTAAATGCAAGTAGGTATACACCACAAATTCTAAAAAGTGTATTATCCCATACACACAACCGTTACAAATGTCCTATATTCCACCTGAATCGACATTCTTGTATGTACTCTTGTTTATCACTGCGGTTTTCATCAATGGAGATTAGAAAGTAGTTATCGTTTGTATAAAAACGATTTAGATGCTTTCAATAATCTGTGTTAATGATCGAATGACATGTCCAAAGAGATTATTACAGCATAGATTCTCCCACCTGTGATTGCGCTATTGCTGATATGCGCTGCTCTATGATAGATAAAGTAAAAAGCAGCCGTACGGCATCACATTGCTTCACGGCTGCTGTTTTGATTCATTACCCTGCGACACTCATGTTTTCCGGCTGCTCCTCCTTTGCCAGCTTGCTTGTCTGCCGCTGTGCCATGACGAGCTTGTAGTAGATACCCTTTTTCTTTAAAAGCTCCACATGCGTACCTGCCTCGGCCACCTTACCCTTATCCAGCACAATCAGCCGGTCCGCGCTTCTTAGGGTGGAAAGCCTGTGGGCGATGGCTACTGTGGTACGGCCTTTTGTCAGGTTATTCAAGCTTTCTTGAATGGCGGATTCGGTTTCCACATCCAATGAACTGGTGGCTTCATCCAAAATCAGCACATCCGGATTTTTGATGATAGCCCTGGCGATGGAAAGCCGCTGCCGCTCACCGCCTGAGATGGTGTGTCCACCCTCACCCAGCAGCGTGTTGTAACCATCGGCTGTCTGCATGATGAAATCATGGGCATTGGCAGCCTTGCATGCGGCAATCACTTCTTCTGGCGTTGCACTGGGCTTGCCGTAGGCTATGTTGTCGTAAATCGTACCGGCGAACAGGAAGGAATCCTGAAACACCACGCCAATATTCTCGTGCAGGTGCCTGGGCGACATTTCCCGCAAATCGGCCCCGTTGATAGAAATCTTTCCAGTATTGGGATCATACAGGCGCATGAGCATGTTGATGAGGGTTGACTTGCCTGTGCCGGAGCGGCCCACGATACCCACCATCTCGCCGGGATTAATCGTAAGGCTCACATCCTTCAAAACCGGCTCATAGGATTTGTAGCCGAAGGTCACGCTGTCAAAGGCTACATTGCCTGAGATGGGTACATTGTTGGCACTATCCTTTTCAGCAATATCAGGTTCCTCATCCAAGATTTCAAACACCTTTACCATGGAGGTCATCGCATCGGCCAACCAGCGCGGGAAGGAGACCAGCCAGCGCAGCGGGGCGTAGATAAAGGCGATATACATAACGAACTGGTTCAAAACACCAATGCTCATGGTGCCATCCAGTATCCCCTTGCCACCGAAGTACAACACCAGGAACTCTCCGATACCGGTAAAGAAGGTGATGCTTGGGAACAAAAGCGACCACAAGACTTCGTTACTGGATTGCACTTGAGCCAGCTCCCGTGTCACCTTAGAGAATTTGGCAATCTCTATTTCTTCATTGCCAAACGCCTTCACCGTGCGGATGCCGCGAATAATGTCATGCAAGATCGACTGGCTTTGTGAGTTTTTGCGCCATTGGCGCTCGTAACGGTTGCGAATGAACTTCCAAAACTGTGAAAGCGCAACCATCACAATGGGTACCGGCAAAAAGACAAGCAATGTCAGCCCAGGGTTGGTAAGCAGCAGTATGGTCATGACCACGACAAAAACAATGCTCTGCTCCACCGCCCAGCGCCCGGCATCGGCCATAAAATCCTTGATAGTTGTCGTATCCTCCATGATCCTGCGAATCAAATCACCGGGGGTACGTTTGGCAAGGGATGTCATGGACAGCTTTTGCAGCTTGTCATAGGTCTTGGTACGAAGGTCATTGGCAAAGCCAATGGTAGCCTTATTATACACTCTGGCGCTTAAGATGAATATCACTTCGCCCATTGCCCTGGCTGCAAGCATCCCAAGGCCCAGAATAAGCACATTCGCAAAAGTGCCTGTGCGTGGCGTGAGATAATCATCAATCAAAAAGCGGCTGAAAAGCGGCGCCAATACGAACAGGACAGAAGATACCGTCAGCCACAACTGAGACGTGAGCATCTTTTTGGCGTGGGGCTTGAGCAGCCCAAATGCACGTTTCAAAAGGCTACGCTTGTTATAGCAGAACAGGCATACATTCATACCCTCCACTAAGGGCCTGCCGCATTTTTGGCAATAGTGCACTTCCTTTTCATCGGGAATCATGGCGATCTTTGTCTGCACAAAGTAATTGACCACCTTACAGAACTCTCCCGCTTCCTTAAGCCCCGACATGGAAAAGCGGCAAAGCACCTTATCGGTATCATCGGTCATGGTAACAAACATCAAGCCGCAGCCGACGCCCGCAATAACGGCAGCTTCCTTGACGTTTTCGGCGGAAAAGCTGTCCGTCCTTGCTCCCTGCCACAAGACAGCAATATTCCCCTGTTCGTCAAACTGAAGCTCGCCTTTGCCAGGCTTCATATCCAGCCCTAAATCATAAGGAAAGGTATAGGCTTTCATAACAATCAACTCCTAACCGGTCGAAAGATGGAGTTTGCAAATTTGGATGTGCAGAACCTATTAGAACAAATAGGGCTCCAAGCGTTTCAGGCTCTTTTTGTCCAGCCCTTCCAGAGAAGGGATGATATACCGGTTTCCATCCACATCAAAAATAATTAGCTTCTCATTTTTGAGCATGCGGATGTTTCGGTTCACATCCTTGACGGCACAAGTCTTATCCGTTTTGCCATCCTTGCCGCCAATGACCATTTCCATGTAGACATAGCCCAGCTTATCCTTGATGGATTTGATCTCAAAAACCTCCGGGCAATAATACCTGCGGTCCAGTTCCTCCAGCACAATTTGCAGCTGCTCGCCTGAAAGCTCGGAAAGGCGATGGATAATGCCGATCTCCTTGTTTTCATGGTCGGCCACGGAGATATAGCTGCTGGGATCACCTAAGGGCAGCGCACGCCGCAGGCTGATACGCTTGTATTCATTACCTTTGTACTTAAGTGCCGTAAACCCGCCGGGGGTTTTATAGAATTGCGTTTCCTTCAATTCCAGAAACCCAATATCAACGGCGTCTGAAAGACTTTGCATAGTGCTTGTCACAACGGTTTGCATACGTTTGATCCTCCATATTCTTTATCAAATGGTCAGGCTGGTAAAACCATCAGCCCTCCATGGAGATGACCTTGAGCCCCTCCATCTGAATGTTATACAGCTTGTAGTACTCGCCCTTCTTGGCAATCAGTTCCGCATGGGTTCCGCTTTCCACAACCTTGCCTTCGCTGATTACCGCCAGGCTATCGGCATCACGCAAGGTGGAAAGGCGGTGAGCGATAGAAATGGTGGTGCGGCCCTTTTGCAGTTTGGAGAGGGCCTTTTGAATGTTTCCCTCCGTTTCAGTGTCCATGGCAGCAGTAGCTTCATCCAGAATCAGAATTTTAGGATTCTGGATAATGGTACGTGCAATAGACAACCGCTGCTTTTCACCGCCAGAAAGGTCCTGGCCACCAGCACCGACCCTAGTTTCATATCCGTCGGGCAGATTCATGATGAACTCATGAGCGGAGGCTGCCTTTGCTGCCCGAATCACATCCTCAATGGTTGCTTTGGGATTGGCATAGCGGATGTTGTCAGCAATGGTACCGATGAACAGATAAATATCCTGGGAGACGATGCCAATATTGCTGCGCAGCATTTTCAGCGACAGCTCCCGTACATCCACGCCGTCAATCTTCACGCTTCCCTGGTTTACATCGTATAGCCTAGCGATCAGGTTAGCCAGGGTGGATTTGCCTGCACCGGTTTTGCCCACGATGCCCAGCATCTTGCCAGCCTCCACATGTAGGTCGATGCCCTTCAAAATCGGGGTGGCCGGGTCATACTCGAACCATACGTTGCTTACATCAATGCGGCCCGCAAAATCATCAAGATTCACCGGGTTCTCAGGTTCGGCCACATCGGGCTTGGCGTCGATGATCTCAAACACTCGCTGGGCGGCGTCTACACAGCGGGCCCACCAGTTGGATACCCAGGACATGAACTCCAGCGGCCCGTAAAGCATTTGCAGATAGGCAATAAAGGTGATCAGCGTACCGACGGTGATTTCATTTCTGATGACCATCATGCCGCCTACTATGGTAACGGCCACCTGGCCTAAGAACATAAACAGATAAATGAGCGGAAAGGCTGTAAAACCCACATTCAGCGATGCGGCATCCACACCTGCCTGCTTGTTGCCTATATCCATAAATCTGTTTGTTTCATCATCTTCCCTGGCAAAGGCCTTGATGACCCGCTGGCCGTTAACGGAGTCGGACACCATAGCGTTAAGCTGCGATCCATACACCCAGTTTTTGTGGTGAAAACGGCGGAAGATGCTCCACAGAATACGGAACATGATAACCGCAACAGGCATTACCACCAGGCATATGGCAGCCAAAGTGGTATTCAGAAGGCACATAAGCGTGATTACGCCAGCAAAGGTCAGCACATTGATGATCACATAGGGCAGCCCATCCACAAAGAACCAGTAGATGTTGGTAGCGTCTTTGTTGACACGGTTCATCAGTGCGCCGGTACGCTTGGAGGTGTAAAAGCCTACGGACAGCCGCTGCATGGCTTCAAAAATTTTGACCTTCAGGTCATAGATGATCCATGGCATCGTGTGGGCCAGCAGATAGCCGTACAGCATGTTCATGCCTACGCCCAGTGCCCTTACCAAAAAAATCATGGCTACAATCCCAAACACCATGCCATAGTACTTTCCGCCATCTGTCAGCACTTCGTCAAATAGCATTTTGGAACTGACATACGGTGTAACGATGGCAAATGCCGTGCTAGCCAGCATCACCAGAAAAACAACCAACACCTTGCGCCAATAGTTCTTAAAGAAACCCATAAGACGCATGGTGATGGATTTTTTGTCCATACATTTGGGGCAAAGCTTGCGCTCCGGCTCAGGGTAGCGTGTGCCGCACTTGGGGCAGAACAGTTCCTCATCCACCAGAATCTCCGTCAATGGGTCAATCCCTTCGCGGATGTTTTTCACAGCCTTGATCAACCGCTCCACGTAAGACAAGTATCCTACGGAAAACAGCATGAGGACCTTTGCTTCCCCATCCTTTTCACTGAACAGGCGGCCGGTAGATAAAAGTCTTTCACTATTCATCTCGCCCAGGTCTTTGAGCACAAAGGTATCCATACTGCTTAATTCATAGGCGGATACAATCCTTCGCGCACCTGTGATCTTGACCACCTTTTCCAAACCATAGAGGATGTAAAGGCGTTCGCTGTCCACTGCGGCATAGGTATCCGCATGGCTCCCATCCATTGCCATATCGGTGTGTATGGCATAGACAAGCTTTTTGGTATCGATGCCCTGGGCTTCAAAGGCGGACAGCATGTACTCGGGAATGTGGGTTTTCATGGCATTATTCTCCTTATGATGGTTACCCCAGGTGGATTTTTGCATACAAAAACGGCAGGATTTTCTCAACCCCGCCGTGAAAAAGCTCACAAATATCCATTATCATGGATATCCTGCTATTTCGATGACAATCATGGCGTGGTCAGACATTTGCACCAAGTGCTTCGTCATCCCACGTCTTTTAGCACTAGGCGCCTATTATGAAGTTATTCGCTGCAGAGACACGGTCTCGGTTTACCAATCTGCTTGCATACCCGCTACCGATTGCCATTGCAAATCTGTTCGTCATTGCAAATTTGGTTGTCATTGAGCCGTGCCTCCTTTCGTTCATAATTTCTTAGGCGCTTTGTTGTTCATCAGCCTTGCTTAGGTTACCATTGTGCAGAAAAAATGTCAAGCCTTTCTAAAGAAAAAATTGTGTGCATTGGCTATGCCTGCACTTTTTCTTTACATTTGTCCCGTATCAGCTTCAGATTACCTTTCAGCCGCTCGTCGTTGGGACTCAATAAAAGAGCCTCCTGAGCATGCACCGCCGCACGTTCATACATCTCCAGCCGGTAGCAAGCAATGGCTGCCAGGTCGTGTGGCGTATAGTCCCAAGAGTATCCCATGTTAACATACGTTGCAGACCGCTCCTTGATCTTTAGCGCTTCCTCCGCCATATAAAACGTTGTGGGCCAATCGGAAAGCTGATAGGCCATCTTTGCGCATTCTACATATGCATCCCGCATATGCGGCGCCTCGGCAATGGCACGGTAATACCAGGCATATGCTTCTCTGATATTTTTCAGCTGGTAATGGGCTTTGGCAATCCAGCGCATGGCGGCGCAGCGTTCCTCATTCCAGGTAGCGTTAGGCAGCTTCAAGTAGGCGCCTAGCGTATCAATGCACTTTTGCCAGTCTCCTTTGTACATATACTCGCGCCCAAGATAATAACGAAGCCGATCGCTTTTCGGGTTTTCCTCCACGCCCAACTCCAGCAAGGGCAGGTAGGAACCTCTCGATTTCACCGGATCAGGATAATGATTGAGCACCATACCCTCTACGAACACAGTAACCTTGGGTTCTTCGCCTTTGTAACTCAGCCATTCATGCACAGGATCACGCCAGATAAAGCCTTTTCTTGAATGCACCTTGGAATAATGCATCTGCACATAAGGCGTTCCATCTTCCTTCAGGCTCCAATTGTAAATATACTTGGCCTGCTTGGCATGGGATAGCCAGGCAGCCTCCAGTTTTTCCCGCCACCCTGCTTCAAACAGTTCATCCAGGTCGGTGCAAACACAAATATCCGCATCCTCCGGCACATGTCCCAGGGAGGTGTTCCTGGCCGTGTCAAAGCGCCAGGGCTTGACCACGTCGATATACACCTGTGCGCCCCTGGCTTTCAACTTTTCTACCGTATCGTCCGTAGAACCGGTGTCCGTAACCACCACCAGATCCGCCTCACCCATGGAGTCCATCCAGCGATCCACAAACTTGCTTTCGTTTTTGCATATGGCATATACGCATATTTTGTATTCAGCCATGTTGATATCCTCTGCATCTCATAATTTTTCTTCAATCAGGATCAAGTTGTTTTTTAGCCGCTGGTCACCCGGCTCCATTTCACAAGCCTTTATTGCATGCTCGTATGACTTTTTGTAAAGCCCCAACCGGTACAGGGCGATTGCCGCCAGGTCATGCAGACTGTATCCCCAGGAAGCTGGCTCCAAAAGATAGCCGCCTGCTCTTTCAGTAATGGCCAAAGCCTTCTCTGTCATGAAAAAGGTTAACGGCCAATCGCCAAGCAAATATCCGATTCTTGCCAGGTAATGATATGGCTCGCGGATGCTAGGGCATTCCGCAATGGCACGGAACAGCCACCGCTTTGCTTCCTTCAAGTCGCCTTTTCCTTGATAACACTTGCCAATAAAGCGCATGGAAGCGCTGCGCTCCGCATCCCACTGCGCCGTGGGCATCGCAAGATGACGTTTGAGCGTTTCTATGCTTTGATCATACTGCCCATAATACATATACTCCCGACCCAGCCAGAAGATTGTGCGGTCATCGTCAGGATTCTCCTTGGCTGAGAGCTCCAGCAAGGGCAAATATTGCGCCCTGGGCTTATTAAGGTCGGGATAATGATGGAGCACCATGCCGTTTACCCATACGCTGGATTCCGAATCGCTGCCGTTATACTTTAGCACCTCATGCACGGGATGCACCCATCGAAAGTCTTTGCGGCGGTGTATTTTCTCCATTGGAAACTGCTTGTCAGGCGTTCCATCGTCTTTATGGCTCCAGGTAAAAAGATAGCGTGCCCGGGTCGTGCCTGGCTTCCATGCAGCTTCCAGCTTTGCCCGCCAGCCTTTATCAAACACTTCATCAAGATCGTTGGAAACACAAATATCCACATCCCCGGGAATGTGATCCATTGCTATATTGCGGGCTGTATCAAAGCGCCAGGGAGAAATGGCAACTTCATACACCAAAGCACCACGCGACCGAAGTTTTTCCGCCGTTTGGTCGGTGGAGCCCGTATCCAGCACTACCACCAAATCCGCTTCGCTTACGGCGTCCATCCACCGGTCTACAAACTGTTCTTCATTCTTACATATGGCATATACGCAAATCTTATACTGCTTCATTGGGAGGCCCCCGCATGGCATATTTTTCACCAATACCATGCTATGAACAGCGCTAAGTATATGCTACATACCGTTATAAGGTCATGCGCTGTCCATCAACCGCCGCTACGGTATTTGGAAATATTTGCACCGCGTTATCCAAATAGGCTGCCGGGTCTGTAAGCGCCGGGCTGTAGTGGGTCAACCATAAACATTTTGCATTTGCCATTTTTGCAATGCCAGCGCTATCAGAAAATAGCATATGCCCTTTTTCAACCATTTTTTCTCGAAGTGCATGGTCGCCATGCATGCCTTCCAAAATGCACAGATCACAATCCTCCGCAAAGGCAATGAGGCTACTAACCGTTCTGGTATCCGTACAGTAGCAGACTTGAATTGGATTCCGCATCCCATCCAACACCATGTGCGGCTCAATGACCCTGCCATCAGAAAGTGTAGCGGCTTGTCCATCGTGCAGAAGGCGGAACATCTCTCGAGGCACATGAAGCGCGTTTGCTTTGTCCGGATTGAATACAGCCTTTCGCTTATACGCAATATGATAACCAAGGCAAGGTATCCCGTGGCTCAGAGGCAGAGAGGAAATGCATGTCCCTTCCTCCTCCAGTTGTTCCGGCGCATCCTCCCGCCACTCCATAAGCCTCAGCGGATAAGGAAGTGCCGGCGCAATAGCCATTAGGCATGAAACAATGTGAGCAAGGCCTATTGGCCCAATGATGGTCAACGGGCTTGTTCTATTACTGTTACCGAGTGTCAAAAGCAAGCCCGGCAAGCCCGCGACATGGTCGGCGTGATAATGGGTAATGAGCAGCGTTTCAAGCCGGCCAACTTTTATTCCGGCGGCCTTCAGTGCGATTTGCGTACCCTCACCGCAATCAATCAATATCGCTTTACCCATATATTCCAGCCAGCAGCAAGAAAGCCACCGGTTTACAAGCGGCATCATGCCTCCAGTTCCCGGCAGGCACACATCGACCATCTGCCCCACCTAACCTTCCATTCATCTGCAATCAATCACTGCCTATTATTGTGGAATTGCAGTTTTCTATAATGAAAAGCCATAACATAAAAAACCCGGCGCTTTTGCAGCAGCCAGGTCTTCCAATCCTTTATTCAATTGGATTTTCTTTCTCAAACCACTCTTTCAGTGCATCCACAATCATTTCAGAGGCATGACCGTTGCCGTAAGGGTGAATCGCTTGGGCCATACGCTGATAGGCCGAATCATCGGTCAGCAGTGTCATGGCAGCATTAAAGATGTCATTCTCCAGAATACCAGCCAGCACCGCCTTTCCGGCCATAACCACCTCAGGCCGCTCTGTTTCCGTGCGCAGCACCACAACAGGCTTGCCCAGCGCCGGCGCTTCCTCCTGCAGTCCACCAGAATCGGTCATCACCAAAGTACAGCGACCGATCAGGTTATGCATATCCTCCACATCGACAGGGGGCATCAAATGAACGCGTTCCATATTGCCCAGCATAGCGCGAACAGGTTCCCCCACTGCGGGATTCATATGCACGGGGTATACCACCTGCACATCCGGCAGCGCTTCCACCAAACGCTTGACAGCCCTGCAAATGTTCAAAAGCGGCTCTCCCAGATTTTCCCTGCGGTGAGCAGTCAGCAAAATTACGCGGCCTTTTGAAAAATCCACACTCGTTAGCGCCTTTTCTTGAAAAGCATAATCGGACCGGACCATGGACAAAAGCGCATCGATCACCGTATTGCCCGTTACATAAACATGCTCACGAACACCTTCTTTTGCAAGATTTAAACGGTTCTGCTCCGTCGGCGCAAAATGCAGCATAGCAATGCGCCCAGTAATATTCCGGTTCATTTCCTCGGGGAAAGGCGAATATTTATCATAGGTCCGAAGCCCGGCTTCCACATGGCCGACCGGAATCTTATGGTAAAAGGCTGCCAATGCGGCGACCATGCTGGTAGTAGTATCACCATGTACCAAGACGACATCGGGCCGGCATTCTGTAAGCACCTGGTCCATGCCTTCCAAAACACGTGCTGTGATCTCCGTCAGCGTCTGGTTCGGCCGCATCAGGTTCAGATCGTAATCCGCCTTCAGAGAAAACCGTTTCATCACCTGATCCAGCATCTGCCGGTGCTGGCCAGTCAGGCATACAAGGCCTTTCACCCCCGGCGTCTTTTGCAACAGCCTTACCAAGGGAGCCATTTTTATCGCTTCCGGCCGCGTACCAAATACGCTCAAGACAACCATATCCCGCATGGCGTATACCTCTTTCGCCCAAATTAAGCCATATGATAGACCCAGAAAAGTATACATAATTCAGCAATGAATGACAAGGCTCAAGTATGGCTTGGCGATTTCACAAATTATGGCGTTCCTATGCTCTACGCATGCCTTCAAAAAAATGCGGCACATTATTAACGAGGTGAAATTTATGGCCAAAAAAGGCATGCGCAGGCCCGATCCAAGAGAACCCCACGGCACAGAAAGCAACAGCATTACGCATTTCCCCAGAAATACCGTTACCCCCGTGCCAGAAATAAAGGGAAAGGCAAAAGCAGGCCACGAGAAGGCGAACCCTCCCCCACCGCCAACTTGACCAAATCTGCCCTCGCATCAAAAACGGGATGCCATTGTCTTGGTATCCCGTTTTTAACGTTCATACAGAGATCATATAGTCTGCTTTCTCCTGAATCCCCATCTTTTCAAAATACAAATCTTCCAGCGGAATCCATTCCTTCACAAACCTGTTCAGTATCATCTCTCCATTGCGTACGAGGATTCTATCCAACTGTTCCTGTCGTTCAATGGATAAGAAAAATGTCATATCGTACACTTCTCGAAGCGCAGGATGATGGCTGTATACTCCTTCTATAACATTCAGCTTACGGGATGCGGCAAACACTAGATCATCCAGCTCGCCGGTACCGCAATTGAACGGGCGATAAGAAAAAGCTTTTCCGCCCTTGAGTGGCAATAGCACTTCACTCAAAAACCGCTCCCAATCCACGTTGCCGCCTGGCGTTTGCAGCCGCTCTCGTGATTTTTTCGCCATGGGCAGAAAAAAGTCATCCATATGGAAAACTGCGCAGTCATCATACTTTACTTGAAACCATGTTGCCAGCGAGCTTTTCCCTGCACCACTGGGGCCATCAAGAGCAATTATGACCGATGCTTTTTCCGCCATCAGCTGATCCAGCGAATCCAGCCATTTTGAGCTTTGTCCTATACGATCAATCTCCATCTTATCCTTCTCCAGCCAGTCAAGTGCTCTGCATCTGGTAAACACGAATACAGCTAGCGAACCTGTGCCTTGGTAACCACGTACACAAGCTCTGTGCCTATAACCGCTTTTTGCAATATCGAAAAGGCTTCAGGCAGATTTTTTTCAAATTGGCTGCTATAAAACTGCTCCATATCCTTTTCACGGCCAGAAAGGCTTTTTATTGGAAAGGTCGCCACAATGACCTTTGCCTTTAATTCCTCCATCATTGTGTAAGCAAGGCCTTTCTTTTGCTGCTCCAACACTGGAATCAGCTTGAACATAAAAGCGGCGTCAATCGCTGAATTCGGCAGCTTTCCAGCAGCATCTAGTATACTGACCTCATTCTCTACATGCAGCCGGTCGAAAAAGGCTTGTATGACTTTTATGGTATCGTGGTCTATATCCCCAGCGATATAGGTAATATCTTCGGGAAGTCCCATAAATGGGAGTGCACATGGATGAAAACCACAGCCGATGTCCAACACTGTTTTTGCATCTTGTATATAGGGTGCCAGAAAATCATAAAAAGCCTGTACAACAGGCAGCCGTTCACGGGTGGAGGGATGCAGCTGCATCAGTTGAAGGCTTAAATCCGTATCAGAAATATTTTTGTTTTCCAAAAGTGCCATCGCCTGCTCATGGCACCTGTCCGGAAAGAACGCGCCATGAATTATGTGCAGCTGCTTTTTGACCGCCTTGATAATGTCCTTTTTGCTTTTATAACGCGGTAAGTACTCTTCGCACAGCCGAAGCACTGTGTCCTTAGCAATGAAAGCATATTTGCCGGAATCCATGACCTGGTCTGCAAGTTCAGCCGCCTCATTCCCCATGTCACTTCTCCCCCAGTTTTTCCATGAGCATCGTGTAAAACCGGAGGTTATGGATGGTTGCCAGCCGGTAGGCCAAGGAGTCACCGACTTTATACAGATGCCTTAGATATGCTCTTGAATAATTCTTGCACAGTTGACAATCGCAGGCTGTAGATATCGGCCGCATATCCTTCATGTACTTGTCATCCATAATGTAATGATACTGATAAAAGCCCGGTGTATGCACATCGATTTCATCCGAAGTCTCGGCCTTATAGGCATACAGCCGGTTATGTCTGGCCTCCCTGGTGGGAATAACGCAGTCAAACAGGTTATAACCCATTTTGCGGCAGGCCACAATGCCCTCCGGCTTACCAACACCCATGGCATATTTTGTCGTCTCATCCGGCATCAATTCAGCCGTGTAGCGCAGTATATCCTCCACCAGCCGGCCTTCCTTATCCAGTGGCCAGCCGCCATAACCATAGCCATCAAAGCCGATCTCCTTCAATGCATCAGCACACCTTTTGCGCAAGGCAAAGCTGCCGCCGCCCTGAATGATAGCAAATAAAAGAGGCCGCTCATCCTGCGGTATCTTTCTTGCCTTCAGTTGCTTTTGATACTCCTCCTTGCACTTAATCGCCCAGTCAATGGTGATATCTACCGCCATTTCATTCACATCATCTGTATCATCAGGCCTGGTACAGTAATCCAGGCACATCATAACATCCGAGCCATAGGCGAACTGAGACTGAATGCATTTTTCCGGAGAGAGAATCACTTTTTTATCAGAGTTTTCAGGATAGAACACGATCTCATTTTTGCGGATGGTGCCGTACTTTGGGTTTTCTTGAATCAACGAAAACACCTGAAACCCGCCGGAATCGGTCAGAATGGTTTTTTTCCATCCGGTGAATCCATGCAGGCCGCCTGCAGCGCGCAGAATGGACACCCCCGGGGCTGATAACAGATGAAAAGCGTTCATCACGATGCCGTTCACGCCGCAGGCGTTTAAGTCCGCTGCGTCCATACAACGGACCACACCATGAGTGCCATCGGGAAAAAACGCTGGCAAAACAACCTCTCCATGCGGGAGCACCAAACGGTCCATGTCACACGCTCCTATCGGTTTCAAGCAGCTTGGATATTTCCTGGAACTTCTCCTCCATCATATCAAAGCTTCGGCCCAGGGTCAACCTGTCAAGCCCTGTCAAGGCCGCCTCCGCTGCTTTTACAAAACCTTGCGGACAGAATGAATACTGCGAAAGCCTGCGGAGCGCACCTTTTTCATTGAGCAGAAATTCGCCATGTGCGGCGAACATAGCCTGTACAAGACATAGGATACCCTTGAATAGACACCCACTTGCGTAAAGGATATCTTGCTTTTTTACACTCGAGCGGCCGGTTTGAAAAGAGAACCCAGACTCCCACAAAAACCAGCCGGAAACCAACTTCCGGTATGCTTGGGATACCGGCTCTGTCTGCTTTTTCAGCAACGCCATCACTTGCTGCGGGTCGGAAAGCGGAAAGCAATATTTTACCTCCCCCATATATATGGCACTGCAAAATCCAAAGGGATGGCCAGCCTGAAAATCCATCGTGACCTTGCCTTGCTGACAGTCATCAATGACACTTTTGACGAGTTCAACATCCCGTAGCAGGATGTCTGCCTTTTGATTTTCCACAGTCAGCCAGGCACCGCCGTTAATCCACTTCCCCCACTGGCCAGGGGCGTTTATAAGCCCAGACCGCCCTGCGTCATCCAAGCGGCTTAGAATATTATCCATTGCAGTCACATCCAGACTGCCCGAATAATACACACCGATATCCAAATCTGACGATTCGGTGGCGGTGCCGGTGCAATGAGAGCCCCCCAGCACCACTGCCTGTACACCGGAAACAGATGCCAGTTCCCCAGCAACACGGTTGGCAATCTCATGCATCGCACACCACTCCACTCAAATCAATTCATTTGAAATCTTCAGTTGATTATCTTGCCCTCAAACTCCGCCCTGCGGCGAACCTGCTCCATCACCTTGCGGAAGGTATCACAATCCAGGGATTGAGCGCCATCTGACAGTGCCGCCTTGGGATCGGGGTGCACTTCAATCATTAAGCCGTCAGCCCCCGCCGCGATAGCTGCCTTAGCCAACGGTTCCACCATCCAGGCAATACCGGCCGCATGGCTAGGATCGATGACCACAGGCAGATGGCTGTGACGCTTTAAGAGGGGCACTGCGGAAATATCAAGATTATTGCGAAGTATTGTTTCGAAGGTACGTATGCCGCGCTCGCACAGGATCACATTAGGATTTCCGCCGGCCAGGATGTATTCCGCACTCATCAAAAACTCTTCAATGGTGGCGGAAAGGCCTCTTTTTAGGAGCACTGGCTTTTTCGTACGGCCTAATGCCTTTAACAGCTTGAAATTCTGCATGTTGCGTGCGCCTACCTGCAGTACATCCACCTCTTCAAAATCTTCTATCTGGTCCTCCCCCATGATTTCGGACACGATAGGCAGCCCGGTTTGCTTTTTGGCTTCCAGCAACAGCCGAAGCCCTTCGTTTTCTAACCCCTGAAAAGAATAGGGTGACGTCCGTGGCTTAAAAGCCCCGCCACGCAAAAACGACGCGCCGCTCTCCTTCACTGAATCGGCCACCAGTTGCAGCTGCTGCACACTCTCTACCGAGCATGGTCCTGCTATCACTGAAAGATATCCTTCACCAATGGTATGATTGCCCACCTTTACAAGCGTATCCATGGGGTGGAATCTGCGGTTGGCGGCCTTATAAGGCTCCGTCACCCGTCGTACATCCTCCACCACCTCATTGGCCTTCAAATGGCTGACATCCACCCGTGACACATCGCCGATAAGGCCCAATATGGTCGCCTGGGTGCCTGCGCTGTAATGGATCTGAATCCCCAGATTCTCGATGTCCTTGATCAAATTCTGAATCTTTTCCTGCTGTGCTTCACGTTTTAGGATAATGATCATAATGGTTCCCCTCTCTTACTATACTACCATGCTACATATGAAAAAAGCAGCCTGGAAGCTTGTTCCGGGCTGCTGATTTCTTGCGCTTTTGCTATAACTCAGAAGGCACAAGGGAAACAGCCCGTAACGCAGTTAGCGTACAGGTAGCCCCGGTAAAACAAGTGCGAAATACGCATTGTGCCTTCCTCCTTATTGCAGGCAGTATACGCCGGAAACACAGTTTTGTCAATCGCTTTTTCCCAGGTGATCCCTGCTGTTTGACGGTATATTGTGATATGGGCTATAATCAAAGAAAAGGATCATAAAGGAGTGAGCCAAATGAACCAAAACCCTCCCTATATTCCCCAGATCGACGGCGGGCTGCGCAAGCACATCATCCGTATGCCCGATTGCATACAGCAGACCACGGGTATACGTATCTTTGGCAAGCTCATCCGTTCCATCATCTTTACCACGGATGCCGCCATCATTAAAAATTCCAACGCCGACGCCGTAATTGCTGTATACCCGTTCACACCTCAGCCGGCCATTTCCCAGGCGATATTACATCTGGCAGATGTTCCGGTATTCTGCGGCATAGGCGGCGGAACCACTACAGGCGTACGTGTAACCCGCCTTGCGCAGGACGCCGAATTCCGCGGTGCCATCGGTGTTGTTTTAAACGCGCCTGCCAGCAATGAAACAGTACGCTATGTAGCCGAACGGGTAGATATTCCCGTGGTCATTACTGTGGTCAGCGAGAATGAGGATATTCAAAGCCGGCTAGATGCCGGCGCAAAGATACTCAATGTTTCCGGTGCGGGCAAGACTGCCGCTATCGTTGAAGCCATACGCTGCAAGTTCCCTGAAGTACCCATCATTGCCACTGGCGGCAAGACAGAAGAGTCCATTTTGCGCACCATCCAAGCTGGCGCCAACGCCATCACCTATACGCCCCCCACCACGGCTGAGCTCTTTAAGGAAATGATGAACAGGTATCGGGAGCAGATCGCACCCAAGTAAATGCACGCCGCTCATTACAAAGGAGGTTCTATGGAGTACAGAAAAGCAGGCATGAATGATATTGATGCAATAGTGGAAAATAGAATCGAATTTGTGACCACGATTCGAGAAATGCAAGACATAGAAAGCTTCAAAGCCAGAACGAAAGCATATCTCAAGCGCCACATCACCGGGGATGATTTGGTCATCTTCCTCGCGGTTGAAGGTGGCCAAATCATTGGTTCTTGCATGGCTTGCATTTATGAGACGATACCACGGCCATCCTGTCTTAGCGGGAAAAGCGCCGACCTGTTGAATGTATATACAAAGCATGACTATCGAAGGCAAGGGCATTCTGAAAAGCTAATCCGCCTGCTAATGGCCGAAGTGAGGAAACTCGGCGCAGAGAAGATGGTCCTTTCGTATACAGAGGATGGCTACCCACTATACAAAAAATTGGGCTTTCAAGCGCTTGAACATCAAATGGAAATCAATTTAATTGATTGATGCTTGTTTACCTTATGTATATCACCCCCCAAAAAAGCGAATGATGTCAAGACTGCTTTGGAGAGAAATACATGCAGATGAATGCAAAACCCAAAATGATATTGTTTGACTATGGAGATACTCTTCTTTCCGAGCCAGACTGGAGCCCTTTGCGAGGCCAAGAAGCTCTTTTCAAGCATATCAAAAGCAATATTCACAACCTCACGCCACATGAGGTGTGCGATTATTCCCTGAAGCTGTTCGAACAAATCGGTATAGCTAGAAAGCATGGGTTTGAGATACATAACCATGCCTTTCAAAAACTGCTGTATGAATCACTTGAAATCGAGCTGACAATACCATACCCCGAAGCTGAAAAAATATTTTGGGATCATACAACCCCTGGCGCTGTTATGCCTGGGGCTGGCAAAATGCTCGACTTTATCAATGAACGGGGGATTAGATGCGGTGTGATCAGCAATATCAGCTTTTCTGGGGCTGCACTAACCGAAAGGCTCAACCGTCTGCTGCCCAACAATCGGTTTGAGTTCGTCATTGCATCCAGCGAATATGTCTTCCGAAAGCCGAGCCGCTTTTTATTTGAGCTTGCGCTAAAAAAGGCCTGTCTTCCCGCCTCTGAGGTCTGGTTTTGCGGCGACAATGTGGAAGCGGATATTGAAGGTGCTTCGCTGGTTGGCATTTTCCCTGTTTGGTATGAAAATTTCGGCGTCGAATATTCAATGCATAACTCAAAACCAAAACATCCTGCGTGCGAGCATTTTCATATCCACGAGTGGCACGAGCTAATTCATATCTTGGAGAACACCAATAAAAAGAAGCAAAAATGAGGCATGCCTAGCGAATTATATAAGCTTAAAACCATTTTGATGCCTTGCTCAAAAACACGCCTGATTCCACTTGAAATCCAAGCTTTTGATAGTATCCCGATATATCATGCGTTGTTCCTACAAGCCATTGCGAATCAGGGAAATGCGCCATGCATCTTTTTATGAGTTCTTTTCCAATCCCCTTGTTTTGATATGCCGGTTCAACCGCCAAATCATAAATGACTGACCTGATAATTTGGTCACTCAACACCCTTATGCATCCAACCAGGTGCTCACCATCCCACGCTGAGACCACCAGCGTCGAATGAATAAAAGGTGCGTTGAAATGCTGCAACATATGTGCTGTTCCTGAACCATCCGACCAACCTACCGCCATAAACAACTGATGCAGTTGCTCAGACGGCAGGTCTTTTTTTGTGTCGCAATAAGTTATACGCATGATTACTCCTTATGCACTTTAGGATGATCTGATTTCGATGAGATTTAGCTTCCTTATTCAACAAAAATAACCTTTTCTTTGTCTGGTTCATGCGGCGGTTTTGTCGTATTCGCATAGCCCAACAGCACCGAACACCCAAATGCATAGCCTTGGGGAAAACCAAGACGTTTGCCAAACTCTTCCGCACGCTGGCCGCTGGCAAATGCCAAACCGGTAAAGCCGCACATCGTATTGGCAACTCCAAGGGATGTAGCTGCAAGTGCAATATTCTGGCACAAGATACCGCAATCAATCAGCGCAGGGCCGTATTGTGCTGGATCAATGGGAACCACGATCATACAGGGTGCACCGTAGAACAGCCGGCCGCCACGCTCCATGATCCTGTTATATAGCGCCTTATCCTCCATGTTTGCAAGATAGGCCATCCCCTCTGTTTCCATTTCCCGAATCAACACCTTGTCTTTTACAACAATCACGCGCCATGCCTGACGATTCATCCCACTTGGAGCCTCTATCGCAGCTTTTGCGATGGATTGCAGGATTTCATCTGTCGGCATCTCATCCCTGTAGTCGCGGCAGGTATACCTCTTTGCAATAACATTTAACACTTCATTCATTTCAAGCACTCCTTATGGTATAGCATTTTTTGATAACAATCCATTGAAACCACAACGCT
The DNA here is from genome assembly GCA_023398575.1 of Bacillota bacterium. Taxonomy (GTDB): domain Bacteria; phylum Bacillota; class Clostridia; order Christensenellales; family Aristaeellaceae; genus JAEWAH01. The sequence goes on along the minus strand of JAEWSC010000083.1, from coordinate 11,771 downwards.
TATTTTACCCTATAGAGCATTTTATTCTTAAGGAGAATATACGCCCCCGTGATAACAGTAATAAGTTTTAGCTTTCATGGTTAGTAATTTTTCCAACGATTCTGTTGCCTGCTTCATATCCAATGTAAATTGGGGGTTGGCAATCACCGGCCTACCCTCCTCCAGTGCAATGGCATCACCAGTGATGACGATTGAGGCATTTTCCATATACAGTGATATATGGCCTGGCGTATGCCCCGGTGTAGCAATCACGCGGCAACCGCCGCACCAATCCAAGCGTTCTCCGTCACTAAGCAATACATCCGGCTGAACCGGTTCGACGCGCCGCAGCAAATCACAGAACGCTTTTCCGAATGCCTGCTGTTCAGGCGGCAGCATTTTTTGCATTTCTTCTGCCTGGCATAGCCTCAAAGGCTTTTCCTGCGCAGCGATAAATGGCGCTTCCGCAGGAGAACAGTATATTCTGATGTTCGGATTCGCTTCTTTTACAGCGGCTGCAGCGCCCATATGGTCATGGTCATGATGGGTCAATACAAGCCCGGTTAGTTGATCCACAGATAAGTCATGCCGCCGCAACTCATCTTCAAGTAAAGGGAGAGACCCTATAAATCCACAATCGACAAGGACGATGTTGTTATCATCCCAAAGCAGCGTTGGATGTACCGTGTTTCCAATATTTACAAATTGCATGGTGATGGATACCTGCAATATTCTATCTTCCACGAATTCGATTCCCTTTCTTTCTAGTACTTCATGAAGCGTGCATGTTTGCCTTATTCCAGATATCGCTTTCAGGTTAAAACCCTTAGAATCGGCTGCATTTCCAACATGTAATAGATGGTTGCAAAATGGCTAAAACAATGACAGGTTTACAGATACTCATCCATCAATGTCCGGTATATCCTTTCAGCGCATTCTTCCACAAACCGGTCCATCTCTTTTTCCGTCAGATAATCGTACACTCTTTCTACATTCTCTCTTTGACCGCGGTAGAAATCCACAATAAATTCCCGTCTGTTATCAAAAGCATCCTCGCTGAAAAAATCCATATAGATGTTTCGAAAACCTGCTGCACTTTCATACGTGGAAAAGGCTCGAAAATCAGGGTTTTTTATGAGATACAAGAAATCAAGATCATACCAATCTTTTTTCAGCGTTCCGATCCATACTTTTCGATCGTTGTCATACAACGTTCGAAACTTCTTTATGCAAGGGCGTACGATCCCGTTTGCCCAGTGCATGTCTGTGATCAGATGCGTCAAATACCCAAGGAAAAAAGACATTTGCTTGCTGCTATAGCTTTTTCTTTGCTCTGATGAATAATATTGATCCACAAATTCATGAATGTGAATATCTTTCAGTCCGTCGGTATCTGTGGTCTTAAAATGGGATACATCCCCGCTTGGCGTAAAAATGGTCCAATCCCCATTCGGTACGCCGCTGTCGGGCGCAATATTTCCAACCACAAATTCCATAGGTGATAAGCCAGGTATACTATCCAACAATTTGTCAGCCACACGGAGATGTACAATCCAAGTTGCCACTATATACCTCCTAGTATGACAATATCCATGAGTAACACAGATACATTTAGCATAGTCTGCCGATAAGCTTGATTATATAGCAAAATCAGGATCGTGACCAGCATAGCAAGAAAGTAGAACGAATGCAAATTCACAGTCTAGACCTTTCTCATGTGATTGTTACGGTGTGATATCCCTTTGTCAGGAGGTATGGCCCCGAAGCGCACGCACGCTTCGGGGCCAGTTTCATTATGCCGTTTCTTTTTTCCATGCCAGGTACAATGAAGCCACCACTTCTTCAATCGGCGCTTTGCGCATTTCCAGGTCAGTGATACCCGGAGTGCCTGCCAGTGTCTTTAGCACCTCTGAAAAATTCGCATCCGCCTGATGGAAGGCGTACTCGTGCACCCCGTCATGGGTGGATATCCACTCCATGTCCGGCCACTTTGGCGGTTCTGCTGGCCCTGTTACCAGCAGGCGGCTGAAGCTGCCCTGCACACGGCGAAGTGCCTGGAAATCGCCATCAAAGGCAATTTTGCCGTTGGATAGCAGTATGATCCGCTGAGCCATGGCTTCCAGGTCATCCATGTCATGGCTGGTGACAATGACCGTTGTGCCCTTCTCCTTGTTTACCTTCTTCAAAAAGTCAATCATCTGACGCTTTGCCAGCACATCCAGCCCCAAGGTTGGTTCATCCAGAAACAGCACCTCTGGATCATGCAATAGCAGCATGCCCAAGTCTGCCCGCATCCGCTGTCCCAAACTCAATTCACGGGCAAAGGTGTGCAAAAGCTCATTCAAGTCTAAAAGCTCGGTCACCATGGCAAGGTTTTTCTGATAGACCTCCTCCGGAATATTCCATACGGTCTTTTTCCATTCATAACTCGTAATAATGGGATGATCCCACCACAATTCTGTTCTCTGCCCGAACAGTACGCCAATGCGGCGCATCAGTGCTACACGATCCTTGGCTGGCGACATATCAAGCACAGACACATTGCCCATGGTCGGCTGCAGAATGCCGGAGAGGATTTTGATGGTGGTGCTCTTTCCGGCGCCATTGGCACCGGCGTAAGCTACGAACTCGCCCTTTTTTACCTGCAAAGAAAGATCATCCAGTGCCTTGACCACCTTTTTTTCCGGGCGGATAAGGTTTTTCAGAATATCCTTCCACTTTCCGGAACGCTGCCACTGTGTATAGGTTTTGCTGACATTAACGATGTCCAAAGCTAGAATATCTTGGTGAGCCATCTGTTGCATAATGCTTCATTCCTTTCGAAAATACAAGTGCGGCCATCAGGCCAAAGGCGGTGGCCATCATAAAAGTCCATACAGGAAGCCCAGGTGCATGACTTTCGCCCAGCAGCCAGAGACTGGGGAACCAGCCGGTAACGCCAACCGGCAGCACCGAGCAGAAGACCGCCTGCCAGCCCAAGCCTATTCCACCCAAGGGGTAACGCTTCAGTGACCCAAACATCTCATGCACCAGGGAGGCGGATTCCTCCGCGGCCACAGGCGCCCAGAAGGCGATGCAGGATACCAGATACACGCATGCTAAAAAAACAATAACGGAGGCAAGCACGCTTAGCACCATCAGTATAAGCCAGCCAAATGTAACAGCGAGCTTTAGTCTGCCCAGTGCATAGACCGTAAGACCAATACCGCAAATGAGTATGCTTGACCCGGAAACAGGCGAAAACCCGCCGGTAACAAGCTGCATCCATAAGGGAACAGGCTGGACGATGCAATGATCCAACTGCCCACGGCCGATGGTGCGGCTGATTTGACCCGCGTTGTAACCAACAAAGAAAAGGGAAAACACACCATCGCCCAGCATGGTATACCCCAGCATAAACAACAGCTGATCCTGTGTGAGCCCACCAATGCCGCCAAATCGTCCAGCCAGTACAAATACGCCGGCTATGGCAGCCCCTGCAGTAACAATATGGGTCACAATCTGCAAAATGCAATACTTGGTGTCCCGCAAAAACCACATCAAATCCATTTTGCCATAGACAGCAAGCAGACGAAAAAGCATTTTTGCCTTATCCACCAAACGAAATCATCCTTTCCTCACTTTTTCTAAACGCGACCATTGCCAAAGGCCACAGAACGATATTCCAGGCCACCTGCACAAGGAGTAACCGAAGCGGGTCACCCTGTCCCACATACAACGAAAGCGGTGCATGCGCAATGGAGCCCATGGGCAGATTGGCAAGCAGATTTGCAATTGGCTCCGGCATTAAGGAAAACGGGATCAGCGCACCGGAGAGGAGGGCAAAGAGAGCCTCCCGCACGCGTATCACTGCCCAGGAACCATTCTTCATGCGCATGGCCAGGGCCGCGAACAAAAAGTCCAGCGCAAACCCCAGCGAAGCGCTTAGCCCGAGGCTAATCAGCGCCAGTAAGCCATACACAGCGCTTTGCGGCAGCGGATGAATCCCAAACAGAGGGGATATTAGCCAAAGCGGTAAGCCGTACAGAAAAAACACAGGCACCCACCACCGGCCGATAGTTTCTGCTGTCAGGGTTTGCAAAACTGGCAGAGGTCTTGTATATCTGCCAATGATGCTACCTTCCCACAGGGCAGATGTCGCCGGCGTAATGATATCCAGCTCCTGACGCAGAACCGACGCCATTAACGTATAGGTCATCAACTGTTGCAAGTTCATGCCCCCAAGGTCAGCCCCACCAGCCGCCAGCGAACGCCAGATTAGCGTAAGCATTAAAAACTGCATAAAGCGAAGAATGTACTCGCCCAGCAATTGAAACAGGCTGCCATCGAATACCTGTCGGGCAGAAAGCCCCGCAACGGCACGAAGGCCTTTTAAAAACAGCAGATTTCTTTTACCTTGCATTATAACTGCTCCTATCTATTTGGGTATAAAAAAACCAGGCACGGCGGATGCCGCTCCCGGTTTACAAGCATGTCATTCCCTTCCGCTATTTCAGCAGAACAGGGTACATACCATAAGGGAAGCGCAATTCCGGCCGTAAAAGGGCAGAGAAATGCCCGGACGATGCAAAATTACTTGTTTGAACTGCCACTTCCACAATATTTTGCCAAATATTAGAATTTTCCATCAACTCTATGCGGGTCATGCGCTTCACCTCCTTACACAATTGCTTTGATCATTTCCACGTGATACTATAACATTACACCCAAATGCTGTCAAGCACAGGATAACGCAAATTCCATGTAATTTTTTTGAAAATATCTATTGCAATTGACGCTGCGGCAAGTGATACAATGATCTCGAGATATCTCAAAAAACCTCAGGAGGACGATATGGACCATTTTGTCCCCATACACAAACTGTCTGAGCAGCTTGGGCTGACGAGCCGTACGCTCAGACATTGGGAAGCAGAAGGACTGATTGTAAGCCACCGGGATATGGATTCCGGCTGGCGATGCTATGATGACCAGAATGTATTTTTCATCCGTGTAACTGCTCTGCTTCGGGAATTTGATATCTCCCTCAAGGATATCAAAATTATCCTTAACAGCGGCAAACGTGAAACGCTGGAAAGCATCGTCCGAAGGTATCTGAATGAGCTGGATGAAACACGGATAACTTTTTCCAGCCTGGAGAAACGCCTCCGGTCACTTCTTCGCGCCCTTTCAACCCTTGGTCCTGAGCTTACCGAACACAGTTTTGAGCAAATATTGACTAGCCTCCCCTCAAAGAATACCGGGGATGTAGAAAAGGAGAAAAGTAATATGCTTCAAGAAAATATCACTACCCCATCCGTCCGCTTTGTCACTCTGCCGCCCATGCGGACAGCATACTATATTGCCGTCAGTTCCTCACCCGAGGAGGAAGCGCTGAAAACCGTCACCGACTGGGTCAAAGTTAAACACCTGGAGGGAACCGCCCGCTTGTTTGGCGGCGATATGCCGCCCTATCCCAGCGGTGAAGGCAAGCCCTATGGTTACGGCGTGCTAGCTTCCATCCCAGACGGTGTTGAGGTTGCTGCCCCGCTAAAAGAAATGACCGTTCAAGGCGGACTGTACGCAGTAATGGAGAGCAGCGATGACATTGGCGGTTCATGGAAAAAGCTAATGGACTATCTTCAAACCCACATGGAATACGCACCCGATTCCAGCAGATTATGCTACGAGGAGCATGTCAGAAATGATACACCAGAGGGCAGCGGCAACGCGTACTTCCTGCGCCTGATGGAGCCGGTGAAAAGAAAATAAGGCTAACAATAGCGCCCACACATGTCATACAAGTGTGGGCGCTCTCATCTAGATCATATAATTCCTAAGGATTCATAAGGACGGTCAGTCATGCCGCGGCCTTTTTTTTATCACTTCAATGGCATTGAGCACCGTCATAATCACATCTGCTTGAAACTGCACCTTTACCGCGTCAAACCTGGAATATACGTCTCCACTGATGCTAACGATGTATCTGGGTGGAAGATTGTTCAGTGCCAACGCCATAATATCCGCGCGGCACAGTTCACAACTGCATACATCTGAGTCTGATATATATTCGTCCAGCTTGTCCTCCACCAATTCCTCCATTAAATTACGGGGTGTTATTCTGGTCTGCATCATATAAGCCCCTTTCCGATTATCGGGAAGCGAACCATTATCTCACAAAAACCAGAATTATCTTACTACATTTTCCATTGAGTGTAAATACTTTGTGAAAGATTATGCATTTTCCTGCTGAAATGGCAGAAGAACGCGGTTATGGCCGTCATCCCACAGCCGCTCCAGGTTATAAAACGTCCGCTCTTCCTGATGGAATACATGCACCATCACTGTAGCATAATCCATAACGATCCAGCGGCCTTCGTTCTGTCCTTCCTTCCGGCGCAAGGCAACTCCTTCTTCCGCCAACCGGTCATCCACTTCCTCCGCCAGCGCCTTTACCTGAATGGCAGACCGTCCGGTAGCGATCACCAAATAATCGGTCAACACCGTTAGATGCTCAACCTTAAGCACTACGATGTCCTTCGCCTTTTTGTCATACAGTATGTCAGCTATTTTTCGGGCTAATGTCCCTTCCGTCATACGGTCTCCTCCTTGGTGTCATCACACAATATTTTATATACTCCGCAGCCATGTTTCGGTGCATGCAGAGGCAGGGTGGAGTACATTGCCCCGCTCTTTTACATAGCTTCCTGTCCTTTCAAAAGAAAGAAGCAGTGCATCCTTCAAATCTCTTTGCGCAAGACGGCGGATTTCTTCAAGCCCTGGATAGTTTTCCCGGTCTGGCTCAATCTTATCCGCCAGGTATACAATCATATCCAGCTTAGACATTGGTACATTTCCCAATGTGTGGTTTTCTATGGCCGCCAGCACCGCCCGATCTTCTACCCCATATTCCTGCCTTGCCAAATGCGCCCCTGCCAGCGAGTGCAATAGCGCCCCAGAAGAGAAAATGTCCTTATCCACCTTCAAGCCGAGGCTTTTCACATATGCCTGCATCGTTTTCAATTCCATGCCCTTGGCACAGTCATGTAAAAGCCCTGCCAGCGCTGCCTTTTCCTCATCTTCCCCATGCAACCGGGCGAGCTGTCTTGCCGCATATGCCACACACAGGGTATGGGCAAAGCGCTTCAAGCTCATAGCACTGGACAGTTTGTCCACAAAGGGAGCAAATCCGGCTGGGCTTGGCGTGACGCCAAACAAACCCATCACACGAATGTACTCCATCACTGCAGGTGAAAGACCCAAAGGCTCCACATCCTGATGAAACTGCGTGCGGATGGCGGTGGAAGATAGATCCCCTGCTTCGCCGCTCAAATATGAATACTGCGCCCCGAGCCTTTTTAGCTCGTTCATCACCGCCGCAACATCTGCACCCGCTCCTGAGCCGGTTCGTCTACACACCAGGAACCGGCACATCTCAAATACCTTTTCCGGGCTGCGCCAGTGAACAAGGTCATACAGCGTATCCTCACCAATAATATAATAGAAAGTGGCATCCGGCATCTGGTTCTTTAGCATGATCAGTGTATCCACCGTATAAACCATGCCGTTTCTGTTCATTTCTATATCCGAAGGGAAGAAATCCGCTTCTTTGCACAAGGCCAAACGCACCATTTGCATCCGCTGCCCAGCTGGTGCCAGGCCTTCACGCTTGTGGGGCGGGTTTCCCGTCGGGATAAATAGCACTTTATTAAGCGACGCCTCCCGCATGGCCATTTGAGCCAATTGTATATGTGCAAGATGGATGGGGTTAAACGACCCGCCCATCAGCCCAATCCGTTCAGTCTCCAACCAAGCGCCTCCCCTCCACCCCATTATACCCTATGGAACGCGGATGGAAAAGGTCCGCGACCAGAAAATACACAATTCCTTGCCCTCGCGCCATTCAAAACCAACAAAGGAGTCATGTTATGCAGCAATATCTGGAGAAAACAAGGCTTGGCGGGACGCTGGATGCAATCGGCCTGCGTCTTTTGATCCTATTGTCCTGCGTACTTTGGTTTGTGTTTCTGTGGGGTCTGACATTGGCCGCATTGTTTGCGGGCATTGCCTTTTACCTGCTGGTCAACTTGGCCATACGCCTTGGCAAAAGAAAAACAGTGGCCAGGAGGGAAGAGGCGCTGCGTCAACGCATCGGCGGCGAGCTTGCATTGGAAGCGTTGCCCCTGACTCCACCGCGGCAGGCACACTTTCAAACGGCATTGTGGCTTACCTTGGCTTACCCGCTGCGCTTGGAACGAATAACGGAAGACGGAGTGCTTTGCCGCTTGGAAAACGACATGGTGCTTGTCCGCTGCAATAACCAGCATCCCTCCATACAGATTTCTGCACAAAATATCATTGAAGCGCAGCGAGCCGCTATCAACCATAACGCAGCCCGCTGCGTGCTGTGTACTGCCTCACCCCTAAACAATGCCGCCCGCTCTCAATTAGGCCTGGCGAACCCGCCAGTCAGAATCATAGGCAAGGAGAGGCTGGTCCGTCTGGCAGGCGCTGCAGCACCTGTAACGGATAATCAGCTTGTTGTGCTTGGCGAGCGAAAACGCAGCCATGTAGGCATTGGCGTATGGCTGGATCATATATTGGCGCCTCACCGTTCGCGCAGGTATTTCTGGTATGGTATTGGCCTATTGCTGCTTTATCTGATCACACGGCTCCCCTACTACCCGGTGCCGGCTGTTTTATGCCTGTGCCTGGCTCTATTATCCAAATTGAGGCATACAAAAGAAGACGCTATATAAGCCAAATATGAAAAATCAATATTTGCCACGGGCTATCTTGGCCACAGCAGCCACCAGATCATCCACATGCTGTTCTGTATTATAGATTCCCACGCTTGCGCGAACCGCGCCCGTATCCATGGTCCCAAGCCAGCCGTGGATGCTTGGTGCGCAATGCATGCCGCCCCTCAGCGCAAATCCCGCCCGGTCCAGCCCATCCGCTACTTCGCCGCTTTCCATATTGCGCACGTTAAAACTGACAACCCCCACCCTTGGCGCCTTCTCGTCACCGTACACAGTTACATTATCAATATCCCGTAAGTTGTCCCGAAGTCTTTGGGTCAGCTCCTCTTCATATTCCCGTATCTCCCACATATGCTTGGAGGCAAAACGCGCACCTGCCAGCAGACCCGCTATCCCAGGCAGGTTCATCGTGCCGCTTTCATAGCGGTCCGGCAGGTCATCAGGCTGGAGCATGCTGTCCGAGCGAGAACCGGTTCCCCCTTCGCGAAAGGGCCTTGGCAGCATACCGCCCGTCAGCAGCAATACACCGGTTCCGTGGGGGCCAAGCAATCCCTTGTGACCTGCCATTGCTACCATATCGGCGTTTAACGCCTTGGGGCTTACATCCAAAACGCCTGCTGTCTGGGCCGCATCCACAAGGCTGGGAATGCCGTTTTCCCGGCACACCATGCACAATCGGCTGACCGGCTGCACGACCCCAGTCACATTAGAAGCATGGTTCAAAACCACTAGGGCTGTTCTTGGGCCAATCATGGTGTGAAGCTGATTCGGCTGCAGGAGACCGTCCGGCCCAGGCATCATCACCTTGATAGATACCATTCCCTGGCGTTCATAACCGGTGAGCACACGCATCACTGCGTTATGCTCACTGTGGCTTACAATGACCTCATCCCCTTGGTGAAGCATGCCGCGGATGGCAATATTCAGACTATCGGTGCAGTTGTTTGTAAAGATCACCTGCTCCGGTTTTTCCATGCGGAACATCTCCGCCAAATGATCCCTGCATGCGCGGATTACGCGTCCGCCTGCCAACGATATGCGGTGTCCGGCCCGGCCGGGGTTGCCGCCAATGCGGTTCAACGTACCCGCCATGGCCCGGACCACCTGCGGCGGCTTAGGAAAACTGGTTGCTGCGTTATCCAAATAGATCATTGTCCGGCCCCTCTTCCATGGTTTTATGCGCACGCGGCGCTTCTTGACCGTATACTATATGAAGAGGGAAGGAGGATTTAACCCTATGGATGAGATTTTCGGCATTGCTGCCTTCCGTTCCCGGCAGCAGGTGCTGCGTTTTGAATCTGCCTTGAAGCGTGCAGGCGTGCGGGTCGGTGTTGTTGCCACCCCGCGTGATGTATCCGCCGGCTGCGGGCTGTCCGTCCGCTTTGACATGCATAACGCACAGGATGTCAAAAACGTATATATGCAGTCACGGCCAAGCAACTTGATCGGATTCTATAAAGTGGAACGCGGCGGCAGAGACCGCCCAAGCTGCACACGGCTATAGTACACAAATAAACAATCACACACGAAACGCCGTGCTGGTGAAAGCTCATCAGCACGGCGTTTCCTTAAGGAAAAACCTGTTGTCCATTACCCTTCCCGTCTGTAATCCCTTGGCGTCAGACCCGCGTTCTTCTTAAAAAGATAACTGAAGTAATGGGGATCATTGTAGCCCACCTGATATGCGATATCGGATGACCGCATGCTTGTGGCGCGTAAAAGCTCTTTTGCTTTACTAATCCGAAGGCCTGTCAGATATTCAGTGAAAGTGCTTCCTGTCTCTTGAGAAAACACAGTGCAAAAGTGATTGTTACTCAGCGCAACATGCTTCGCTACATCATGCAAACTGATCCCAGGATTTTGATAATGCTCATTCAAATACGCCTGCGCCCTCCGGATTACCATCCCATAACGGGTAGAACTCTGCTGATCACGGTAAGCGATTGCCTTGGAAAGTATGCCTCTTACAAGAGGCAGCACATCTTCAACCGTCATTGTGCTTTCGTCAAGGCTTTGCCTTGCCATCTCCGGCATCACCTCCTGGGGTATACCCCCGTTTTCCTTGATGATGCGGGATGCTGCCAACATGATTTCCACATACACATAATTGGCGATCATGGCAGAGTGCATGGCCATATCACCCAGAGAGTCCACATAATGCTTCAGTATTTTTTCCACATCCTCCTGCGTGGCATACTGAAGCTGTTCACCAATGGGCACCACATCCAGATTTAAGAGGGATAAGCCAGGTGTTATGCCTACATCATGAATACCCATGATCTGCCGCTTATTATTTTCTTCCTGGAAAGCACCCATCGTTCGAAGCACTGCCTGAGCAGCGCAAAGAGAATCCCGTACCTCCCACAGATTGCTGACTGCGGAACCGATGCTTAATTGAACCGGGATGGATGCAGCCTGCTCGATCCCGTATTTGGCAGATTGAGCAAATCCATACGCTCGCTCTTCCAAATCGTTTTCATTATCCCCCAATACAATCAGCACCGGCAGGCCGCCAATTTCACACAAGTGCACGGCGCCAGCGCTTAAATCGCACAGCCGCTTCAATGCGCCAAGTACGGCAATTGACTCCTCATAGCGCATATCTGTATAACCAGGTGATACCAGCATCACAAGATACCTTTTTGCCAGCAGCGACATATGCAATCTTCTGGACCGTTCTAAAAACTCCCCCATATCTCCCTTTTGAAGCTCAGGGGAGAACAACTCCTTCAAAAGCTTTTCCTGCATGAAACGGCTGCTGGAAGCAAACTGATCCTTTAATGCCTGAAGGTCAGCTTGCTTTTTCCGTTCCTCCTGTATGCGTTCACCAATGCGTGAAAGCGCCTGCAAAAGCTCCTGTGCGTTGACAGGCTTCAACAGATAATCATTCACACCAAGCGAAATCGCCTCTTTGGCATAGGCAAATTCGTCATAGCCGCTCAAAATAACCACCTGCATCCATGGCATGGTCTGAGCGACGGAACGACAAAGCTGCAACCCATCCATAAAAGGCATTTTGATATCGGTGATCAGAATATCAGGCTTAATATCCTG
>JAEWSC010000054.1 GCA_023398575.1 Bacillota bacterium | reverse complement strand
AAGGAAAAGTGAGATGGCTGCAAAAACTCCTACTCGAAACAGAAAAATACCACAAAATGTGGTATGTGAGCTCACGGAATTCTGTTTATAGGAATAGGGTGTAGTTTTTGATTAATGTAATGGAGATGTGTTACATGAGGCTTATTAACAAGATCGGGTTCAAACTGGCAGCAATTTTTTCGTTGGCAATCATAATTGTCGGTATTTTCGCAATCCTTTTTATGGCCAATGAAAACGGCAGGGTGGTTAGGAATATCAATACCGAGCACAGCATATCGGCACTGAAGACCTTGGATACCTTGGTTGCCGATTACAAATCTGACGTATCATGGGCTGCGCAAAGCATTGCCGAGGACGAAGATGTACTTGCGGCTATGGCACTTGGAAACGCGGCGGCTGTGAAAACAGCGGCAGCGCATTCTCTGAGCCATATTGGATACCCGATTGATTTTGCCATTATCACTGATGCAAAGGGGAAAGTTCTTGCCAGAACACATAGCGACACGGCAGGTGACGCTATAAGGGAAATAGGCATAGGTGAAGCTCTGTCAGGCCAAGCAATAACCGATGTTGATTACAGCAATGAAATGAGTCTTAGCGCTTATTCCACAATGCCAATAAAGGGTGCTGGCGGTTCCTTGCTTGGCACGGTTTCTATTGGTCTTTCTTTATCAAACATTGAATTTGTCGATAAGCTGAAAGCCATGACCGGGAATGATTATACCGTGTTTGTGGGTGATGTACGGTCTAGTACAACCGTTATGCAAAACGGCCAGCGTATTGTTGGAACAAAGCTGGATAGCCGTATTGCAGGCATTGTTATCAATCAGAAACAAGCATACACAGGCGAAGCAGAGATACTTGGCGAGCCATACGCTACAGCATACAACCCAATCGTCAATTCCAAAGGAAATGCAATCGGCGTATTTTTTGCCGGAGTGCCCATCGCTCAGATCAATGCGTTACAGCGTACCACAGTATTTCAATCCATTGCGATTGTGTTGGTAGTTATGTTGGCCATTGTAGCGGCACTTCTGTTCTTTATCAACAAGGCCATCGTCAGACCCATTGCAGCCATGTCCGGTGTCGCCGGTGAACTGGCAAAGGGCAAATTGGATCATGAGATTACCCACACGTCCAGCGATGAGCTTGGCATTTTAGCAGCCTCGCTCAAAAGCATGGTTGCCTCTTTGAAAAGCTACATCGGAGATATTACCGACAAGTTGGGGAAAATGTCCACGGGCGATATGCGAATTGTGATCGAACAGGAATATATTGGAGATTTTGCGGTTATACGCGAGGCCATGGAGGGGATTGCCCGGTCGCTGAACGGTACGCTGCGTACCATTGATACCGCAGCCGAGCAGGTTAGCACCGGCGCATCCCAGGTAGCCAGCGGAGCGCAAGCCTTGGCTGCCGGGTCAACCGAGCAGGCGTCTTCGGTGGAAGAACTCAGCAACACCGTTGCCAGAATCGCAGAACAGGCAGTAACGAATTCAGAAAACGTAAAGGCGGCCACCCGTTATGTGGAGCAGGCCGTGTACAATGTCAAGGATGGCAGTACTCACATGGTAAAGCTGACTGCCGCCATGGATAATATCGGTTCGGCCTCCAGCCAGATTACTACCATCACCAAAGCCATTGAGGATATTGCATTCCAGACCAACATACTGGCATTGAACGCAGCCATTGAGGCGGCACGGGCCGGCAGTGCCGGTAAAGGCTTTGCCGTGGTGGCTGATGAGGTACGCAACCTGGCTGCAAAGTCTGCCGAAGCGGCCAAACGTACGGCAGAACTGATACAGTATGCTGCAGCCACGGTTGCTGAGGGTAGGGAGATTGCCGCTCAGACAGCGGTAATCCTCACCAGCGTGGAGGAGAAGGCTGGTCTCGTAAACGAAAGCATCGTCAAGATCGACCATGCCTCTGTGGAGCAGGCTGCAGCCATCGACCAGGTGAAACTGGGTCTTAACCAGGTATCCGCCGTGGTCCAGACCAATGCCGCTACAGCCGAGGAAAACTCCGCCACCAGCGAAGAGATGTCAGCTCAGGCGGCAACGCTTCGGGAAGAGGTATCAAAGTTCAAGCTGGATGGTCATGGCCACATGGAGGATATTTCGCCAATCTCCCTTTTTGACCGCGGGCCTAAAAAGGCAGCACAAAGCCGTATATCGATGGGATTTGGGAAATATTGATCAGAGTTATGCTGCAACCTTGTCCTGTCAGATGCCCAATTTTTCGCTTCACGTTTTCGGGAAGCGAATAGCATAAATACTTCGAAACGAAAAAATACCACAAAATGTGGTATATGATTCCGGGAAAATCTGTTTATAAGAATAGCATACGGGTTACCAATTAATAGGACGGAGATGTGGCACATGCGACTATTCAACAAAATCGGGGTCAAACTGGCGGCTATCTTTTCGGCGGCAATCATAATTATTGGTGTTTTCGCGGTTGTGTTCATGTCAAGTGCAAACAGCAGGGTGGTTAAGAACATTAACACCGAACATAGCATATCGGCGCTGAAGACTCTGGATACCCTGGTTGCTGATTATAAGGCCGATTCTGCATGGGCTGCCCAGAGCGTTGCTGCAGACGCAGACCTGCTAACAGCCATGGCACTGGGCGATACCTCCGCAGTGAAAATGGCTGCCAAGCATGTGCTGAGCGATCTTGGATTTCAAATTGACTTTGCGATGATTACAGACAAAACGGGTAAAGTGCTCGTCAGAACCCATAGTGATATCGTAGGCGATGCCGTAAGGGAGCTGGGTATCAGTCAAGCATTGTCCGGTGCAGGTACCACCCTGGTGGACAACACGGCCGAGATGAGCCTCAGTGCCTATTCAGCGATGCCTATAAAAGGGCCGGATGGATCGGTTATCGGCGCCGTCTCTGCTGGAATGAAGCTTACGGATCCTGAGTTTGTTGATAAACTAAAGGCCATGACCGGCAACGACTTCTCTCTATTCATTGGTGATACGCGCGCCAATACCACCGTCATACAAAACGGGCAGCGCGTTTTAGGCACCAAGCTCAGTGCCAATGTAGCTGATGTGGTTATCAATCAAAAGGCAACCTATACGGGCGAAGCATCTGTACTTGGTGCGCCGTATGCCGCTGCTTACGCACCGGTATTGAATGAGGATGGCAATGTCATTGGTGTGTTTTCCACAGCAGCACCTTTGACAGAGCTGAACCGGATGCAGCAAACCACCGTACTGGAGTCCATTATCATTGTGCTGGTGGTCATGGTGGTCATTGTCGCGGCGCTGCTGGTCTTTATTAACAAGACCATTGTCAGACCCATTGCAACCATGTCTACCGTTGCCGGTGAGTTGGCCAAGGGCAAATTGGAGAACGAAATTACTCATAGTTCCAGCGATGAACTTGGCGTGTTGTCGGCTTCGCTGAAAAGCATGGTTGCCTCGCTGAAAGGTTATATCATTGATATATCGGACAAGCTGGGCCAGATGTCCCGTGGTGATATGCGTGTTGTCATCGACCGCGAATACATAGGCGATTTTGCTGCCATCCGTAAGGCCATGGAAGGAATTGCTGAATCTTTGAACGGCACGCTGCGTACCATTGATACCGCGGCTGAGCAAGTCAGCACCGGTGCCTCCCAGGTAGCCAGCGGCGCGCAAGCGCTGGCAGCAGGGTCTACAGAGCAGGCATCCTCTGTGGAAGAGCTCAGCAACTCCGTCACACGAATCGCAGAGCAGGCTGTAACGAACTCAGAAAACGTGAAAGCAGCTACACGCTATATGGAACAGGCTGTACATCACGTAAAGGATGGCAGCACACATATGGTTAAGCTGACAGCAGCGATGGATAATATCGGTTCGGCCTCCAGCCAGATCACAACCATCACCAAGGCCATTGAGGATATTGCTTTCCAGACTAACATACTGGCATTGAATGCGGCGATTGAGGCTGCCCGGGCTGGCAGCGCTGGTAAGGGTTTTGCCGTAGTGGCCGATGAAGTGCGCAATCTGGCCGCAAAATCCGCCGAGGCTGCCAAGCGTACGGCGGAGCTGATACAGTACGCGGCGGATACAGTAACAGAAGGCAGAGAAATCGCCGCTCAGACGGCCGTGATTCTCACAAGCGTGGAGGATAAGGCCGGCCTTGTGAATGAAAGCATTGTCAAGATTGACCACGCCTCCGTGGAACAGGCGGCCGCCATAGAACAGGTGAAGCAAGGCCTCAACCAGGTGTCCGCCGTGGTGCAAACCAATGCTGCTACTGCCGAGGAAAACTCCGCCACCAGTGAAGAAATGTCAGCCCAGGCGGCAACGCTGAGGGAAGAAGTTTCAAAGTTCAAGCTGGATGGCAACGACCGGGCTGAAGATCTTTCACCCATTTCGCTCTTTGACCGTTCGCCTAGAAAAGTGCCCGCGCAGAGTCGGATATCGATGGGGTTTGGAAAGTACTGATAACGTTTATATAGCAGGCATGCCTTACAAGTTGCCCTACTATGAGCTTCCCGTATATGGGAGGCTCATGTTTTATTTATGAATTAATGGGGTTAAAAACAAAAATACCACAAAATGGGGTATTCAATATTGCAAACAAGTGTTCAATAATATATGATGTAGCAATATATAACAAGCGACTTATATGGAGATGTGATATGCGATTTATCAACAAAATTGGGTTTAAGCTTGCGGCGATTTTTACTTTGGCGATTATTGTGATCGGTGTTTTCGCTGTTGTGTTTATTTCCAGTGAAAACAGCAAAATTGTGAAGAGCATCAACACAGAACACAGTGTTCTGGCACTCAAGACCATGGATACGCTGATAGAGGATTATAAAACAGATGCTCAGTGGGCTGCGCAAAGCTTGGCCGGCGATAAAGAGTTATATGAGTCCATGGGCTTTGAAAACAAGGCGCATGTAAAAAAAGCTGCAGAGAGTGTGCTCAGCCGCTTGGGGTACCAGATTGATTTTGCTGTTGTTACCGATGCCAAGGGGAATGTTATCGCTCGAACGCATAGTGATGTAATCGGCGATAATATGCAAGAACTGCGTATCCCTGAAGCACTGACAGGTGTGAGCACCACAGAAATAGGCCGCAGTGCCGAAATGACACTGGGGGCCTTTTCCACTGTGCCTATCAAAAGCCCCAATGGCAATATTGTCGGTGCCGTCTCTGCCGGCCGGTCTTTGACTGTTCCTGAGTTTGTTGATAAGATGAAGACCATGACCGGCAATGATTTTACGGTGTTTGTTGGTGATGTGCGGGCCAATACCACCATTATGCAAAATGGTGAACGCATTTTAGGTACCAAACTTGATCCACGTATTGCTGACATTGTGATCAGCCAAAAGACACCTTACACTGGTGAAGCAGCCATTTTGGGCGCACCTTATGCGACGGCATATGAGCCGATTTTGAATGCAGATGGTGAGGCTATTGGCGTGTTTTTTGGCGGGGTATCTATTTCTCAGGTCAGCAGCATGCAGCGCAATACGATCCTTCTGTCTTTTGCCATTATGCTGGCGGTGATGCTGGTGATCATTGCTGCACTGCTGATTTTTATACGCCGGTCAATCGTAAAGCCCATCGAAACCATGTCATTCGTAGCCGGTGATCTGGCAAAGGGAAGTTTGGATTTGGAGTTGAATCATACCTCCAATGATGAGCTGGGTATGCTTTCTTCCGCACTGAAAAGCATGGTAGTCTCGCTAAAAACTTACATCAGCGATATCACAGAGAAATTGGGGCAAATGTCCCATGGTGATATGCGGGTAACCATCGATCAGGAATATGTAGGTGATTTCGCAGCTATCCGAGGCGCCATGGAAGGTATCGCTTTCTCGCTGAACAACACGCTTCGCACCATCGACAGTGCGGCAGAACAGGTTAGCACCGGTGCTTCCCAGGTGGCTAGCGGTGCGCAGGCCTTGGCGGCCGGTTCTTCGCAGCAGGCTTCTTCCATAGAAGAGCTCAGCGCATCTGTAGCTAGAATTGCGGATCAGGCAGCAACAAACTCCCATAACGTGAAAACAGCCACGGGCTATGTGGAGAGTGCTGTGCACTATGTCAAGGAAGGCAGCACGCACATGGTGAAACTGACCGCGGCCATGGAGAATATCGGCTCCGCCTCTAGCCAGATTACCACCATTACCAAAGCGATTGAAGATATTGCATTCCAAACCAATATACTCGCTTTAAACGCCGCCATCGAAGCAGCCCGGGCAGGTAGCGCGGGCAAGGGCTTTGCGGTAGTTGCGGATGAAGTGCGCAACCTGGCTGCAAAATCTGCGGAAGCTGCCAAGCGAACAGCAGAGCTGATACAGTACGCTGCTGCGACAGTAACAGAAGGCAGGGAGATTGCGACGCAGACTGCCGGCATACTCAACAGCGTTGAGGAACAAGCAGGGCTCGTAAATGACAGCATTGTCAAGATTGACGAGGCATCCGCTCAGCAGGTGGCTGCTATCGAGCAGGTGAGGCAGGGGTTGGATCAGGTATCCAACGTGGTGCAAACGACTGCCGCTACTGCTGAAGAAAACTCCGCCACCAGTGAAGAAATGTCTGCCCAGGCAGCCACCCTTCGGGAAGAGGTATCCAAATTCAAGCTGGATGGCGATGGCAGGCCGGAAGATGCTTCATCCATATCGCTGTTTGACAATGCCCCCAAAGCGAAAGCTGCATCGGGGTGGACAGCGCAAGGCTTTGGAAAATATTCGTAACAGTGTGCCCTTCTCATGGGCAAGCAAAGGCCCTGCCGAAATTGGCAGGGTTTTTGCTTTGTGTAATATCTCTAGTGAATTTTCATGCCTAATCCTGCTGGGCGCAGCGTCTGACTGAATTTGATCATCCATTCCAGTGCCTCTGAATTTTTGCGGAACTCAGAGGGGGCCATGCCGGTAATGCTGCGAAAGGTAGCGAAAAAGTGGTTATAGCAGTTAAAACCCACTTTTTCACTGACGGCGGAGACCGGCAGTGAATCGTACAAAATTAGACGCGCGGCTTCAAATACACGAAGCTGGTTCAAATAGCTGATTATGTTTTCACCGGTTTCCTTTTTGAACAAAAAACTCAAGTGGTTGTAGCTGACATTGCAATGCCTGGCTACATCATTCAGACTGATGGTTTCCGCATAATGCCCATGCAAATAGGCGATTGCCTGCTGTATGGTTTTGGATGTGGGAGCAAGCGATGATGATACGTCATACGCGGCAAGATCTGTAAGTATGCGTACGGCAAAAGACTCCCATTTCATGCTGTCTGCCGGAAGCCGGGGAATGGTATCGCCGGTGATACCCAGCAGCTGCTTTAAATGCAGGAAGACGGACAGTATTTCCCGGCCAAAGCTGTCTGTATCATTTTTCGATGCGGCATTCACATAAATAGTATGTACCAGATTTTCGATCTGCGCTGTTTGATGGTTGACAACAGCCAGCATTAGGCTGATGTTTTCTTCGGAGGATAGGGGAGATTTGGCTGCCGAAGCATCCTGAGCATATTTCCTGTGAAACAACTGGTAGGCATGGTCGATTTGCGCGGCGTCGGCACAGTATTTTATTGGTAAAAAAGTATAGCTCAAGTTATGATATTTATGAAGTGCTCTTTTAATTTTTGTGATACGATCCTGTATCATTTTTTGGCCATGTTCCGATGCGTCTCCCTGTATCAGCAGCACAAGCTCCTGATCGGCAGGAGAGCAAACGGCTGTACCCGTGATATCGTTGAGAATATGCCGGCATGTTTGTTGAATGCTGTTTCGCTGTGCCTCGATGGGTGTACGTCCATCCGACAGGTATCCTAGTACCAGGCATCCCTCGAGCGTACCGCTGCTTAAACGGTGGTCAGCGATGAGCTTTTGCAGCCGCGTCTCCGCATCCTCAAGCGCATACGGCTTTGTGGTATCCACGCCGTACTGCGAAAGCAGGGTGAGTATGCTATCACCTGTCACCTCATGCTTTAATAAATAGTCGGCGGCACCGTGCTTTAGTGCTTCCCGGACATATGGATAATCAGAGTAGCTGCTGAGCATGATGCACAATATGGAAGGGTCGAGCGTGCGGATATGACGCAAGAGGGATATGCCATCCATATCCGGCATGCAGACGTCGATAAAGGCGATATCTGGCCGCTGCTCGCGCAAATAGTCCATAGCCTCCTGACCATTATGGGCTTCACGGGCGATAGATAAGCCGTACCGGCTCCAGTCGGCCAGGGTGAAGAACGCGTTGAGTGCTAAAAAGTCATCGTCCACCAATAAGATCCGCCTCATACGTCTCCCTCCTTTTTCATGTAGGGCAGCAAAATATCCACCCTTGTATAGTGTTTAAGCTTGGAGCGGATTGCCAGACCGTAGGCCTCGCCAAATCTCATGCTTATGCGTTCTTGCACATTATGGATACCAATGCCTGAAAAGCGAAGCTTGCTGGTATTGTGCTGCTGATGCAAGAGCTCCTCCAAATGGTCTTTGCTGATGCCTTGACCATTGTCGACAACACGGATGGTAAGCTTGCCGCCATCTCTGTGGGCATAAATGCGTATCACCCCTTCCCTGGGGTTTTTTTGTATGCCGTGAATGATGGCGTTCTCCACAATGGGCTGCAGCACCATCTGCGGTGTAAGACAATCCAAAACGTCGTCATCTACCCGTATATCCAGGTGGAAGTCATCCAGGTATTGATACTGGCAAATTTCACAGTAATTCTTCACATACTCCAATTCCTGCCAAAGGGGAATCAACAATCCTTCGTTGTCCAGCGCAGCTCTCAAAAGTTTTATCAGCGCTGTGGCCATTCTGTCAATATGGTCCATACCCTGCATTTGCGCCAGATGACGCATGTTGTTCAGCGCGTTATAAAGAAAATGTGGGCTTACCTGCGCCCTTAGCACCTGTATCTGCAATTCATGCTCTTTACGCTGACGCTCCTGATTTTCTTTTATGAGCAGGGAAATATGCCTGGCCATGTGGGCGAAAGTACGGCTTAAGTCGCCAAATTCATCCTGTGTCGGAATGAGCTTGATCCTTTCGTATTCCTTGCGCTCCACCAGACGCATATTATCCTGCATGGTGCGAAATCCGCCTGCTAGACGTCTGGATATGCCATAGCTCAGTACCAGGCCGGCGATGAATGAAAATAGTAGAGCCGGAAAAAACCAGGGGGAGACCTCTATCAGCTTTTGCGATGTACTGACCACTGGAATGGCCATAGCGAAAGTCAGATTAGCTTGTGATGCGGCCGCGGAAGCCAGATGCCACTTTCCATTCAAAACACCCTGCGTCTGCGCCTCTTGCGTCATAGCTGCCCGTATAAGGCCGGTATCCTGACCTTCGGAGGTGTATTGCTTAAAGACTTCTCGCTCCGGCGTTAATACTAGTAACGAGCTGTCCTTCGCCAATAGACCGGTGCAAATATTGTCAAATACACTGCCGTACAACTGAGATATTAAAAACGCCTTACCTCCATCGTTCATGGCTGCTGAAGAAACAAAATAGGCATATCCGTTATATATAACAAGTCCGTTTGCCAGAGTTGGGTTTAGGTCATATGGATTGAGCATGGTATAAAAGCTACCATACTGTATTACCTCCTGCCGGTTTCTATAAAGCGACATACCCATAATCAGGTTGACCTGGCTTCGGCCGCACAGGCGCAGGGTTTGCTGGGCATCATTATAGGTTTGGAACCAGTCAAATGAGGGCATTTGCTCCGATGTTTTGTATAAAAACTTGGAAATATATTCACTGGAAAATAGAAGTGCATGGGTTTGAGCAACAGTGCTGATGGCAGTATCCGTTTGCTCGGCAATGGTATTGACAGAGTTTTGACCTTGTTCGATAACGATGTTTGTTATATCATTAAATACGGAAAACGAGTACGTGCCAATCAGCAGGATAGAGATAAAAAATATTGCAAAGAAGGCAGATAAAAATACGCGGGCTGATATATGCCTGTTCAGGTTTGTCCATTCCAGCAGGGAGTGTATGAATTTCAACAAGAACATCCTCTCCGGTTCCTTACAAGCGAATTATAGCATGAGTGAGTATGCATCGCAACGAAAATGGGGGAGTTTGAACAAAAACCATAAATAGCAAAGGTAAATCGTAAAATCCATGATGGTTTTTTGTAAGTCTAAAGTTTATAGTGAAAACAAAGCAAGGCCGGCAGTTCGGTGCCCGGCCGTAATAAAAAGGAGGATACCCTATGAAGAAAATGGTTGCTGTCCTGCTTACCCTTTTCATGGTGCTTTCCCTGATTCCTATGGGTGGTTTTGCCCAGGAACAGGACTTGGTTGCACTATCCAAGGCGGATGCCAATTTTAATGCCACCGGATATCCCATCGTTAATGAAAAAGTAAAAAAGACCATCATGATCCGCCGTCCCGGAAACATCGCCGATCCTTCGGAAATGGCTACCCTCAAGTACATCGCTGAGAAAATGAACATTGAAGTAGAGTGGATCGTAGTCGGCGCCGATGGCTGGAATGAGCGCATCAATCTGATGTTTGCTTCTGGCGACCTGCCGGATATCATTATGAAAGGCGCTATCCCCAATCTGCCCCGTGTGGTGGAGGATGGACAGCTGGTGGCGCTGGATGACTTGATCAATGAATATTCCACCGGCATTAAGCCCCTGCTGGCGGAGTATCCAGGTGTGGACACCTCCGCCCGCTCTGCCGATGGCAAACTGTATGCCATGCCCGGTATCAACACACTGCAGGCAAACTTGACCGTGCACCGCAATTTGTGGATCAACAAAACCTGGCTGGACAATTTGGGTCTTGCCGTGCCCACCACCACTGGTGAGCTATTGGATGTTCTGCGCGCCTTCCGTGACCAGGATGCGGATAAGGACGGTGACCCGAACAATGAGATTCCCTACGCGGTGGAAGATTCTGGAGCCGGACATAATGCCCGCCCTGACATCATGTCGGGCATGTTCGGTGTGTACAGCAACCTGGGGTATGACAACGTTCAGTTGGTTGATGGTAAGGTCAGCTTTTTGAAGACCAACGATATCTGGAAGCAGACGCTGCAATACATGAATATCATGTATACCGAAGGCTTGTTGGATAATGAAGTATTTACACAGACTGGTGACATGTCCATCGGCAAAATTTCCAGCGGCAAGGTCGGTGTTTTCGGCCTGAGTTCCGACGACTTGTTCACTACCGTTAGTGAAAACTATGTTGCCTTGGCGCCTGTCAAGAGCGACAGCGGATTGGAACCTGTCATTGCACTGGCCTCCAACTCCATGGGCAGCAATACCTTTATTACAGCTGCCGATGAAAGCCCTTGGGTGTCCTTCCGCTTGCTGGACTACTTCTTTACCGAGGAAGGCTCCATGACGGTAGGTTGCTTCAATGAAGATCTGATCGGCGTCACCTGCCAGAAGCGGGAAGATGGTACTTGGGATTATACAGATGCTATGCTCAATGATACCCGCGGTGTGGCTGTGGCTGTTGGCGAAGCTTGCCCCCTGCCCGGCGGTGGCTTTGGCTACTGGCGTCATCCCGAAAACTCCAACTACATCTATTCGAAAAAGGTGCAGGAAAACGTGTCCGTCTGGAATCCCTACTATCAAAAGACACCCGTGTTTGGCGCACCGCAGTTTGACACCGCCACCGCTGACCGGCTCACTGAAATAAAAACTGACCTGGATGTGTATGTGAATGAGTGCCAGGCCAAGTTCATCACTGGTGAAATGAGCTTTGACAAGTGGGATGAATATGTTGCCACTACCCAGCAGCTTGGCGCGGATGAACTGGTAGGATACTATCAGGCTTATTACGATTCTACCGCACATTAATAAAGGTTTGGTGCAGGGGCAGCAGTTTGGCTGCTGCCCCTGTCTTTTCAAGGAAGGAGGCAGAAGACGGCCGTGACGGAATATAGAACCAAAAGCAAGGTATTGCTTCGCAAAAGAATCTGGCAGTCCAGAGAGCTTTACTTATTGCTTGCGCTTCCCCTGATTTGGTATATTGTTTTCCGCTATATTCCCCTGTATGGCATTCAAATTGCCTTCCGTGACTACAGGGTCGCAAGGGGATTTTTCGGAAGCGAGTGGGTATGGTTCAAGCATTTTGAACGATTCTTCAATTCCTTTTATTTTGATCGTGTGGTTGGCAACACATTGGTTATCAACGGAATCAGCCTATTGTTGGGCTTTCCCATTCCAATCCTGTTAGCTTTGATGCTCAATGAACTGACCAACAGGCGTTATAAGAAAGTGCTGCAGAATGTAACCTATATTCCGCACTTTTTATCGGCGGTAGTGCTTGTCAGTATTTTGCAATTGATATTTAATCCCAATACCGGTGTATACAATCTGATCCTAAAATCCATGGGCATGAAGACTACCAATTATTTTGCCACGATAAGTGCCTTCAAGCCCATGTACATCATCTCCGGCCTGTGGCAAAATATGGGATGGGATTCCATATTATATATAGCTGCCCTGGCCGCTATCGATCCTGAGCAGTATGAAGCGGCGACAATCGATGGCGCTACGCGGTTTCAGAAGATGCTGTATATTTCCATCCCCGGCATTATGGGCACCGTTACCATTATGTTGCTGCTAAGATGTGGTCAGATCATGAATATTGGTTATGAAAAAGTGCTGCTAATGCAAAATGATTTGAACAAGGCATCCAGCGATGTGATTTCTACATATGTCTACCGGGTAGGTATACTCGATGGAAATTATTCCTATTCAACGGCGATTAATCTGTTCAATTCGGGTTGTAATATTATTCTTCTGTATGTCGCCAATCTTCTTGCCAAGAAGATGGGCGGAACCAGCCTGTGGTAAGGGAGGGGGAAGACATTGCTCACTGCAACAAAACTCAAGGAAAGCCCCCGTGACCGAATATTTTTGAACATTTTGTATGCAATCAGCTTCCTCATCTTGCTGGTGGAGGTGTACCCCCTTCTTTATGTGGTAGGTGCATCCTTCAGCTCTTCCGATGCCATAACCCTTGGCAAGGTGTATTTATGGCCGGTGGAATTCAGTCTCAAGGGATATGAGATGCTGGTTGGCAATAAGGATATCCTGCTCGGCTTTAGGAACAGCGGATTTTATCTTGTCATTGGTACGACCGTGAATATGCTGTTGACTACGCTGCTGGCATACCCGCTTTCCCGCAAGGAAATGCCTGGCCGAAACCTGATTATGCTTATTGTTGCGCTTACCATGTATATTCAGGGAGGGCTCATCCCCACTTACCTGTTGGTAGATAGTTTGGATATGGTAGATACGGTTTGGGGCCTGGTACTGCCTAATGCCATAGTGACAACAAACATGATCATTATGCGTACATATTTTCAGAACACCATTCCCGATAGTCTGCGTGAGGCTGCGTTTTTAGATGGCTGCGGTGATACAAGATTTCTGGCGAATATCGTATTGCCATTGTCCATGCCGATTCTTGCGGTCATTGGCCTATATTATGCCGTTGGGCATTGGAACAGCTACTTTGATGCGTTGATCTATCTACGCTCATCCGACAAGCAAAGCCTGCAATTGGTACTTAGAAACATCTTGCTGGCCAATCAACTAAGCGCGGGAGACGGCTCATATGCCGAAAGCTCCAAACTTGGGGTAACCATCAAATATTCGGTGATTGTATTTAGCTGCATTCCCATGATGATCGCGTACCCGTTTGTACAAAGGTTTTTTATCAAAGGCGTTATGATTGGGGCAATAAAGGGTTAATACGGAAAGGGAGGAAGAATGACCAATGAGAAAGAATGAAACATACCAAACAGCATTGACAGGGCATGTCATTGATAAAGTTGAATTTTACCGTTTTCGTTGCCGGTATCCAAGGCTGCATGGCAAGAATGCGCGCTTAAGTTATCATGGCTTTGGCGGTGAGGTGACGGCCGCCAAGCTTTACACCAGCAAAGGGGCCACCGGCTGGGCGCAGCTCAGCGATAGGCTGGAAACTGCCAAAGAGGTTCTGCCGCTGGTAATAGGCAAGGAGCTAACTGCCATATTTGCTTGCGATACAGGAATACTGGATGAACGCCTGCATGCCTTTGACCTGCCGCTGCATGATCTGGCAGGACAGATTTTAGGTATTCCAGTCAGCAAAATGATTCGGGACACGGCCTTAACAAAGGTGCCTGTATATGATGGGGCGATCTATATGAACGATATCATCCCAGAAGACAGGCCGTTTGGCGTTGAAAAAGTGCTGGAGGATTGCGCCTACGACTATGCCCTGGGCCATCGCACGTTGAAGATCAAAATCGGCCGGGGAAATATGTGGATGGATCATGATGCCGGCCTTGAGCGGGATATCGAGGTAGTAAACAAAATTCATGAAGCCTATCCGGATGCGGGCTTGATGGTGGATGCCAATGACGGCTACAGCGTTGCTGATGCCATTGCTTTTATGGAAGGCGTCGGCAGTGTGCCGCTTTACTGGTTTGAAGAGCCCTTCCGCGAGGAAGAGACGAACAACCGCAAGCTTCGGGAATATTTGAATAAGCACAGGCCCCAAACGCTGATTGCCGACGGCGAATCCATGACAGATATTCCATTGCTCTTTGATCTGGCAGAAAAGGGACTATTGGATGTCTGGCAGCCTGATGTATGCGGTCATGGCTTTACCCCTTGGCGCAAGCTGATGAAAGAGATTGAGGAAAAGGGATATCTCGCTTCGCCCCACGCATGGGGGAATGTGGTTAAAACCCACTACTGTGCACATATTGCTGCAGCCTATCCCCATCATATTCCTATGATCGAAGCGGTACTTGGCGAATCAGAAGGTGTGGATTACAGCGGCTATACGCTGAAAAACGGCATCTTGTCTGTGCCACAGAAGCCGGGCTTCGGTATGGACTTGATTTGGGCACCGGTGGTATAGGATGAGCCTCTATTAATCAGAACTGACCTGTGATGTTCCATTGAGCATCACGGGTCAGTTTTGCTTAAATATGCATTGTTTTGTAATGTGGAATACTCAATTCGAGAAAATATTACCAATTTACATATAATTATTGAATATGCATGAACATGGTGTTAAGATATGCTGGTGCGGGAATGCAAGTGGTATATCTTGTGATCAATGTTAAACAGCAAGCAGGCCTGCCGGTAATCATGTATGAGGAGCGCGTAAAGAATGAGAAAAAGGATTCTGTGCATGTTGATGGCTGTCTGCCTTGTTATGCTGTCAGCCACTGCGATGGCTGCCGGCGAGGGGACAGTTATTCAAAAGGAGAAGAACCGCAAGATTGCTGTGAATGGACTGGGAGAAGACAAGAAATTTCCTTTGAATCCAGTAATTCCGGGACAAAGCCCAACGACTGGCCTTCCTTGGACGGGGAAATACATGCCGATGATCGTGCAGATTGACAATAATAACGGCGGTATCGGCGACAATATGCCTTGGGGTGCCGAAAACGCCGATATCATTTATGAAACGCCACTTCACAAAGGTGGCTATACACGACTTTCCTATTTATTTAGTGATGTTATCCCGGAAAGTGTGGGGCCGGTTCGTTCTGCCCGTGTGACGCATGTGGAGATTCGGGAAGAGTGGGATGCCGGGTTCTTGTTTTACGGCGGCCAGCCCTCTGATGGTACAAGCATATTCACTGCATTTCGCAAAACGAAAGCCAGTAAAAAGGGAATCCTTTTTGACGGTGTAGTCAGCGAAAGCAAACCATGGAAGAAATATTATAAACGTGTGCTTACACTGCCTAGTCCTCATAACGTGGACGCCAACGTGCTGGCTATGCAGGCCTTAATTCCGGAAGATTTTACGCCCCCAGACCGGCCTTATTTGTTTACTGATGATCTGCCTGTAGATGGCGAAATGGCAAAAACCATTGATATTAAGCAAGCCAATGATGCGTATTCCTCCAGCTTTGCTTATGACTCCGCAACCAATACCTATCTGCGTTTTGTTAATGGTGAGCCGTATGCAGATAAGGCTACCGGAACGCAGTTGTCCTTCTCTAATCTGATTATTCAGCGAAACAAAGTGACGTATTTTGAGGGGAGCGCGGACCGGCCTGTGACAGTGCTCATCGGTTCGGGCAATGCCGATATTTTCGTTGGCGGCCGCTATATCCCGGGATATTGGATGAGGACTGGTATGGACCAGCGCACAGTTTTCTTTGATCAGGACGGTAATGAGCTTAAGCTGCAAAGAGGAAAAACCTTCATCAGCATTATGGATTATAGTGTCCCTGTGACATATTTCGCAGAATAACGGCCTATTCGAAAAAGCATAAAGGGGCTGTCTCAAAGCGAGTGAATCGCGAAGAGACAGCCCCTTTTATTTCCATGAAACAATAATGAGCATAACGAAGGGCAATAGGCCTGGGGAGAAGCATAGCAACGCTGCCGATAAGGTTTCGGCTGTATGTTTTCGCTGGCTCATAGCATCGCGATATGCTGTTATCTGTATCTTAAGAGACGTTTTTTACATGGAGCATGACACCGGTGCGGTTTTGGCGTATCTTGTTGTACAGTTTGTTCATGTTGCAGGCCATCGCGTAAAGTAAGACTTCGGTAAATACCTTCCGCATACCACGCATCCGAAACCGGCCCAAGCCAAGATTCTCCTTCAGGTTACCGTACATTCCTTCGGACTGGATTGAACGGTTAATACGCAGGATGGTTCCCTCCGGGCTTAAAATATTGGCGAGAGATTTGGCACGCAGTTCCTTCATGCGTTTGGAAACGTACAATCTACGGTTGCCTTTGGCATGGGTACACTTGGTTTTCAGCGGACAATCCTGACAGCCTGCCCCCTCGTATACGGTGACTTCGCTGACGTAGCCTGTCTTGCTGCGTGAATGTTTTATCCCAACAGGATGCATGGTATTGCCACCCGGGCAGGTGTAGCTATCTGTTTGGGCATCATACGGCATATTCTCCACCAGGTAGCCGTTTGTTTGCCATCGCCGTGTTTTGCTCTTTTCGTAGTTCTGCGGCTTGATATAGCTGGCCTGGCCACACGCCTTTAAATATTCGTAGTTCTCCTCGCTCTCGTATCCGGCATCTGCAACCACGTTTTCGTATCTTTGGCCGATTCCTTTTTCCATCCGCTCAAGCAGGGGAATCAACGTATTCACATCATTTCGTTCCGGGCCAACGTCAACGCCTACCACGTATTCCGCTTCTACACCAAGCTGTACGTTGTAGCCGGGTTTTAACTGTCCGTTCCGCATGGCGTCTTCCTTCATGTGCATGTATGTCGCGTCATGGTCGCCTTTGGAAAAGCTGTTCCGACCCCTAAAAATGTCGTTGTATTCGTCGTATTTCAGCTGTCGGACATACATCGACTCCAGTGCCTCCATATCCCGCTGAAGCTGTGTCTTGCGTTTGCCCTTCCCCTTTACAAATACGATGCCCGTTTCCTGCTGCCTTCGTAAAAGAAACTGCCGGACATCTTCCAGCGTCTCGGACGATGGGAGGAACGGATCGTACTCCCTTTGAATGTACGCGATGAACCTGTTTACCTTCCGGTTCAATTTTTGCTCATTCGTCATGACCATTTTGCGAAACACAAAGTCGTACTTGTTCGCGTATGCTTCGATCTTCGTTCCATCCACATACACGTTCTCGTACCCGATCTCGCCCAGGTCATACAGCTTCCGCACCAACTGGTAAAACAGGTCTTCTATTGATTCCGCCAGTTTCCCGCTACGAAACCGAGCAATGGTATTGTGATCTGGTGCAGGTCTGCCCTCCAGTAGCCATTGGTACCGCAGGTCATACCGGCATGCATCTTCCAATTCTCTGCTCGCTGTGACCCCATTCATGTATCCAAATAGTGTGATCTTCGTCAGATGCCTCGGTGTCGCCTTCCCTTTTCGCCCCCAGTAGGAGCACGCCGCTTTCAGCTTACTGTAATCCATCTCCTCCATTATGCGGCTTAAAAGGCGTACCGGTTCATCCTCCCCGATCCTGACCCCTAGTTCCAGCGGGATCACCAGTTGATATTCTTCCCTTTTCCCGCTATAATGCTTTTGTTGTATTTGATTCATGGTAGTTACATTTTACAACAAAAATCACGCCCCTGCATTCCTGGGACGTGATTTTTCTTTGCTCTTCCACTGCCTGCTTTTGAGACAGCCCCTCTTTTTATTAAGGATAATCAGGCAAAGGCGGGGAAAAATTTGCTTGCCTTTTGGGTAAAAGAATGGTATTACTAAAAGGAATCAAAAATCGGGAACATAACCCATAAATTGGAAGGAGCCTTCCGTGGAGATCAATTGGTATCCTGGACATATGGCGCGCGCCAAGCGGCTGTTAAGTGATCAACTAAAAAAAGTGGATGTGGTGGTGGAGCTGTGTGATGCCCGCTTGCCCCATGCAAGCCGCAATCCTGATTTGGATGCGCTACTGCAAAATAAAAAACGGGTGCTTTTATTGAACAAGGCCGATTTGGCTGACCCCAAGGAAACCAACGCCTGGGTTCATTTTTTTCGCGGCCAGGGAATCACCGCTCATCCATACGTATCCACAGGCGGCAAGCCCAAGGATGTACTGACGCTGATAGATGAGGCAGCCAGGGAAGTGGTGGAGCGGGCAGCAGCCAAGGGCGTGCGCAAGACGGTCAGAGTTATGGTGGTTGGTGTTCCTAACGTAGGAAAAAGCACGCTGATCAACAGATTAAACGGTGCAGCAATTACAAAGGTAGGCGACAGGCCTGGCGTAACGCGGGCCAATCAGTGGGTCAAGGTAACGCCTTATCTGGAATTGCTGGATACCCCGGGCATGTTATGGCCCAGGCTGGATGATCAACTGGCCGCAAGACGCTTGGCGTATATTGGCACCATACGGGATCAGGTGGTGGATGTACCGATGCTGGCCATCCGCCTCTTGGAAGATATGGTAGCGGTTTCTCCTGATGCGGTGGCCCAGCGCTTTAAGCTCGCAGATATCAAATTAGATGGATTGGCTCTGCTGGAAGCTGTCTGCCGTGGCCGCGGCTGGCTGATGAAGGGCGGCGTGGCGGATGTAGACCGGGGAGCAGCCGTTGTGCTGGATGAATTTCGTGCCGGAAAATTAGGACGTGTAACATTGGAGCTGGCGCGGAATGAAAAGGCTGGCCCGGCACGTTTGTCTATTCGTGCTACGGTAGAAGATAGTCCTGCTTTAAAGGAGAACTCGCAAGATGAATCGGCAGCAACGGCTGATGGAGTTGACAAAGACTGACGAACCGCTTTGGTCCACGGGCATACTTTTTGCCGGTATGGATGAGGCAGGGCGGGGACCACTGGCAGGCAATGTGGTGGCAGCCTGTGTGGTGATGCCGCCAGAACCGCTTATCGATTGGGTGGACGATAGCAAAAAGCTGTCGCCCAAACGGCGCGACATAGTTTATGAGGAAATATTAAAAACGGCACTGTATGTGGGCGTGGGGGAAGCAACACCCGAGGAGATTGACAGCATCAATATTCTCAATGCAACCAAGGAAGCCATGCGCAGAGCCGCAAAAAGTGTGCCTGCAGAGTTGTTTCTCATCGATGCCCTGGAAGGCCTGGGCCTTTCCGGCCGGGAGAAGGGGATTATCCATGGGGATGCGCTGTGCTATTCCATTGCTGCTGCCAGCATTGTGGCAAAGGTTTATAGGGACCGGCAGATGGAAGCTTTGGATGCAATGTATCCTGCCTACGGCTTCGGGCAGCATAAGGGGTATGGCACAGCACAGCACATTGCTGCGCTAAAGGAGCTTGGTCCCTGCCCTGCCCACAGGAGAAGCTTTATTGGGAGCTTTGTATGAAGGATGCGGAAGAAAAGGGGCGGCTGGGAGAAGAAGTTGCTCTTTCCTATTTTCAGGAAATGGGCTATCGCCTGATCGTGAAAAACTTCCGGGCAAAAGGCGGTGAGGTGGACCTGATCCTGGAAAAGGATGCACTGCTTTTGTTTGTGGAGGTAAAACTAAGGTCCCGAAGCTATCCTGGTGCAGGGTTGGAAGCAGTGACTGTAAAAAAGCAGCGCCGCATATTAAAGGCGGCAGGAGAGTATTTGCTTTCCACCAATCAGTTCGCACGGCCATTGCGCTTTGACGTTGCGGAGATTACGGGAGAGGGCGTTACGCATGTGGAAAACGCCTTTTCTGGCGAGTGGTGAACGCACTGGCGGCACGATTCGCAAAGCCTCAAGTAAGGAGCCTGCATTGATGAAACGATTGGTTTTCTTCTACTTATTAGTGGCGTGTTTGGGCCTCATGCTTATTATACCGTCATCGTCCCTCGCTCAGACTGATGGGGGGAATCTGTTGCAAAACGGCGGTTTTGAGGAGCTTGACGCGGATGGCATGCCGCTTTATTGGTATACGGAGGCATATATTACCCAACCTGGGTTTACAGAGTATGAACAGGCCAATTTCGCACATACCGGTCAGCGCGCAGCGTCAGTGGAAAATTTTGGCGCCAATGATGCGCGGTTTGCACAAAGCGTGCCGGTGGAACCTGATACCATCTATCGCTTGCACGGTTATGTGAAAACGGAAGGTGTGTTTGATACCGGGCTGGGCGCCAATTTGTCCATTGCGAATGTCTATGTGTTTTCTCAGAGCATTTACGGTACGCAAAGCGGCTGGCAGGAACTGGAGTTATATGGAAGGACCGGCCCTGACCAGCATGAAATCGTTGTATTCGCGCGCCTGGGCGGCTATGGCGGAGAAAGCGAAGGCCGTGCTTATTTTGATGATATCACCCTGACCAAGGTGGCGGGCCTGGTACCTGACAGTGCCTTTGTGACAAGCTGGTTCAAGCAGGATGAATCGCAAGGCAATTCGCAGGAATGGGACGAGGGCGTTAAGGATACTGCTGCAAGCCCGGCATGGCCTACCTTGTTATTGATTTCTTTATGCTTTGCAGCACTTGCTATGCTGTTTTTGCCTTATCTGCAAAAGGAGCAGAAGAATAGCCTGAAGCAGGAAAAAGACCATCAGGCTGTGATGGTTTTAATAGCCTCATTGGCGGCTGCTTTTATACTAAGAATGGTTCTTGCGGCAATTGTCCGCGGTTACGATGTTGATATCAATTGCTTTCTGGGCTGGAGCAATTCCATGTACAGCCTTGGCCCAGGCAAGTTTTATTTGTCAGGCGGATTTGTGGATTATCCGCCTGCGTATCTGTTTGTGTTGTGGCTCAATGGGGCGGCAGCACAATGGTTTGGACCGCTGTCCTTTGGCATGCAGCTGGTCAATATCAAGTTAATACCAATTCTGGCTGATATGATCGCGGCTGTTTTGCTTTTCTCCATTGGCAAAAAGAAGCTTCCTGTAAAGGCTGCAGCGGTTATTGCTATCCTGTATGCTATCAACCCCGTGGTGATTCTCAACGGCTCCGCCTGGGGCCAGGTAGACAGCGTATTGGCTTTAGGACTGATGCTGGTGGCCTTGCTCGTAATCAACCACAAATGGAACGCGGCTTTGCCTGTATACATGCTTTGCGTGCTGATAAAGCCGCAAGCGCTGATGCTTGGCCCATTGGGTCTGGCGGCGGTTGTGATGGATTTTTTCCGCGGTAAAGAAGAGAGGCCAACCAAGAGTGTGCTGTTTGGCCTATTGTGGTCCGCGCTTGTGGCGGCGGCAGTCATTGTGCCTTTTTCTATCGACCAAGAGGGTTCATGGCTGATTTCCGGCGGTCAAGAGGGTGTACGACTTTTCCCCAAATTCCATTGGCTGTTTGAGTTGTACAAGAACACGCTGGGCTCTTATCCTTATACTACAGTCAATACGGCTAACCTGTATTACATCGCCAGCTATAACTGGGAGCCGGTTCTGAATGCGGCAAAGCTTCCGCTGGTACTTTTCATGGCGCTGATAACCGGCACACTCTCCCTTTGGCAGTTTGCCACACTGCGTAAACGAAAGGGAGATGCACTGGATAAATATGGCCTGGCAGCTTTCTTGGCCGCGGCTTTTATCACCTTTATGGTGCTCGCCGTGATTGGCGTTAGCTACAGCACCCTTGGCACGGCGGTCATGACACTGGTGATTTTATGGGTGGTCATGACGTATGTACGAGGCAGAAGCCTGCGCAATCTCCCGCTGATGGGCGGTATATTGTACATCGGCTTGTATGTGTTGGGCATGAAAATGCACGAGCGGTATTTGTTTCCCGCGCTCTTGCTGCTATTCTTTTCCTATATGTACAAGCGGGATTGGCGCATACTTGTACTGATAGTTGGATTCTCCATCACCACATTTATCAACACGGGTATTGTACTGGATAACTCGATCCGTTTGGGCAGCGAGAATGGCCATCTGCTGGATGATACCAGGGCATTAAACATGATCCTAAGCGGCTTAAACGTAGTTCTTTGTGCCTTTGCCTTTTATGTGGGCGATGCCCTCTGCGCCAGGAATGGCCAGGAAAGGCTTGCTTTATTGGGGAGCAAGGAGAAACGTTCGCAGGTCGTGACAGAGAACGAAGCGGAAGTTTCGCTTTTGCATCCTCGTGATGCGGCGACGCATGTAAAGCGCCTTGATTATCTGATCATGGCGGGCATCACGGTTGTGTATGCGGTGATTGCCTTTTGGAACCTGGGCAGCATGAAGGCGCCGCAGACAGAATGGACCACTACCAGGGCAGGAGAACAGGTAGTGCTGGATACCGGTGCATCGCAGGATTTCAGAGTTCTTTATTATGGCGGAATCAGCAAAAGCAAAAAGGATTTCACAGTTGCTGTAAGCGATGATGGTGTTGTTTGGTCAGAGGAATATCCGGCCCAAATGCGGGAAGGAAATTGCTTTCAATGGCAGTATGTTGTTAGCGCTGTTCAGACAGAGGATGACGTATCCTTTGGCAGTACACCTAAAGAGCTTCATGGCCGTTTTGTGCGCATTACATCGCCATATGCTGAACTGAATCTGCGCGAGGTGATTGTCCGCACGGCGGAAGGCCAGATGCTGCCGCTGATTCTGACTTCCCATGTGGGTGGAAATACAAACCCGGCGTTCAAAAATCAGCCGGGCTATCTGCTGGATGAGCAGGATACCTTGGAGGGAGAGCCCAACTGGTTCACAGGAACGTATTTTGATGAAATCTATCATGCCCGCACAGCCTATGAGCATGCCAACAATATCCCGCCCTATGAGACCTCTCATCCGCCGCTGGGCAAGGTATTGATGAGCTGGGCTGTTATGGCCTTTGGTATGACGCCTTTCGGCTGGCGTTTTGCCGGCGCCCTGATTGGTGTATTGATGCTGCCGGTTATGTACCTTTTAGGTAAGCAGCTCTTTAAACGTACCGACTTTGCTACGGGAGCCATGCTGTTGATGGCATTTGACCTGATGCATTTTACCCAGACCAGGATTGCGACCATTGACAGTTTCCCGGTTTTGTTTATCATGCTGTCATACCTATGCATGTTCAGGTATGTGCAGTTGGATTTCTGGGGAACGCCCTTTTATCAAACACTGATACCGCTTGGCTTATCCGGCCTGTTTATGGGCTTTGGTATGGCTAGCAAGTGGGTTGGCATCTATGCGGGGGCAGGCTTGGCAGTTTTATTTTTCTACAGCTGTTACAGGCATGTGCTGGAAGCTCATACAGCTGGAAAGCTGAAGGAAAAATTAAAGTCCATGCCGGATGAAAGAAAGCAGGTTGTATCGTACGCCTGGCAAAAAGGGTATGCCAGGGTGGCTATAACCTGCGCGTGCTGCCTGGTGTTCTTTGTTGCTGTGCCGGCGGTCATATATTACCTGTCCTATATTCCTTACTTTGCGCCTACCGGCGGTGTTACACTGCAAAAAATTATCGATGCGCAAAAGGGCATGCTCTCTTACCACAGCACGCCGGGGCTTGGCGCAGACCATCCCTTTCAATCGCCATGGTGGGAATGGCCGCTGATATTAAAGCCCATGTGGTATTTCAAGGGTAATTACGCTCCTGCGGGGATGGGCTCTACCATTTTCGCCATGGGCAATCCCGCAGTATGGTGGTCGGGTTTTGCG
This sequence comes from Bacillota bacterium, assembly GCA_023398575.1. GTDB lineage: Bacteria > Bacillota > Clostridia > Christensenellales > Aristaeellaceae > JAEWAH01. The sequence continues at coordinate 19,101 of JAEWSC010000054.1, read as the reverse complement.
GCACTGATTATTGTCTTTGCGGTATTTGTTAAGCGGCATATGTGGAGTGATGATAAAGGATTGGTATTTCACCTGCATACAAGGACGCATGATTTGATTCCTGCGATGTTATTAATTGGCTTTGCCAGTCAATATATGCCTTGGGTGCTGGTGCCTAGATCCACTTTCATTTACCACTACTTTGCCAGCGTGCCTTTCATCATTTTGTGCATGGTGACATGCATTGGCTGGTTAAAGCAGCGGCATGAAAAGCTCGCAAAGGGCATTTTGTGGGGAATTATAGGGGCAGCTGCGGTGTTGTTTGTTGCCTTCTACCCGTACATAAGCGGTGTGGAAACGCCGTTTGGCTGGCTGGAGGCCATGAAATGGATGACGAAATACTATTGATACTACAAAAGCGGTATAAGGGGGACAACCCATGCTTTCCCAAACCCTGGCGTTCGGCCTTTCCGGGGTGGATGGTTTCGCGGTGAAGGTAGAGGTGTTTATCACCAATGGGCTGCCCAATTTTGATGTAGTAGGGCTTCCGGATGCCTCTGTGCGTGAAAGCCGCGACCGGGTACGGGCAGCCATTATCAACAGCGGCTATCACATGCCGGTGGCCAAGGTAACAGTAAACCTTTCACCAGCCGATTTACGCAAGGAAGGTCCGGCTTTTGACCTGCCGATTGCCATTGGTGTTTTGCAGGCCAGTGGTCAGGCGGCATTTCCGAATTTGGATAGTGTGCTGCTGCTTGGAGAGCTGTCGCTGCAGGGGGAACTAAATCCGGTAAGAGGCGCACTGCCCATGGTTATCAGCGCCCACGAGCAGGGAATTCATCAGGTCGTATTGCCTTGTAAGAATGCCAGAGAAGTCGAAAGCATACAAGGCATGCAAGTCTTTCCGGCAAGGGATTTGAGAGATGTGGTGCATCACCTCACCGGCCAGGAACTGATTGCGGCCCAAGTACAGCGAAGCTATGAGAGCAGCTTGAATGAAACTGTTGATGCCAATGACCTGATGCAGGTTAGGGGACAAAGCGCCGCTAGGCGTGCCTTGGAGATTGCCGCCGCCGGCGGGCACAATTTGCTCTTGATTGGTGTTCCGGGCAGTGGGAAAACCATGCTGGCCAGGTGCCTGCCAGGTATTTTGCCGCCTATGACATTTGCTGAAGCCCTGGAGACCACAAGACTTCACTCTATCGTAGGGGATTTACCGCCGGAGGGCGGACTGCTTATCAAGCGCCCTTTCCGGGCACCGCACCATAGCGCCTCGCTTCCGGCACTGGTAGGCGGCGGTCAGGCGGCCAGACCTGGTGAGGTGTCACTTGCCCACAATGGGGTGCTGTTCCTGGATGAATTGCCCGAGTTTTCGAGAAATGCCCTGGAGGCATTGCGTCAGCCCCTGGAGGATGGTATGGTGTCGGTTTCACGCATACAGGCCCAATCCCGCTATCAGGCACGATGTATGCTGGTGGCCAGCATGAATCCTTGCCCCTGCGGCTTTTATGGCAGCCGGGTCAAGCAGTGCCGCTGCAATTCCAATGAAATACGCAAATATTTGGACAGGATCAGCGGGCCGCTTCTGGACCGCATTGATATTCAAGTGGAAGTGGACGCCGTACCGGTAGATCAGATTCATGCCACTGGCCGGGAGGAAAGCACAGCCACCGTCCGGGAAAGAGTGCAAAAATCCAGGCTCTTGCAACAGGAGCGTTATCAGGAAGAAAAAATCTTCTGCAACGCCCAGCTGGACGCCAGACAACTGAAAAAGTTTTGTATCTTAAGCCAAGAGGCCCAGGATGTTCTTCAGTTAGCCATGTCACGCTTTGGTATGAGCATGCGCGCCTATGGGCGTATTTTGAAGGTGGCTCGCACTATTGCCGATTTGCGGGATGGCGGACCAATTCAAACGCCTGATGTGGCTGAAGCCATCCAGTATCGTAATCTGGATGGAAAGTATTGGAGGTAGGCCATGGCATATACCATGGAAGAACGGTGCCGAACATGGCTAAGCCAGGCGGATATGGCCAGCCAGAAAATGGGCAAGCTTCTGGAAATCTATATAAGCGCCCAGTCAGTATGGGAGGACTTTTCTCCAGGTATGGAAAAAGCACTGGGACAAGTCACCTACAATATTTTGAAAGAAAAGCGCGATCCAAAGGTAGTAGACAGCGTAATCGAGGCGATGGAGACTTTGGGTGTTTGCGCCTTATTTCCGGGGGATACATTGTATCCGCCGCTGCTTGCATCCATTGCCAATCCACCGCCTATCCTGTACGCATTAGGTGACCCGGGCATATTGGCCGGCAGAACCTTGGCTATGGTGGGTACGCGTACGCCCAGCCGTTACGGCTTTGATATGGCGTTTTCTCTGGGAAAAGAGTTGGGTGAAAACAGCGTAACTGTGGTCAGCGGTTTTGCCCGGGGCATCGATACCGCCGCACAATCTGGTTGCCTGGAGGGCGGAGGAAAGACCGCTGCGGTGCTTGGCTGCGGTCTGGATGTCATTTACCCTTCAGAGAATAAGGATTTGCACCGGCGAATCCTGGATGCTGGCGGACTGTTTTTGTCAGAGTATTCCTTAGGCTCCAAGCCTGCATACTATCACTTTCCAGACCGCAACCGCATCATCAGCGGTGTCAGCCATGGCGTAGCGCTGATTGAAGGGCGCCTCAAAAGCGGAGGCATGATCACCGTCGGCCACGCACTGGAGCAAGGCAGGGAAGTGTTTGCTCTTCCGGGACCGGTCAACCGGGAAGGAGCGGAAGCGCCTCATAAGCTGCTTCGGGAAGGAGCACGAATCATTACTTGCGGTCAGGACATGCTGGAGGACATGGGTTGGGAAGTGGTGAAAAAGCCGCACTCACTGGAAAGCACATCAAACAGGCACCTACTCCCCGGTCAAGAAAAGGTGGTTGAACTTCTTAAGAGAGAAGATTTATCCTTTGAGGAACTGTCTCAAGCGCTGCAGATGGATGCAGCGCAGCTCAATTCGCACTTGACAATACTGGAGCTTGCAGGAATAATAAAGAAATCCGCTGGGAACCTATACGCATTAGCGGAACTGAAATCATAAAAACGGCTGCTTTGCAGCTTGATCCTATATTTGGAGGGTATCTTTGTGGCAACAGAAACCAAACTCGTCATCGTGGAATCGCCTGCAAAGGCGCGAACTATCGCAAAATTTCTGGGCAAGGGTTATAAGGTGGAAGCATCCCAGGGTCATATCCGCGATCTACCCAAGTCTCAAATGGGTGTGGATGTGGAGAACGATTTTGATTTGAAATACATAACCATCAGGGGTCGCGGCAAGATTTTGACCAAGATTCGCAAAGAGGCCAAAAATGCCACTCAGATTCTTCTGGCGACTGACCCTGACCGCGAGGGGGAGGCCATTTCCTGGCATCTGGCACAAACGCTGGGCATTGACACGGATAAGCCCTGCCGCATCGAGTTTCATGAGGTTACGAAAAAAGCGGTACAAAGCGCGCTGCGCTCACCCCGGCCAATTGATATGGGGAGGGTGGATGCCCAGCAGGCTCGGCGTGTGCTCGACAGACTGGTGGGCTATAAGATTAGTCCACTTTTATGGGCAAAGGTAAAAAAGGGGCTTTCTGCAGGCCGTGTGCAGAGCGTAGCCACACGAATGGTGGTCACACGTGAAGAGGAAATAGAGTCCTTTATCCCTGAGGAATATTGGGACATTACTGCCAAGGCCCAGATGTATACCAACCGGGGCCGCAAGATGCATTTTGACGCCCGTCTTGTGAGCCTGGATGGCGCAAAAGCGGATATCAAAAATCAGGAGGATGCGCAAAAGGCCGTGGAGCGGATCAAAGGCTCCCGCTTTGCGGTATTCGGCGTCAAGCATGGCGAACGCAAAAAAATGCCCGCCGCGCCTTTCACTACCTCCTCCCTGCAGCAGGAAGCCAGCCGAAAGCTGAACTATACCACCGCTAAAACCATGCAGGTGGTGCAGCAACTATATGAGGGCATTGAACTGGAGAACAAGGATATCCAGGGTCTGGTGACCTATATCCGTACCGACTCCGTCCGTATTTCTGACGATGCCATGGAGGCAGTTCGGCAGTACATTCCCGAACACTTCGGCAAGGAATATCTTCCGGAAACACCCAATGAGTTCAAAGGCCGTAAGAATGCCCAGGAGGCTCACGAGGCGATTCGGCCTACTGATATAGAGCGTACACCTGATAAGATTAAGGCGTTTTTGACCAAGGAACAATTCAGCCTTTATCGATTAATTTACAACCGCTTTCTGGCCAGCCAGATGATGCCGGCATTATATGATACCATGACCATGGATATCGCAGGCAGCGGCGTGGGCCTTCGGTTCTATGGCGAGCACAAAAAGTTCTCCGGCTTTACCTCAGTATACGAGGAAGGAAGCGATGACGACATTCAAAGCAGCGAGACTACCCTTCCGCAGATGAAGGAAGGTGACGCTGTGGCAGTGGAGGATGTGGAAAGTAAGCAGCATTTCACCCAACCGCCTGCCCGCTATACCGAGGCTTCGCTTGTCCGCGCCTTAGAAGAAAAAGGGATTGGCAGGCCGAGTACCTACGCCCCGACCATTACCACCATCATTGCCCGCGGATATGTCAGCCGTGAGAAAAAGCGTCTGTATCCCACAGAACTTGGCCGTATGGTTACGGAAATGATGGAACAGTATTTTTCCAAGATCGTCGATACAGAGTTTACCGCAGAACTGGAAGACGAACTGGACGAGGTGGAAGAAGGCAAGGTAGACTGGCGCGAAATTCTTCGGGAGTTCTATCCACCGTTTCTGGAGACCCTCAAAAAGGCGGAGGAGCAGGTGGAAAAGGTACATATTGCCGACGAGGTCAGTGATGTGCCCTGTGACCAGTGCGGCGCCATGATGGTGTACAAAATGGGCCGGTTCGGTAAGTTTCTAGCCTGCCCCAACTTTCCTGAATGCCGCAATACCAAGGCTATACTCAATTATATCGAAGCTCCTTGCCCAAAATGTGGTAAGCGGCTGCTGGAAAAGAATAGCCGTAAAAACCGCAAATTTTATGGCTGTGAAGGGTATCCGGAGTGTGATTTTGTCAGTTGGGAACTGCCGGTGACAGAAAAATGCCCCCAATGCGGAGGCTATATGACCGAAAAAGTAGGCCGTAAGGGGGAAGTGTGGCACTTGTGCGCCAATGAGACCTGCCGTCATAAGGTAAAGGTAGCCTCTGCAAAAGCGGATGAGGAGATTGAAGAATGAGCCGGGTAACGGTGATCGGCGCCGGGTTAGCGGGCTGCGAGGCAGCGTGGCAGATAGCCAGTCGCGGCATACCCGTGAACCTTATCGAAATGAAGCCTGTAAAATATACCCCCGCCCACCATGCGCCGGAGATGGCGGAATTATGCTGCTCCAACAGCCTGCGTTCCGACAGGCTCACCAATGCGGTAGGCTTACTCAAAGAAGAAATGCGCCTTTTGAACTCGCTGATTATGAAAGCGGCGGATGCGACCCGGGTTCCTGCCGGCGGCGCGCTGGCAGTGGACCGGGAGGGTTTTTCAAGGTATATCACCGAAGCTGTGAATAATCATCCATTGATCACAGTGGTCAGCCGGGAAGCTGCAGAAATTCCTGATGGTCCGGCAGTGATCGCTACTGGGCCACTGACCAGCGATGCTATGGCAGATGCCATCATGGCCCTGCCAGGGATGACTGCGCTGCATTTTTATGATGCGGCGGCGCCTATTGTGACGCTGGAATCCATTGATATGGACAAGGTGTTCCGCCAATCCCGCTATGACCGGGGGGATGACTACCTCAACTGTCCCATGGACCAGGCGCAATATGACGCCTTTGTCCAGGCTTTGCTTGAGGCGGATACTGCGCCGATTCATGGCTTTGAAGAGAAAAAGGTGTTTGAGGGCTGTATGCCGGTGGAAAGTATGGCCCGCCGCGGGCATATGGTGTTGGCCTTTGGGCCGCTAAAGCCTGTCGGGCTTCGCGATCCGCGTACAGGCAAGGAAGCTTATGCCGTGGTGCAATTGCGCCAGGATAATGCAGACGGGACGCTGTTTAACCTGGTGGGTTTTCAGACCAGGCTGAAATTTGGCGAGCAAAAACGTGTATTTGGCATGATTCCTGGGTTGGAAAATGCAGTGTTTGAACGATATGGCGTCATGCACCGCAACACATTCTTGAAAAGCCCCGGTCTGTTGGATGAAACATTTCAGATGAAGGAACAGCCGGATTTATACTTTGCCGGTCAGATGACCGGAGTGGAAGGTTATGTGGAAAGCGCCGGCAGCGGCCTGGTGGCAGGTATATCGCTGGCGGAGCGTTTAAGCGGCAGGGAAGCCACCGTATTTCCCAGGGCAACGGCCCTTGGTGCTATGGCTCATTACATATCGACGCCTGTTCGCGACTTTCAGCCCATGAACTGCTGTTTTGGACTTATCGAATCGCTGCCGGTGGAGCCTGGGAAAAAGCCCATACGAAACAAGGTGCAGCGGTATGAAGCTGTTGCTGCGCGCTCGCTGGCCATTATACGGGATATGGCCTCAAAAATGCGGGTTTTGGACATCGCCTGATGACAGACGTCTCTTTTTGGTGCTACCATTGTTGTGAGGGGGAGAATATGTATGCTTAAAAAGGTGCTTGCAATGATAATGGCTTTAATGATGTTGTCAGCCTGTCTTCCCGCAATGGCACAGGAAACAGGGAAAGACTTTGCATCACAGTATGTCACAGACCTGATGTCGGGAGAAAAAAACACCAATCTGTATGCCATGTTTGACGAGAAGGTCAAAGCACAGATACCGGAGGATGCCTTTGGCCAGCTTTGGAGTCAGATTGAATCATCCTGTGGTGAGTTTATTGCCTTTGGTGATTACACATCTAAAGAAGATGCTGGGTATACAATCCATGAACTGATTCTTGATTTTGACAAGCAGGATATCCTGTTTCGATTAGTTGTAGATAAGGCTGGCCTGGTGTCGGGAATCAACTTTGCACTGCCTCCGGTTGCCACGCCCGCGGTATCGGAAGAAATTACACTGCCCACTGGACTTGTGGAAGAAGAAGTAACTGTCGGTGAAGGCGAATGGGCGCTGCCTGGTCTTTTGACCTTGCCCAAGGATGGTTCGAACCTTCCGGCGGTGGTGCTGGTGCATGGTTCCGGTGCAGGGAACCGGGATGAGGAAGTGGGTCAGACAAAGATGTTCCGTGATCTTGCCTGGGAGCTGGCGCAAAAGGGCATTGCCTCCATCCGGTATGACAAGCGCACAAGGGCCCATGGGGAAAAATTCACGCCGGAACTTGTCAAGACCCTGACCGTACGCGAAGAAACGATCATCGATGCCATGTTGGCTGGGAAACTATTGAAGGCGGATAGCCGAATCGATGGCAGCAAAATTTTTGTGGCTGGGCACAGCCTTGGCGCTATGCTGGGGCCGCGTATTGTCAAGGAGAGCGAAGGCCTTTTTGCCGGTATGATTTTGATGAGCGGCTCGCCGTTGCAATTAACCGATATCAGCCTTTCCCAGAACGAGGACCTTCTTGCAAAATTGACGGAAGAACAACGCAAGGCCCAGCAACCGCTGGTAGACGCTGAGGTGGATAAGCTCGAGCGCATTGATTCTATGACGGACGACCAGGTGAAGGTGGAATCTTTCTTTGGCCTGCCAGGCTGGTATGTGAAGGACTTGCGTTCATACGATGCAGCGGCCACGGTAAAGGAGCTTCAATTGCCTACATTTATCCTCCAGGGCGGATCTGATTTCCAGGTTTCGCTGACAAACGGATTTGAAGCTTGGCAAGCGGCCATTGGTGGAGAAACATACGTTACCCTGAAGCTGTATTCAGAGCTTAACCACATGCTCATGAAGTATACAGGCGATCCGGCGTTCCAGTACAGTGTCCGGGAGTATGATACGCCTGCCAAACTTGATGAAACCGCGGCCAATGATATTGCTGCATGGATACTCACTCATTAATATTGAAAGGAAATCTATTTTATGGCCATGATGGGAACAACCATCTGTGCTGTTCGCCGCAATGGGGTTACTGCCATTGCCGGTGACGGACAGGTAACCATGGGGGAAAACGCGATATTCAAATCAACCGCAAAAAAGGTGCGCAGACTCTATAACGGGCAGGTCGCCGTAGGCTTTGCCGGTTCTGTGGCGGATGCCTTTACCCTGTGCGAGCGCTTTGAGGATAAGTTGACCCAGTGTGGCGGCAACCTGGAGCGCGCTGCAGTAACCTTGGCTCAGGATTGGCGCAGTGACAAAGCAATGCGCCAGTTACAATCCATGATGATTGTAGCCGATAAGGAAAGCATGCTGATATTAAGCGGCACCGGTGAAGTCATCGATCCGGATGACGGGGTGGCCGCCATCGGCTCCGGCGGAAACTATGCGCTGGCCGCTGCCAGGGCACTGGTGCAAAATACGGACCTGCCTGCTGCTGAAATCGCAGAAAGAGCACTTCGGATAGCCGCATCCATCTGTGTGTTCACCAATGGGAACATCACAGTGGAAGTGGTATAAAGGAGGTGCGGAGTATGAAAACGTTGACACCCCGCGAGACAGTTCGTGAACTGGACAGATACATTATCGGTCAGGAGGAAGCTAAACGCGCTGTTGCTATCGCACTGCGCAACCGCTACCGTCGGGCCCAGGTGGATGAAGTCATACGGGAAGAGATTTACCCCAAAAACATTCTGATGATCGGACCAACTGGTGTAGGTAAAACCGAGATCGCGCGCCGCTTGGCCAAGCTGGTGGATGCGCCGTTTATCAAGGTGGAAGCTACCAAGTTCACCGAAGTGGGCTATGTGGGCCGTGATGTGGAAGGCATTGTACGCGATTTGACCGAGAATGCGGTGCGCATGGTCAAGGAAGAGTATGAAAAAAAGGTGCAGCCACGGGCACAAGTGTTGGCAGAGGACAGGCTGGTAACGCTGCTTACCCATCCGCCAAAGAAAAGCAGCGGCAACCCGCTGGAGTTTTTGCTAGGCAATAAAAAAGAACCGGAGATATCCGGAGAAGAGCAGCAAAAGCTTTCAGCCAAAAAGGATGAAGTTCGCCAGCAGCTGTTGCGTGGTGAATTGGAAGACAGGGAGTTGGAAGTTGAGGTGGAGGAATCCATGCCTCAACTGGAGGTGGGCGGAAGCTCCATCAGCATTGGCGATATGATGGGCGGGATGATGCCCAAAAAGACAAAAATCCGGCGTGTAAAGGTCAAGGAAGCCCGCAAGATTTTACTGTCTGAAGAATCGCAAAAGCTTATCGATCAGGATGCTGTGCAGGAAGAAGCGGTCCGCAGGGCTGAGCAGCACGGAATTGTCTTCATCGATGAGATCGATAAAATTGCCGGCCGTTCCTCCGGTCATGGTCCGGATGTCAGCCGCGAGGGCGTGCAGCGGGATATTTTGCCCATAGTGGAAGGCAGCACCGTCAATACCAAGTATGGCGCGGTACGTACGGATTTTATGCTCTTTATCGCAGCCGGCGCTTTCCATGTGGCCAAGGTCACAGACCTGATTCCGGAATTGCAGGGCCGCTTTCCGGTACATGTAAAGCTAAAGAGCTTAACCAAAGACGACTTCAGCAAAATATTAACCCAGCCGGACAATGCATTAACACGGCAGTACGAAGCGCTGCTGGCGGTGGATAATGTACATTTGAAGTTTGAGGAAAGTGCCATACAGGCCATTGCGGAGACAGCGTTTGGCGCCAATGAATCCGGCGAGGATATCGGTGCCCGCCGATTGCATGCCGTATTCGAGGACTTGCTGGAGGATATCTCCTTCAACGCCGGTGGTGAGAACATGCCGGAGGTGCACTTGAACATTACCGGTGATTATGTCAAGGAGCACTTGCACAGGGAAAACAAAGATACCGACGTGCGAAGGTATATATTATAGCGGGTTGATTTGCTGGAAGGGGCCTTTTTGAAAAAAGGCCCCTTCCAGCACCCATCCCTCAAAAACTTTCAGTAATAAGGGTTACAACAATGGTTTCTCAAATGAAATGTTGATTAAGCATGTTATGATTTGGTGTTGCTTTTTTACATCGTTTCGGGTAAAATAGATAAGCCGCATCATGATGATGGCTGGGTCCTGTGCGATTCCATGGTGTGAACCCTGTCAGGTCCGGAAGGAAGCAGCAGTAAGCGCAAGTTGGAAGGTGCTGCGGGTTTGCCTGGTCTGAATGCTGCGGTGTTTTTATTTAAATCAAATGTTTTGGAATGGGGGAGCGCAGATGGCGTTCCCTTGTTTGATATTTGCGTGAGTAATGCCTGTTTAACTTGTATATATGAAAGGAAACGATGACGTCATGACCATGTTTGAACTGTTGGGCAGATGGTGGACATGCGTGGCGTATATCTGCAAGGCAGGATCCTTGATATCGGCGGTGGCGGAGAAGGGGTCATTTACCGTCTTTGCGGCAATGGAGTCAGTGCCATTGACAAGCGGCGGGATGAACTGCTTAAAAGCCCGGATATCGGGCTGAAGAGCGTCATGGATGCTTGTAATATGGACTATTTGGATTGCAGTTTTGATGTCGTCACTTGTTTCTTTTCTTTGATGTATATGCAAGAAGATGAATTGCCTAGGGTGCTTTCAGAAGCATATCGTGTGCTAAAGCCTGGCGGCCAGCTATCAATATGGGATGCGGTGATGCCGCCTATCCCCACGGCGGATGTGCTTCTGTACCGTTGATGGTCTCTGTTTCAGATAACCTTACACTGACACCCACCTATGGTGTCGGCTGGTGCAGGGAGCAATCTGCGGAATTGATAAGTCAGTTTTGCGTGATGGCTGGTTTTCAACTCGAAGGTATGGAAAAAACGGATAAGACATTTTTGATTTGCTTGAAAAAAGCAATTGAGAAGGATTGATTTTGAAGAAAATAATTCCTAATGTTGGTCGTGCAGAGAACATTTTAGAAAAGACTCCTGCCTGAAAACAGACAAAAAACTTCTTCTCCCTTGATGAAGGGGAACATTATTGTTATAATGGGGAATATTATTCGGCTTAACAGGAGGGCGCAGCATGGAATTGGCAGCCATCGTAAATGCAGATCCCGAATTGGCGAAGGCAATGGAGCTGGAGCTTACACGGCAGCGGGAGCATATTGAACTGATCGCCTCTGAGAATTTTGTTTCTCCCGCGGTGTTGGCGGCAATGGGCACGCACCTGACCAATAAATATGCCGAAGGCTATCCCGGCAAGCGTTATTATGGCGGTTGCCAGTATGTGGATATCGTGGAAGATTTGGCGCGGGACAGGGCCAAGCAAATTTTTGGAGCTGACCATGCCAATGTGCAGCCTCACAGTGGCGCCCAGGCCAATATGGCTGTATATTTTGCCATGCTCAATTATGGGGATACGGTGCTGGGTATGAACTTGAGCCATGGCGGGCATCTCACCCATGGCAGCCCTGTCAACATGAGCGGCAAATACTTCAAATTTGTTCCCTATGGGGTAGAGCCCAACACAGAGCGCATTGATTATGATCATGTGATGGATATCGCCAAGGAAGCCAAGCCCAAAATGATCGTGGCCGGCGCGTCTGCCTATCCCCGCATCATTGAATTTGACAAGCTGCGTGAGATTGCCGATGCAGTTGGCGCCATGCTAATGGTAGATATGGCGCACATCGCTGGCCTAATCGCTGCCGGGGAGCATCCCAACCCCGTACCTTATGCTGATTTTGTGACAACAACCACCCACAAGACGCTGCGCGGCCCCCGGGGCGGCATGATTTTATGCCGGGAGCAGTATGCCAAGGAGATTGATAAAGCCATTTTTCCCGGCACGCAGGGCGGTCCTTTGATGCACATCATTGCTGCCAAGGCTGTGTGCTTTAAGGAAGCCATGGAGCCGGAATTCAAAACCTATCAGCATCAGATTATCCTCAACGCCAAGGCCATGGAACATGCCTTTACGGCAGAAAATATCCGTATGGTATCCGGTGGTACAGACAATCATTTGATGCTGCTTGATCTTTCCGCGACAGAGATGACGGGCAAGGAGCTGGAAAGGCTCTTGGGCTTGGCCAATATCACCGTCAACAAGAACACTGTGCCCAATGAGCAACGCAGCCCCTTTGTGACCAGTGGCATTCGGGTTGGCACGCCGGCCGTTACCAGCCGAGGCATGAAGGAAGCGGACATGGAAAAGGTTGTATCTTTTATCGCACGCATCATCAAGGAAGGCGAAAGCGCCTGTGCAGCGGTGAAGGATGAAGTCGTTGCGATGATGAAGCAGTATCCCCTATACTAAAATCATGGCGACAGCCAAAGGGGATGAGGCAGTTATGCTTCATCCTCTTTGTTTTCAAGCGCAGACCATCGTCCTGCCGATATTTATGAAGCAATGATATGGAGTACAACAAAAAACCCTTGAAACATAACTGCTTCAAGAGTCTTGGTGACCCATCGGAGACTCGAACTCCGGACACCTTGATTAAAAGTCAAGTGCTCTGCCAACTGAGCTAATGGGTCAAAAAATGGCTGGGGTGGCAGGATTTGAACCTACGGATGCGGGAGTCAAAGTCCCGTGCCTTACCGCTTGGCGACACCCCAACGCTTTTTGACAGCCGCCAGGGAAAGGGAAAATGGGGTGAGTAATGGGATTCGAACCCATGACTTCCAGAGCCACAATCTGGCGCTCTACCGCTGAACTATACCCACCACGTATTTGGCGCGCCTGAAGGGATTCGAACCCCTGGCCCACGGCTTAGAAGGCCGTTGCTCTATCCAACTGAGCTACAGGCGCATACCGTAGTCCGGCGACCTATTCAGCAAAGTTTTCCGTTCTTGCTGACAGGATAAAATCTTACCACATGCGACCTTTACTGTCAACATCTTTTTTCCTATTTTGCAGGCATTCGTGTTTATTATCACGGTCTATACCTTAGCGCAAAAAGCGGTCCAGCGCCTTTTGCGTGACAGCAGGGTTTAGTTCATACACACGCTGGATAATTGCATCCCGGGCAGATGTGGGGGAAAGAGCTTCTGCTTGAGCAGCGACAGCATCTCCCCAAAAATCTTCTGCAAGGCGAAAGGTGGTGACGGGCCAGCCATAGGGCATATTGTCTTTGGAAAGCTTTCTTACTTCGCCGGATATGGTCAGAAACATGCTGGTCTGCAGCCGTGCCAGTGCGGCCTCAAGCCCCTTGGCACCAACTGCTGCCTTGATGTCGTTAAAAGCCGCCTCGCCCTGCATTTCAACAAACCTCATGATTCCGTGTTCCATGTAACCCATCTGTCCCGATTGATACACCTGTTCATATGTTCGATGCTGCCTCTTTACGGACAGAAAGTAAGGTGCCCATTCCTTGGTGATATAACCGCCCTTTTGGAAGAACACCTTTCCATAACTGATATCCTTTTCTTCTTTAAGTACCCGCATGCGAAAGGCCCACGGGTCGGTATCAGGGTCGCCGGTATGCCAGCGGATGCAACTGTCAAAATAGTTTGCCAGCGAAAATATGCCCTCATTGTTGTCGCCCACCATGGAAAAGCCGGCGCGAGCCAACGCCTCCAGAAAATCATTGTAGTTACGGATTTTGCCGAATGTCATTAGCCGTTCTCCTTTAGTTTTCACGTGAGTTTTGTTTCTAAGCGGCCAAATGCTCTCAAAAATCGCATATTGCGCAGCAGAACATCTGTCTTCCACCAGTTTTCACTGATAGCGAATGCCTTTTCATAGCCGGCCCATTTCCAGGTGATATCCCAAACACCCTCACTGTTGCGTGCTGCTTCCAGCCAGTCCAATTCTTTCTCCACCAGATCATGAAAGTCTGTATAAAGCGGGTGCTGCGGTGTGCGAATGAACTCAGATGGCCGGCAGGCATACCCTTCCCACTTGTTCGTGTCATCCTGAATTAGGCGTGCCATTTGCAAAAGCAGCTCTTTTTCCAACGCCTCTACCGGATAGGCGGTTACATGACCGGCTCGTTTAATAAAGCCCAGCAGCGACTCAACGCACAGCAGGGAATGCATGGATACCTCCGGTGAAGAGAGAAAGGCGGAGACAAGCTCGCCGGTGATCTTTTTGCACCGGGTGGATAATGCGGTTCCTGCCGGCGCATAATATAGCCCAAAGCCTGCCAGTATGCCGCTTGGGTTAAACTCGCTATGACTTGTGCTAACAGAATCCACCTCCCACCAAGGGGCGTGGGGGGCGTCATTGTTGGAGGGCACAACGTTCAGCCACCGGTCTCCCTGCATATCCGCACCGCTGTCCAGATATTGCAGCATGCTCCAGATCATTGGGTGATCTTTTTCAATTAAACCAGTTTCCAGCAATAAATGGGCAGCGGTACTTGTCTGTATGGGGGATGAGCGGGGATTCCAGGCATCTGCCTCCAGCGCATGACCGAAACCACCGTCAGGATTTTGGTAGAACGACAGAACTTTGCGAACGCAATCCGCGCTGCCGCCTTCAAAATGATACTGCCAGCGGAATAGATCCAGCGGCCGTGCATTTGTGTACACAAAACCTTTAATAGCCGTAATCTCTTCATGGGAAAGCATGATGTGACCTCCTTGAGGGATTTGTACACCCCATTCTCTTGCACTGACTTCGCTATGTGGGGATGCTGAGGTATTCGCTTGAATAGCGGTGATTGTTTGCACTCATTCTACCCTTGGTATATCCTGCTGTCAATGCAAAGAGAAATTTGCACACGTGTTTCATGCTTTAGTTTAGATAGTTGATTCTGGACGGGTTGTCCACAGCATGATATAATCGATTACAATGGCAAAATTCGGTGTATATACTTTATGCCGCTTAATTTGAATACAGCGAAGGAGGTTTCCCATGAGCTTAAAGAAGTACGAGTTCTGGTTTATTGCCGGCACTCAGTCCCTGTACGGGCCGGAGACAATCAAAGAGGTAGAGGAACACTGCAAAATCATGACCGAAGGCCTTAATAAGGATGCGGCTATTGTTGGCAGCGTCGTATTCAAAGGCGCGGTGCTGGATGCGGCGTCCATTCAAAAGGTGATCCAGGAAGCCAACAATACCCCGGCTTGTGCTGGCATCATCGCCTGGATGCATACCTTCTCCCCCAGTAAGATGTGGATTGCGGGCCTCACTCGCCTGCAAAAGCCGTATCTGCACTTGAATACCCAGTTCAATCGTGACATTCCATGGAATGAAATTGACATGAACTTCATGAACACCAATCAATCAGCCCATGGTGACCGGGAGCACGGCTTTATCGGCGCCAGGCTGCGCCTGCCCCGAAAGGTCATTGCCGGGCACTGGGAAGATGCGAAGGTTCGTACCCGAATGGGCCGCTGGATGCGGTCTGCTATCGGTGTGCATGAGTCCCGCCAGTTGAAGGTCTGCCGCTTTGGGGACAATATGCGTGACGTGGCTGTTACAGAGGGCGACAAGGTGGAAGCTGAAATCAAACTGGGATGGTCAGTCAATACCCATGGCGTTGGTGACTTAATCGCCAAGATGAATATGGTTACTGAAGCACAAGTTGATGAGAAGATGGCTGAGTATCAGCAAAAGTATGATATCAAGACCGACAATATCGAGGCTGTGCGCTATCAGGCCAGACAGGAAGTGGCTTTGCGTTCCTTCCTTATGGAGGGTGGATTTTCAGCTTATACTGATACCTTCCAGGATTTGCAGGAAATGCGCCAACTGCCTGGGCTGGCCACCCAGAATCTGATGAAGGATGGCTTTGGTTTTGGTGCCGAAGGCGATTGGAAGCTATCCGCCTTAACCCGCGTCATGAAGGTAATGGCCCAAGGGCTGCCCGGTGGCACTGCCTTTATGGAGGATTACTCCTACCATATGGACCCAGCTAATGAAGGCATTTTGGGTGCGCACATGCTGGAGGTGGATCCGGATATCGCTGCAAACCGTCCTAGCATTGAAGTACACGTCATGAATATCGGTGATAGAGAACCTCCGGCCCGGCTGACCTTTGCCACCGGTGACGGTCCGGCCATCGTGGCTACCTTGGTCGATATGGGAGACCGTTTCCGCATGATCGTCAACGATGTGGAGGCCAGAAGTCCCTATCAGCCTATGCCTAAGCTGCCCGTAGCACAGGTCATGTGGAAGCCCCTGCCAGATCTGAGCACCTCTGCCGAGGCATGGATTCTGGCTGGCGGCGCCCATCATACGGTACTTAGTTACCAGCTGGACGCGGAATATCTGCGTGATTTCTGCGACATGCTGGGCATTGAGTTCATTCACATCAACAAGGATACAACCATTCCCCAGTTGAGCAAAGAGCTCCTGTGGAATGATGTGGTCTGGAAGTTGAAGTAACAGCCTATGGGAGAGGCCGGCAGAAATGCCGGCCGTTTTTCTGTAATTGCAAACCCTCGCTTATTTCTGTATAATGAACACATCCATGTTCGTTAATAAATGTATAGTTGTCATGGGGAGGGCCAGCCTTTGCAAAAGCTAAAATACATTTCTCTTTTGCTTGCACTTTTTTTTCTTCTCACAGGCTGCACACCAGAATCGCCAGCAAACAATAGCCCCATAGAAAAGCCGGTTCTTTTGGGCTATGCCCAATTAGGCTCAGAAAGTGCCTGGCGTATTGGTAACAGTCAGTCGATCAAAGACGCTGCCCAGCGGGCAGGCGTACAATTGATGTTTGAAAATGCGGAACAAAGCCAGGAAAAGCAAATTAAGGCAATTCGCTCCTTCATCGCCTATCAGGTGGATGTGATCGCCTTTTCGCCCATTGTGGAGGATGGCTGGGATAACGTATTAAGGGAGGCGAAAGAAGCCGGCATCCCTGTTTTGCTGGTAGACCGTCTGATAAAAACGGAAGATGACAGTTTGTATGTGGGCTTTATTGGTTCGGATTTTTTTCAGGAAGGCCGCTCCGCGGGGCAGTTTCTGCTAAAAAAAACAGCCGGTATGGACCATGTGCGCATCGTGGAAATCGCCGGCACAGAGGATTCCTCACCCATGCGGCAAAGAGGCCTGGGATTTCGGGAAGTGCTCAACGGCGATCCTAAATATGAGATTATGGGAAGCGTCTCTGGGGATTTCCTTTTGTCAAAAGGCCGAGAGTGTATGGAATATCTTTTGGAAAAGTACCCAGATATTGATGTGTTGTACTCACATAATGATTCCATGACCCTTGGGGCTTTGGAAACCATCGAAGCAGCAGGCCTTATACCAGGCAAGGATATCGTTATTATTACCGTGGATGGAGAGCAAAAGGCCATAGACCTTTTAAAGGAAGGTAAGATCAACTGCGTCGTAGAGTGCACGCCAAAATTGGGAGATGTTGTAATGGCGCTTGCCAAAAAGCTGGCAAATGGGGAAACCATTGAGCGTAATACCTATTCCATTGAAACGGTGTTTACCGAGTTTGATGATAATCTGGATAGCCTGCCTCCCAGAGGATACTGAGTATGGGTACATTTATTGAGCGCGCTTTGGATCTTATGCATGTGGACAGAAGTATTGGCAAGCGTCTAAAGCTCTCATACATTATTATCATGGGCTTGATGATCATTCCGCTAATTGCCAGTGTGGGTGTAATGGCCAATTATGCTTTTCGGTATCATGACGTTATTAGTCAGATCAAGCGGGTGTCTTCCCTTAAGCCGCTGATCGAGGAAAAGATCAAAGATGAATTGTGGAGCGTTGTTGCCGGTCGAAAAACATTTGCTGAGGGTGTGCATTACACATTGATTCAGCAAATCAATAGCGAACTTGATAGCTTGATGGTCTCCAGTGTCACCCGAAACCCGGTTCAACTGACGGTGGCCAGACGTACTATGAATACACTCGAGGACTATGTAAGCGATATGGGCCGGCAAATGGAGGCTGGTGCACGAGTGGAGGATATTGAGGTAACGCTGGAGGAGGTACGCAGTGTCGCCGCGCTTGTCGGCGATATGCTGGAGGATTTCATTGCGCTGGAAATCAGCGCGGCAACAGATACCAGCACACGTTTGCAAAACATGCTGGGAGTGGTTCTCGCCGGGGAGGCGGTATTGCTGCTGTTGACGATCTTGTTTTCTATGATGGCCCAGGCTTCCCTTGGGGAAACCATACGCCGCCCCATTGCTCAGTTGGAGGGGTTTGCCGGAAACCTTGCTGGCGGTAACTTGCTGGCCCGTGCGCCTACAACGGAAGTGGAGGAATTGAAATCCCTCACCGCCAGTCTGAATATTATGGCCGGTAAGCTTTCAGACCTGATAGAGGAGAATAAACGGGAGCAGGAGAACCTGAAGAAAAGCGAGCTGCGGGCATTGCAAGCGCAAATTGCCCCGCACTTTCTATACAACACTCTGGATGCTATCGTTTGGCTGGCAGAGGCCCGCCGTACGGCAGAGGTCATTCAAATTACCCAAGCATTGTCTGATTTCTTTCGTATTTCCTTGAGTCAAGGCCGGGATTGGATTCCACTTTCTCAAGAAGTGCGGCATCTGCAAGGATACTTGACCATACAAAAAATTCGATACAGGGATATACTCGATTACCTGATTGATATTCCGGAAAACTTATACGATCATCAAATATTGAAGCTTGTCATACAGCCCTTGGTGGAAAATGCCATTTACCATGGCATTAAGCACCGGCGTGGCCGAGGCTTAGTCGAAATTCGGGGCTGGCAGGAGGATGAACTCATCCACATACAAGTCAGAGATGATGGCGTGGGCATGTCAAGGGAAAGGCTTGCGGAAATACGCGCCTGTTTGACAGAAGGTGACATCATGTGCAATGAAACTGCCGGCTATGGATTATATAATGTCAATACCCGCCTGCAGCTTTATTACAATCCAACTAGGGGCTTGGCCATCGAAAGCGGACCTCAGGGAACCACTGTTTCTTTTACTGTTCCCGCAAGGAGGCAGGACGATGTATAAGGTTTTTCTGGCGGATGACGAAATTGTGATTCGGGAAGGGATACGCAATAACGTTCCTTGGGAGCAGACAGAATTTGCTCTGGCGGGTGAAGCGCCGGATGGAGAAATTGCGCTTTCCATGATCCAGGATATTAAGCCTGATATTCTGATCACCGATATCAAAATGCCTTTTATGGATGGGTTGCAGCTTTGTCGTTCCGTCGCTCAGACCATGCCATGGATGCAGGTGGTTATTTTGAGCGGCTATGACG
>JAEWSC010000096.1 GCA_023398575.1 Bacillota bacterium | reverse complement strand
TCTGGACTATTACAACACTCGACGCAGAAAGGCAAAACTTGAGGGCTTGCCGCCTGCTGTTCACAGACTTCAAGCCCTCTCCGCCGCCTAATTCAAATTTCGTCTAACTTTTGGGGGTCACTTCATTCCGTGCCCCGGCTTTTTTGTATTCCTTTGATCATAAGCCATAAGAAGACCGCTGCGATTGCACTAAGCACGGCGGCAGCAGATAGATGGCTCTTTATCATAGCAGCGGCTGTATTTGCATCAATGGTGGCCCATATGCTTCTTGCAAACAGCTGCATCAGAACAAAGGCTATACACAAGATGCAAAGGGTATTGCGGGCTCCTTCCCAAAGCCTGTAACGCATCTCCCGCAGGAAGAAATACGATTTATATGTCTTTCTCCGGTAGCTGATGGTTCTAAGCGGAATGCCTAGGATCTGGCACAGACAATCGTATTCATGGCTTACAAGCAGGCATAAATCCTTGGCATCTTTTGATTCAGGCAAAAGTTCCTGCTTGTCGCGGTATACCCATAATCGGCCGCCGGCCAGGTATGCACCGCGTGATATGACGCTGAGTACCGTCCGTAAGGTACCGATAGGCCGGCCTACTTCCTCCCGGCACATCACTGGTTCCAGCAGTTCAAACAAGGGGGAAACCACCTTGGCCATGCGCTCTCTGGCAGCGTGGATCTGGTGCGTTTGGCGCAGCGTAAGGTAGGCAGCACCGATGGCTGCCAGGCTTAGCAGCAGTGGCAGAAGTTGATCATCCATAGAAAACAAGGCTTGTATTATGCCCATCATAAAATCACCCGCTTACAATATATGAGCGGAAGGCGGCCGGGTGTAAAGCTTGTTTCTATGACTTTCCATTTTGCAGGCAGCGGCAATAGGTGAAGCAGTACCTAACTTTTTGCGCTTTTTCCTGCATGGCGCAGGAAAGACGGTTGTGATACAATATATCCTTGGAAGCATCTGTAATATTTGACTGATGTGAGGGGAGCAATATGCCATCACAAAAGATACTCTATGGCGTTCAAAGCAATTTTTCTGTTTTTCAGGATACCATGGTGGAAATGACCTGGCAGGAGATAGAGGCCGCGGCGCAAAGAGGCGCGGTAGTCTTGCTGCCGGTGGGCATTGTGGAGGCCCATGGCCCGCATTTGGACCTGTCGGCTGATTTTTACTTGAGTACGCTCAACTGCCGCTATTTACGGCAGGAGCTTTCACAAAGGAATATTGAAGCCCTTATCGCTCCGCCCATGTATTTTGGTGTAAGCCGCGATGTGGCAAAATACGCGGGTACATTTTCTGTGCGCCCCGAAACCATGAAGGCACTGCTTTATGATATGCTGAGCTCCCTTTATGACTGGGGTTTTACGCGGGTATTCGTGCAAAACGCCCACGGCGATCCTATGCATATTGACATGATCAAAGCGGCGATTGCGCAAGCCAACATGCTGGCGGGCTTTCAGGCTTACTTCATGTGGGAATTGAACATTGAGGTGGATCATAATATTGTTTTCCCGCCCATGCGGGAAGAAAGATATCAGCCTGATTACCATGCCGGGGCCATTGAAACGGCCCAGATGGCGGCTTTCTTTCCAGAAAAGGTGCGTACAAGTGTGGCAAAAGCGCAGAAACCCAGCAATTCTTTTCATCCGCTGGCCTATTGCGGCGATCCGGCAAGCTTTGACAAAGAGATCAATATGGCAGAGTATATGCGGGCCGACGTGCAGCTGGATGTACTAAAGATAGAAGCCATCTTAAAGCGGGATGCGGGGATTTAGTGTGCACAAAATGCGGCCGGGAGGGATTTTATGAACAAGAGTATGTATAAAGCGATAGAAGATCATATGCTTTCGCTTATGCAGGATAGTGCCCACGACAAGGAGCATATTTACCGGGTGTTGTACATTGCCTTGGATGTTGCCAGCCATGAAGTTGATGTGAATATGGATGTGCTCATAGCGGCCTGCCTTTTGCACGACATCGGCCGGGGAGAGCAGTATAAGAATCCAAAGGTCTGCCATGCCCAGGCCGGCAGCACAATGGCATATGATTTTTTAATACAAATGGGCTGGCAGGATAGGATCGCGCGCAGTGTGGCGGATTGCATTTATACACATCGATTCAGAAACGACAGCCCGCCGGAAAGCCTGGAGGCAAAAATACTCTTTGACGCGGACAAGGTGGATGCCACAGGCTTGCTGGGTATAGCCAGAACGCTTGTCTATCAGGGGAATGTCAGCCAGCCGCTGTATTCAGTGGATGACGCTGGTCAAGTGTTGGATGGCAGCGGCGATTCGCCGCCCTCGTTTATGCACGAGTACAAATTCAAACTGGAAAAGCTCTATGGTGTTTTTTACACGCACAGGGCCAGGGAGATAGCGGCCGGAAGGCGGTCATCCGCCGCTGCCTTTTACCAGAACCTGCTTGCAGAAACGGCAGATTGCTATGGGCATGGTCAAAGTTTATTGGATCATGCTTTTGAGGATTGATAGCCATACGCTGCAAGGAGGAAAAATATGAAAGACTATCTGCAAAAACTCAGGCAAAGCGTCGGGCATATGCCCATACTGGTTTGCGGGGCCAGTGTGATCGTGGAAAACGCGCAGGGTGAAATACTGATGCATCTGCGCAGTGACAACCATTGCTGGGCGTATCCGGGCGGCACCGTGGATATTGATGAAGAGGTGGAGGCTGCGGCCAGACGGGAGCTTTTGGAGGAAACCGGCATACAGGCGGGCGCACTTAAATTGTTTGGTGTCTTTTCCGGCAGGGATATGCGCCATGTGTATCCCAACGGCGATGAAATTTCCAATGTGGATATCGTGTATCTGTGCAGGGACTATACGGGCGAGGCTGTTCCAGATTACGTGGAAAGCAGCGAGGTGCGTTTTTTCTCGTGGCAGCACCTGCCTGAAAATATATCCCCGCCGTGTGTGCGTGCCCTCAGGCAGTATGCCGCCATGCGAAAAGACGAGGTCTTCTAACCACTTAAGCAGGATTGGTGTCAAAGCGCTTGTCTTTCGCTAGGGATGAATACTGATTCTCGGTGGAGAATCTCGTTTATATTGCTCAATATGACAAGAATTATCGTGTAATTATTTCACCCGAGGGGTGGGCAGATGGCCGCATGGACTCTGCTAGTTTTATGTTTCGTGGAAGGAAAAAAGAAATGGTTCGAGGTTTGATGGACAATTTCGCTATGGCCAATATACCCCATGGATATTATTCCCTGGATAATAAGTGGCGCTTCACATACATCAATCATCGCGCGCCGGTATACCTGAAAAGAAATCCCGACACGCTGATGGGAAAAGTGATTTGGGAGGAATATCCTTATCTCCTTGGCACCGCACTGGAACAAGCGTTTTTGAAGGCCAGACAGACGAATGTTATGCAGTATATACGACCCTTTACCATTCGGGAAATGAGGCATTTTTGTATATTGGCGCAACCGGCGGCTAGTGGGTTGCACATATATATATACGATACGGAGGAGCAGGCAACCGCGGGAAGTGCCTATGAACAGATTTCTGACAAAAAGTCATTTCTTTTGAGGCTTAGCGACGCCATACGCTTTTTATCTGATCCATTAGATATCAAGGAGGCTGCCATCAAGGCGCTGGGCAGGCATTTGCATGCCAGCAGAGTCATTTATGGTGATATCACAGCATTGGACGGCATGATATACTGTGCCTTGCAACGGGATTATCATATGGCAGACGAGCCGGCAGCCCTTGGCGTTTTCCCACTGGCTTCCATCAAGCGCTTGGCTGAAGGCCTTGTGACTGGCCGACTGACCATTGTCTACGATGTGCGGCACGACCACCGATGGGGAGAGGCAGAGATGAAAGTGTTCAGAAGCTTGAACGCTGCATCCTGTGTGAATGTGCCTATCTTCAAAAATGGTAATCTGGCTGCCTGCCTATGCGTGTTCCACGCTGAACCCAGGTGGTGGTCGTCGGAGGAAATATTCCTGATAGAGGAAACGGCTGAGCGTACCTTTACTTCGGCCGAGCGGGCACAGGCAGAAATTTCGCTTCGGGAAAGTCAGGCCACAGCAATGAGCTTGGTGGAGGAACTGGAAGCATCTAACAGAAATAAGAATGAATTTCTAAGTACCCTGTCCCATGAGCTTCGAAATCCGCTGGCAGCCATTTCGGTGGGGCTTGATCTGGTGGAGTCGGCAAAGCATATGGATGAAGCTGCCTATGCCATTGATATTATGAAGCGGCAAACAAAACAGCTATGCCATCTGGTGGATGATTTGTTGGAAGTCACCCGAATCAGCAACAACAAAATTCTTCTAAAAAAGGAAAAGGTGGAGCTGAATGAGTTGACACGCCAGGTGTTGGAGGATATGCGTCCGCAATTTGAGAAAAAGAAGATAGGGTTGAACTTTTACGCAAGGAGCAAGAGTATTGATTTGTTTGCCGATCCGGTGCGGCTCAGGCAGATGATTGGCAATCTATTAAGCAATGCGTTAAAGTTTACGGATGAAGGTGGGGCAGCGGTGGTGACTGTTTTTGCTGAGCTGGACGAGGTGGTCATATGCGTTGAAGACAATGGCATAGGCATACAACCTCAGGTGCTGCCCCAGTTGTTCCAGCCCTTTAAGCAAGTAGAAGCATCGGCTGGCCGCAGCAGAGATGGCCTGGGATTGGGCCTTTCCATTGTCAAGGGCATTGTGGCGCTGCATGGGGGCTCTGTAAGTGCTCATAGCGACGGTTTGGGGCAGGGAGCACGGTTTTTGATCCGGTTGCCGGCTGCCGCCAGCGAAAATGAGTTATCAGCAAAAGAAAGTATTCCAATGCAGAAGCGCTATGGGCTGAAAGTATTGCTTGTTGAAGATCAGCACAATTATGCCCATCTCTTGGGTGGCTTGTGCATGCGTGAAGGATATGTCTGCCATTTTGCCTCGACCCAGGCACAAATAATAGCCATGGCAGAGGAGCATCATCCGGATGTAATTGTTTGCGATATCGACATGGTCTGCGCGCAGGAGCATGGGTTTGTTGAGTATCTGCGCAGGGAACCGAATCTCAAAGATACAAAAATGGTCGCGCTAACGAGTTTTGCAAAGCAACAGAAGGCCGGCGCCGCTATGCAGATAAAATTCGACCGCTATTTTGCAAAACCCATTGATGTGGATGCTTTTATGAAATTCCTGTACTCACTCAGCACGAAAGATAATAAGTAGAAGGGGATCAGATATGACTAAGCTTGTTAAGCCATGGATCAAACTAACGGAGTATTTATGCGATGAGGAGTATGCTGCCATCAGCGGGTTGGCCGCTGTTTGCACGCAGCATGACGGAACCGCATTGAAGCTGGAGTTGGACTACAAGCTGGCGGTGGCCAAGGAAAAGGAGAGGACTGGCGGCCTTAAAGATGTCAATGAGCTGATGTATTATGACGGAGAAAAGCTCATCGGCTATATTGGCATTGGCTGCTTTGGCGGCCCGTTATCCGTGCCGGAAATAAACGGCATGGTACACCCGGATTACAGAGGACAAGGCGTGTTTACGGCTTTGCATCAGCAAGCGGTGGCAGAGCTTCGCCGCCGGGGCATCGTAAAGGCACTGTTGTTGTGCGATGGCGGCGGGCAGGCGGGAAAGCGGTTTGTACAGGCACTTGGCGCAAAGCATGAGCACTCTGAGTATGAAATGTATGTGAAGCATGAGGGGGAGAAGAAGGCTGTTCCCCACCTTACGTTACGAAAGGCTACAAATGGTGACGCGCCGGAAATTGCAAGGCAGAACGCCATTTATTTTGGCGATGAACTGCATGCGACTGAAGAGACTGAGGAGGAAGCGCCGTCAAGGGGGATGATCCTGCCGGAGGAAGAGGAAAAGCGGGGCATGACTATATATATCGCGTATGCTCACGGTGAAATCGTGGGTAAAGTGCATGCGCAGATAAGTGGAAACGTGGGCGGCATTTACGGTTTGGGTGTGCTGCCGGAATACCGCAGCCGAGGTCTTGGCCGTGCCTTGCTGCTTGCTGGTGTGGAGAAGCTCAAGGAAAAGGGCGCCAAGGAAATCATGCTGCAGGTGGTTACCGAAAATGCCAATGCATTGCACTTGTATGAGTCCTGCGGGTTTGAGACAACCTCCACCATGGCGTATTATGAGTTCAAAATATAGTTAAAGGCAGGGTAGATATCGAGAAAAATATAGTTGACAAAGTCAAACAAATTAGCTATACTGCGGACAATTCGCTTAGGAGGAGTGTACTATGTCCGCGGTATCCCCATCTTTAGTGTATGCTGTACGCAGGTTCAACCGGTTTTATACAAACATACTAGGCTTGCTGGATAAGAGCATGCATCACAGCGGCTTCTCCTTGCCGGAGGCCCGTATACTGTACGAACTGTTTTATAACGCAGGGCAAAGTGCCAAGCAGCTGACGGAGGAGCTTGTCATTGATCCCGGCTATTTCAGCAGATTGCTAAAAGGCTTGGAGGCAAGGGAGCTTGTGAAGCGTGTACCATCCATAGAGGATAAGCGCTCATCCCTTTTATTTTTGACTGGCAAGGGCAGGGAGACATTTTTGCGGTTGGACAGCCTTTCTGAACACCAGATCACCGGGCTGATGGAGAAACTGCCGGATATGAAACGGGAACAGCTGGCCTTTGGCATTGCGGCCGTGGAGGAAGCATTTGACGAAGGGACAGCCTTAAAGAAGGGGCGTGTGACAATCCGCCAGGGCCTTATGCCTGGGGATGTGGGAAGCTTAATCTCCATGCACGGGTGGATATACCGTCAGGAATGCGGCTATGACTTTGACTTTGAAGGATATGTATGCAAGACCTTTTATGAGTTCCTTACGAATTATGACGACGGCAAAGACAGTATTTGGTTTGCTGAGGATGGGGGAAGGATGGTCGGCGCGATTGCCATCGTGGGCCACACGCAAGAACGGGCCCAGCTGCGCTGGTTCATTCTGCACCCGGCGTACCGTGGGATCGGCCTTGGCAAAAGGATGATGGGAGAGGCGTTGGCTTATGTGAAGGAAAAAGGATACCGGGAGGTATTTCTGCTCACAACAAAGGACCAGCAGACCGCCATTGTTATGTATGAAAAGGCTGGGTTTCAAAAGGTGTCGGAGAATCAAACTCAAATGTGGGGCCGTGATTTAACAGAGCTTACCTATGCGTGGCACAAATAGGCAGCAGGGATATCATTAACTGGGATTTATATGATGGAGGGATTCTGTATGGACCAGCTTCAAACCTTGATGGATATTCTGTTAAAGCGCCGCAGCACAAGGGTGTATGACGCGCAAAAGCCTGTGGAGCGGGCAAAGATCAAGACGCTGCTGGAGGCGGCGATGGCGGCACCATCCGCTTGTAATCTGCAGCCATGGGAGTTCATCATCGTTGACTCATCTGATAGGGTGGCACAACTGAAGCAGTGCATTGGTGAAAACAACGGCAGGTATTACAACGCGCCGGCAGCCATTGTAGTCTGTGCCAATACCAGCTATATCCCCTGGAAAAGCGATGGGGAAATGGATACCAGCGCCGCTATTGAGAACATATTGCTGGCAGCAACAGTAATGAGCTTGGGCACGGTATGGATCGGAGATATCGACCGGGAAAAGATACGCGGGCTTATGAACATTCCAGACCACGTATCGGTCAACAGTGTGGTGCTCCTCGGTTATCCTGCCGAGCAAAAAGCGCCCCGTACCCAGTACAATGAAGAGGCGGTGTATTGGGACGTCTACGACCCGGCTCGGGCACATAAGGAAAGGGATATCAGCCTGCGGTTTAAACCGTGAAACAGGGATGAGCGTTTTCAATCAAGAAGCAAAGCGTCGAGCATCATGCTCGGCGCTTTGTGCTTTTTGGAAAGGCGAAGGAAAACTCTGTTTAAATTGCTTCATGCGTACTGTCTTAACAATACTCAATGCCAATCATCATAGCAAGTACAATGGAGGGGTTTCCCTTCGGCAAACACTTATGTCATTCCATCACCAGACAAAAAGTAAGATATATTTGACATAAAGTCTAAAATAGGTTATACTCTGGCTGTGGCGCTGAAACAAAGGAGGCTGAAGCATGGGCAAGAACCTGCGCTTGAAAGCGGCCAGGGCGGCAAAGGATATGTCACAAAAGGATGTGGCAGAGGCTGTTGGGGTGACACGGCAGACCATCAACGCCATTGAAAACGGTGAGTACAATCCTACCATCCGCCTGTGCGTGTCCATCTGCAAGGTGCTGGGCAGGAGCCTGGACCAACTGTTCTGGGAGGAGGATCACAATGAGGTTTGAAAAGCATGTTCTGGACGAGCGGCAGAGGGAGTATCGCAACAAAATCGGGCATCAATGCTTTTTGCTGCTGCTCTATTTGATACTCATTGATACGGCCTTAAATGGGGCGGGAGTTCAGTGGCTGCCCTATCCGGCCAACATGATGGCGCTACTAACGGTGTGTGCCGGCATTTACCAAACACGATTGATTCTTGGCGGCGCGTATCTTCCGCCGGGAGAAAAAGCGGGTCAAAGACAGCGTAAAACCATCATCATCGCAGGCTTTTCCGTGGCGGTAGCGGCCATTGCGGCTGTCATTGTGATACGCGGCGGGCTTGTGCATACAGCGGTGCCTGCGGAGGATGGCGATAACTCGGCGATGGCTCTGTTCATCATATCCGCAGTGAGTCTTTTGATGATCATGCTTTCAGGCTTGGCCAGCCGCAGTCAGAACAGGGACCGGGATGGGGAGGAATAGGCGGCGGTTTCTAACAATTGCAAAACCTTTTGCAAAAGCTTATTTTTCTGCCCATTTGCCCCTGTTGTGTGATATACTCAGGGGAATGACGGAGGGATGATTGATGGGCAAGAAATTGATTCTCCTTATGCTGACAGTCTTCCTGCTGCTGGGCACGGCCCAGGCACAGGAAGCAGACGCGTTGAAAGCACTGTTCATGCACCCTGGTGAAACGATGGCAGCCCCAGTGGCAGATAGTTGGTTAACGAGCGACGAGGCCGTCGCCATCGTGAATGAACAGGGGAATATTGTTGCCCTGGCGGAGGGTGCCTGTCAGGTTCTTTGCGCATCCGGCGGCCAGACAGCGGTTTATAACCTTACTGTCAGCGATCATGTGCCCACTGAACTAATTAAGAAAGCCATCGCTGTTGCCCAAAGCGAATTTGTCACTCTGGATGGACATGGACTAAAGCGTGCTAACAAATATACCAAATGGTACGCCGGTAAAAGCGGCGTGGCATTTGGCTGGTGCGGCGCTTTTGTGGGTTATTGCTTTGAGGAAGCCGGCGTACCCATGTCCCGTGTGGAAAAGGCACAGAAGGTGGACGACAGCGTCACCTGGGCCATCAGCGAGGCGGGGGTAGGCAAGATTCTCAAGGGCTACCAAACGATGGAGCGGACTACCAATATCCCCAGGCCAGGCTATATGGTCATCTACAGCGTGACCGGCAGGTCCTACAACAACATCCATACAGGCATGGTGGTAGAGGTTCAGGATGTGGGCGAAGGCCGGTACTTGTTAACTACCATCGAGGGGAACGTATCCAGCCGGGTTAAAAAATACCAGTACTATTACGACAGCACAGAAGATGCTGCTCAAAAGATGCGGAACATGCAGGCATTGCCCAAAGAGATGCAAACCGATGAAAAGGTGTGCTACAAGCTGCACGATAAGAACTGGTATGTAAAGGTGTTCTGCCAAACGTATAAGTAATACGGCCGGCAATGAACAGATGCATTATGGAAAAACAGGTCTGAGGACATTGTCCCCAGACCTGTTTTTTGCAATCATAACCAGACCAGCTCAAGGCTGGCATACCTGCTGTCAGCATTCAGGCTTCAAAATTGGTGCTCAAAAGGTGCAATATCGCATCTACAGCCCGCTGCTCATCTTCGCCATCAGCCAGCAGATACAATTTGCCCTCAATGGACGCGCCAAGGGACAAAAGGCCTAGCATACTTTTGGCGTTAATGATCTTGCTTTGATGTTCGATCATGATCCGGGCGTCAAAGCGGCTGGCTACCTGCACCAGCTGGGCGGCGGTGCGGCGCTGCAATGCTTCCTGGCTTGGCAGGGCGACTTCTCTACGTATCATGGCTCTTCCTCCTTGTGTATATCAAGCGCTTGGCATAAAGCGACAATTTTGCGCAGGCGATGGTTGACGCCTGATTTGCCAAGGGGTGGTTTCAACATTTCACCCAGTTGCTGCAGCGAGGCATCGGGCTGAGAAAGCCGCAGCCTGGCGATCTGTTCCAGCGCAGGGGGAAGCGAGCCTAAGCCCTTTGTCATGGAAAGCGTGCGGATGGCTTCTATCTGCCGGTGGGACGCATCCAATTGCTTTTCCATGTTGGAGGCGTCACAGTTCATCATGCGGTTGACATAGTTCATGACATTCTTATGAATGCGTGTATTTTCCAGCTGCATCAGTGCCTGATGCGCCCCCATCAAGCCCAGAGTGGAAACGATCTGTTCACTTTCTTTTAAGTATATCACCATTAGCCCCTTGCGAGACATCTGTTTTACCGGAATACCCGATTTTTCCATAATTTTTATTAGAGCATCGTTAAGAGAAGGCTCACCGGTGACAATTTCAAAGTGGTATCCCTTCTCCGGGTTTGTGATTGAACCTGCGCCTAAAAATGCGCCGCGCAAAAAGGCCTTGCGGCAGCATTGGCGAAGAGCAGCGTTCCGTGGCGTTGTTCGCACAAGGTGGGTGGTCCCATCCGGGTCCACGGTCATCATGCCAAGGGAAATAAGCAGCTTTTGCGCGCCCTGGTTCTCCAAGGTCAATACGCTACTGCGCTGGCCGCCCAGGCGGCTGTGGCGCACAAAATGCAGCGATGGGGTAATGGAAAATAGCGTGCGGATCAGCAAAAAAATACGACGAGCTAGACTGGCGCTTTCTACCCGAAATGCCAAACGAACCTGTCCGCCCCCTTTTAAGGATAGGGACGCGGAGGTTTGCAAAAGGGCGGCGAGTTCACTGAGCATGCAGCAGGGCTTACCAAATGGCAGCCGTACCAATTCATCCTTGGCGGTGGAGGAAAAAGACAAGGGACCCTCCTTATAAGGTCGATATAATGTAAGCTAAAAGGACCTTAATGATGACATACTTGCGGGGAGCAGCGAGGGCCCGCAGGTCCCTCGTTTGTAATCGTATCACCCGGCCTTGCCGGTTGAGCGGGGTTTGCGGAGCAAATGTTCCTTGCATTTTCACCGGCCGAAACCATGGTGAGGGCTTGCCTGAACCTGGAGTCTTGAAATGACTATCCATTTTAAGACGGAACGTTGACCGAGCGAAGCGAAGGGCAATTGTCGGTTTGCAGGTGAAAAGTAATAACTCAAAGAAGTGGCGCAGTCACTGCTTTGACTGCTATAGCATCTTCCAATGGGCCTGTTCCAGGTCTAGGTCCCGGTGGTTTACATCCACCCGCAGGCCTTGGCCCCGCAGGCGTTGAGCAAGCTCTTCTGCAATGGCCACGCTGCGGTGGGCGCCGCCGGTGCAGCCAACAGCTACCACCAGGCGGTGCTTGCCTTCTTCTTGATAGTGAGGCAATAAAAAGTGAAGCATGTCCATGGATTTGTTCAAAAATTCTGACGTGACGGGATGCTCCAGCACAAAGGTTTTCACATCCTCATCCAGCCCCGTATGCCGGCCCAGACCTTCCACATAAAAGGGGTTTGGCAAAAAGCGTACGTCAAATACCAAGTCGCCCTCGCGGGGCAGACCGCGTTTGAAGCCGAAGGAGAGAATCTCCACGCGCATGTATTGCGGGTCAGCCTGTGTGGAAAGGATGTCAGAGAGCATTTTTTGTAGGGCTCTTGGCCGAAGTGCACTGGAATCGATGAGATAATTGGCGGCTTCCCGAAGCGGCTGTAAAAGCTCCCGTTCCGCCAAAATCGCTTCCTGAAGCCCCACACTCTCGCTGGCCAGGGGGTGGTCGCGGCGGGTTTCTTTGTAACGGCTTACCAGCACATCGTCGCTGGCTTCCATAAACAGGGTTTCAATTTGAAAACCGATCTCCCTGGTTTCACCTATGACCTTGCGCACAGCCCGCGCGTCAAAAAACTCGCCGCTGCGCACATCCACTGCCATGGCCACTAAAGGCACCCGCATGTGGGATGAATGGCAGGCCTCCATGAACTTGATGATCATCATGGGGGGAAGATTGTCGATGCAAAATGCCCCCAGGTCTTCCAGGTGCCGAATGGCAACCGTTTTGCCGGCCCCGGACAGGCCTGTCAGGATCAGAAAACGCATGGCTGCTTCCACCCTTTCGCAAATATTAAATAAATGTCATGGGGACATCTTCCCCTACGATGCGCACTTCTGGCGTCAATAGAACGCCGTGCTTTTCCTGAACGGTTTTTTGAACCAGGGCAATCAAATCAAGAAAATCCTGTGCGGTGGCGTTGCCAGCGTTCACTAAAAACCCGGCGTGCTTTTCGCTGACCTGGGCATCACCAACCTTTACGCCCCGCAGGCCAGATTGGTCAATGAGCTGCCCGGCAAAGTGTCCTTCCGGCCTTTTAAAGGTGCTGCCGGCGCTGGGCACATCCATGGGCTGCTTTTCGTTGCGGCGGCGGTTGAATTCCTTCATGTCTGCCCAAAGAGCATCTTTATCACCGGGGGTCAGCGTAAAGGTGACGGAGGTGATAATCATCGCCTCCTCCTGAGCGCGGCTGTGGCGATAGCCAAAGTGCATTTCTTCCCCAGTATAGATATGTATCTGCCCATCCAACGTGATGGCCTCTACCTGAGATATGGTTTCTTTCAATTCGCCGCCGTAGGCGCCGGCATTCATATATACACCCCCGCCTACTGTGCCGGGTATGCCGCATGCGTAACATAGGCCGCCTAGACCATGCCTGGCTGCTTCTTTAGAAACGGCGGCAAGGGATGCTCCGGCTTTGGCAGTTAGCGTTAGACCTTTCACCATGATGGTGGTCATTTCTTCGCCAAACTGTACCACCAGACCACGGATGCCACCATCCCTGACCAGCAGGTTGCTGCCGTTGCCAAGCATCATCATGGGAATGTTATGTTCATTGGCACTTCTGAGTAGATAGGCGATTTCCTCTGTGCTTTGGGCTGTGACCAATATATCCGCAGGGCCGCCGATGCGCAGCGTCGTATGCTGTGACATGGGGGCTTGAAGCAGTATCCTGTCCTGCGGAATCCGTTCCTTTATCTTTTGCAGAAACTGCCCGTATTGGGGCGTGCCGCAGGGTTTAGATTCCATGGGATTCCTCCTGAAGGGGATGTGCCCCTTTTATTGTAACGCAAAAGCGCCTGCCAAGCAATAGAAATGCCCGAAGGCGGTATTGCCGACAGGGGGAGTTTGAGTCATTTTCTTATTCTTCATGCGCAATCCCTGCCAAAACGTGGACCTGGCGGAAAATTTGCTATCCAATGACGGAAATCATGTTCCAGGCTTTGTTCCAGCGGGTCATGGTGGCTGGTGCTCCGGGTACAATGCGGCCGGCCAACGCTTCGTTTATAGATTCGGCGGGCGATACTGTGGCCATGTATACAGCATCTTTTGGTTGTATGCCAAAGCCGATCATATTATGAAGAGCTTTTGCCATGGTGAGGGTAGAGCCGGCCAGCGTACCGGATGTGAGCCTGGCAGCGCCATCCTTTACATACACCATCTGCCCCCCCAATTGGTAAACACCCTCCGGCATTCCGGCGGCTTCCATGGCATCAGATACCAGCACTGTTTTTTCGCGGCCCTTGGCAAGGAGGGTAAGTCGCAGGATATCCGGGTGCAGGTGGATACCGTCGGCGATGATTTCGGCGTACAAGCGGCTGTCGGTAAGTGCAGCGCCGGGTACACCGGGGTCTCTGTGATGCAGCGGCGTTTGGGCGTTAAACAGGTGGGTCACGTGGGTTGCGCCATAATCCCCGGCCAGGTGTGTTTGCTCGCAGGTGGCGTCGGAATGGCCGATGGATACCACAACCCCGCGGCCGGTAATCTCGCGAATCCAATTTTGCGCCCCGTCAAGCTCCGGCGCCAGGGTGATGATGCGAACGGTGGATGCAAAATCCCCCGTCATTTCCATCCAAGCTTCCATGGTTGGGGGAATAAAATGGGCGGCGACCTGGGCTCCGCACCGGTGGGCGCTTAAAAAGGGCGCTTCCATGTGTGCACCCAGGACGATGGCGCCATTTGGTTCGGGATTTTTCATCACAGCGCCAATGCCGGCAAGAGCGGCTTTTGTGTCTTCCAAAGACGCGCTCATGGTGGTTGGCAAAAAGGCGGCTACGCCACACTTTTTTAGCTCTCGGCTCATGTGGCGAACGGCCTCTTCGCCGCTCATGGTGTCCTTGCCCAAAAAGGCGTGAATGTGCACATCCACAAACCCTGGCAGCAAGTAATCTCCGCTCAGGTCAATAGCTTCTTCATCAACCCTTGGTATAAGGTTTGTACCAAATTCTGTAATTATATTGTCTTGAGTGCGGACACAGGTGCGTTCGAGAAATTCGCCATTCACATAGGCGGTGGCATTTTGAATCAGCATGGTGATATTCTCCTTGGTTTTCTTGTTATTAGACAAATGATGAACAGCAAGATCAAAGTGGCGGATATGAGCGCTATATATAGAATAAGCAAGGTATCTACAGAGAAATCAAGCAGCGGGCTGTTTGCTAGTGCAAGAGAAAAGGCACAGGGCAAAATAGCAATATAGCAAGGGACCGCTTTGAGGATAAGACGGGGGAATAAGAGTTTGGTATAGGCGCCTGCCGGCGATGTGCCAAGGCTGATGGCTGCTTGATAAAGATGTGGATCCAAGGATAATGTAAAGGAACTTATGCAGATCATCATCAAAGGAAGCAAGATAATGGCGATGAGTACAGACGGGGGAAGGTGGCCGCCCGCTTGAATAAGCACATCAGATAAGGGCTGGGGAAGATACAATGCAAGCTGCTCGAAAAAGAACAAAAGCCCGCCCGCAAGAATGAGAATAGGCGTGGCAGCTATAAGAATCCCTGTCCGGTGTTTTGCTAGCGCCAGCAGTCCCCCCAAGATGAAGCCCACGGCAAGGCACAGGCATGCAGCAATAAGAGCCGTATATACAATGGGCAGCGTCCATGCAAAAAAAGCGCTATCCAAGGCATGGAATGTGCCTGACGGCAATGCGCTGCCTGCGTTGTTCTGCCAAATGAAATATAGACCGCCTGCGATGATAAGTACCGATAAAAGGAAAGCAAAAATCCACAGCAGGATGGGATATCTGCGCTTTTCATGCGTCATAATGCCACCGCCTTTTGAGTGCGATGGGCGGTGCGAAATCCGATCTCTTCTTCTGTGGGCAGCAAAGAAGTCTTGCTTTGATCCCATCCCAGGAACACACGGCTGCCGGATTTAAGGGAAAAGGCCTTGGCATCATCGCATATCAGCTCCCGGCCGGTAGGCAGCAGCACCACACTAAAGGGGCGTGGGCCTACAAGCCTCGTTTCCCCAAGCACACCGCTTAAAAGGCCTTCAGGCCTGGGTGAATCGAATACCTGTATATGCTCCGGGCGCAGGCACAAATGCACATCCTCGCCGATGGCTGGCGGCGGTCCATAGGTCTTGGCTGTCAGCGTCAGGCCATCCATGTCCAGGGCAACCAGTCCATCTGGCCGCCTGGCGGTCACCACGCCAGGCAAAAGATTAACCGGGCCCATGGATTTGGCGGCAGCAATGCTGTCAGGGTGATGATAAATCTCCTCCGGCGTACCGGTTTGCTCAATACGCCCATTCTCCATTAGTGCAATGCGGTGGGAGACGGCCATGGCTTCTTCCCGGCTTCTTGTAAAGTACAGCACAGAGAAATGCCATTGCTTTTGCAACGCCTTTATAAAGGCCAGCGCCAAGCGGCGGTCAGGCTCCGCCAGGGAGGAAAAGGGATCGTCCAATAAAAGCAGTGGGGACCTGACTACCAGTGCCCTTGCCAGCACAGCCATGACATATTGATAGTTCGTTAGACGGCGTGGATACATTTCCGCCGCGTTTTCCAGGTCAGCCAGAGCCAGCATATGCATGGCTCGGCTGCGCCGGTCTTTCCTTTGTACGCTGCGCATTTTCAGCGGAAAGGCCACGTTTGTGAGAACTGTTCGGTGAGGGAATAGCGGCATACCGGCAAAGGTTGCGCATAATTCCCGGCAGGCAGCGGGCAGGTCAGTCACATCCTGTCCGCTTAACAGCACCCGCCCAAAGGTGGGTTTTACAAACCCGGCTAGGATGTGAAACAGTGCCGTTTTCCCGCAACCCTCTGGCCCTAGCACGGTCAAAAATTCTCCAGGCATAAGGGTTAAGTCAACACCCTTTAATATCTGCGTCCGGTCTTTTGCATATTGCAGGTTATTCAACTTGATGGGAAAAAACGTCATGGCGCAGCCTCCTTTTGGGTGTTATTTGTGCATGTATTGTATGCCGGACAAGCAAGAGCTGTCAATTAATAAGCAGAATCTGTTTAGCCATTTCAAGCGTTTCTGCCTGGTAATCGGCAGGTGTTATATCCTGCTTGTTGCCCTCGCCACACAGGTGGATGGAGGCAATGCCGGCGCGCCTGGCTGCTTCGATATCGGCGGAAAGGCTGTCGCCAAGCAATATCACACGGCTTTTATCGGTGATGCCCATCCTCTCCATGGCGATATACAGCATTTGGGGATCAGGCTTGGAGGAACCAATCTCGCCGCTGATGACGGCATCTTTAATGTATGGCGCAATCACAGAGCGCTGCAAGCGGGATTTTTGTACCGAGGCAATGCCGTTGGTCACCAAAACGATGGGCATGTGCTTGGAGACTTCTTGCACGAATTCCAGCGCGCCGGGCAGCAAAAAAGCGTACAGGCCCAGCTGGCCGGTAAAATGCAGGCCGATATCTTCGGCGGAAAAGCCGGTATCCGGAAAGTGGGAAAGCAACTGGCGAAAGCGCTCTATCCGCAAAGCATCCTGGGTGATCTCCTTTTTCTCAAATGCTTTCCACAATGCTTCATTTATACGCGAATACAACGCGGCGGCTTCCTCGGTAAAGGTAAGGCCGCAAAAAGCCATGGCATCCCTTAGTGCGGCTTTTTCTGCGGCGTAAAAGTCAAAAAGCGTGTTGTCGGCGTCGGATAACAAAAGCGAATATGGTGAATGAGACATAAGAAGTTCCTTTCGGGAAATAGTAAGCACATATAGCTTACTTCACCCGCACCCATTTTGCAATCCCCGGTTCCTTCAGTTGGTGTCATTCCTTGTGATGATGACAGTCAGTATACCTTCCTGGCCTAACACGTCCAAGCGGATGTCATAAGGCAAAATGTTTGTAAAAGAAAAATCACTGTATATACCGACCGCAGCGTCAAAGCCCCTTGGAATATAGGCGACGCCGCTTTCTCTGTGCATGGCCCATTCCGTAATCTGCAGGGGAAGATTTAGCACGGCGTTATACAGGGTAGTGCTTAGCTGGCAAACACCTCCGCCATACCCAACACCGTCACTGCTGATGTTGGGGCCAAGCTTATAGCCGTTTTCTTGGGTATAGGGGCCGCAAAGGCGGTTGTAGGAAAAATCAGTCCCAGCGGCTACTACCGTGCCATGCATTCGTTTTACGGCCAAGTCAATGTTAAAGTGCCTATTGGCGCTATACTTTTTTCCGCCGGTGGTTTCATTATAGTAGGTTGTAAAACCGCCAATCACATCTCCCGGTTCTGCTTTATCCCAAGGAACAAACGAGGTAAATGATAGGTGAGAGGCGGGTATTTGTGTGGTGCTCCGCATTATGGAAAGGGTGGCGAAGCCATCTTCCAGCCTGAGCACAGTGAGTTGGTCGTTTTCCTTGAGCAGATTCCCGCCATAACCGGAAGTAGACACATGCACAGGTGTTGCTACTTGAGCAATGCCGGCCTGCAACTGCGCGCCGGGCACTTGTGCAGTATATGGCTGAAGGGAGCGGTAACGGTACAGCCATTTTGTTTTGCAGTAACCCATGACCCCATCATAGGTAACAATGGACCATTCTTTGCCCGTGCCGAACACCTGCACCTTTTCTCCATCCTCAACAGCTTTTAGGCGATGGCTGGATTCCTCCGGTTCCTGGCGGATATTGAAACGTACATTGGTGTATGCTTCCAACAAGGCATCCTTGGCGGGGGCAGCCGGAATCAAACCTTCTCCCAGGGCAGGCATGCAGAGCATGACCAAGATAAGCATTATCAGATGGATTCTTTTTGTCATTGGCATATTCCCTTCCATGGCGTCTATCTTCCTGTAGACCCATTATATACCATAGACGCTTTTGTGCAGAGTAAAATCACATTCTGCGGGACAAATTTTCCTCAATTTTTTTTATCCAAAAGATGCGCTTGAAAGAAAAAGAGAACTGTGCTATAATCCAACCCAATAAAGGCGATGACGGAGAACAACGCCTGCAATAAGGCAATGCCAAAGAGAGGATGGCCGCCGGCTGAAAGCCATCCGCAAAGCCCGCAGGAAATTCCCTCCCGAGCTTCCCCGCTTAAACCTGTGAAAAGCCATTTTTCAAGTGGCTGAAACCACCTAAGCACTATGAAAATGGTGACGGGTGAAATTGGCAGTAGGCAGGGACGGGTACGCCCCCGTTAGCACGCGGCGAGCGCTTAGGAGGAATCCTGTGCGGAATTTGGGTGGTAACACGCGGCAGCATGCCTTCGTCCCATGGACGGGGCTTTTTTTATTGCCGGGAATACGCATCTGAATGAGCATTGATTGAAGGGGGAAGAAGGCATGGACATTCGGGAACAGATCGGTGCCCTTTCTGAAAAGCTGGAGGCAGAATTACAAGGCCTTGACAGCACTCAGGCCCTGGAAGGGCTGAGGGTGAACCTGCTGGGCAAGAAGGGTGAGCTGACGGCGCTGCTTCGCATGATGGGGCAACTGACGCCTGAGGAGCGGCCTGCGGCAGGGCAGCTCATTAACCAGGCACGGGAAGCATTTGAGGCAAAGCTTACCGAAAAACAGGCTTTTCTATCAAGGCGTGAGCGGGAAGAGGCGCTTTTACGGGAGACCTTGGACGTAACAGAGCCACGGGACCTGCCCAAGTACGGCTCCGCCCACCCGGTGAACCTGGTACTGCGGGACATGGTGGATTGCTTTGCCGGTATGGGTTTTGAAGTGGTAGAAGGCCCCGAGGTAGAGCTGGATCACTATAACTTTGAGCTTTTGAACATGCCAAAAAACCACCCCGCCCGGGATGCCCAGGACACCTTTTATATTGATGAAAACACCGTGCTGCGCACGCATACCTCTCCGGCCCAGGCGCGCACCATGCTTTCCCGCAAGCCTCCCATTCGTGTGATCTGCCCCGGCCGGGTGTACCGTGCCGACGAGGTGGATGCAACCCACTCTCCTGTGTTCCATCAGCTGGAAGGTCTGGTAGTGGATAAGGATGTAACCATGGCCGACCTTCGCGGCACCCTGGAAGCCTTTGCCAAACGGTTGTATGGGCCGGATATGCAAATCCGCTTCCGCCCCAGCTACTTCCCATTCACCGAGCCCAGCGCGGAAGTCGATCTTACCTGCGTGGCTTGCCACGGCGCCGGCTGCCGCATCTGTAAGGGCACCGGCTGGATTGAGGTTCTGGGCAGTGGCATGGTCAACCCCAGAGTGTTGGAAATGTGCGGCATCGACAGCAGCATCTACTCCGGCTTTGCCTTTGGCATTGGTTTGGACCGCATTGCTACGCTGCGCTACGGCATACGGGATATGCGGCTTATGTTTGAGGGTGACGTACGCTTCCTCAAACAGTACCGCTAAGCAAGGAGGGCAATAATAATGAAATTACCTATGCAGTGGATCAGGGAATATGCGCCCATTCCCGTTGACGCCAAGACGTACCAAAACCGCATGATCTGGACCGGTACGGCTGTGGAGGGTGTAGAGGAACTGGGTGAGGAGATTGAAAAAGTGGTGGTGGGCCGCGTGCTCACCGTGGATAAAGTCGAGGGCAGCGACCATTTGCACGTATGCCAGGTGGATGCGGGGCAAGGCACAAATTTGCAAATCGTTTGTGGCGCGCCCAATGTGAAGCCCGGCATTCTGGTACCTGTGGCACTGGAAGGGGCCAAGCTGCCCGGTGGTATCAAGATTAAACGCGGCAAGCTGCGGGGTGTTATGAGCGAAGGTATGCTCTGCGCTGCTACAGAACTGAACGTGCCCCAGGAGCTGTACCCCTCTATTGGGGATGCCGGCCTGCTGGTCTTCCAGGAGGAATACCCCTTGGGTACCGATGTAAAGACCATTTTCGGTTTGGATGATACGGTGATCGACTTTGAAATTCTGGCCAACCGGCCCGATTGCCTGTGTGCCTGGGGCGTGGCGCGGGAAACTGCAGTGGCTTTGAAAACAGCGTTCAAAAAGCCGGAGATCAAAGTTACGGAAGCTGATGGCAGTATACAAGACTATGTGAAGGTAAGCGTTGAGGATGCGGACTTTTGCCCGCGGTATGTGGCACGGGTGGTAAAGAACGTACGTGTAAAGCCCTCACCCATGTGGCTGCGTAAATACCTGCACGCCGCCGGTATGCGCTCCATTAACAATGTAGTGGATATCACCAATTTCATCATGCTGGAAACCGGCCATCCCATGCATGCCTTTGATTTAAACAAGGTTCGGGGAGGCGAAATCATCGTCCGCAAGGCGCAGAAGGATGAAATCATCAAGACGCTGGACGGCAAAGAACGGACGCTTTCCGGTATTGAGCTTTTGATTTGCGATAAGGAAGGTCCCACCGGCGTGGCTGGTATCATGGGCGGTGAGGAAAGCGAAATCACTGAAAGCACGCAAGCGCTCATGTTCGAGTGCGCCTCCTTCTCGCGCACAGGTACCCGCCTGGCTGCCAGGAGTCTTGGCATGCGCACTGAGTCCAGCGGACGGTTTGAAAAGGGTGTGTGCCCCGCCACGGCCTTGGAAGCTATTCAGCGAGCATGCCAGATGATCAACCTGTTGGATGCAGGCGATGTGGTGCCGGGTATCATTGACATTTATCCAAACCCCGCAAAGCCACAGGTGGTGAAAGGCTCTCTTGCCCGAATTGCAAGGCGTACCGGCGTGGATATCCCTACGCAGACCATGCTGGATATTTTAAAGAGCCTGCACTTTGAGGTGAAAGCGCTCGATGATGGCGACACCATCGAAGCCACCGTTCCCGTATTCCGCCAGGATGTGGAAGGGGAGGCCGACCTATCGGAAGAAGTGCTGCGCGTGTATGGCTATGAGCATATTCCCACCACCAGGCTTCGTGGCGAAGCTACTCCCGGCGGCAAAAGCCCTGCCATGCATTTCCGTGAGGGTATTGGTGCAAGGCTGATTGGCCAAGGCTTCCTGGAGGTGATGAACTTCTCCTTCATCAGCGAAAAGGCTATTGAAAAGCTGAATCTGCCCCAAGAGGACGGGCGGAATAAGCCGCTGAGAATTTTGAATCCCCTGGGGGAGGATACCCGTGTTATGCGGCCCAGCCTGGCCCCTGGCATGCTGCAGACCCTGGCTTTGAACATGAATAGGGGCAATGACAGCGCGTACTTGTACGAAGTGGCCGCGGTGTTTGACGGTAACAAACTGACGGCAGAAAAGCTGCCTACCGAAACACCCACCCTGTGCCTTGGCATGTACGGCGCCGGCGCGGATTTCTATGCCTTGCGCGGCGTGGTACTTTCACTGCTAAATGGACTTGGCATAAAAACGGAAATCGTACCCGGCGGCGAAAGCTATCACCACCCCGGCCGCAGCGCAAAGCTTATGGCAGATGACAAAGTGCTGGCGGTATTGGGTGAAGTGCACCCCGATGTGCGCGACAACTTTGACATGCCGGAGCGGGCACTGCTGGCGGAAGTGAATCTGGCCCTTGCCATGGAACTGGCCGTACCCATGGGCGAAGTCAAGGCCTTGCCCCGCTACCCAGCGGTCAGCCGTGACCTGGCGCTGGTGATGGCCGGGGATCAGCCCGTTGGGCCGGTCATGACGGCCATGGAAAAGTCAGCCGGAATGCTGTTGGAGGAGTGCCGCATGTTCGATGTGTACCGCGGCGCAAAGCTGGGCGACAACAAAAAGTCTGTGGCCTTCTCGTTAACCTTCCGCTCGGTCGATCATACACTTACCGAAGCCGAGATCACCGGTGCGGTGGAAAAGGTGTTAAAGGCCTGCGAGAAAGAATTCGGTGCTGTGATCAGATCGTAGCAGGGGACACCGTCCCCTGCACCTCTGCCCAAGGGACAATGTCCCTTGGGTATCCCTGTTTTTTGGGGCGGCAAGAGAATTTGATTATTTGAACAAGCTGTTAATGATAGGGGAGAAAGGCTTGACACAAAAGATATATATCATTGGCATTGTGGCAAGCGGTAAGACGACGCTTGCCAAGGCGCTTTCGACAAAGAAGGGGCTTCCCTTTTATGAACTGGATGCTATTGCTCATGGCGGAGAAGATACACAGCGGCACAAGCGCACGCCGGATGAGCAGCAGCAGATAATCGCGGATATCGATGCGGCGGGCGGCTGGATCATCGAAGGCACATACAGAAAAAGCTGCCACTGCCTATTGGATTTGGCAGATACCATTGTATTTCTGGATACGCCGTTGCATACGCGCCTGTATCGTATTTTCTGCCGCTTTATCAAGCAGCAGTTAGGTATCGAGCAATGCCATTACAAATCAGATTTCCACATGCTGCGCATGATGTACAAATGGACATGGGATTTTGAAAAGGGCCGGCCGGAGTTTGTGAAAATGCTTGCAGCATACGAGCATAAGTTGATTGTAATAAACAATCCTTCCCAACTGGAAGGGTTTATATGAGGGTCTTGCCCGATGTGTATCATTGTTCTGGATTTCAGCGCAAGTAACTTGCTGGTTACCTTGCATGGAAATGCCCCCTTTGCAGACTGAAGACTGCAAAAGGGGTGTTTTGTTTGTGCGTAATCAATGTAATTTTTGAAGGAGCTTGTCTTGAGTTGTAAAAAATTACATGATAAAATGCATATAAATAAATGTGCGTCTGATCGATAAACAGGAATTTGACGGACGGTTTTTCGTCGCTGATTATGCATTTGGGGGGAGGATTTCGTATGCAAAGCAAAAAGGTGAACCCGTTTGATGAATGTCCGGTGTATGAAACCGAGCATTTCATTTTCAGCCATGTACATGAAAAAGACGCGGAGGACTTATTAGTGTGCTATTGCGACCCTGTCACTTTGAGCCACATGAACAACGATAACTGCAATGGTGAATTCCGGTGTGCATCCATTGATGTCATGAAAAACGCGATACGGCTCTGGCGAATGGAGTATGAGCGCCGTACATTCCTCAGGTGGAGTGTAATAAGCAAGGAAAACGGCAAAGCGATTGGAACGATTGAAATTGCCCCGCTGCCATGGGGAAAATGGTTCTTTGGAGATGAAACGCCTATCGGGATTTTGAGGGTCGATTTGTTATCCAGTTATGAACAGGAGGCGAACTTTGCAGAAATCATCAGGTTGATGGCTTCTAAACTGGCAAATGACTTTGAAGTCAATCAGGTGATTATGAAGGCGCCGCCAGACGAACCTTGCAAAGTCAGCGCGCTTGTGGCAAATCGATTTCAGCCTGACCGGGGATTTAGGTTTGATCATTACTACGTTAGAACCATCATCGCATGAAAAGTATAGCGCAGTGCTGGCAAATTCCAATTTGAATTTCAAATATGTGATGGGGAGCGAGAAACGTGGATAGAATTGAGAAAGTCCGAGAATATGTTGATTCCATACTTTTACATATTCCGGATACATATGAAAGAAGATGCGGGTATCTGCATTTATATGGTGTATCACAGGCTTGTACGCTGATCGCCTTGAAAAGAAGCGAAAATGCCGAGCTGGCAACAATAGCAGGTATGCTTCACGATATCTATGCTTATTCAACGATGGATACAAAGGAACATGCTCATAAAGGCTCAGACATGGCAAGAGATATCTTAACCTCATTGCAATGCTTCGCCGGTGATGAAATAGATTCAATATGTAGTGCAATATATAACCACAGCAGCAAAGATGAAAAATTTTCCGCTTTTGATGAGGTGTTGATTGATGCTGATGTTTTGCAGCATCGCTTATATAATCCTCTGTTCGAAATTGTCGGGGCAAGAAAACAGAGGTATGAGAGTCTTCAGATAGAATTTGGATTAATTTAGGACGAGGAGCACAACAAGAGCTTGATATTTATCATTCGTCCCCTATATCTCTGTAGGGGGCCTCTGTTGCTTGAAAGCTTGCATCCTGCAAACCCAAGTCATAACGCAGTTGCTCCACAAACGTTTTTGCAAGGCGTTGCTTATCGTCCCAGAATGCTTTCGCCTTATCTGTAATCATGGGGTTTATGCTCAATTCCTTCATAGAGTAACTCAAAATGTGGTTGTACGACTTCTCAAAGGATTGAATCTCCTTTGTGCCTTCGGCCATACAATCCCACACGATGGACAGCGCGCCGGTTTCATCCAACAGATCGGCTTCCATCAGCAATATCAATTCCAACTGTGTATCGGCAGCTTTGAGCATTTCCTTGCTGGAGTGATTTTTGACAAGATAGGTGACAAGATCAATAAACGCGCGGTCATAGCCATTTTCCGTAAGATATTTTTCGCACAGGACAGCGCTGTTTTGGGCATGCTCCATCTCTTCTGGCAAACGAGCATAGCCGATGTCATGAAAAATAGCGGCGGTCAGGATAGCTGCTGTATTGATGCCTTCTTCTCCTTCGGTGAGCCGTTTCGCCCACAGGAATACACGCCTTATATGCTCAGACCGTTTGCGAAAAGCATAACCGCTTGATTTGGAAGCTTCATCGCAGCCTGCCGCTACAAGATAATCTTGTACATAGCGGAACATTTGCTTATACAAACCGATATGCACTCCTTTGTGAGTATTCGTCTTTTACATATGATACGAATGATTA
This sequence comes from Bacillota bacterium, assembly GCA_023398575.1. Taxonomy (GTDB): domain Bacteria; phylum Bacillota; class Clostridia; order Christensenellales; family Aristaeellaceae; genus JAEWAH01. Next base: position 69,864 of record JAEWSC010000096.1, on the reverse strand, counting down.
TACCTGATGTTCTCAACAACAGCAAACAGCCCCCTTATTTGATAAAGGGGCTGTTTGCAAATCGTGAGGATAAAGTTCGCTTATACGACTTTTTTTCTTTTTTCCATGTGTGCGGCAATTTCTGCTTTTTCTGCATCCACAATCAAATGCTGCTCCTGCATTTCCAGACGTTCTGCCTCGTTGAATTCGTCCACCAGAAGATTGTCTTCGTTTACTGATGTGCTGTATTCTTGGCTTCCTCTTTGGAACACGAGCTTGAGCAGGATGGGTGTAATGATGGTTGTAGCAATGACAACGATGATGATTGGACCGAAGAATACAGTGTTCATCAATCCCATGGCGCTGCCTTTATTCGCCACAATCAATGCTACCTCGCCGCGGGAGATCATGCCCACGCCAATTTGCATGGACTCTTCCTTTGTGTACCTGCAAAGCTTTGCACCAAAGCCGCAGCCGATAATTTTAGTTAGAATTGCAACAAGTAGCAGCAGGCCGGAGAACATTATAATGGTGGTTGACATGCTCGGCAGTTCTACCGTCAGGCCGATGCTGGCAAAGAAAATGGGCGATAGAAGGATATACGACAGCGTTTCAAAACGGGAGGCCATATACTTAGACCGCTGTGTATTGCATATGATCAAGCCGGCAAAGTAGGCGCCTGTAATGTCCGCTACACCGAAAAACTTTTCTGCGCTGAATGCCAGCAATAAGCAGAATACAAAGCCAACGATGACATACCGGCGCAAATCCCTGTCATCCCGGCGGTTAAAGTAGACAAATCCTTTATAAAACACAAAACCGGCCACAGCAATAAATACGAAGAACAGCAGAATCTTTAATAGAACCATCCAAATGTTCACACTTGCGTCCGCAGCGCTGGATATGACGGTGAGGGCGATGATGCCAAGAATATCGTCGATCAATGCCGCACCAAGAATGGCATTGCCCGCCCGGGTATCCAGTTTGCCCAGTTCTTTTAATGTTTCTACGGTTATGCTCACTGAGGTCGCGGTCAGTATGACGCCAATAAAAATGTTTTGTAAAAAAACACTGGTATTGCCCTGTACAATGGCCCCCTGGTTGAACAGGAAGGCAACGCCGAAACCACCTGCTAGAGGAACCAAAACGCCAGCTAGTGCGATGATGAATGATGCTTTTCCGGCCTTCTTTAACTCGGAAACATTCGTTTGCAGGCCAGCGTTAAACATGAGTATGATGACACCCAATTCCGCCATCTGCTTGATAAAATCTGTTTCGTGCAAAATGTTCAGTGCTGCTGGTCCTAAAATGACACCCGCCAGTAATGCTCCTACCACCTGTGGCATATGCAGCCGCCGGGTAAACAGCCCAAGCAATTTAGTGCATAATAGAATGAGGGCAAGGTCCAGCAGATAATGATACGATAACATGAGAAGACTCCTTTTTATATAACAACTTGCCGATGGCCGCCAAGCTCTAAGTATAGTTCGACGTAAAATAAAATTCAATAGCACTATTTTATGAAATATTCTAGAATTATCTACTTTTCTTGCACAATTAGACAAAAAAATAACAAGACGCAAAGCATCTTGCTATTTGTCAGCATTCGGAGAGCTGCATCGTTTTCATACAGGACGGAAGATGTTGCTAAGAAAGGAGCTCTCTCAAATCCTTGATTAGGCCCAGCACGTCCTCCTCCCTGGTAGCCCAGGAGGTGCAGATGCGCACGGCGGTATGCGTGTCATCGATTTTTTCCTGAAAGCACAGGGTGTAACGTTCTTTGAGATTTTCAATAATGCTATCAGGAAGGATGGGAAACTGTTGGTTTGTGGGCGACTCGATGAGGAATGGGATGTGCATACGGCGCAGAGAATTGCGGATAAGCATGGCCAGACTTTGGGCATGCTGCGCGATAGTGAAGTATTTATCATCCTCAAACAGCGCCTGAAACTGTACGCCAAGCAGCCAGCCCTTGGCGAGCAGACCGCCCCGCTGCTTAATAAAGTAGCGGAAATCGGTTTTCAAAGCGGGATGATTGATGATTACGGCTTCGCCAAACAGCGCGCCAACCTTGGTACCGCCGATATAGAACACGTCGCACAGCCTGGCAATATCCGTAAGAGAAACATCGTTGCCTTCGCCGCACAGGCCATAACCCAGCCGTGCACCGTCCAGGAACAGGTACAGGCGATGCTTGTCGCAAACCTTGCGCAGCGTGGTAAGCTCTTCCAGCGTATACAACGTACCAAGCTCAGTAGGGAAAGAAATGTACACCATGCCGGGCTTAACGGTGTGCTCAAAGTCCGCTTGCAGCAATACTTCCCGCTCCACCTGGGCTGCCGTGATCTTGCCGTCGGGGCTTGTAACCCCCAGCACCTTGTGGCCCACTGCCTCAATGGCCCCGGTCTCGTGTACGTTGATATGCCCCGTGTGCGCGCAAAGCACCCCCTGATGGGGGCGCAGTGCCGCGGAAATAACGGTTGTATTGGTTTGTGTGCCACCGACAAGAAAGTGCACGTCAGCCTCCGGGCAGACGCACTTTTCTTTGATTAGCGTCGCCGCCCCATGGCAAATGTCATCGGCTCCGTAGCCTGGATTTTGTAGAAGGTTGATGTCCTGAAGCTTTTGAAGAATTGAGGGATGGGCCCCTTCCTGATAGTCGCTGCAAAACAGGATCATGTGTGTGCCGCCTTTTATTCTGTATAGGTACCGATGGACAGAATATCCGGGATGGCTCTGCCGTTTTCTGATACGCCACCGCCGCTGCCCAGCTCCACGCTTTTGCCCATAAACACCATGGCTGCGGTGCCGCCGCCATCCAGGTTCAGAGCATCGGTGCATCCAAGATCATACAGCGTATCGGCCACAAATTGCAAGCCGCAGCCATCAGAAAATTCGGTGCGCCCCTCCACCAGCATACCAATATAGTGGCCGGGGGCGATGATGCCGATAGCGCTGCGGGGCTCCTCATGGGTAAAGTTGGTGTACATCGCCGGATTGACCGCACTGTCCTTAATGAGGATGGGGCCAAAGGCCAACACGTCTGTGGCGCCCATGTCGATGTATTCTTGGGCCGAGAGCTCATATGACCCGAATACCTTCATATCCCCATTGGGAAAAAACGCGGCGTTGTCCAAACTGGGCAGGGCCAGAATGGGCTTGTCATAGGTTTTGCTGTAGAGAATTTCACCATTGCGGATGATGATGCCGGGACGCTTGTCATTGGCGATGCGGTAAGAATAGAAGTCGCCGCTCTGGGCGTACACTACCTTGTGCTTTTGCGCCATGTCCTCCGGCAGGCCATTGGTGCGGCCGGGTCGTTCCTCGTTGAAGGGAATGGTCTGCATGACTTGGCTTTCACTGCGGATATCGGCAATGTACCACACAAGCTTTACGGGGGTGGTCTGCCGGTAACGGGTGATCTGAACACGCAGATCCTGGGTTATGTACATCCATGAACCGTTTTCCCAATCGTTACGAATGTAAGGCTCCAGGCCTTCGGGCAGATAGCCTTCGTCTGCTCCAGGGTCAAAGGCGATGGTCGCCGGGGCAAGCGTCGATGTGGCATTTCCCTCCACCAGTGCTGAGTTTGTGGGCAGAAACAGGAGTAAAGTCACCACCAGGGCGGCAAATTTTCGTAAAATTTGCATGCTTGTACACCTCCTTGGACAAGGTATATGCATGAGCTCTCCGTTTTATTATAGAAGTGCTCGATGAAAACGTCAACAGTCTTCTTAACAATTTATTGCAATTGGATGACAAATTTACATCTTTTTCTCCTTTTGTAGAACTTTGTTGGACTTTCTCATATAATACGAGTTAACATCCAGTTATTCCGCAAAGAAGGAGCGCGGTGATAATGCGGTTTACAAAGATGCACGGCATCGGCAATGATTACGTTTATGTAAATTGTTTTGAAGAGGTTGTTAAAGACCCGGTCAGCCTGGCCATCGCGATCAGCAAGCCCCATTTTGGTGTGGGATCCGATGGGCTGGTGCTGATTCTGCCCAGCGACACAGCGGATTTTGAAATGCGGATTTTTAACGCCGATGGCAGCGAGGCACAAATGTGCGGCAACGCCTCCCGCTGCATCGGCAAGTACGTGTACGAGCGGGGCATGACGGACAAGACGGATATCATGCTTCGCACATTGGGCGGCCTAAGGCCATTGAAGCTCACGGTGGAAGGTAAAAAGGTTTCCAAGGTGCGGGTGGATATGGGTACGCCGGAATTGAATCCCCGCTTGATCCCGGTGAACTTGCCGGGCGAAATGGTGCTGGACCAGCGAATACAAGCCGCCGGTCATACCTACCAAATCACCTGCGTCAGCATGGGGAACCCCCACGCGGTTCTGTTCGTGGACGATCCTGATCTTGTTAATCTCTCTGCGGTGGGACCGACGATTGAAAACCATCCGATTTTCCCCGAGCGCACGAATACGGAGTTTGTAAGCATCATCCGCCGGGACCTTCTGCATATGCGGGTGTGGGAGCGGGGGTCCGGCGAAACCATGGCTTGCGGCACAGGTGCCTGTGCTTCGTTGGTGGCGGCGGTGCTTCGAGGCCGGGTTGACAGGCGGGCCACGGTCAAACTTGCCGGTGGTGATTTGTTGGTGGAATGGTCCACCGAGGATAACCATGTGTACCAGGAAGGCCCGGCGGAGTTTGTTTTTGATGGGAACTGGCTAAAATAGCCGGTATACGGAACATTCAAAAGCTGCAAGGAGGAGAAAAAATGCTGCGCATCAATGAAAATTATCAAAAGTTGCCCGGGTCCTATCTATTTGCTGAGATCGCCCGCCGGGTGAAGGCCTATCAGGCAGAAAACCCGGCCGCGGATATCATTCGCCTGGGCATCGGCGACGTGACCCAGCCTTTAAGCCCAACCGTGATCGAAGCTTTTCACAAGGGCGTGGACGACCTGACCCATGTAAAAACCTTTAAAGGCTACGGCCCGGATTTCGGCTATGATTTTTTGGTGAACGCTATCCGGGAAAAGGATTACGCGGCCCGCGGCGTTCAGTTGGAATACGACGAGGTGTTCGTCTCCGACGGTGCCAAGTGTGATGTGGGAAACCTGCAGGAGATTTTCTCGCTGGATGCCAAAATTGCCGTTACTGATCCCGTGTATCCAGTCTACGTAGACAGCAACGCCATGGCCGGCCGGGCAGGCGAGTTTGGGCCAGACGGCAAATGGTCGAACCTTGTGTACCTGCCATGCAACGAGGCAAACGGCTTTGTACCGGCGCTGCCCTGTGAGCCGGTGGACGTGATCTACTTGTGCTATCCCAACAACCCCACCGGTACCACGCTGACAAAAGCCCAGTTAAAGGTGTTTGTAGACTACGCTAAGGAGCATGGCAGCCTGATTGTGTACGACGCCGCCTACCGCGCCTACGTAAGCAACAAGGATGTTCCGCTATCTATTTATGAGGTCGAAGGGGCCAAGGATGTGGCCATCGAGTGCAACTCCTTTTCCAAAACCGCCGGCTTTACTGGCGTGCGTTGCGCCTATACGGTTGTCCCTCATGCCGTAAAGGGCCTTGGCGCAAATGGCGATATGGTATCTCTCAACAACCTGTGGAAGCGGCGCATGGCTACCAAGTTTAACGGTGTCAGTTATCCTGTGCAGGTGGCAGCTGCGGCGGTATACTCCGATGAGGGGCAAAAGCAGATCAAAGAAACAATTGCTTATTATATGGAGAACGCCAAGATTATCAGAGAAGGCCTGATTGCCCAGGGCATGACCGTATTCGGCGGCGTCGATGCTCCCTACATTTGGCTGAAGGTGCCGCAAGGCATGACCTCTTGGGCGTTTTTTGACCTACTGCTTACGAAGCTTAACCTGGTGGGAACTCCCGGCTCTGGCTTTGGCCCCAGCGGCGAAGGTTATTTCCGTCTGACGGCCTTTAACACCCGGGAAAATACCTTGAGGGCAACTGAACGGCTGAAAAACTTATAAAAATATCAAAAACACGAACGGAAAATCGGCCCTTTGCCATTCGCGTTCGTCTTGACAGAAGCGCCCGCGTATTGTATAACAGGAACGGGCGCTTTTTGCTTGCGCCTTTATGCGGCGATGATGCCGCTGTAAAAGGAGGAACCTCATGATCCGCACCATAGTTGGCGCCAACTGGGGAGACGAAGGCAAGGGAAAAGTGACAGATGTTCTGGCGGAAAAAAGCGATATTGTCGTCCGCTATCAGGGCGGCGCAAATGCCGGGCATACCATCATCAACGAGTACGGAAAGTTCGCACTGCACCTGTTGCCCTCGGGAGTTTTCCATCAGCATATCGTAAACATTATCGGGCCAGGCGTGGCCTTTAACATCGAAGCGTTGATAAGTGAACTGAATACCGTGGTCACAAGGGGCGTGCCCAGGCCTGAGGTGTTGATTTCCGATAGGGCGCAGGTGATGATGCCCTACCATGTGGATTTTGATAAGTATGAAGAGGAACGGCTGGGGGGCAAGTCCTTCGGCAGCACTAAGTCTGGCATTGCGCCATTTTATGGCGACAAATACATGAAAATTGGTTTACAGGTGTGCCAGCTTTTTGATGAAGCTTTGCTGCGTGAGAAATTGGAAAATGTAGCTTCCCTGAAGAACCCTATGCTGGAGTATTTGTATCACAAGCCTCCCATCGATGTAGAGGTGCTGGTTCAAAAGTACACTGCTTTGGCAAAAGAAATCGAACCCATGGTGTGCGATACCTCGTGGTTCTTGCACGATGCGGTGAAAGCAGGCAAGACCATACTGCTGGAGGGCCAATTGGGCTCGCTGCGTGATCCTGACCACGGCATTTACCCCTACACCACTTCCTCCTCCCCGCTGGCGGGCTTTGGGGCGGTTGGTGCCGGCGTGCCGCCCTGGGACATTCGGGACATTTACTGTGTGACCAAGGCCTATTCCAGCTGCGTGGGTGCTGGCCCCTTTGTGACAGAGATTTTCGGTGATGAGGCGGTGGAATTGCGCAACCGCGGCGGCGATGCCGGCGAATACGGCGCCACCACCGGCCGGCCCCGCCGGGTGGGCTGGTTTGACGCTGTAGCCACCCGCTATGGGGTAATGGTGCAGGGGGGAACCGAGGCCGTTTTGACCAACTTGGATGTTTTGGGGTACTTGAAGGAAATTCCCGTTTGCACGGCATATGAAATTGACGGGGTTTTGACCGATAAATTCCCGGCTACACCTAAGCTCATGCGCGCAAAACCGGTGTTCGAAACACTGCCCGGCTGGGCAAAAGACATTCGCGGCGTGCGGGATTTTGACCAACTGCCCGAAAACTGCAAAAAGTATGTGGCCTTCCTGGAAGAAAAGATCGGTGCGCCTATCCGCATGGTATCCAATGGTCCCCGCAGGGATGAAATACTTTATAGAAGCAAATAGCACAAAGGGGTGCCGGCATGCCGGGGCCCCTTTCGATCCTTCAAACAAACGCTGTGTATTTGTTTGAACTGCACGATTCATCTGTATGCCTGGGCGAGAATACGTTCGTTCCGGCATATGGCCAGTGAATCGCATAAGAAGGCTTGCTCCGCAAGCCTCGCGCGCCAGGAGAAGCCGGGCGCCACGATTACAATGCTAGGGTTTCACCCCTTTCATGCATCCTGCAAGTTTGTCAGACCTTATTGATTCAATGAACCGCCGATCTTTTTGATATCCTCATCGTCTTATCCCTTATTCTGTAGGAGGCACTTATGCCGATCCTGGATTTTCACGCACACATTTATCCTGATGCTATCGCTTTAAAAGCCGCTCACGCCATTGGAGAGTTTTATGAAATCCCCATGTGCCACGACGGCACGGTGGGTGCATTGCTCGCTTTGGAAGCCGCTGCCGGCGTTAACCATATGCTGGTTCATTCTGTGGCGGTCACCTGGGAAAAGGTGTCCCGCATCAACGATTTTATTGCCGCAACAGTAAAGGCGCATGACTGCCTTACCGGCTTTGCCACCATGCATCCGGACCATCCTGATATCGCGGGGGAGATTGACCGGGCGATTTCCCTGGGCCTCAAAGGTGTTAAGCTGCATCCGGATTTTCAGTATTTCAACATTGATGATGAAAAGGCCTATCCCATTTATGATGCTATCCAGGGCCGCATTCCACTGCTCATCCATACGGGGGACAAGCGGTTTGAAACGAGTCAGCCTAGGCGCATGGCAAAAGTGCTGGATCGTTTTCCAAACATGAAAACCATTTGCGCCCATTTAGGCGGCTGGTCTCAGTGGTCAGACGGCCATCAAATGCTTGCCGGCAGGCCCAATGTGTGGGTGGACACCTCCTCCAGTCTGTATGCAATTCCGGTGGATGAAGCCAGGGCTATTATTGAGCATTATGGTGTGGCCAGGGTGATCTTTGGCACTGATTATCCCATGTGGACCCCGAAGCAGGAGCTTGAACGCTTTTGGGCGCTTGGCTTTGGGCCGCAGGAGCGGGAAAGAATACTGTATAAAAACGGGGCAGAGCTGCTGGGTCTTACAGACAAGGAGGACATGGTATGATCGCTATTATGGATTATGGCATGGGCAACCTTCGTAGCGTACAAAAAGCGCTGGAGTATTTGGGACAGGAATCTGTTGTCACCGACGATCCCGATCAGGTGATCAAAGCTGACCGGGTGATTTTGCCCGGTGTTGGTGCATTTCGCGACGCCATGGCCCGCCTGAAGGAGACAGGGCTTGACAAAGCAGCGCTGGAAGTAGCACGCCGCAAGACCCCATTTCTGGGCATATGCCTGGGGATGCAGCTAATGTTTGAGGCCAGCGAGGAAAACGGCTATTATGAGGGGTTGGGCATCTTTCCCGGCACCATCACCCGTTTTCCGGAAATGGGCCTGAAAATTCCGCACATGGGCTGGAACACGCTTCAAACCCGCGATTGTACGCTGTTTGATGGCGGAACCTCGCCCTGCGTGTACTTTGTACATTCTTACATGATGGCAGATATCTCCCCTCTTTGGACGGTGGGCATATCTGAATACGGCATTCCTTTTACTGCAGTGGCTGAGCGTGGCGCTGTGGCAGCGGCCCAGTTCCACCCGGAAAAAAGCGGGGCCGACGGTCTGAATATGCTCCGCCGTTTCGCCGCCTGGAATCCTGGAAAGGTGGGCTGAAAAGTGCTGCTCAAACGCATTATCCCCTGCTTGGACATCAAAGATGGCCGTGTCGTCAAGGGCACGAACTTTGTGAACATCAGGGACGCCGGCGACCCCGTGGAGGCGGCTGTCTGGTACAACCAAGCCGGAGCCGATGAACTGGTATTATTGGACATCAACGCCTCCTACGAAGGACGCAAAACCATGCTGGACGTGACCTCCCGCGTGGCAGAACAGGTGTTTATACCCTTTACGGTAGGCGGCGGCATATCGGATATCACCCAAATTAAGGAGCTTTTGCGCCTGGGTGCGGATAAGGTTTCCATCAACAGCCCGGCGGTAAAGACTCCCGATTTTATTGAGGAAGCGGCGCTGCGCTTTGGCAGCCAGTGCATTGTGCTGGCCATGGATGTAAAGCGCAGGCCAGGCGGGAGCTGGGATGTGTATGTAAACGGCGGCCGGGTGAACACTGGGCTGGATGCCTTGGAGTGGGCCCGGGAGGGCGTGCGCCGTGGCGCGGGCGAAATCCTGCTGACTAGCATGGATACCGATGGGGTAGGGGAAGGCTTTGATATCTCCGTGACCAGGGCTGTAGCCAAAGCAGTGAACGTTCCGGTCATCGCCTCCGGCGGCGCGGGTACCATGGAGCACTTTAGAGATGCCTTGACCATAGGTTGTGCCGACGCGGCTTTGGCGGCCACGTTGTTTCATTACCGCATACTGGAGATAGAAACTTTGAAGGAATATCTGTCAAGAGAGGGCGTGCCCATGCGGCTTGTGCCCTAAGGGAGGGCAGATGGAGCAGATTGCTGTTTATCCCGCTCAAGCACATCATTTGGACGCCGTATACGCTTTGATGGTTGAACTGGAAGGTCCGTCGCTGGACCCGGAAGCGTTTTTGAAGGTATATGCGGCAAACCTTGCGGCTCAAAATATCCGCTATCTTCTGGCGTTTCTTAGCGGCCAGCCGGTTGGGTTCATCAGCCTGCATGTGCAGCGGCTATTGCATCATACAGGGCTTGTGGGGGAAATACAGGAACTGGTGGTGAAAGAGGGGCTGCGGGGTCAAGGCTTGGGACGGGCCTTGTTTCAGGCAGCCAGGGTGGCCGCCCAGGTTTTGGGCTGCATACAGTTGGAAGTTTGCTGCCGCCAGACAAGGGAGCAAAGCCACGCTTTTTATCAAAGGATGGGCATGACTTCCAGCCATTTTAAGCTGTGCCTGCCTCTAGTGGGGGACGCATGAGCATTGAACTTTGGCTTTCACAAGCATTATCATGCTACAAACTGGACATGCCTTCTGCACGGCTAATCCGGCATAACGAAAACGCGGCCTGGCAGATTACAGACATATCGGGCAATAGGTTTGTGCTCAGGGTCCATCAGCCCAGGAAGGGTTTCTCTCAGGCGCTTTTTGATATCGACAAAGCGGCCTCGCTGCAGGGAGAGTTGGCTTTATTGAGGTCCTTGGGCGAACAGGGAGATATACCGGTGCAGACCCCTGTTTTAAACAGGGCGGGTGAGGTGTTGTCACGCTTACCAGGCGGAGAATATGCGACGCTGCTCACTTGGCTAGATGGCGATACATTAGAGCATATTGAATTGATGCCGTCAACACTCACGGAAATTGGCCGTATGACTGCCCGTATACACAGCTGTTTTCAAAAAGCAGAAGTTTTACCCGCTCCTGCGGGCAGGGCGTACGATAAGCTTCTAGCGGAGAGCATGAAGGATAGGCTTTTGAATATGGGTCTTTCCGGCAGGATTTCAAAGGACCATGTGAATGCCATGACCGAAGCCTTAACGGTTATCGGCAGGCGTATGACGGAGTTGGATGGACTGAAAAACAGCTTTGGCATCGTGCATTCTGATCTATCCAAATCAAACATGCTCCTTCATGAAGATAGGGTAGCCCCTATCGATTTTGGGCTTTGGGGATATGGCTATTATTACATGGACCTTGGTGCGCTGGCTTCGCACTTTACTAAGGAGGAACAGCAGCAAGCCATCTTCGCAGGTTATGAAAGCGTTGCTGGTTTCATTGTAGAGCAGCGATTCGTTCAGCCATTCATCAGCCTTGGCATCTTGCTGTACATCTGCGCCTTCGGGGAGCATGTTTGCACAGAAGCATGGTTTTCAAATGCCCTTGACCGCTGGCGGCAAACGTTTTTTCAGCCGCTTGCAGAAGGTGCATGTTAAATACATACAATGCCTGTTGGCGACGGAACGGGTTACATGGATACATTTGCCCATTCGTGGGAAGGATTACCATAGAGAGTGTATGCGATTATTTACAAGTAAGAAAGAATTTTGCTTGTGGATAAACGGAACATTCTGTATAATAGACAGGTGAAGCTGGTTCGAAGTGAAAAGGAGTGCCGTGTTTTGAGCGATCGTGAACAAAATCGCCCGAATGGCCGTATCCCGGCTAGGGCGATGTATGAAAAATCTGAACAGGACCCAAGAATGGGAGAGTTGGGGCAGGAGACGCAGATTCGTGCGGAACGTGCCCGCGTACCCATCGATGCGGAACCTGCGCAGCGGTATGTTCCTGCCCAGACGCAGTATGTCAGCAAACGGGTCAGCCGTCCGGCGGAACAAAGCTATCAAGAGGATGCGCAGTCATCCGTTTCTGCCCAGGGATATGAACGCCGCCGTCGTTCCCAGCGGCACCAGGGTGACCAGATGGACGAGTCTGAACGCGAAGCACCGAGAATGGCTCCGCCTCCAAGACGGGAAGAGCCGAGGATGGTTCCACCGCCCATGCGGGGGGAGCAGCAGCGCCCCGTGCCGCCGCCCATGCGCGTAAATGGCGATATGAACCGTCCTCCCATGGAGGGAAATGGACCTATGATGGGCCAAGGCAGGCCTCAGGCTCCTGGTGCCAACTATGCCCGTTCGTCCCGCCAGGAGGAATTTGCGCCAGTCAGGCCGAGGCAGGCACAGCCCGTGCCGGATTATCTGGAAGAGGATGATGAGGATAAGCGCCGAGGTCACAAGGGACTTACGGTGCTGTTAGTCCTTGTATTGCTGGTGGCACTGTCGTTGGGCGGCCTGTTTTTCCTGCTCCCTGAGCGGGATGACCAGCAGGCTGGCGGCATCGTGAATACGCTCAATGATGTGAAGGAAACCATAACAGATGAAGTCGGTGGCTTTTATCAGAGCGTCAAAGCCATCTTCGTTCCCGAGACAAAAGAACTGCCCCAGATAACAGATTTCCAAGTGGTGCCTTCTTCTGGCCAGGCGCCAGTGGAATTGGCCTTTACCATTACCAGCACCAAGACGGTAGAGGGTGTGCGGGTTTTGGATAGCGTGGGCAGCGAGTTGATTAAGGCCACTGAGGCCTATGTCAAGAATGAAAACAGCACCATCTGGTCTATGAAGCTCGTTTTGAAGGATGCGTATACCGGCCAGATGTCCGCTCAGCTGTTGTCGGAAGGCAATTGGCTCGACAGCGGTAAGGTGGTTGAAGTAAGCATCGTCGCGCCTGTCATTGCACCCACGGAAACGCCTGTTGTGGAGCAACCCACGCCAGAACCTACGACATCGGCTATGTCCATGATGACAGAAGCTACCTCGGAGCCAACGGAAGAACCGACAGAAGAGCCAACGTTGGAGCCGACGGAGGAACCTACCCCCGAGCCTACACAAACGCCTGAGCCGACTGCAGAGCCGACCCCTTCGCCAGAACCGACGCCGGAACCCACGCCCGGACCCACGGAAATGCCCTATATGCAGGCCGGTGCGGCGGAAGGCACTGATCCGAGCCAATTGAAGCTTACCACGAAAATATACGACGGCAGTAAAGCGCTCAACGAGTTTACTCGCACATCCCCCGTCAAAATGAGCTCGCCTGATAGCTATGCCAATTGGTCCGGTGCGGTGCTCACTTTCCGAGGCGGGCCCTTCCGTCAGAACGCGGCCTATGGCATTGCCAATGTGCAGGAAAACAAGCTGGAAATCCTCTGGAATGCGCCTATGGGCGGCATCTCCACATATCACGGCGCGGGCTGGACGGGTCAGCCGGCCATCGTAAAATGGCCCAAGGAAATCCGCACGATGATGAACCTGAACGAGGAGAAGAAAGCGGTCAGCGCTTTGAAAGAGGTCATACTGGCCTCTCAGGATGGCAAAATCTACTTCCTGGACTTGGCCGATGGCCAGCCTACTCGTGATCCTATCAATGTGGGCTTCCCGCTGAAGGGTTCAGTGTCCGTCGATCCCAGGGGTATGCCCATGCTGTCCATAGGCCAGGGCATCAGCAAGATCGGGAACACAACGGGGGATATTGGCTTCTATCTGTTTAACCTCATAGACCAGAAGCAGTTGAAATTTATCAATGGCCGCGACAAGAACGCTTACGGCACCAACGGTGCGTTTGACGGCACTGCTCTGATCGATAAGAACAGCGATACGATGATCGTTGCGGGCGAAAATGGCATGCTATACACCGTGCTGCTGAACGCCACCTTTGACCCAAATGCGTCTAAGCTGGCCATCGATCCCAAGATCGTATCCTACAAATCCAAAACGGCCAAGCAGAAGGATACGCAGACCGGCGTGGAGGGCAGCGTAGCCATGTATGCTAATTATGCCTACTTCGCTGATGCCACGGGCATTTTGCAGTGTGTAGATGTAAACACCATGAAGCCTGTATGGGCTGTGAATACCGACGACAATACCGATGCCACTATTGCCTTGGACTTTGATGAGGACGGCACGTTGGCCTTGTACACGGGCAATACGGTGAAGGAACAGGGCAAGAGCGGCATTTGCACCATCAGGCGTCTGAATGCGCTGACAGGCGAACAGGAATGGTCCTACACAGTGAATGTGGAGTTCGATGCCAATGAGCCGGGCGGTGTGATGGCCTCGCCTGTGGTTGGACAGCAAAGCATCGGCAATCTTGTAATCTTTACTGTGGCTAAAACGCCAGAGGGTGGCCAGATCATTGCCTTTGATAAAAAGACAGGCCATGTGTTCTGGCAGCAGACCATGTCCCACTTTAGCTGGAGCTCGCCAGTGGCCGTGTATAACGAAAGCGGCAGCGCCTGGATCATTCAAGGCGACAGCGAAGGCGTTCTGCAATTGATGGACGGTCAGACCGGCGCTGTGCAGAACAGCATTCAGCTGGAAGGCGCAATCACCGGTTCTCCCGCCGTGTACAACGACATCCTGGTAGTTGGGACCAACGGCAAGGGCAAGAGCCAGATTTATGGCATAAAAATCAAGTAAGATAATGTTAGCCGCCGGGCGGGCAGAGGGAGTAACATCCCGCCCTGCTGCCCGGCGGTTTTGTTGTGGGGCTATATACAAAGGAAAAGGGGAAGATGCATGATAAAGCGTTATCTGGTTGCCCTGGATCAGGGAACCACCAGTTCGCGTGCAGTGGTATTTGAAGAAAGCGGCCGGGTGCTGGCTGCCCACGGCATTGAGTTTCCTCAAATCTATCCAAAGCCCGGCTGGGTAGAACACGATCCCAGAGACATACTGGAAACCCAGATCGAGGCCCTGCGCACAGCGGTCAAGCTTTCCGGCGTTGCTGTGGAGGATATCGCCGCCATCGGCATTACCAACCAGCGAGAAACCTCGCTGGTATGGGATAAACACACCGGTGAGTGCGTCTTTAACGCTATTGTGTGGCAATGCAGGCGTACTGCCCCTTATGTGGAACGCCTAAAAGCCGCCGGCAAGGCGGAATTGATACAGAAGAAAACCGGGCTTGTACCCGATGCCTATTTTTCCGGAACAAAGCTGGCCTGGCTACTGGATAATCTGAACTTGCATAAGCGGGCCAAGGCAGGGGAACTTTGCTTTGGTACGGTGGACAGCTTTTTGTGCTGGCACCTTGTAGAGGGGAGGCCGCACGTAACCGATGCTACCAATGCCAGCCGCACCATGCTCTTTAACCTTCATACACAGCAGTGGGATGATGAGCTGCTTAACATGCTGGATATTCCGCATCAGATTCTCCCTACGGTAGTGGACAGCGCCCAGGTGGTGGGCATGCTGGATACCTCCATTCTGGGGCGGCCTATTCCCGTAGCGGCTATGGCTGGAGATCAGCATGCATCATTGTTCGGCCAGGCCTGCCACAAAGCCGGTATGGTAAAAAATACATACGGTACAGGCTGCTTTATGCTCATGAACACGGGGGAGGCGCCTGTAGCCTCCAAACACGGCCTTTTGACAACCATGGCCTGGCGCATCGGTGGCAAGCCCTACTACGCTCTGGAGGGCAGCGTGTTCATGGGCGGTGCGGCCATTCAGTGGCTAAGGGATGAGTTGAAAATGATTTCTAGTTCGGCGGAAAGTGAAGGGCTTGCCAAATCTATCGCTGATACCGGCGGTGTGTACCTGGTGCCAGCCTTTACGGGCCTTGGCGCGCCCTGGTGGGATATGTATAGCCGGGGCACCATTATCGGTCTGACCCGCGGCAGCGGACGGGCGCACATCGTTCGCGCAGCGTTAGAAGCCATTGCGTATCAGTCGGCGGACCTGCTCACTGCCATGACTGCGGATTGCGGATTTTCGCCCAAACAAATGCAGGTAGATGGGGGTGCCAGCGCCAACAGCTTTTTGATGCAGTTTCAGGCAGACATCATGAATATTCCAGTGGTTCGGCCAAAGGTGATGGAAACTACGGCTCTTGGAGCAGCGCTGCTGGCGGGCCTGGCGGTGGGCATGTATGGGTCTGTAGAGGAGACGGCAAAGGCCTGGCAGCATGATTTGCAGTTTGACCCGCAGATGGGCAAGACCAGGCGTGAGGATGCGTTAAAAGGCTGGCACAAGGCGGTGGAACGATCGCTGAAGTGGGCCGAGGAAACATAACAACCGGACGTTCGCTCAGTTCTTATTATTCTAAAAAAACAGATTGACATATTTCTTATTGCTCCTTATAATGTCTTTACTGATATTATAAGGAGTGCTTGTTATGCCTGAAAAGTACTATACTGCTGAGCAGGCGGCAGAAATGATGAAAATGCATATCAAAACCGTGCAGCGCTATATCAGAGAAGGGCGTTTAAAAGCCAACAAAGTAGGCAAGAGCTGGCGGATTACTGGCCATGATCTGAGTGTTTTTCTGGAGGGGGAGCGGGATGAGGCAGATGCATTCTCCGTTGCGGAAAGTAAAGTGCAAGTTTCAGCGGTGGCAGACATATTGGCAGCAAGCCAACATGACGCCATACGCATTATGAATACGCTGACCGCCTTGTCTAACGCGAAGCCACGGGAGGAAGGCCCCTCCTCCCTGACGGTGCAGTATTTAGAGCCTGAACACAAGGTGCGGGCCATGGTCTATGGCAGCATAGGCTATGTTCGCATGCTGCTGGACAGTATCGCCGTTTTAGCCGGGAAGGACGAATAGAAAGGGATTGGATTCGACATGGAGATCATCAAACGGGCCGGATACAAAGCCCTCTCATTATCCCAAGAGGACAAAAAGCATACCCTTTTCGATGTACTGGACATAATTCCCGCTGCCTGGGCGGATGAATGCCAGGCTGTCATTATCCCAATGACATGCCTGCCCGAAGCATTCTTCGATTTGAAAACGGGGTTCGCAGGCGAAGTATTGCAGAAGTTTACAAATTACAACTTGAAGTTTGCCGTGACAGGTGATTATTCTGCTTTTACCAGCAAGAGCCTGCGGGACTTCATATACGAAAGCAACAAGGGCCGCCAGGTCTTTTTCAAGGCAACAGCGGAAGATGCCATAGCGGCAATTGAAAATGCCTTGTCGTAATTGAGGCGTAGTTATGCCGACTTCGTTTTGTTCGCATCAAAAAGCGAAGAGTTCCAAGCAGCAAGCTTGAGAATTCTTCGCTTTTCTGATACGGCCTTTTGCCTAATCCTTGCAATCAGTCCATAAGCCCAAGACCGTGGGCTTTTAGCGCTTCTTCCAGCAACCTTAGCCCTTTGGGACCAAATCCATGCAGGGCCAAAAGCTGTTTGCGGGTGCATTGCGAAGCCTGCTCCAAGGTGTTAATACCTGCGGCTTTCAGCGCTCTGTGGGCCGGTTCGCCGATCTTGATGGACTTCAAATCAGGCAGCATACTTTCCTCCGTGTATGATTCCTATAAATCTCCCATGATCTGGATGACCAGTTTTTCCAGGTTATTGATGCCATTGGTGTAGCCCTGGGAATTATCCAGCACCGCATCGGCAATCTCCCGGTAAGTGTCTATACGCACATCGTACAGCCTAGCCACTTCGTCCTTGCCCTTTTTGGCAAGCAATGGCCGCCTGTCCAGCTTAATGTCCGAAAGAATTTCATCCAGCGGCCTGTCGATCAAAATAATGGCACCATGGTTGCGCATAATCTGCCGGTTTTCTTCCCGAAGTATCATACCGCCGCCGGTGGATACAATGGCAGGAGACTGGCCGGCCAAATACATTAAGACATTGGTTTCTGCGTTGCGGAAGGCTTGTTCCCCTGGTCCCTCAAAAATCTGCTGCACGGTCATGCCCGTCATTTCGGTGATCAGGGTATCGGTGTCCATATACGGCACGCCCAGCCTTCCCGCCAGGCGCTTGCCCAGGCTGCTTTTGCCGCTGCCGGGCATCCCAATCAGGAAAACATGGCGGTCCATCATAGCCCATCACCCCGCTCGAGAAGTTTCTGCTGCTCAAGGCGGCTCAGGCGCATGATTTCTATAAATAAGTCCCGGATCGCCTGGGAATGCGCCATATCCTTGAGCATTTGCGTGCGGGATACAAGCACCTGCTCCTCCCGGCCCGCATCAAGTACAGGCAGGTCATTCTTCCTTTTGTACGCCGCTACCTGGCGGCTTACCTCCATGCGCTGTTCAAATAGATCTACAATTTCTTGATCAATTTCATCCAGTCTCCGCCTAAGCGCGGCGATGTCCCCGCTCATTAAGCTTCCTCCTCTTGCACCGGCTTCTCCCGCCCGCTCTTCTCCTTGCCCTTTTCCAGGGTGAATTCAAAGGCAGCGCCCTTTTCCGTAGGCAGAAGGCGTATGGTTTGCCCATGGGCTTCCAAAATGCGCCGGCAGATACTAAGGCCTAATCCCGTACCCTTACCTGCGGTGTGGGCCTTGTCCGCTTTGTAAAACCGTTCGAAAATGTGGGGCTGATCCTGGGGCAAGATGCCGGGTCCATCATCCATCAAGGTAACAGCGGCTTTATCGCCTTCAGATCGCGTCCTTATGGTAATCTTTCCCCTTTCGGGCACGAACTTGATGGCGTTGTCCAAAAGGTTCACCACGACCTGTTCGATACGGTCACTGTCTCCCCAACAATAACACTGTTCCGTAAGAAAATCAACATCCACTTCCAATTGTTTGTGGTCAATATCGTTCATCCGCCGAATGAGTGCACGGCGGATCATTTCGTTGATATCAAAATCCACAAAATTCTGGCGCTGGTCATCCTGTTCCATGCGGCTTAAAGCCAGTAGATCCGCAATCAGCTTGGTCAGGCGCTTTGCTTCGTCGCTGACGATTTTTAGGTATTTGGGATGCTCCTCCTGCGGGATGGTACCATCCTGCATACCCTCCAAAAAGCCCTGGATGCTGGTCATGGGTGAGCGCAGTTCGTGGGATACGTTGGCTACAAACTCACGCCTGGATTCCTCAATGCGCTTTAATTGTCCGGCCATGGAGTTAAAGGAGACTGCCAATTCCTGTATTTCTGTGATCCCTGCTTCTTCCGTCGCTGTATCAAAACGGCCTTTGGACATCTCCTTGGCAGCAGCGGACATGTTTTTCAGTGGCTTGGTCAATTGCTTTGTCACAAAGTACAAACTGATCACCGCCAGCAGCACTGCGGTGCCGGCCCCGGCCAAAACTTGCCAGAGCAGGTTTTTGTACTCGGCTTCCACCACCTGGGCCCTGGTGTGGATGAATACAGCCCCCATCACCGTCTTTCCCTGGCCCCAAGGCACAGCGACTGTGAACACCGGCCCTCCGAGCCCCGGCACATTGGTGCGGATTTGCACCTCCTTGCCTGCCATTGCCTGGTACAGTACGGCCAGAAATTCCTGCCCCGTAAGGGTTTCGATGATGTCAGCATCCGCCTGCTCATTAAACAGCGTATGCCGGGGAACGCCATAGCGGTCCATCACCATTACCAGCGCACCGAACTCATCATACACCTGCTTTGCCTTCCACTGCAAATATTGGTCTGAGCTGGAGGAAAATCCAAAGCTGGACCAGGATTCAAAATCTGCCTGCCAGGCAAGGTAGGCAATTTCGCGGGCCTGGCCCTTTAGATCATCCAGGCGGGCGTTGATCCTGTCGCTGCGGATAGCGGCATAGGAAAGATATGCCCATACGGTGATCAACACCAGCATGAGCACTAAAAATACGGAGAACAGCCGAGAAAACATGCTTCGGAACATGGAATCCTCCGTGTCGAGAAAGTGATGACCGCCACTTTTTAGAATTTTTCCCTCGCCCACTGTAACAAGCTGTGCTTTTTGCGGACGTTTGTGCGGGCAAGAAGGAATGCATTTGAAATTCCTACAAAAATTACTGTACAGGTCGCTGATTTCCGTTTTCACATTGACGGGCTTCCGCTCGCCAAAACCGCCCAGAGATTTTAAGACAGCTTACGATGCCTTAGGCGGGGTGTTACTTTACTTCAAACTTGTAGCCCACGCCCCACACGGTACGTATCTGCCAGCCAAAATCCTCACAGCCGGGCAGCTTTTCGCGCACACGCTTGATGTGCACATCTACCGTTCGGCTGTCGCCAAAGAAATCGTAGCCCCACACCTTTTCTAAAAGCTGATCACGGGTAAATACCAAATTAGCGTTGGATGCTAAAAAGTACAACACTTCCAGCTCCTTGGGGGGCATTTCAATCAGTTTGCCTTGGTAATGGACCTCGTATTGGCTCAGGCTCACGGTTAAGTTGGGAAAGGAGATGACATCGCCTTTTTCTTCAGCCCCGTTTGGCTGAGTGCGGCGAAGCACGGCCTTGATCCTGGCGATCAATTCCTTGGGCTCAAAGGGCTTGGTCAGATAGTCATCGGCGCCCAACTCCAGCCCCAGCACCTTATCGAAGGTTTCATCCTTAGCGGTAAGCATGATGATGGGAATGGAAGAAAATTGGCGTACGGCGCGGCAGACTTGCCATCCATCCATGCCGGGTAGCATGACATCCAGCAGCAGAAGATTGGGCGGCCGGCGTTTGAAAGCCGCAAGGCCTTCATCACCCCGGGCGGCAAGCTGCACCTCAAAGCCTTCCTTTTCCAGGTACAATTGAACAAGGTGGCTGATGTTTGGGTCGTCGTCGATCAGCAGGATCAGAGATTTGTCTTTCATCACGTTCGCTCCTTTCGATAAAACGGCTTTGCCCTTTTATCGAGTTTGCACGATTTCCTTGTATGGCCGGCATCGCCATTTGCGCTATTTTTATTTTAGCGTTACCACCGTCACTCCACTCTCTCCCTCACCGAAGACACCCAACCGGAAGGACTTCACATGGGGGTGGTGCCGCAAGTGCTGCTGTATACTGGCCCGAAGCACGCCCGTTCCTTTGCCATGGATGATAGATACTTCGCCCAGCGAGGCCAGCACGGCTTCATCCAGGTATTGGTCCACCTCGGGGATCGCCTCATCGGAGGCTCTG
This sequence comes from Bacillota bacterium, assembly GCA_023398575.1. Lineage (GTDB taxonomy): Bacteria > Bacillota > Clostridia > Christensenellales > Aristaeellaceae > JAEWAH01. The sequence continues at coordinate 49,190 of JAEWSC010000096.1, read as the reverse complement.
CCTCTTACATCCAGCTCCATGGGCACCGTACGTATGGCAGCGCTGGTTTGTGTGGTGACCTTCACCTTTTGCTTCTTCGCGGGCTCCTGTACACGCCTCAATTGGCTGATGTGTGCCTTTAGCTTCATGATGCCGGCCTGCAAGTGAACCTCGCCCTTGTCATCGGGCTTTGAAAGGACGGTACCCTTGGTATTCAGGTGCAGTATTTCCACCTCATCGCCGGGCTTTAGATCCCTTGGCGGTTCGGTAACACGGAACGATTTGGCGGTAAGGCCTTCGCTTAACGCGTCTACGCCGTCCTGCATGCGCTTGCGCAGTTGGTTCACCTGATGCTCGGGGGTTGACGCGCCTTCCTTTTTGAGGCGTTTCAACTCACTCAAAATGGATTCGGACTCGCGGCGTGCGTTTTCCAGCACACGCTTGGCATCCTCCTTGGCTTTGCGCATAAAGGTTTCGCGCTTTTCTTCCATTTCCTTGCGCAGTTTTTCGGCCTCATCCCGAAGATGCACGGTTTCCTTGGCGGCATCCTCGGCCAGCTTGCGTTCTTTTTCGGCCACCTGGCGGTGATACTCGGCATTGGCAATAACATCCTCAAAGCGGATGGACTCGTGGCTGAGCAGCGTCTTGGAATCATCGATCAGCTTTTCCAGCAGCCCCAGCTTGCGGGAGATTTCAAAGGCGTTGCTCTTTCCTGGAACGCCGATGGACAGCCGGTAGGTGGGGCGAAGGGTTTCTATATCAAACTCTACACTGGCGTTCTCCACACCCCTGGTGGATAAAGCAAAAGCCTTCAATTCGCTGTAGTGGGTGGTGGCCAGGGTGCGTACCTTTAGCGTTAGCAGATGGCTGAGAATACTCTGAGCCAGCGCTGCGCCTTCGGTGGGGTCGGTACCGGCGCCAAGTTCGTCAAAGAGCGCCAGATCACTAGGCGTCACGTTCCTTACGATATCCACAATGTTGGTCATGTGGGAGGAGAAGGTAGAAAGGTTCTGTTCAATGCTCTGCTCGTCGCCGATATCAGCATGTACATTGTTAAATACGGCAAGCTCAGTGCCAAGGTCAGCAGGCACTTGTAACCCAGCCTGGGCCATTAAGGTAAACAGGCCTACGGTTTTTAGGGTGACGGTTTTACCGCCGGTGTTGGGGCCGGTGACGACGAGGGTAGTGAACTCTTCGCCCATCCAGAGGTTCATGGGCACCACCTTCTGCGGGTCGATGAGCGGATGGCGTCCCCTGATGATTTTGATATAACCCCGCTGATTGAGCTTTGGCGCGCTGGCGCGCATCTCCCGGGCCAGTGCTCCTTTGGCGAAAATAAAATCAAGCCGGCTCAAAATGCGTATGTTATCGGTCAGCACTTTGGCGTAGGGGGCAACCGCGGCAGATAGGGAGCTTAATATACGCTCGATCTCCTGCTTTTCCTTGGACAGCCACTGCTTGATATCATTGCCCAGTTCCACTACGGCCATGGGTTCAATAAACAGCGTTGCCCCGCTGGAGGACTGGTCGTGGACCAACCCAGGCACGCTCTGCCGATATTCCTGCTTCACAGGCAGTACAAACCGGTCGTTGCGCACGGTGATAATGGGGTCTTGCAGGTATTTGGAAAAGGTGGAGCTGTGGAGCATACTATTTAGCTTTTCCCGCACCTTTTCATTGGCGATGCGAATATGCCGCCGTATATTGGCAAGCTCAACGCTGGCATTGTCCGCAATTTCTTCATCGCTGATAATGGCATCGGTAATCTCCCGCTCCAGGTGAGGGAGTATTGTCAGCCCTGAGGCGGTTTGGGTGAGCAGCGGTGTATTTTCCCGTCCGGTGACCAACGCAGAGCGGGCGGACCTGGCGGCCCGCAGGCAGTCGGCGATGTTCAGCAGAGGCCGGGGCGATAGGGTCGCCCCTTTTTCGGCCAGGTTCAATTGGGCAGAAACGTCTTCAAAGTGAACCAGGGGGTGGCCGCCCAGGTAGGTCAAGACCACCTGTGCTTCCTCTGTTTCCTGCTGCCACTCTGATATTTCTGTATAGTTTTTCGAAGGGATCAATTCCTTGCAAAGCTGCGCACCCATAGGCGTAATGGCAAGGGCAGATAGCTGCTCGCGTATCTTTACGAACTCTAATACTCTGAGTGTCCTGTCTTTCATATGCTTCATTCCTTATTGCATAAGTAAGGGAATCCTAAGGAATATATCCCTTAGGTGGTGGGTCAAGGGATGCAAAGCCTCCCTGGCTACTCCACCCCGCGCTTGAAGTGGCCCATGGTCCCGGCAGGCAATGCTGCTTCCGAAGCTTGTCCCCGGCGCAGGTCATGAAATGCGGCAGTGATGGATAGCTGTTCCTCTATCGATTCCAGTGTAAAGCATAATTGCCAGCTGATATTGCGCAGCTTGTCGGTTTGACTGAACAGGTTCAGCGGCAGCGTATTTAAAACGTTAATGATGCACCCTTCCGGCAGGCGGGTGCGTGACAGCGGGAAATCGTGGTTCAGCGAATCTACAAACTGCTTGCCGTATAGGCTTTGCGGTGATCTTTCCTCGCACATGCGGCAGCTTTCATGGCCGGCTGTCAGGTGAAGCGCCGTTCGTGCCGGGCAATGGTTGAGCACCATCAGCCGTGTGCGGCCGTAGACTGAGAGCACAAGTGGGACATGCTCAATGGGCAGCTTTCGCATTTCCTTTTCGTTCAATTCCGGTGAAATTGTCTGCCATTTCACCTTCAGCCGCACAAGCTCCGCCGCTGTCTGGCTGTTCATCACCGGAACGCCTTCGCCGGCTGCCATGGGCAGGGTAAACCCGCCGCCAGCCTGGCCGATGCTGGACAGCACCACACCGGCAAAGATATCCTTGCGAGATTCCGCAAAATCCCGTAATTGATCCAGCGTATCTGCCCTGGCCTGCACAGGCAGTACAAACCATGTTCCCGCTGGCAAAAGCCCAGCTGCCTTTTCCAAGGCAGGCAGGGTATAATCTTCCGGCGCAAACAAAAATACATCCGCACCTGCATCCAGTAGTCTCTGGCCAAGGGCAGCGTCGGGGCTTTGCACCATCAGCTCCGCTTTTCCTGCCGGCGCATCCTGAAAAACCGCCTTCGTCAGGGGAAAGGCTACACTCTCACGCTTGCCAAAGGCAACGGCCCGCTTTTCTTTTAGCGTCTCCAGGGCCTGTCGCCGAAGCGCGTTCATGGCGGCGGCGGTCATATGGCCGCCGTAGCCCTGCAGCTGCATGTTTTGCAGGACAAAAGGTGTGTCCCCGGTTTTTTGCATGGCTTGACGAGCGGCTTCCTCACTAAGGGGCCTGTTTTGGGCCGGCGGGACAATGTCGCCCGTAGCCTCTGCCTCGCTTTCTCCATCAGTGACAGTGAGCTTGGCAATTTCCCCAGGCTCCGCCCGCAATATGGCGTCCACCAAAATGGGAGAAATCTTGGTCATCATCGCTTCTATCATCTGTGCGGCGTCAGTTAGGCGGATCACTTCGCCACCTAATTCGGGGTGAAGCCCTTCTCGAAGGCGCACAAGAGCCGTATCCCCGGCCTTTTGGGCAGGACCAGAATAGGTGACATCCCCTTCCTTGACGCCTTGAAACTGTATGCCATCGCCATTATTTAAGTCCTTAGTCAGCGCCACCTGGACAAACCCAGGCTTAACGCCCGTAACCCGACCAACCATGATTCCTCCGTGCCCCGGGCGTCCGGGGAATATCACACCGCCGTCCTGGCTTGTGCCGGCATAGCCTTGCATAAACCCGCCCCGGTTAAAAATCTGTTTGAGCCCCTCCAGTTCGCTTTCCTCCGCGAGCTCAAACCGACCTTCGTTCAGCGCATCCAGCGCTTTGCGGTAGGCCTTGGTTACCACCGCCACATATTCAGGGCGCTTGAGCCTGCCCTCGATTTTTAATGAGCATACGCCGGCCTTTTGAAGCTGGGGCAGCATGTCCCTGAGCATCAGATCTCTGGGGGACAGCCAATAACCCTTTTTGCCATCATAATCATAGCGCATGCGGCATGGCTGGGCACACCGCCCACGGTTGCCGCTGCGGCCGCCAGCCATACTTGAAAACAAACACTGGCCGCTTACACCCACGCACATGGCCCCATGGATAAAGACCTCGGTTTCAATGCCGGTTTGTGCCACCTTTTGAATTTCGGATAAGGCGCATTCCCTGGCTAGCACCACCCTGTGAAAGCCTTCCTTTATCAAAAACGCTGCGCCCTGGCGGTTATGGATGGCCATTTGGGTGCTGGCGTGGCGTTTGAGCCCTGGAAAGCAATCGCGCACGATGCCAGCAGCACCCAAATCCTGTAGGATCACAGCATCAGCACCGGCATCATTGACCACCTTCAAAACACGGTATAAATCGTCTATTTCGGTTTCTTTGATCAAAGTGTTTACTGTTACATGCACCCTAATATGGTACAGATGGCATAGCTTTATGGCTTCCAGCAAGCCCTGCTCATCAAAATTCCCAGCCCCTGCCCGCGCGCCAAATAAGGTGTATCCCAAATACACCGCGTCGGCGCCATTATGTATGGCCGCAAGCAGCGCTTCTTTGCCGCCTGCGGGGGCCAGCAATTCCACTTTGTGTCGCCTCACTTTTTCATAGCTTTTTTCAGTTCCTGGCGGGCTGCCATCAGTTCCCGGCGCAGGCGTGTATTTTCATCATGGGATTTCAGCAGTTCATCCGCTATATTCAAAGCGGACAAAATTGCCACCATGTGAGTGGGCAGATGGCTGGCGGTTTCGATCTCTTGCATCTTTCTGTCTACATACACACCGACTCGCTGCACATGCTCCGGTGGATCAATGGACGCTATCGTATAATCCTTCCCTGCCACCCGGACGACCGTCTTCCGCTTTTCCATAGGCGCATCCCCCTTTTTGCATGTCTCATTATATGCCATTTTCTGTGAGGAATCAACGTCCGGCGCATGATAAAAGAGCGCAGAAACAAGCCCCACCGGCCGTCGCTGCGCCCATTTATGACTACGTAACCCCTACAATGGCATTACTGCTGCTCGAAGGGATACGTCTGCCCAAAGGTCTCCACCCGGATGGCTTTGATCACCTGCGGAGAAAGAGGCCTATCCTGCCTATCCCTGGGCGTGTTCACGATCGCATCGGCCTGCTCCATGCCGGTGAGTACCTTGCCGAAAGCGGCATAGGAACCGTCCAGATGGGGCGAGTCACTGGTCATTACAAAAAATTGGGAGCCGGCGGAATCGGGCATGCTGCTGCGGGCCATGCTCAGTACGCCGTATGTATGTTTCAAATTATTAGGAACGCCATTTTTCGAGAATTCGCCCTTGATGTGCCAGCCCGGGCCACCGGTACCGGTGCCGTTGGGGCAGCCGCCCTGAATCATGAATCCGGGGATGACGCGGTGGAAAATGAGCCCATCATAGAAGCCGCTGTTGGCCAGGGCGATGAAGTTGCCAACAGACTGAGGCGCTATTTCGGGATACAGCTCCCCTCGCATCTCACTGCCATTTTCCAGTGTAATGACGAATATGGGATTCCCTGCTTGCTTTTCCTGTTCAGACACAATGATTTCCCCTTCCTTATACAAGCTGTTTTCCGTATTCCAGACCTCCTGGGCCAGGGCAAAAGAGAAATTTGCCAGCACCAGAAGAAGCGAGAAGGTCAAACCTAAGCTCTTTTTCATGTGCTTTCCTCCACATGCACTCTATTGTATCCAATTTAGGCTTTGGATGCAAGTTTTTCCGTTATTGAGCAGGCGAATGTCAGCAATCACCCATTTTGCTTGACAGCTTTCCTTGCCATAGGCATAATGGTAAAGCTATTGCAAAGGAAAGATGGATAGAGTGATGACTCCAAAGGCGAATGACTTAACCGAAGGCGGAATTCTCAAAAAGCTTTTAAAGGTTGCCGTCCCAATTATGGGCACGCAGCTGATGCAAATGGCCTACAACCTGACTGATATGTTCTGGGTGGGCCGTATGCAAGATTCAGTGATGGCCGTTGCGGCCAGCGGTCTGGCCGGCATGTTCCTGTGGCTAGGTATGGCGCTGATGATGATTGGCCGCATGGGCTCTGAAATAGGCGTATCGCAAAACCTTGGCCGTGGAGATCACAATACTGCCCAAGGCTTTGCGCAGGACGCCACCCGCATGGCCCTTTTGCTGGGATTATTCTATGGCCTGGTGCTTATGACGTTGGCCGAACCGCTGGTTTCTCTTTTGCAGGTGAAGGAGCAGGATGTGTTTGACAACACCTGCGTCTATCTGCGCATCGTGGGTTTGGGCATACCGCTAACCTATGTATCAGCTGCCATCACCGGCGCGTTCAATGGGGCGGGCAATTCCAAATTGAGCTTCTGGGCGAATGCAGTGGGCCTTATTGTCAATATGGTGCTGGACCCGCTGATGATTTTTGTGTTTAACCTTGGCGTATCAGGCGCGGCGGTAGCCACAGTTATCGCACAGGGCGTTGTATGCGTTTTATTTGTGATATATGCCAAGCGCCACCCCCACCGGCCTTTTAAGCACTTTTTGTTATGGGGGCGGGTGAGCGGCGAAAAAGTACGGCAGATTATGCGCTGGAGTCTGCCTGTAGCATTGGAGAGCGGTGCTTTTACGGCCCTTGCCATGGTGGTGACCAGCATGGTATCTGCATCGTATGGTGAGACAGCTGTGGCCGTGCAGCGCGTCGGAAGCCAAATCGAATCACTTTCCTGGCTGATTGGCGGTGGATTCTCCTCCGCTGTCACTTCCTTCATTGGGCAAAATTATGGTGCCGGCAAGTGGACGCGCATCAGGCGCGGCTACCGGATTGCGCTAGGTTCTCTTCTTATGTGGGAAGTGGTGGTAACGTTTCTATTGATTTTCGGCGGGCGGTTCTTTTTCTCACTCTTTTTGCGTGAGCCGCCGGAAATCCTTTCAATGGGTGCAACCTACCTTACAATCCTGGCCGGATGCCAACTGTTTATGGCCTTTGAGGGGGCTTGCGCCGGCACATTTCGCGGTATGGGAGAAACACTGCCACCCAGTCTGTGCTCGATCCTGTCTAACCTGATACGGCCACTCTTGTGCTGGGCATTTGCGCAATTTATGGGTCTGAACGGTCTATGGATGGGCATTACCGTATCCGCTGCTTTGCGTGGCACATTCATGCTCGTATGGTATGCGCTGTATGAAAAGAGGATACCCAGAGAGGATGCTCCTTCCTGCCCGTTGAACACGACTGCCAGCGTCGCATAATCACAATGGGTCCAGCGTGCTAAAATGCGAACAGCGCGGCCTTTCTGTCCAGCATATCCTGCAACCTATCCATATAGACCGCCACGTTGCTGACGTTGGGCGCCCGTTCTATGCGGCCTTCTCCGCCGATAATGCGCTTGGAGATGGCGCCGGCGCCCACCGCCAGAATGCTGGTGGTCTCTTCCATGATGTCCACATTATACAAACACTCATGGCCGGGCAGGGCATAGCCCACGTTTTCCTGGTTGCCGGCCATGTATTTTTGCCGATACAGGTAATAAGGATGCATGCCCATTTCTTTAGCCGCCTCCGCCCCCAAGTGAACCATTTGCGCTGTTTCTGACCCATCAGGCAGCGGCGTTTCCCATTGGCGCAAAAGACTGGCCCTTTTTAGTGCCAGGGTGTGCACGGTCAGGCTTTCGGGCTTTAGCTTCATGGCCCAATCCAGGGTGTATGCCATGTCCCAAACGCCTTCACCTGGCAGGCCGGCGATCACATCCATATTGATGGAAGTAAAGTTCAAGCTCCTGGCCAGTTCATACGCCTGTATTGTCTCTTCTGGCGTGTGGTCTCGGCCAATGCGCTTTAAGGTTTCCGCACGCATGGTTTGAGGGTTGATGGAAATACGCCTGACCCCTGCGGCTTGAATGGCCATTAGTTTGGCTTTGGTGATGGAATCCGGCCGGCCGGCCTCCACGGTATATTCCACCGCGCGGGGGAAATGTGATACCATAGCCTCCAGCACATTGGCAAAATCATATTCATTCAGTGATGTAGGTGTGCCGCCGCCCATGTATACGGCTCGGATGGTTAGCCCTGCATCCCGAATCAAATCGGCAGTAAAGGCCATCTCTTTTTCCAATGCGGCAAGGTAGGGCGGCACCTCTTTCCCCTTGCCCAGCTCGCCGCTTAAAAAGGAGCAGTAGCTGCAGCGGGTACGGCAGAAAGGGATGCCAACATACACGTCCACAAATTGCGGTCCGGTGGGAGAAAGCCCAGTCTGCACCTGAACAATTTCGCGAAGAAGCTCCGCTTTGTTGGGGTGTAAATCAAAGGTACTTTCCACCTGATCTGCTGCTTCAGGGATGGATGAACCTTCCTTCATGGCCTCATATACAAGCCGGGTAGGCCGTATGCCCGTTAAAGACCCCCAGGGGGGATGAAACCCTGTATGCTTTTTCAAAAGCATATACAGTGCCTGCTTGCATAGCCGCTTGCGAATACGTTTTTGAACAAGACCATTTGAGTGGGGAATGGGGGCGTCCATATGCTCCGTTTTATCATTCAGGTGATATACGCAATGCCATAGGCCGCCCTTCTCAAACAATTCATGAAAAAGGCATAGGTCCGCCTCATCCTCACCGCTGTTTACAAAAAATTCTATTTCACCATAAAACAGGCGGATCACATCCGCCAGTTCTGCCGAAAGCTCCGGCACAGGCGTTATCAATGCAATTTTCATCTGAAGCGCTCCTTTTCCAAAGCGATGGTAGTGGGCGCATCATGTCCGGGGTAAACCTTTACATCCTTTTGCAGCTGCATCAGCCGTTTGAGCGATAGATACAGGTCATGAAAGCTGCCGCCGGGGAGATCGGTGCGGCCATAGCCATGGCGGAACATAGTATCGCCGGTAAATAAAAAGTCACCGGCCTTGTAGCATACGCTGCCCGGTGTGTGGCCAGGGGTGTGCAGAACGTCAAAGGAGATGCCGGCAGCAATGATCAGGTCGCCTTCGCTGGCGGACAGAGACTGAATGGGCAGCTTAAAATCAGAGCCGATGAGCACCGCCATGTTTTTGGCAGGGTCGTTTAGCATCGGCTCATCCAATGGATGAATGTATATTTCCGTATCCGCATCCATCATGCCCTGAACCGCGCTGATATGATCAAAATGGCCGTGTGTCAAAAGTACAGCGGCTACTTTTTTTCCATCTACTGCCTCCTTGATGCGGTGAGGCTCATCACCAGGATCAAGGAGAACACAATCCGATCTACCAGGGATGGAAAGTATATAGCAGTTGGCGTGGATCGGTCCGACAGGTAAGGTTTGTATGTTCAATGTTTGCTCCATGTTCTCCTCAAATGCACATCAAAATTAAAAAGTCTTCCGGCTGTCCAGTAAAATGGTCACCGGACCGTCATTCACGAGAGATACGGCCATTTCCGCCTGAAAGACGCCTGTCTCCACTTGCAGCCCATTTTCCCGCCAGCGCTTGACCAGCTCTTCATACATGGGATTTGCCACTTCAGGCCTGGCTGCCTCGATAAAGCTGGGCCTCCGACCGCCCCTTGCATCGCCCATCAGTGTGAACTGGCTGACGGCCAGGAGTGCGCCGCCCACATCCTGTAAAGAAAGGTTCATCTTGCCCTGCTCATCCTCAAAGATGCGCAGATTAGGAACCTTGTCAAAGATGTATTGCAGGTCCTTCTCCGTATCCCCTTGGGTAACACCGATCAGGACCATCAGACCTTTTTCGATTTTGCCTACAACTTGTCCATGTACTGCCACCGAGGCGGAGGATACTCTTTGTACAACACAACGCATGCAGGATGATTCCTCGTTTCAGGTGATAAATGATGACATATATATGGCGCGCTTACGAAGCAATGCTTTCACTTTTCTCTGGCCGCGGGCGCAGCCCACAGGAGAAAAGCGAAAAATCTGATTGAAACAGGTTGAAAACAGCCTGTTTCAATGACTCAGCTTGCTCCCCGGTACACCTCCACCACATCCGACCGTTTCTGCAGCTGCTTGATGACCTTATCCAGCTGCTGACGGCTGGTGACTTGTATCACAAGCGTAATCGTGCTGGTCTTGCTCTTGGTGTTAAACTTGGCGCTAACAGCGCTGATGAGTACGTTCATATCCCCGATATAGGTGGCCATTTCGCCCAACAGGCCCACATGATCGTAGGCGATAATTTGAATGGAGGCGTCAAAGGTGCCGGCGCTTTCCTCAGCCCAGCTGACCTCCACCATACGGGCCTGCTCGCTTTCTTCCATGCTCACATTCACATTCACACAATCAGCTTTGTGCACGGTAACACCCCGGCCGCGTGTGATATAGCCCACGATATCGTCGCCGGGTACCGGATTGCAGCACTTGGCAAAGCGCACCAGCATACCTGACTCGCCTTTGACGTAGATACCATGAGTGGGTTTGCCCCGATTTTGCTTTTGCAGGTCTTGGGGCGTAACGTCCGGAATTTTTGGGGCCGGTGGCGCTTCGCGCAAGCGCTGCTCTTCCATGAGCTTCATTACCACATAGGTGGATGCCATGCCGCCATAACCCACTGCGCCGTAGATGTCATCCAGTTCAAAGAAGCCGTACTTTTTCAATATGCCTTCATAGTATTCGGGCTTTACGATGGAGCTTAGCGTCACGCCGCGGCGCTTGGCTTCCTTTTCCACCATGTCCTTGCCCTTTTCCACGTTCTCACCGCGCAGCTCACGCTTGAAGAACTGACGGATTTTCGCCTTGGCCTGCTGGGTTTTGACCACCTTCAGCCAGTCCATGCTTGGGCCTTTGGAGGCAGAGGAGGTGAGGATATCCACCCGGTCGCCGGTTTCAAGGGTAGTATCCAAGGGTACAATACGGCCGTTGACCTTGGCTCCTACGCAGCTGTTGCCCACCGCGCTGTGAATGCGGTAGGCAAAATCCAGCGGTGTAGCGCCTTTTTGCATATTCACGATATCGCCTTTGGGCGTAAAGAGGAATACTTCCTCACTGAACAGATCGGTTTTTAGGGAGTCAATAAACTCCCGGCTGTCCTTGGTTTCGTTCTGCCAATCCAGAATCTGCCTAAGCCAATACAGCTTGTTGTCCAGCTCTGTGGCGTTTTGTCCGCCCTCCTTATAGCGCCAGTGGGCGGCGATACCGAACTCGGCAATGCGGTGCATATCCCAGGTGCGGATTTGTACTTCAAAAGGAAAAGGCATCTTGCGGCCGCCAACGACGGTGGTATGCAGGCTTTGATACATATTGGCCTTGGGTACGGAGATATAGTCCTTGAACCGGCCTGGCATCTGGTTCCACAGCGTGTGCACAATGCCCAGCACCGCGTAGCAGTCGGGCACCGTATCCACAAGAATGCGAATGGCGATCAGGTCGTAAATCTGGTCAAAGGGCTTGTTTTGCAGCACCATCTTACGGTAGATGCTGTACAGATGCTTGGGCCGGCCATCAATGTCGTAGCGTATGTGCTGCTCATCCAGCTTGGCGCTCAGTTCCGATATGACCAGGCGAATGTTCTCCTCCCGCTCGGCCCGTTTCATGCCTACTTTTTGCACTACGTCGTGGTAGCCGGCAGGATCAATGTAACGTAAAGCAAGGTCCTCCAACTCCTGCTTAATAGCGAACACACCCAGCCGGTGGGCCAGTGGAGCATAGATGTCCAGTGTCTCCCGGGCAATGGCAACCTGACGCGCTTCCGGCTGAAAGCGCAGTGTGCGCATATTGTGCAACCGGTCGGCCAGCTTGATGAGTACCACACGGATGTCCTTGGACATGGCCAGAATCATCTTGCGCAGACTTTCGGCCTGCTGCTCTTCCCGGTCGGCAAAGTCCAGCTTGGATAGCTTTGTTACGCCATCCACCAGCCTGGCTACTTCATCGCCGAAGGCTTGCTGTACATTGGGAAGGCACACACCCTCGCAGTCTTCCACCGTGTCGTGCAATAGTCCCGCCGCAATGGTAGGGGCGTCCATCATCAGTTCAGTAAGGATGCTGGCCACAAAGGCGGGATGGATGAAATACGGCTCGCCACTTTTGCGGGTTTGGCCGGCATGTGCGTTCTCCGCGTATTCATACGCCTTTTTCACCAGAAGATAGCTCTCTCCCGGATGGTATTTTTGCACCCTGGCCAAAATTTGGTCCAGAGGCATACATTCTCTGCTGATATAGGTATACATAACCGGCCCTCCTTTCGCTTAAAGTGTCAGTGCCCAAAGTGTTGTCAAAAGCCTGCTGTCCGCAAGGCTGCATTTTTTAGATGGGAGCATGGTGATCATAAAAGGTGCCTCCGAAAATTCCAATAAAGATAATTCTGATAGAATAAATAAGCCTGCTTTTACTTGTACCACAGACAGTTGAGCTTCTGCGGATAATTGGATAAGGGTTTTGTAAGGCATGGATTTGACCGTTTTATAAAGCGTGCGCAATGTTTCGTCGGTTAATGCCAGTGAGCTTATCAGCGCCTTTAGTGCAGCCGTTTTGGGATAAGCCAGAATGCGTGCCTTTGGGCACTTTTGTGAAATGAGCGCTGTCTCACCGGGAAGCAGTTCTCCGTCCGCCAGGATCACCGTGCGAAATACGGTTGTAAGCTCGCTTAGCCTGGCGGGATAAAACAGGGTATGAAAACCCCGCCTATCAGAAAGGTGCTCAGTGCTGTACAGCATTTCACCGTACCTTTTTGCCAAGTGCTCCGCTGTTTCCTTGGTACGGCATAGGATCACCGTGCCCTGAACGCCTTGAAGGGCATCTTGCAGCAGTGCGTCATCTGCAAGCTGCAGGGCAGGGTGAATCTTGTTGTTATTCGGCGTCAAGGCCCATATTTCCTGCAAAACAGCCTCGGCTGCGTTATCCTCTTCCGTGGAGAAATAGGCGCCGGCAGCCTGCCGGATGGCCTTGATATTGCACTGCACTGTAACACTGCCATTCCATTCGTTCAACTCCGGTGCGAACAGTATATCTGTGAGCTTTGGCATATCCGCTGCTCTTTTGCCCAGACCAAAGCCGATGGCGGAGCGCAATGCGCCATCTTCGAACAGCGTGCATTTTAGATGTGCGCCTTCCCGTCCTATGGGGCGCATGTCCTGCACCTGGGCATTGGCAAGCAAAAATACCGGGTCGGGGTTTGAAAAGCCGGTGGGCTGCAATTGCATAAGCTGGCGAGCCATTTCCTCCGTTACCTTGGACAGCTTGACGGCCAGATCATACTCCTTCACAGGGATATATACGGCAGGATCACACTTTTCCCAAACGGTTTGGCTAAGCCTTTGCTTAAGTTCCTTCAGATGCTCTGTCCGCATAGTCAGGCCGGCTGCCTGCTCGTGGCCGCCGAAGCGCAGAAAAAGGTCGCGGCAGGTGGAAAGCATTTCGTGTATATTTATGCCGGGGATGGACCGGGCACTGCCAACACACTCTTCTCCCGTGATGGCAAAAACGATGGACGGATAGTGATAGCGCTCAGTCAGGCGGCTGGCGGCCAGGCCGATGACGCCATGGTTAAATCCCTCGCCGTAAGCGAAAAGCACCCGGTCTTCATAAAAATCTGTTTCGGCCTCTACCTGAGCAAGAGCCTTTGCGAGAATTTCCGCTTCCAGTCCTTGGCGCTTTGCATTTTCATCGTTCAATATGAGGGCAAGCTCGCCAGCCTTTTCGCTATCCTCCGTTAATAATAGCTCCACGCCAAGTGCGGCACTTTTCAGTCTGCCCCCTGCATTGAGCCTGGGGGCCAGGCCGAAGGCCACTTGACCTGCAGTGACGCCTTTTTTCTCTTTGCTAAAAATGCCTGCTGCCTCCATCAGCGCTTTGAGGCCAAGTCGCTTTGTATTTGCCATTTTGTCAAGGCCAACAGCGGCGATGGCCCGGTTTTCCCCTTGTAGGGGCACCAGATCGGCGATGGTAGCAAGTGCAGCCAGGTCCATATATTCCTCCGCCAAAGAAAGGCCGCCCAATGCCTGAAGCACCTTCAACGCCACGCCCGCGCCGCACAGCCGGCGGAATGGGTATTCCCCCATCAGGGGATTCAAAACAGCGTCCGCCAAAGGAAGCTGCGGTCCTAACTGATGATGGTCGGTTATGATGACCTGCATGCCCAAATTCTTTGCAAGTGTCACTTCGCCAGCGGCGGTAATGCCGCAGTCCACTGTCATCATCATCCTGTATTTTTCGCAAAGTTTTCGCATCGCCTGCTCATTTAGGCCGTAACCTTCCTCATGCCGGCTGGGGATGTAGTAATCCACAATACCGCCAAGGGAGCGCAAGGCCAGTACCATCATGGAGGTGGAGCTGACGCCATCCACATCATAATCACCATAGATCACTATGGGGGTCTTTAGCCGGATGGCATCTTTCAGCAACCCAACAGCCTTATCCATATCCTGCATTAAAAAGGGATCGTGCAGCTGATGGATGCCGGGATGCAAAAACGCCTCGGCCTTTTCTTTCGTATCTATGCCCCGTATGGCCAAAAGAGAGGCAAACCAGCCGGAATATCCGGCCGGCAGCAAAGATACGTTTTCTGTATGCCGTTGCGCAAATCGAAGCATAGGCACCCCCTGTTAAATATACATACCCAAACATGGGTAAAAGCGTTCCTCCGGCACCTGGACCGAAAGAACGCTTTTATTATAGCAGTTATTTGTGAAACAGTCATTGTTACTTGTGGATCAATGATAGCATTATCTCCAGCCGTGAACCTGCTTCTTACGCATCTTTCACGCGGCCAAACAGACTGGCCTTCATCTTGGTGATATGAGCAAAGCTATACAAGAATCCCCTTAGCGCAATGAATGTCACGGCCATACTGGAAACTGTGCCGAAGAATACGGCATAGGCAAAGCTGTGCAAAACGCCGATGGGTAATATGATCAGCACAAGTGCGCATGCAGCAATGATGCCATGTACCTTCCAAACCCTTGCACGAACCGTCTGCCAGCCTTCGCTCAAGGATACCTTGTGCATTCTGCCGGGCCGTAGGCCCAGGGCGAATTTGTCAACGAAGAGGGCGCTGGTCCACACGAACAAGCCGAATGTCAAAGCAATGCCGATCAGCCCGAGCAGGTTCATCTGGGCATTGGGGAATACAGCCAGCAGGAAGTACGTGAAAATAACATACAGCCACATGGCCCAGGCAAACGCCAGACCACCCAGCAGGTAACGGGCAGCAAAATAGATAGCGGCTGCCAATATGAGCACCAGGCCGCCGATCACAAAGAGCTGTAGGAGAATATTGCCCTGGGTAGCGGCAACATCGCCGGTGGTTGCAACTTCAAGGGTTAAGGGCAACGCGCCGGACCTTAAAACAGTTGCTACATTGCGGGCATCGTCCAGCGTTGCAAAGCCGGAGATAGTAATCTGGCCATTGATAATCGCCTCATCAATGGTGGTGGAAAGGTATGTAACGCCATCCATGGCAACTGTCAGAACCTTGGATGCATTGGCTGTGGTAGCTTCAGAAAGCGCTCTTGTTCCCTGCGCGTCCAGGGCTACCGCCAAGGTGTTCACCTGCTGGGTGCCAGAAACCGTTGTCCCAACGGTAGCGGATTTAACGTGGCCGCCTTCCAAAAAGACGCCGTCGGGGAAGGAGAACTTCAGATCGCCGCTGGAGAGAAGATTCCCCAAAACGGTAATGCTGTCAGGAGCATTGGGGATTTCCACGCGAATGTTGCCTTCGGCGGTCTTTGTTACAACGGAATCCAGGTATTTCTTTTGGTTGAGGCGGTTTTGCAAAATGGATACAGTGGTGTTCAAAGCGGTATCCTTATCCGCCGTGCTGCCTTCGGGTAGGGTTGCGGCGAATTCTGTATAGGTGCCGCCGCCGATGCCAAGACCCAGAGGCACCGAGGTGGGCCAGTTGTCAGCGCTCACAAAGGGAACCCATGACTTTATTTTGTACAGGCCGCGGCTGTCCAGAGGCAGGCTGGTGATGGAGATGATGCCGATGAGGAGAGTCAGCACCAAAGCGATGGAGACAATCAGATAGGACCTGTTCACATCACTCATCTTTTTTCGGGCGGGTGTATGCTGTTTATTCATGTTGTTTAAACATCCTTCCATTTTATGTTGATATCAGAATGAAAAGCGCATAAACTGCCTAACCGGACCTATCACCCAGCCAGAATGCTTGATAGACGGCCAGGATATACGTGCTGCCGGACAGGGGATGGCCGTTGGCATCCGATCGTACCTGCGGCTCTATCATTGTTTGGCCTGCGGTTAAAGACATTTTTTGCTCGACATCCACGCGCAGGGGTGCTTGCGAATCGCCGGCTTTTTGATCAGCACTGGCAATGGGGCCAGTAAACACCACCAGTGGATGCGGATCTGCGGAGTCTGACTGTATAGGCGGACCTTCTATCAGGGTGGCGCCAAGCAGCATAAAAACAAGGGTGCAAAATGCGCTGAAAAAAGCCCATCCCCATTTTTGCATGCGCTGGCCCCCTTTTTATACATATTTTCTTGCCGATCTTATTCCATACTGGCCTTAAGACATTGCTTGAAACCGCATGGACATGCGGTTATTATACTGTACGGACATCCAAGCGTCAAGAAATTGCTTATATTCCCGTATATGGGGAAAATACTGCTGAATCCTAACCATTTTCTGTTTTCTTTTCTAGAAATGTATGGTATGATGGCACATATCACTGGTGGAAGTCGGTCGTTATTTTGCCGGTTTCCACATGGCAGCCCTATCAAAAAGGAGGAACGCTCTATGTCCGAGAAGACCCGCAGCAGCCAAAAAACCGTAGCCGTCCTGTTTATCATCGTACTCATTGCCGCCCTGGTTCTCAGCTTCAGCCTGATTGTACAGAAAAATAATCTGGACTCCGACTTAAAGGCCTCCCAGGAGAAGGTTGCCACCTTGGAAGACGCCGCCAAGACGGCCCAAGGCACAGCTGATGAAGCTGCTGCGAAGCTTGCTGCTCTCCAGACAGAACTTGATGCTGCCAAAGCCGCTGCTGCTACGCTGCAAACGGATTTGGATACTGCCAAAGCTGATGCTACTGCCAAGCAGGAGGCGGTAGATGCAGCCGGCAAGACTGCAACCACATTGACGGATGAACTGGCCGCTGCTAAGACTGCATCGGATGAGGCCAACGCGAAAGTTGCTGCTTTGGAAGCGGAAAAGGCTGATTTGACTACCAAGCTTACCGACACGGCCAAGCAGGTCGCTGAGCTTACCGCCAAGGTTACCAAGCTGGAAGCGGAAAACGCCGCGCTGAAGGCCACCCCTACCCCCTCACCTATTCCCACGGCTGACACCGGTCCTTTCGCTACTGCAACCCCCAAGCCCACCGCCACCCCCACAGCCAAGCCCACGGCGACTCCCAAAGCGGACAGTGTTGCTTTTTCTACTCCAAAGCCTACAGCAACCCCCACGCCCAAGCCCTGACAATAAACTGTCTTATATAAAAGAACCGGCACAGATGTTAAGCTGTGCCGGTTCTTTTATGGATCCTTGGTTTATTCCTGCAGCAAACGGATCATATCATCCATGTTGTAAAACCCGGCAGGCTTGTCCTTAATAAACAGGGCCGCCTGGGTTGCGCCTTGGGCGAACACGGTGCGATTCTGGGCATCGTGGGTGATCAAAAGTGTTTCTCCAGGTCCGTAAAAACCAACTTCGTGTGTGCCAGCCAGTGAGCCGCCACGTACAGCATGGACACCAATTTCCCGATGGTCCCTGGCCTGGGTACGGGTTTCCCGTCCCGGCATCATCTCCCGGCCGCCGGGATAACACTTGCTCAGTTCGTCAAAAAGCATCAGCGCTGTGCCGCTGGGTGCGTCAATTTTTTTATTGTGATGACGCTCAATAATCTCTACATCGAAATGCTCGCCCAGCACAGCCGCCGCCTTTTTTATCAGCGCTTTTAATAGATTGATACCAAGGCTCATGTTTGCGCTTTGGAAGACAGGGATTAGTTGGGCCGCTTCTCTGATACGTTTTACATCTGCCTCGTTGTAGCCGGTGGTGGCAAGCACCACCGGCACCTTTTGTGAAACGGCATACCGCAAAAGGTCAGGTAGCGTCTCAGGGCGTGTAAAATCCACGATCACATCGGCCTTTGTTATAACGGATTCGAAGGTGGGGTATACGGGAAAGCCAAGGTCTTGGGTTCCAGCCATCACATCCACGCCGCTGGCTACCTCAATGCCTTTTTCCCGGCACGCCTCCGCCACGGCCCGGCCCATACGCCCGCAGGCACCGCTGATCAATATCCGCATGTACAACCCTCCGAAATTATTACAGAAGCGAAAAGGCCTTCATCTCCCGCAGGAGCCGCACCTTGTTTTCCGCAAGCATCGGCACAAGCGGCAGCCGAACAGTCTTCTGGCACAGGCCCATCTCGCCTAACGCCGCTTTCACCGGCGTAGGGCTGACCTCACAAAACAGCGCCGACACCAGAGGATTCACCTTCAGCTGCATTTGAAGGGATTTTTGCCAGTCGCCCTCAAAGAATGCTTGAACCAGGTCGCGCATATGCCGGGGAACAATGTTGGCGGCAACTGAAATCACACCATCGAATCCCAGGGACAAAAGGGGTGCAACATTGTCGTCGCTGCCGCTTAAAAAGGAGACATCATCGCCGCAAAGCCTAACCATTTCCAGCATTTGCGAAAGGTCGCCGCTGGCTTCTTTCATAGCAATAATGTTTTCGTGCTTGGCAATGGCGGCCAGGGTTTCCGGCTTCATGTTCAGCCCGGTCCTAGATGGTACATTGTACACAACTACCGGCAGGCTGCCGTCATCAGCGATGGCGGTGTAGTGGGCGATGAGGCCGTGGGGGGTGGTCTTGTTATAGTATGGCGTTACGCACAACTGCGCATCCGCTCCCAGGGCCTTGGCGCGTCTGGCTGCCGCAATGGTCTTTCGGGTATCGTTGGTGCCGGTGCCGGCAATGACGGGCACGCGGCCATTGACCCTGTCAACCACCCGGCCGATGACAAGCTCTTTTTCCGCATCGGTCATGGTGGAAGGTTCTCCGGTTGTACCGCAAGCCACGATAGCTGCCGTTCCGTTTTCCAATTGAAAGTCTACCAGGCGGTCCAAGGCATCCACATCGACGCCTTCCTGTGTAAAGGGCGTGACGATGGCCACGCCGGAGCCACGAAAGAGTACAGGCTTCATGAGTCCTCCTTTATAAGGAAGGCGCAACATTGCTACTTCCTTGGGATAAATCCCTTGGCGCAAAGCATCTCGGCTGTCAAAACGCCGCCACCTGCCGCGCCGCGCAGGGTGTTGTGAGAAAGGCATACAAACTTGTAGTCAAACAGGGAGTCGGGCCTGAGCCGACCGATGGAAACGCCCATGCCCTTTTGAAAATCCCGGTCCAACTTGGTTTGCGGGCGGGAGGGATCTTCAAAATACTGCAGGAAGGGAGTAGGCGCACTGGGCAGGTTCAGCCGCTGGGCTTCGGTCTCAAAATGATTCCAACGGTAAAGTATTTCGCCGATCTCAGGCTTTTTGTCAAAAGATACCGATACGGCGGCCAAATGGCCGTCGGTGGCCGGCACCCTTATGCATTGGGCACTGATCACGGGTTCCAGGGCAGGCTTCACCACAGGTCCAAGCTCTGTTTCCGTAAGGCTTCCCCAGATTTTCAAGGGCTCCTGCTCGCTCTTTTCATCCTCGCCGCCGATGTAGGGGATCACATTGTCCACCATTTCAGGCCAGGTGTCAAAGGTTTTGCCGGCGCCACTGATAGCCTGGTAGGTGCATACGCTGACCCTTTTTACGCCAAAATCAAGCAAGGGCGTCAGGGCGGGCACATAGCTTTGAATGGAGCAGTTGGGCTTGACGGCGATAAAGCCGACTTTTGTGCCCAGGCGCTTGCGCTGGGTTTCAATCACAGCAACATGCTCGTAGTTGAGTTCCGGCACCATCATGGGTACGTCGGGCAGGAGCCTGCAGGCGCTGTTGTTGCTGACCACAGGCGTTTCTGTTTTGGCGTACGCTTCTTCCAAAGCCCTGGTCTCATCCTTTTTCATGTCTACGGCACAAAAAACGAAGTCCACCATGGATGCTACGGTTTGAACATCCGCCGCGTCCAGTACGGGCATCTTTGCTACATAAGTAGGGATTTCGCCGTCAAATGCCCAGCGGCCATCCACCGCTTGCTCATAGGTCTTCCCTGCGCTGCGCGCGCTGGCGGCCAGTGCAGTCACTTGAAACCAGGGGTGATCCTTCAAAAGCTGTACAAAACGCTGACCAACCATGCCTGTGGCACCTACGATACCCACCCGGAACTTCTCCATAAACAGCACCTCAATCCTATCCTATGCGATTTGGGGAAAAAGAAATCATGGTGAAAAAAAACACACCTTTTGGCAGCCAGCCTTCGGGTGCGTACACGCATGTGCAAAAAAGCGTCGGCCTAAGGGCCGTCATGCTGTATCAGCGCTCCAAAGGATTCTGTAATCCATTGACAGTTGCGTAATTATTCACCACGCACCCAAGGCAATCCGGCTGGGGAACCGGGTTCCTTTCGGCATTTTTCCCTTTCCGCATATGCGATTGAGCCCCCGCCCGCACACATGCCTACTGATGAAAAACGCACCTCTGACACGAAAACTATGAAATTACCTGGAATGTTGGTAATAATACCATTATCATTTAGCCTTGTCAACACAACGCGAAGATTTTTTTGAGAATGTGCGTACTTTATGGTGATAAGCTTGCTGCATATTTTGAGCTATTTTGTTATTCCATGCTGCAAGCTATTGCGTGGAGGCCTCCTGCATTAGTACAGCAATCGCCTGCATATGACGGTTGTCTGTTCCGCAGCAGCCGCCTAGTATCTTGATTCCTGTTTCAGCCTTTAGCCTAAGCATATCCCTTGCAAAAACCTCAGGCTCTGCGCAATGCAGATCAGTGGTACCATCCAATTCTGCATATGTAAGCGGCGACGTGTTTGCCTGCAGTCCCAGAAATCTTTCACGGACAAGACTTGTACGGTTGAATGGCTGCATTAAGGCTTCCAGTGCAATGGCAGGATGCACGCAATTTGCCATATAGCATAGCGGTTTTCTGCTTACTTGATGTTCAATAGCTTCGATAGCGTGATGGATCGTTGATTTATCTATCAGCCATCCATCCCTTGTGATCGTAAAGCTAATAATGTAAGGCAGCCCCGTCAGCGCCATGGCCTCTGCCATGCCAACTGCCTCCGGCAGGGTGGGCATAATGCCGGCGTATAAGAAGTCTGCTCCTGCCTTACAGCAGACTTCAGCTTGCCAGGAGTGAAAGCGCTTTGCCTCCTTTTGATCCAGCGCACCTTCGCCTGTATAAGCGTCGCCATGGCAGCCCATCAGGCAACCGCAGTACATTTCAATGCTGCTTTGCGCCCGAACCTCTTTGAGGAAGCGTACATTGTCGTATAGAACGCGTTCATCCATCCCTGCTTGATGGAGGCGGTCGCGATTGGCTCTCCTGGTTGGTGTCGTGGCTAGAAAGGGAAGCTGATATGTATCCGCAATATGCATGTATTCCAGCCACAGCGAGCTCAGTGCTGTCCTGCCACGTTCATCGAAGATCAGGCCAGCCATTGCGATATGCGGATCAAAGGCAAGGCTGTATTCTCTTTTCAGGCGTTCGCCCAATGCGCCCTCCATGAGTATGCTGCCGTGCATTTGCATGAGGTGCTCCATTGTAACCGTCTCCTTTGCTTTACCACAGAGATAGAAATATGTTCATTATATAACGCAGGCGGGCATTTTTCATAGAGGCTATGACAGCATGTCCATAAATGATGTACAATTTATGAAGGATGATTGAGAAAAGTTTTGGGCCATGTCGCATTTCGTTGGTTTGTATTGTGTTATAGGTGATGGGAGGTGAACGCATGGGTGAAAGCGCCCATAGCCCCGCAAGCTCAATGCAGGCACTGATAGAGCGCCATTCTCCTTTGGTATACCGCCTGGCATATGTGCGATCAGGCAACAGGCACGATGCCGAAGATGTTTTTCAGGAGGTCTTTTTGCGCTGCGTAAAGGCGCAGCCTGTTTTTCATGACGAAGAGCATGAACGGGCCTTTCTGATCCGGGTCACAGTCAATGTCAGCCGTAACCTGTTTGCAAGCGCTTGGCGCAGGCGGATTGTACCGCTTGAAGAACGGATGGGCCTGATGCAAGACCCATCCCTTGACGGAGAATACGAAGACCTGTTAGCGGCATTGAATACGCTGCCACAAAAAAGCCGAACCATCCTTCATTTATTCTACTATGAGAACATGACCGCAGAGGAAATTGCAAAGGCGCTGCATATACCACCCTCCAGCGTACGGGTGTCATTGAGCAGGACAAGAAAAAAGCTGAAGATCTGTTTAACTGCAGAGGAGGTGCTATCGAATGTTTGAGGCGGAGTATAAAAGGATGATGGACAATGTAACGCCTGACACTGCGCTCATAGAAAGCGCACTGAACAAATCTAGGCCGTCGCAAGCTTCTACATTAGCTCGCCGCCGCATTCGTCCGCTGCTGGTAATCATGTTGATAGCAGCAGGCATTCTTGGCGCATCAGCATTGGCGATAAACGGAATCAGGGTGATCGATTGGGCAGGGAATATAGATAAAAACCCAACCAGGTATGCTTCTCAGAAGTCAATGGATGAAACCACACAGAAAAGAATTGATACTATCGAAAGTGTTTTGCGAAATATGCCCGATAACGAATTTTGGGTTATAACTATTGATGGCCACAGATATATGTCTGAACCAGCCGAGACTTTTACATCATTCGATGCGATGAAGCAACGTATCAAAAACTCTGATTTGGAGTTGCTGGTTCCCTCCAATCTTCCCGAAGGATATATGTTTAGCAATGGCGAAATGCGCTTCTATTTATCTGAAGCCGCTTTTGGGAAAGGCATTCCCATTTTGTCCGTGGCAGTCACGGGAGACGGCATGCAGATTGAAAAATACAAACTGCCTGATAACATCCGCCAGTATATTTCCCATTATCACATGCACTTCACCAATGCCGAAGGTAATTCTTTCAATATTAGCTGTGAGCGTACAGAAAACAGTTCATACTCATCCTTTACTTTATGGGAAGGGGAGACTAATGAAGTCGTAACTGTTTCCGGCATGAATAAGAGTATATATATCACTGACAACAATCATGTATATCCTAATCAATTGAATTTGAGAAAATCTGAAATGACACCTAGGCGATATTTCCCCTTTTGCAATCCACTCAACCGTGAAACTTTGAACAAGGAAAAGATACCAGCTTTCTTTTACGAGGCCGCAGAGTACTCATTGGAGGCTTCAGATATAGATAAGGATGAGTTGATCACCATTGCAGAAAGTTTTCAATGAGCAAATTCATTTTCAGGTATGTAATATTCGGCGGCAAGGGAGTCGGCCAGCTATCTTTCATTCTTCAATAACATCCATCTGGCTAATAATAACAATATATGAACCGTATCCGTGTTGGCGAGTGAGGCAGTGGGCTTAAGGCAACCTTCACTGCCTGCCCTCATTCAACATATACATAAAGCGGACCCTACTGAGCATAGGAGGTATCCGCATGAGCAAACACCAAAAGTCTAACAATTTCCCCATTACATGCCCGCCACTGGTCGAGGAATCCTTCATAAGACCCCGCCCCAGCCGGGGTGCCGGAACCATTGGACCCATCAAAGCCACTGGCACTCCATCATTTGTTGAGGGTATTAGAGCCGCTAAAACCATGGAATCTGCCAAGGTGGCTATAGACTCAAGGGAGGCAACACACGCTGAAGGTGCGTTCATAAACACGTTGGCCAATTATTCTCACACAGACGGCCTTCGCACTTCGCACGGAGACCATATCGGCGCGCATATCATGGGCCGGTATGGCACCGCGGATGCAGATTTTTCCTGGTTTCTGGCCAATGGATTCCAAGGATTTGATGGCCTGGCCGCAAAAATCCTTTACAATGGCAACGCTTACATCGATGTGGCGTGGAATGGCGGGGGCGCTGACTATGCCGAGCTGTTTGAAACGGAATCAGGCCAGCCCATTGAGCCGGGCTATTTCGTAACCTTTACCGGCACAAGCGATAAAATTCGCATTGCCCAGGCCTATGACGATTATGTGTTAGGTGTGGTAAGCCGTGCGCCAGGCTTCGTAGCCGGCGGCGGGGAATTGCGCTGGAAGGACAAGTATAAAACTGACGAATGGGGTGGTATCGTTTACGAGGATGTGGATGTGCCGGATGAGATGGATGAAAAGGGAAAGCTGGCTGTTCCTGCGCATACAGAAAAAAGACCTGTTCTGAACCCTGACTATAATCCCGACCACGCCTATTTGCCCAGAGAAATGCGGCCTGAATGGGTGAAAGTAGGCTTGCTGGGCCGGCTTCTCGTACGGGATGATGGTACCCTGACCGCCGGCGGCTACTGCCGCCCCGGTATGAACGGCATTGCTGCCGCAGCTCATACCGGCTACCGGGTATTAAAGCGTACAGGCCCGAACCAGGTGATGATACTGCTCCGTTGAAGTATGATGGGTGAAGATGCGGGAGGGGCTCCTTTTGAAAAGGAGCCCCTCCCGCACCCTCTCCAGAAAACTTTTGATTATATAGAAGATCATTTTATTGTGCGCTCTAGCAGTGGCTGGCCCGATTATCTTATCCTTGTAGGTCCATGGCAAACTCAATGACGGAGCTTTCATCCTCGCAAATTTGCTCCACACATACCTTGTCTATTACTGTTTCAAAATGGTCGTGCATGGCCGCTAGTGCATCCAGTGTATGCTCAAAAGCATCCTTCTCCCGCAAGCGGCCAACGGTGAGGTGCGGACAATACGGAATTTTTCTTGCATGAAATGGCGCCAGCAATCCTTCATACAGTCTGTCGTGAAGCGCGATGATTTCATCGTTTCCTTGTTTTATATTCAAAAACAGATATCCGTCTCGCACATCCCCGGTAATGCCCTGCAGGATGGTTTTAAACTTCTCCATTCCATTCAAGGCATTAGCTATATGTGATTGCAGCTCTTTGGTTGATATCTCGCTTTCAAAGGGAAAAACCAGCGTTATGTGAGGGGAGATGCATGTACAAAGTGGGTCGTGCATCTGGCGGATACGCTGGATAATATCCGCATTCCTAAACTTGGGCAACAAAATCACCGACCTTAACAATGCCGCTTCCCCCTGTGTACAGAATAGATCATTTACATTGTACACAGCATTCCAAGCACATTGCAATAGGTGTACGTATAAAGCGTGAACCCGTTGTGTTTCTATCAGCAGGCTCACCCTTTGCGCTCACTCCACCACGCCCCCGTGGAACATGCACTCGTAGACCTTGCGGCCTTCAAAAAATATTTCCTCCATGCCTGAATACCATTCAAACTTACCCTGAATCACGGCATGATAGGCGTTAGGCCCTTGCGCAAAGTATAACGGCCCGCGGTAAGGGTACTCCCGGGGTACATGTAAAAGCGCTTCTTTTAAAAAGTCCCCTGAAAATCCTTCGCCGATTACCCGGCCTGAATAATTCATGGCCCACGCAGGCACGCCTTTTATCCATACTGCTTCTTCGCCGGAAAAGCACTTGCCCCCAAGATAGGTATCATAGTAATAATAATCCCCCTCCTGATAGGCAAGGTCATGACTTTTTTGCCGGCTGGAATCCACCATGCCACTTTTGGCGGCGTAAGTGTTGCGCTTGGCGCGAATCAAAAAGTCGATCAGTGTGTCGCGGCATGCATCTGCAGGCTCTGTCCCTTTGTGTGCGGAGCATTCTTCCGGCGGCAGAAACAGGCTGTCCAGCGTCACCTTGTATAATCGGCCGATGGCAATGGCCCGGTCCAAATCCGGCAATGCTTGGCCATTTTCCCACTTAGCTACCGCCTGACGCGAAATGTGCAACTGGTTTGCCAATTGCTCCTGGCTTATGCCCTGGGCCGTTCGCAGCGACAAAAGCCTTTGTGCAAATGTCATACATCCCACCTCCACACTAAGTATAACATAATGCAGACAGCGGAAAAGACCAAGTTTGCATCATCTTGTCAACCGCAGGTTGCGTATGGCAGTCGGATTACTTATTTCAAAAACGGGAAGGATTGTAAACATTAAGTGAAGCTCATTGACGGCCTTTTCGGATGGGTGATATACTCATACCATATATTCCCTAGAAAAATGTGTGAGAATAACCGTTGCATGGTATTTGGGGGACGGTGTATGAAGAAAACTGCAAAGTGGATTGGGGCTGCCGTATTGCTTGTTATTGTCGCCGTGGCTGGGTTTGCCTTTGGGCAGGCCCTGTACTTGCAAGCTGACGCGCAACTGTTTGAAGCCGCTACGATGTATCCATATAGCACACAGATACCTGCAACTGATCCGGCATTGACAGAATCGGTTGGACAAGCAGCAGGTTTTTCCGTTCCGTTGCCGACCCCTACTCCCCTTGCAATGGGGTGGAGTGAGTCGGAGGATAACTTTGCCGGCGTAGAAAAATCTATATTAACGATAAAAGCATACAGCGAGGACGGCACGCTGCTAAGCCGCAGCGCAGGAGCAGTTGTCTTTGACAATTATACCATCGCCTTAACGTCCAACCTGCTGGAAGGTGCCGCAAGGCTGGAGGCCCAAAGCAAGGCAGGATATACGTATCAGATCACCAAGGAGGTGGCTGTGGAACCGCATACCGGTCTTGCACTGATGGAGTTTCAGTCACCTACGGATTTGAAGCCGCTTACCCCAGGGGATACTTTGATCAAAGAGGGAAGCCTGATTGATTTGATCGGGCAGGATGATGCGGAAGGCTTCTTTCGGAAAGAAGGAAAGGTTTCGGCTTTCACAAACGAAGGCGCATCCCTCATCCAGTGCACAATGGATATCCCGGGCGGCTTTTTCGGCGGCGTACTTTTTAATCAGCTGGGAGATGTTATTGGCATTCCCTATGGCTACAAACGGGATGCGGGGTTATGTTATGCCCTGGACATCGGGGCACTTCAAATGCTTTACAATGGCTCAAAAGGCCAACCCAGAACGCTGATAGGCGAAGGTGCTGCGCAAACGATCAAAAACGATGCGGAAAGTAGCGTCGATGCACCAGAAAATCTTGTTGCTACAGCGGGGGATGATGGTATTTCGCTATCTTGGGAAGCAGTACCTGATGCTCTGCGCTATTATGTGTACAGGGCACAGGGTGATGAGGCATATTACCAATTGGGCTATGTTTACGAACCTGCTTATATGGACAAAAACGCAGAGGGTGGAATATCATATACGTACACCGTACGCGCAGTATACCCTACCCATCAGTCTGAGGTTTCCGCTCCTGTGATAGTAACCTTTGTTGATCCGTATACAGAGCCCGAGATTCCTTTGAAGATTGGCGGCAGTGCCTTTTTGAACGCAGAAGAAGGCATGCCAAGTATTGATTTGCGCGTAGAGAACGTAAGCCGCGAAAAAACGGTGACAGGGTTTTCGCTGGCCATCTTCTTAAAGGATGCGCAGGAAGAGTATGTGCTGAAAGACGATGGCTCTGACTACTACGCCTATTTTGATGTAAGCACGGCTATCGCGCCTATGTGCGGTGCGTATACCGGCCCGTTATACTTAAACGGCTTTCAAAATGTGAGGAGCATCAACGTTGCTGTTACCAGCGTGCGTATGCTGGATGGCTCTGAAATCGCCATTCCCAAAGAAAACTGGGCATACAACTATTGGACGGTGGAGTAGGCTGAGTATCACCGTATAATGAGGACAAAAGACCGATAAGGCGCTGCCTTTTCGGTTTTTTTCTTGAACGCTTTATCTGCCCGATGTTTTTCTATTGTACAGAAGAAGCTTGGCAGACCGTATGGTTTTGCGCATAGATATGCCAAATGATACTTTTTCGATAGGGCTTTATACGATATGCCAGAATAGCAAAGGTTGAATTTCTGCATCATATCTTCATGGAATGCTAGACGATGAGCAGTCTGAGCCGCTTGTTGTCATATAACAGCAGAACATTCATACGCAAGTAGAAATGAATGATTAGAGGATGGATAATGCAAAATGCTTGCATATAAAACCATATGCAACCTTTTGTTTCGCTTGTGAAAAAAACAATTTAGGCACAAAGCGGTGCTTGACAAAGGCTGAATTATAGGGATATACTTCACTTGCCGGTTGACAGGTGGCAAAGGTGCCGCAGCAAATATTGCTGCGGCATTTTTTATTCATGACGGAGAGCATGTGCCATTATTCAAATGTTGAGGAGGGGTAGTCTTGAAAAAGCGGCTTGTGGGAGCGGTTGCAGTGGTACTTGTCTTATTACTATCATTGGTGTATGCAGTACCTGGTTTTGCGGCGGCGGGTGATAAGGTGCTGGATGTGGTCTTTAGCGAAGACCCTACCACCATGGATGTACAGAAAACCACCGAGTGGTATGCGATTCCGCTAAATATTTACGACCGTCTTGTAGAGTGCGAAACAGTGGATGGCTCCCCGGCACTAGTGCCAGGTCTTGCCGAAACATGGGATGTAAGCAGCGATGCGCTGACCTATACCTTCCATCTGCGCAAGGGCGTAAAGTTCCACAACGGACTGGAACTGACGGCCGATGACGTGGTCTACACTGTGGAGCGGATGATGAATCCCGACAACGCTACTTCCAACACCGACTTTTTTGATATGATCAAAGGTGCAAAAGCACGTTATAACAACGAAGCCGATAAAGTGGAGGGTGTTGTAGCTGTTGATGATTACACCGTTCAAATCACCCTGGAGAAACCTTTCGCTCCTTTCCTGGCCAACTTGGCCACGCCGGGCTGCTCCATTTACAACCGTGAGGCAGGCGAGGCTGCCGGTGACCAGTTCGGCATTGATCCGGCGCTCACAATCGGCACCGGCCCCTTCAAGGTCGTTTCTTGGGAACTGGGTACAGCCATTACGCTGACGGCTAACCCCGATTATTTCCGTGGCGCACCCAAGCTGGAAGGCGTCAAATACAACATCATCCCCGATGCCGAAACCCAACGCATGCTCTTTGAAACCGGTGAACTGGACGTGTTTGATTTCAGCTATGCACAGTCTCAGCTGCCCTATTTCAAAAGCAATCCCGCCTATGCTGATCATATTGTATCCGGGCCTCAAGCCGGCCTGTACTTCTACTCCTTCAATTTAAGCATGGCCCCTGCCGACAATCCCCTGGTACGCCAGGCGCTGCAAATGTCCATCGACCGGCAGGCGATTCTGGACAGCCTGTATAACGGCGAGGGCAAGCTGGTCAATTCCTTCCTGCCCGAAGGCGTTTTAGGTCACAACCCTGATGCTCCGGCCATCCCCTATGATCCCGCCAAGGCCAAGGAACTGCTGGCAGATGCCGGCTATGCAAATGGCCTAGACCTGACCATCTACCAGACGGCCAACAATCAGTCTGCTCTTGCCATCAACACGGTTGTGCAATCCATGCTGGCGGAAGTTGGCGTGAACGTGACCATTGAGCAGATGGATGAAGCTGCGTATCTGGCCACCCGCAAGGAAGGCAAGCTGGGTATGTACCGTTCCGCCTGGTGGGCTGACTACAACGATCCTGACAACTTCCTGTACACCTTCTTTGCCAATGCAAACACTACTACACGCTCCAATAACTACAGCAATGAAGAGGTGTGGAAGATACTGAACGACGCCCGCAGCATGGTAGATCAGGATGCACGCATGGCGGCATACCAGAAGGCTGAGGACATTATTGTCCATCAGGATTTTGCCATCATCCCCCTGTTTCAGAACGATCACTTATTCCTCTTGAATGAGCATGTGAAGAACTTCCAGATCGCTTGGAACGGCTGGAGTGATATGATGTTCTACAGTACATATATCGAGTAATTCAACTAACCGGTACGAATATGCAACAAGCCCGGCGCCGTAAAACGGCGCCGGTAACTCGTTTAAAAAGCCACTGGGTGGCATGGGAGGTCCGCTGCCATGTTCAAGTTCGCCATTAAGCGTGTGATGATTGCTGTTCCGGTGCTTATGATGGTGGTACTTATGATCTTTTTCATGCTTAACGTGATTCCGGGTGATCCGATCACGGTGATGATGAAGGAGCATATTAAACCTGCTGTCATTGAAAACCTGCGACAAAAAATGCACTTGGACGATCCTTTCTTTGTAAAATACGCAAAGTACATTGGCGGAATGCTCCAGGGAGATTTGGGGATCTCCTACAAGTTGAGCCGGCCGGTGGTGGATTTGATCAAGACCGCTTTTCCAAACACTTTAAAGCTTGCCATTTCGGCGGCCCTGGTGTCCTGGCTGATTGGCATCCCAGCGGGCATCTTATCGGCGGTGAAAAAGAACTCTGCCGCTGACAGGCTGTTTATGAGCTTTGCGCTGTTTGGCATCTCCATGCCTGTTTTCTGGATTGGGTTGATGCTGCAGAACCTATGCAAGGGCTTTCTGCCCATTTCGGGACTTACCACATGGCAGCATTACATTCTGCCCTCCATCGTGCTGGGTTGGAGCTCTGCTGGTAATATCGCCAGGTTAACCAGGTCCAACCTTTTAGAAATTATGAAGCTGGATTACATTCGTACCGCGAGGGCCAAAGGCAGGCTGGAATTGGGCGTAGTGCTCATGCATGGGCTGAAAAATGCGCTTCTGCCGGTGATTACCATGATGGCTATACAAGTGGCCGGGCTTTTGTCCGGCGCAGTAATTACAGAAACCATCTTCTCCATCAACGGTATCGGCCGGCTATCTGTTTCTGCTATACAGACAAGGGACATGCCGCTTTTGCAGGGTACGGTGATTTTTACTACGGTGATTATCATCCTGGGCAATATGGTGGCCGACATTCTTTATTCGGTAATCGACCCCAGAATTCGCCTTCAGTAGGAGGGATGACCGCATGCTCAGGCAACACACGAAAATGGAGCAGTGGGCCAAGAATCAGGCCCTTTCCCAAGCGGAAATGGAAGTCGGCGAAAAGCGGAGCCTTTTTCAGGAGTTCGGTTCTGTTTTGAAGGCCAACCCCATGGCGCTAATGGGTTTGATTGTTATTGCGCTATTTGTTTTATCCGCTGTATTTGCCAATGTATTAGCCCCCTTTGATTATACCAAGGTGGATTTGCTCAACCGCCTAAAACCTCCGTCCATGAAAAATTGGCTGGGAACGGATGAAATGGGCCGGGACATTTTAAGCCGCATGCTATATGGCGGGCGCATCTCATTAATGATTGGCCTGGTACCCACTTTCATTGCCATGGTTCTTGGCACCTTTATGGGGCTAGTATCCGGCTTTTTCGGCAAAAAGGTAGATTTCATCATCATGCGCCTGGCGGATGTGGTGTTATCCTTCCCATCGCTTTTATTGGCAATGGTCATCATGTATATTATGGGCGCCAGTATGCTGAACTTGTTTATAGCGCTCAGCGTGATCGGTTGGGCCGGCACGGCTCGCATTGTCCGTTCGCAGACGCTGTCCTTAAAGCAAAAGGAGTTTGTAGAGGCGGCCGATGCTATTGGCGTAGGCCGGTGGAAGATTATGTTCCGCCATATACTGCCCAACTGTCTGCCTTCCTTAATCGTGCTGTTTACTATGGAGATTCCGGGCTCCATTCTATGGGAGGCGTCGCTGAGTTTTCTGGGCGTTGGCGCGCAGCCGCCGGAGGCCAGTTGGGGCCTAATGGTTTCCCAAAGCAAGCAATACGCATTTTCCAGCCCTTGGGTGTCCATTGCGCCGGGCTTGGCGGTATTGATTGTAGTGCTGGCCTTTAACTTCCTGGGCGACGGCCTTCGAGATGCCATCGACCCATATACCAAGTCATAAGGGGGAGGGCGTATGCAGGAAAATAACCGGCCCCTGCTTTCCATAAAGGGTCTGCGGACCACTTTTTTTACGCGCCGTGGAAAGGTTAATGCCGTGGATGGCATTGATATCTCGATACCTGCTGGTAAGACCATTGGGTTGGTGGGTGAATCGGGCTGCGGCAAAAGCATGACAGCCATGTCGGTAATGGGCCTGATACAATCTTCCGGCCGGGTGACGGATGGTGCGATTACCTTTGGTGATACCAATTTGCTCTCTCTGTCCCGAAGGCAGCTGCGAAGAATTACGGGCGACCGCATTGCCATGATCTTTCAAGAGCCCATGACCTCTTTAAACCCTGTGGAAACTGTGGGCAAGCAGGTGCGGGAAGCTGTGCTCTTGCATGAGCATGTTTCCAAGGAGGACGCAAAGGAGCGGGTGTTGGAAATTTTTCGCCAGGTAGGCATACCTGAACCGGAGCGCCGCTATCAATCGTATCCCCATCAATTATCCGGCGGCCTTCGTCAACGTGTGATGATTGGCATGGCTATGGTTTGCTCGCCGGATTTGCTGATTGCTGACGAGCCTACCACCGCGCTGGATGTAACCATTGAGGCACAAATTTTGAGGTTGATGAAAACACTGCAGCGGGAAAAGCAAACCTCCATTCTCATGATTACCCATAACTTGGGCGTGGTGGCGGAGATATGCGACATGGTGTATGTCATGTATGCCGGGCGTATTATGGAAGCAGTAGATGTCTATGAGCTTTTCAAAAATCCCGGCCACCCCTATACCAAGGGCCTGATCCATTCGCTGCCGGCGAACAATATCGGCGACGAATATCTCTTCAACATACCCGGCATGGTACCCAATATGCTTAAGGTTCCGGCAGGCTGCCGTTTTTCGCCCCGCTGTGAAAATGCCTGCGGCAGATGTCGTACGAATGAGCCTGACCTGTACGATGCCGGCGGCGGCCACCTGGTGCGCTGCTTCCGGTTTGAAAAGGAGGGGATGGAATGAGCGGGCAGGCGGATTTGTTGTTGGAAGCCCGGCACCTTTCCATGACCTTTCCGGTGCGCGGCGGCACCGTTAAAGCAGTATCAGATGTCAATCTTCAGGTGAAAAAAGGTGAAACCTTAGGTCTTGTTGGAGAGTCGGGATGCGGCAAAAGCACCCTGGGCAGGCTGCTCATGCGTCTTTTGACACCGACTCAGGGAGAAGTTCTGTTTGACGGGCAGAATATCGCATCTCTAGGCCGGCGGGAGATGCATGCTTACCGGCGCAGGATGCAGATTATCTTCCAGGACCCGTATGCTTCGCTGAACCCCCGGATGACACTAGGGGATATTATCGAGGAGCCGCTAAAAACCCATCATGTGGGCAGCACGCGGGCAGAGCGGCAGGATTTGGTACGCCGCCTAATGGAGCGTGTAGGCATTCGACCGGAATTTTTCAGCCGGTATCCTCACCAGTTTTCCGGCGGACAGCGCCAGCGAATCGGTATTGCCAGGGCGCTGGCTTTGAATCCGGAAATGATCGTGTGTGACGAGCCGGTTTCCGCACTGGATGTTTCCATACAGGCGCAGATATTGAACCTTCTGCACGACTTGCAAAAGGAATTTAGGCTAACCTATCTGTTTATTTCTCATGATTTGAGTGTGGTCCGATTCATTGCTGATCGTGTATGCGTGATGTTCCTGGGCAAGATTTGCGAAATCGGGGATGTGGAAGAAATATATCGTAATCCCCGGCATCCTTATACACAGTATCTGTTGGCCTCCATTCCGCTGCCTGATCCCACGCGGCGGGAAGAGGAACGACAATTGTTAACGGGAGAAATACCAAGCCCCTTAAATCCCCCCAGCGGCTGCCGTTTCCGCACCCGGTGTCCAAGAGCCCAGGAAATCTGCGCTTTGCAGGACCCCGTGTTTCAGGGAGAAGAAAATCATCGAGTGGCATGCCATTATCCTGTAATATAAGCCAAGAACCGCTGATTTTCAGCGGTTCTTGGCTTATATTACAGCGCAGTATCACTTCTTCTCCGATGCCTTGGAAAAACCGTATAGCGTCCAAAGAATGCCCAATATCTTTACGCCAGCCGACAGACCCAAAAACATACCGTCCAAAAATTTGATAAAATCGGATGCATCTTGGGAGGCGGACTTCGTAGGCAGCATCATACCGATAAATATCAAGAACACGCCAAACAGCACATGCTTGTAGGATTTGACCTTTTCATACAGCCGTACAATTTCCAGCAGACTTTCCTCTGCCACCCGCGTTTCGCCTCCATCCTTTAATCTTTCTCCCGCAAACAGCTCGCCAACGCTGATGCCCAGCAGTTCGCATAGGGGCCGCGTAAGAGATGCATCCGGCATGCATCGGCCGCATTCCCATTTGGATACGGACTTGTCAGTTACATTCAGCTTGACGGCCAACTCTGCCTGTGTGAGCCCCTTTTCCTTGCGCAGGGCAGCAATAAACTGCCCGGTTTTTGCTTGATCCATAAAAATTCCTTCTTCAATGATTATTTTCAAAGCCATTATACTGCTGATATGCTGCCGCCTTACACCCACTATAGGTAGAGTTTGGGTAGAAAATGAGAATCCGGCAGCGTTAAGTGATTGAACAGCGTTGCATTTGCGACAAAACGTCAGTGCACATGGAGTTTATGCGCATTCAGATATTTTTTCAGTGTGCCGGGCTCCCCCCCCCCAAATACCTGTGCATGCTTGTGAAATCAAAGGCCTTTAAAAGAGACAGCTGCATTTCACTTTCCACGCCTTCGGCAATGAACCTGTTTATTCGTCTGTGGTTTCCTTAGGTGACAGAGCAACGCTGCAAACTCATCGCCACCCAGCTACCCTAGAATATCATCAGGGTGCTTGATCGTTGCAAGCTGCCTAAATGCAAAAGCGTGAAAGTGACGATGCAATCTGTATATAGTATATACTATCGGGAATGGCTGGACAATGATTACTTCATAAAGTCACCACAGAAAGGAAATTGGAGAAAAATGTAGAACAAGTAACGGAATGATTTACGGATGGAGCCATACGGTATGGCGGCGTGTCATGTTGGAAAGGATATGCGCCGTTAATGATTCGGTTGAACATTCTATTTGCGTCAAGGAGCAGAATCTATGAAGTTTTTGTGGACGACCCTGCTAGTCAAGAACATGGACGCCTCTTTGCGGTTTTATCAGGAGATCGTAGGCCTGAGGGTGAATAGGCGGTTTCAAACGCCGGACGGGGCTGAATTTGCCTTTTTGGGCGACGGCGAAACAAAGCTGGAGCTGATTACTAGTCCCGGTGATTCAGAGCCTAGCTATGGCCGGGAAATCTCTATCGGCTTTGAAGAGCCATACCTTAGCGAAAAGCTGCGCTTTGTCAGAGAACGTGGCCTGGCGGTGGAAGGCCCTTTTTCGCCCAATCCCCATGTCAGCTTCTTTTTTGTAAGAGATCCCAGCGGTATCCGCATTCAGTTTGTTGAGGAAAAATAGCCTGCATATGTATCACAAGGGCGGCCAACCCAATCGTGGGTGTGGCCGCCCGTTTTTATGCCACCTAAAAATAATTATAGCTTCTCTTTTACAAATGTAAGGATCAAATCATACACTTCCCGGCTCCAGAAGCTGTCCTCATGAGGCGCGCCGTCCACGCACACGGCCTGCACATCCGCGCCGTGGTCATGCAATTTGCGGTACATGATTTCTAATTGGTCAAAGGGCACCAGCGGATCGGCGCTGCCGCTGAGCATAAGGAAGGGCGGATAGTCGGGGCCGGCTTTCACATGGTTCACTGGGCTCATGTCGTGAAAGACCTGCTTCACATCGTTTGTACCGACCAGTGCACGGAAGATATCGCCATGGGGGCCATCGGGCACATCGCCGCCAAGCATTCGGTTTAGGTCTGTTGGACCAAAGCATTCTACCACAGCCTTGACCGCGTCGGATTCTTCTATGCATTCCTCTGTTTTGTAGGCGGGGTCGTCGCATGTGAGGCCTACAAGCAGTGCAGTGTTGCCGCCGGAGGAAGTGCCCCAAATGCCAATGCGCTCTTTATCGATGTTGTATTCTTTTGCATGGCTTTTCAGAAAGCGGATAGCCGTTTTTACATCCTGCAAAAAGGCGGGGAAGGGGTGGCCTTCCAGGCAGTTGCGGTGGGTGACCATGGCTACGGCGATGCCATGCTGGGCATAGTAAGCCATCTGTCCCATTTCATAGCCAAGGTCTGGGCAGGTCCACGCGCTGCCCTGCACAAACACCACCAGGGGAACTGGCTCTGTCTTTTCTTTTATGCCCCAAGGGGAAATGAGTGCAAGGGAAAGGGGCTGTCCAGTGGCGGTAGAAAAGACGATATTCTGCCGAGTATCGGCCATGCCCGCAAGGGAAGGATTGTTTTTCACATGCAGGATAGGCGGATAGGGAGGCCTTATGCCTCGTTCAATGTCTAGATTCGTTTTGTTGTAGACGATTTTGTGAGTACCCTCTGCGTTCACAGGATGAGCCATATCCGTGCGGCCAAACCAGGGATAGTCTACATCTTTTTCACATGCACCCGCCAGCAGCTCATTTGCGCCTTTGAGCAATTCTTCTGCCAGTGTTTTATCTTCCGGCCCCTTGCTGTGACCGGTGCAAATGACATCAAAAGCATCGCCATGGTTATTCAAAAGCGCTTCCAGCGATTGCTTTAGTATGGAAAGGGGAAGGGAGTGATCCAACTGCATCCACAGATGCGCGATCACCGCATCACCGGAAAACAGAATTCTGTGCTTGCGGCATAACAGCGTTACGCAGCCGGGGGTATGGCCCTTGACCGGAACTACTTCCAGCGTAATGCCACCCAGGTCAAATACCGCATCCTCGGCAAGAGGCAGGAGCTTTGCGGGTTTCAGACCCAGCTTTTTTAGCTCTTCGGCCGCTGGTGGAAAAGCGAAGCTGGAATCATGCAGCTCAAAGTCTGCGGGATGCAAATACGCTTCTTCAAAGTAGATGTTACCGAAAACATGGTCGCCATGGCCATGGGTGTTTACTACGGTAATGGGCAACTTGGTCAGTTCTTCTACGATATCCCGCAAATTTTCCATGCCATTTGCGGTGTCAATGAGCAGTGCCCGATCCCTTCCTGTGACAAGGTAGCAGGTGGATTCGCCTGCGTCGTCGATCAAATAGACATCTTCATTAACGCGGACTATATTTGCTCTGCGTGCCATTTACTTATCCTCACTTGTATCCATATTTTTCATTATATGCATTATAGCATGGACAGCTACAGAAGAAAAGGCGAGAGATGTGTGTAAAATGGATCAGTGGCATGCACGGATTATTAGGCAAGACAGCAGTGCACAAAGCCGTCTGCAATTGATTCATAAAAATCATTCTCCTTTTCCTGATGGCGGAATAGTATGTAGGGCGGGGAAATCTCCGCAGCATTTATTACGTCAGACATGCATCAGTACAAAAGGAAGGGAGACTCTCATCGTGCAGAGCAGATGGAAATCTAAGGTAGTGTGGGCATCCATCCTCGCTACCATGTTGACCCTGCTGGGCAACCTAGGCCTGTATGAGGCTCTTGGCATCGAAAAGGAACCCCTGCAGCACATGATAGACGCCGTTTTAGCCCTGCTGGTGGCCTTCGGCGTGCTCAATAACCCCACGGATGCGGAGCATTTTTAAGATATACGTCAAAAGAGAAAAGCGTCTGTGCCGAATTTTGCTTCGGCACAGACGCTTTATCATGTGATGGCAGCATTGCACAGATTTTAATTTTGCGCTTTAGGGCTGCTCCATTAGTTCCACCCGCACGGCATCTTCCATTACAAACGAATAATAACTGTCATTGTTATTAGGGGCGGAAGCATTGGGGTAGATATTGCCGGGGTCCTGGTTCCAGGCAGGATTTACTAGCCCCGGCACGATGAGAAGGGCACTTGGCATGCTGCCTGAAACCGGCTTGAGGATAATCGTGTACTTTACACCGGTTTGCATCGTTGACACTTGTGTAAGTGATGTGTAGCTGCTGATCACTTCTTTGCTGTCCGCATCGAGTACTACGAATTCATTTCCCATCTCCAGGAACGCTTTTGCCTTTATGCTTTGGGGCTTTGGCCAAACGCGTAGTAAAAGTGTTCCACCTGTCGACATATAGATCATTCGCTGAATATCCATTAAATAATCGTCTGTTGCAAAGATGGTTTCTGTGGGCTTTGTCTTCATTAGGGAACTGTTACCCAGCGTGATGGTAACCTGCACAGGCTGGGTATAAAGCATTTTGGCCCAGTTGTTCTCTTCATACATGCGTTGATTTTTCACTGCGTTATATACATCCATGCTGTGGTCTAGGTACAGTAGCCAGCCCAGGCCGCATGTTCCATTCTGGAACGTAGGCATGCCCTTAATGCTTGGCATATCCAAGTATTCATCTTTGATTTGATGATTGCTATCATAGTCGAGTTCGGGCGGGCTTAATAGCTCCCAAACAGAAAGACTGCTTGTAATTTCCAATTTTTCTCCGCTTTTGAAGGTGTAGTATCCCGGCATATACGCATCAGGGTTAATATAAATGTTAGCAAAGCTAATGCTTTCAGGCAGTGCTATGTCTTCCACTTCACCGCCCAATATCTGGCCAAACTCCCCATACTCACACTGGAATGGCTTATCCCGTTCCACATTGACCTTCCTGCCATTTATTATGATTGGGTCCATGGTCACCATGAGCTGCTTGCCTGATTGATTGGTGACTGTCCAGTACAAGTATAGCTTTTCTCCGTCATATAGGTATTCGTTCAGCGTGACATTAATGTCCGGAGACGTTATGGTTGCTTCGGGTTTGATTAGGATATCCTTTACCTCTTTGGGCGGCTGTTCTTGCCCGAACAAAAACGTTAGTAAATTTGAACTGGTTAGTGCAATGGCAGCACTTATGGTGAGTATAATTAACGCCAGCATTACAATCAGCGCGGCGGATATCTTTTTCTTCATGACAGGCTGTTCCTTTCCCTTGGCAAGACTATGTAATGTGTTTTGAACAGTGTTTTCAAAGGCCCGGGACGTGGGCGGGTAGAGCGCTTGTAGCTCTTGTGCGGTCAGGTTCAGTTTTCCCATGCTGCGCCTACCTCCTTATCCTTTAGGGCTATTTTAATTTTTTGACGTGCACGGAACAAGCGGTTTTTGACCGCCATCAGAGAGATATTCAGCGACCTTGCAATTTCCCGTTCCGAATAGTTTTCCATGTAGTGCAAAAGCAAGGGCGTCCGAAGCGTTTCAGGCAGGGCGTCGATGGCGGCCTTCAATCCCACGTCCTCGGGAATATAGGCTTCGCCTGTTTTCATCACCGCTTCCACAGGTGTCGCACGCTGCCGGTGCCTTTGGATGTTGCGGCATTCGTTAATGATCACACGGGTTAGGTAAGGCCGGAAACTATCAGGTCGTATCCGTTCCCTTACCGCCCATGCCTTGCACAACCCTTGCTGTACGGCATCCTGGGCATCCTGCTCGCTATGCAGAATGCTCATGCAGAGCCTGTACAACGTGGTTGTCAGGGCTGTTGTCTCGCTTGTAAACATCTCACCGGATATCATTGGACCTCCGATTGCGTTGTGGCATGCTTTTGAAAGAAATCTGCGCGCTTTGTTTCTTCGTCTATTATACGGATTTCGTGTACAAATGGTTAGCGAGTCGGAGTACATTTTTGTAAATTGAACGGTCAAGTTGCCGATAAAAAGTGGATATGAAAAAGGAGGCTGCTTTGCGCGCCTCCCCTTTCGTTTATTCCAGTTCGACCCGCCAGGCTTTTTCTGGCTGGCTTTCAAAGCTGTCGTAAAAATACGGATCTTTTGGCAAATTGGGATCATAGCTTTCGGAAGATGGATCACGCTTAGGGCTGTATATCCCGGGTATGATCAGTATGGCTTTTGGCAGTCCTTCGCTTGCAGGCTTGAGATTAAAAGAGAAATTGATATTACCGCTGTTTTGATATGTTTCTATTTGGCTGCCACTGTCACGTAAAGGCTTACCGCTGCGCTCATCCAGCACAGCAAAATCATAAGCCTGTCTGTTGCTTTCCGACAAAGCCGGATTGTGTGGCTTGGGGTCAAAGTGCAGAGCCAATGATCCGCCTGTTTGCAAATAGATCATACGGGTAATGTTAAGGGTATAGTCATCTGTTTCTTGCTTGGTTTGCTTAGGTTTTGACTGCTGGATAACTTTTGTGTCCAGCGTGACGGTAAACGTGACAGGCAGTGTGGATAGGCGCTTGGCCCAGCCATTCTTCTCATAAATCTTTGCTTTTTCTTCCGAGACGTATACATCATTGGGGTTCCTGTCTGGGAGGGTTACAAAACTGAGATTGCATCTGCCGTATTTGTCTGTTGGCAAGCCGCTGAAGCCTGGTTTGACTGCAGGGTCTGAAAAATAGTCATAATTCTGAGGGTCCATCAATACAGGCGTGTTCAGGACCTCCCAAACAGTAATACTGCTGGTGATTTCCAACGTTGCACCTCTCGTAAGGGCATGATACATGCGCTTGTCGCAATCCTCCTGTGGGCTTACATAGGTAGCATAATTGTCCATATGACCGGCATTTCAACTTTTTCCACATTGCCACCCAGTATATACCCTAGCTCGTGCCGGAAGGCTTGAATAAAGGTATGAGATTCAACCAGCAGCCGTTTATCCTTTACCTTGAAAGGCGTCATGGTGACCATGATTTGTTTGCCGCTTAGATTATCCATTGACCAGTGAACAAAGAATTTTTCTCCGTCGTACAGGTATTCATTCAACGTTATCTTGATATCTGCGTTCTCAATCATGGCATCAGGTCTGCTTACAGCACTTAATAGCTCGGAAGGCACCTGTTGACTGCCTGAGAATAGGTAACTAAGCAAATCGGTCCCTGTCAGTGCAATAGCCGCACCAGCCGCTGCCAGCAAGAGGATGATCAGAACGAGTGCAAGTGATAACTTCCTTTTCACGGTTTTCTCCCCTTCCATATGCCTGTGCACATATTCTACAGCCGCAGATGACAAACGCAGCCCCGATAGGCGCGCGTCCATTGCTTTTTGCAAATTCCGCTTACTCATTTTCATTCCCTCCTTCCAGCACACATTTGAGTATGGCCTGAGCCTTGTTCAGCCGCTGGTATACGGTAGGCTTGGCAATACGCAAGGCGAGGCTGATCTCATCAGCCGACATGCCTTGATAGTAAAAAAGCAGTATCACGGCTTTCATTTTAGGCGGCAGGGCCATAACATCAAAGATCAGCGTTTCGTCTTTTGGCTCGAATGTACATACAGAGGCAGGAAGCATCTCCAGCGTTACGCGTCTGTCAATAAACCTGAACCATTTGGAGCGCCGCATGTCGTTGCAAGTGTTGATGGCAATGCGCAGCAGCCAGGTTTTTTCACTGCTTTCCCCCCGAAAGTCAGTGTACCGGTGATAGGCCTTGATAAAGGTTTCCTGAACCGCATCTTCTGCCAGGCTCAAATCGTTTAGATACACAAAGCACATGCGAAGAAGGCTGTCCTGATAGGTTTGCATCAGGCGCTCAATTTCCGCAGGGATGTCCATGGCCTGCGCAGCCAAGCAATTCATCCACTCACCTCCTTGCCAATTAGACGTTAGCGGAACGGTCTTTTTATATAGAAAAATCCATATTTGCTAAAAATACTTTACCGTTTTTCTTCGCGCCAGGCAAGTTGACTTTCACAGAAAGAAAGAGACGCATAGTTTTCCGGATTTTTTCCAAGCTAATGTGTGGAGGTGGTTATCATGCCTATCACACTTTCACAAAAGGAAACGATGCTTTTAAATGACCTGAAAAATCATGAGGTTCTTTGCATCGAAAAGTATACCGCCTATGCCAAGCAGGCTCAGGATCCTCCACTTAAGCAGCTCTTTTCCACCTACGCCGGCCAGGAGCAGCAGCATTTGAACACCCTGAACCAGATTGCGTCAGGCCAGGTGCCTAATATGGCAAGCCAGGGCCAGGGACAGCAGCAGCCGGCACCCAATGTGCCGCCCGGAATTAACGCAGGCATGGTCAATCAGAACGATGCCGCACTGTGCAACGATGTTTTGATGGCAGAAAAGTATGTATCCAGCGCTTACAATACGGCGATTTTTGAATTTCGGGATACCAACGTGCGCAGCGCGCTCAACCATATTCAAAAGGAAGAGCAGCAGCACGGTGAGGGGATTTTCAATTACATGCAGCAAAAGGGTATGTACAAGGTGCAGTAGCATATCGAAAAGATGGGGATGCCTTTTTGCTTATACCAAAAGCACTGCCTGCTGTTGAGCCGGTGGTGCTTTTGGATTTTGGACAGTTGGTTTTTAACTGTGGAAAGGAATGTTTTTTCGACGCTTTGATTCACGCTTGAATTTTTGCTATAATGCAGGGAATAGATCACAAAAGGAGCTGGTGGCATGACAAGCACAAAAAGCGATGTGCAGTTAAGCGGCGTCCAACGGGCGTGGCAGTTTGCAAAGTTCACCCTGTTTTCTATATCGGCCGGGGTTATACAGGCCGTTAGCTTTGCATTGCTTAATGAAACGACCGGCTTTCCCTATTGGCCCAGCTACTTGATCGCCTTGATTTTGAGCGTGGTATGGAATTTCACCTTCAACCGCCGCTATACTTTTAAATCTACTGCCAATATCCCCAAGGCCATGACTCTTGTATTGCTGTACTATGTTGTTTTCACCCCACTTAGCACCTGGTGGGGCGACGCGCTGACAAAAATCCACTGGAATGAATACGTTGTGCTGGGCGGCACCATGGTGATCAATTTTGTCACCGAGTTTTTGTATCAAAGCCTTGTGGTCTTTCAAAAAACCATGAATACGAATGATGTCGCCAAGCGGCAGGTGCAGGCGAAATAAGCGCTTGTATTAGTAGGTGATAAAATGCCGCTCAATGGGGCGGCATTTTGCTATAGAGACAATTATCCAAATAGGGCAGCGATGCTTGTGCCTGTTACGCCACATGTTTTGCCTTCATCCTTGGTGCCAGGCCAAGCGTTCCTGCCGTAACACCGATAAACAGTATCCAACCGACAGTGGGGGAAAAAAGCAGCAGCATTCCCAACCCTAAAGCAAGAAGGGCAATCAACGCCCGCAGCCAAACGCTTTTCATATATATAAATGCTCCGGCAAGCCCCAGCAATGCGTTGCCAATAAAAAATGTATTGGCGATGCCCACTACAAAGTTTACTGTTATGACGCCCGTTTCCATAAAGGCAATTATCACACAATGGATGGCGGTCAAAGAAAGGATGGAGGCAACCGGTGCCCGGCTGCCCGGTTTTTGCGCAAGGAACTTGGGAAGCCGCTTGTCTCCGGCCCTGACTGCCACCTGCCGGGTGATGGCACCCAGCACCATCAGTATCGTACAATAGCACAGAGCCAGAGCCACCGCACCTAGCACATAGGGTGCAGCGCCATGAAACAGCGGGGTCATGATGGCGTTCAAACTTACATCTGAGTTCATGGCCGCCTGGGGACTGCATTGCAGAGCATATGTAACCACAAAATACACAAGCACCACGGCAATCACGCTAACCTTCATGGCTCGAGGCAGCGTTCGTGTGGGGTTTTGCACATCCTCCACATAGTTTCCGATCACTTCCCAACCGATGATAGCCCAGAACAGGATTAAAAGTGTGGAACCAAGCGTATAAAGGTCAGGAAGGCCAGTGGGCAGCGGAGCAAGCCCATGAACAGCCAGGCTAAAAATTCCGCCGGATGTCAGTAGGACGGCTGTTATGGAGGATAAAATCAGCGACACGCTGCCCATAACACGTATACCACACAAAAGCACCAACACATTAATAAGGATAAAGGCGTATGGAATTACCGCGGAAGGCAGTGCGCCAACCGGCAGTATACTTTTTATATACCCGGCTGCTGTTTGGGCAACGGCTATTGGCCCAAAGCAGACGGCAGCAATCAGATAGTTGGCCGATAGCTCTTGAAATGGCTCGCCAAGGGCGGTTCCTATCATCTGGCTTACACCTTCGTTGGTAGTAGCCAGCATGCTCATGCGAGTAAACACATAGGCAAAGCCGCCGCCAAGCAGCATCATGATCATCCATGCATACATGGCGTAACAGCCAAGTGCTTGAAAGGCTATTGAGGGCAGCACCACAATGCCGGAACCCAGCACAGGCCCTACCATCAGACCGCTTAGCGATAAGGTGTTCAACTTCCTTTTCATAAAAATACATCCTTTCCCAGTTATTATACGGAAGGCAGCCTTATTTGTAAAATTGAAAGATACAATACAGCATATCGATAAATTCGATGATATGGTATAATAAGGGAAAAGTGCTGCGGAGGGCGCGATGGACATACGCAATTTTAAGACCTTTAAAAAGATCGTAGAAACAGGCAGCTTTTCCAGGGCTGCAGAACAATTGGGCTACGCCCAATCCACTGTTACCTTTCATATTCAATCCATTGAGGGTCATTACGGCAAGCCCCTCTTCAGCCGCA
Source organism: Bacillota bacterium (assembly GCA_023398575.1). GTDB lineage: Bacteria > Bacillota > Clostridia > Christensenellales > Aristaeellaceae > JAEWAH01. The sequence goes on along the minus strand of JAEWSC010000096.1, from coordinate 5,023 downwards.
TCGGCGGCGCCATCGAGCTGACGGATTTTGGACAAAGCATTCTTGGTCAGGTGGATGCGCTGCTCAGTGCGTACGTGGCGGTTGCGGGCGCATCCTCCGCCAGCGCACCGCTAAATGGCACGTTGAAAATTGGCACGCCGGAATCGCTGCTTTTATACCGGCTGCAGGATGTAATACGGGATTTCAAGCAGGCCTTTCCACAAGTCGAAACGGTCATCAGCATTGATCAGTGCCCTGTCCTGCGGGATAAAGTCATGGCGGGAGAATTGGACATGGCGGTGCTATTGCAGCCGCAATACCAATACACCCAGCTTTCAACCTTGCTTCTGAAGAGAGAAGAAATGTGCTTTGTTGCTCCGCCGGATTACACTGGAGACGACTTTTTGCCAGAAGGCACGCAGATGGTACTGTACACCGAAAAAGAATGCACCTACCGGGAGGTATTTCAAAATTACCTGCAGGGAAAAAAGTTCTACCCAACCAACGTGCTCGAAACTGGAAGTGTAGAGGTCATCAAACGCTATGTTCAAGACGGCATGGGCATCTCTTACCTGCCCCTGTACGCAGTCTGTGAAGAGGCGCAAATGAAAAAGCTACGTGTTGAGCGTCACGATTCGCCGGTAGAATTTTATACCCAGATCATTCATCACAAGAACAAGTGGGTGAGTACGGCGGCTAAGGCTTTTTTGAATCTATGCCAGCAACGCGCCGAAGGGTGGAAATAGGTGAGGCTGTCGTGCTTGATGATTACCAACAAAGAGGATGGGAGGACACTGCCATGAAACCAAGCATAAAGACATTGTCCCGGTCAGAATGGCCCCGGGTGGTGAAACGAAAATATGCCTGGATGGAGGTATGCGATGAACACTTTTGCGGCCAGGCCTCTTTGATACTGATTGAGGAAGTCACAGCCCCCCTTGAAAAGGCGTACAACGGTATGTCTGTAAAAATCGTCGATCAGGGGTATTGCTGGCTCCAACTTGCGCCCAAAGACAAAACCTATTGGCTGACGGTAATGCTGGATGAGAGCGGGAGAATTGTTTCTTATTACTTTGACATTACAGATTACAATGAGTTGCTTGAGAGCGGAGATTCCTATTTTGTGGATTTATTCTTGGATGTGGTGCTGTTGCCGGGCGGCAGGTTGTATTTGCTGGATGAGGATGAGTTGGAGGAGGCACTGCAACAAGGAGATATCAACCAACAACAGTTCTACAAGGCTTGTGAAACTGCCCGCATGCTGCTTTGCGGACTTGAGAACCGGGAAAAAGAACTGGAGAATTATTGTTTGCAAATGGTAGAAACCCTTATAGAAATGCTTGCATAACACTGCTTGGTATAAAGATAAAAAGGGATGATGGTTGTCATGCCCGGCTATTGACCACGCTCGAAACGGCTCGAATAATGGAGAATATTGACAGAAAGTGCTGCTTTGTCTATAATTACGTATAGATATATTTGGGAGGCTTCCGTTTATTGATATGGAGGCAACATGCAAAAAGAAAACATACAGCGGCGAAGGATTTTATTGATTTGGAACTATGGGTTAATCGCCATTCTATTTCTGTTGCTTGATGGGAAAGCGGTTAGCGAAAATGAATTGCTGCTGCTTATTTTGAATACGATTTTTATTGGTGTCATACCAATTGCGGTAGCTGCCGTGGCAGGATATGCGTATATATATAGCAAAAATCTAAGTATATTGCTCATGAGCTGCGGTATGCTGGTTTTTGGCATGGGGTCCATATTGTCAGGTATCGTGCGCCAAAGACCTGATGCAGGGAATGATGCGGTAGCAATCTATAATTTATGCATGCTATTCAGTGCCGCATGTCAATTTGGAGCGGCGGTAAAGGTGATTCGCCGCGGAATTTGCATTTGGAGAAATTCCCATATGCTTTTACTTTATGCATATGGGGTAGCGTTGTTGTTTTTCATTGGTGTATATGCCTCTGTTGAGTCTCGGCTGCTTCCGGCATTTATTGACCAAAGTGGCGGAACGAAGCTTAGGTCAGTTATTTTGTGGCTATCGATAACCGGATACATCACAGCTTTTTTGGAGCTGCAAGGCCAATATCGGCAATACAAAAAAGTTTACCTTCTCTGGTACGCTCATTCGATGCTAATGATTGCGGTAGGTCTGGTGATTGTGTTTTTGTCCAACGGCGTTGGTACGTTGACTGGATGGATTGGCCGCGGAACGCATTATATCAGCGCAATCTTTGCGTTGCATGCAATGATAGGCGTCAGCAGGGAGGTAAGGTACAACGGCAGGCCTATGCCATATGTTATGGATGACTTTTTTGTGGATGATGGAACAGGCTATAGAAATCTGGCTGCTGGGTCAAGCAGCGCTATGTTCATTACCGACAGATTGTTCAATATTCGGTATGTCAATGAAAGCGGGGCACAAATGTTGGGTAGCTCCCAGGAAGAACTGATGCATAAACAGTTTCTGGACATATTTCCCGATGAACTGAAAGTGAAGATCAGGCAAGCCTATGACGAATATATGTCCACTGGGGCAGAACATGGCAGCGCATCACTGAAGGTGTCTATTGTCAACAAAAAGGGACATGTCCGCCCTGCCAATATGGTTACAGCCTATCATACTACTTATGCGGGAGTTGTGTGCACTTATATTCTGCAGGATGAATCGGAACGAGAACATATCTTCAGTGAAATTGAACGGAAGAATGCTGCGCTGCGAACCATTAATCAGGTTTGTAAAATTGCTATTTATGGTGCAGAAGTCAATGGTTTTGCAAACAGGTGCCTGGAAATTATTCTGAAGGAAACGGATAGCTGCTGCGGGTTGATTGGCGTGGCTGGTGCTGATAGAACGCTTAGGGTATCAGCAATCAAACACAGCTATCATGCCGGAGCTGCTATCCACATCGGTGACGCCATTCCCTTTCCGCAAGGAATCTGCGCCTTTCTGGATTTTTGCAGCAGTGTTGTCAATAACCGGGAATCGGCTATACTGCATCCACCGTCGGCAAATGAAATGGAAGATGCTGAAGTAACCATATATCAAAAGGGCGTTTCATACCTTAGTATCCCCTTGATTACGGATGAAGGTGTGATGTGTATTATATCAATTTGCAGCGGCAAACGGAGGTTCTTGCCTGAGGATCTGGAAATGCTGGAGGAATTGATCCCGGCGGCATATGAAATGCTGCAAAAGGAGCAGGCAGAAGCCGCTTTGCGTGTTAGCAACTCATTGGTGCGGGCTATTCTGGATGGAACCAACGATCCCGTATTCCTGAAGGATTTGGATGGACGCTTCCAAATGGGGAACAAGGCACTGTGCGAGACACTGGGTGTTCCTGAAGAGGAATTGCTGGGCAGAACGAGCTTAGAAGTATACAGTGACAAGAATAAGGCGTCCGCTGTGATGGAGCATGACAGGCTGGTTTTGCAGTCTGGCCAGGCACAGACATTTGAAGATGTGATACCGACAGCTGCAGGAGATCGAACCTATTTATCCAACAAATCACTTTGGGTGGATGAGCAGGGCGTGGTCCGTGGCATCATTGGCATTTCACAGGACATCACGGAAAGAAAAGACATAGAGTTGGAGCTTAAAAACCAATCCCTTGATTTAGAATTGAAAAACAAGCTCATTACCGACTTTTTCATTAATATATCCCACGAGTTTAAAACGCCTTTGTCTGTCATTGTTTTGATAGCTGACATGCTGGAGCATGAAGCCGGCTCTCAAGCGGCACAAATGGAGAATGTCATACGGTATGTTGGCATTCTTAGAGTAAATGCATTTCGGCTGCGGCGTCTTGTTTCCAACCTGCTAGACATAACAAAGCTGGATGCTGGATTTATGCAGCCCAGGTGGGAGAATGTCAATGTAGTATCCATGCTGCAAAATCTGGTGTCCTCCACGGCGGTATTCGCGAAAAAGAAAGAGCTGTCTCTGCGTTTTAACAGCACCATTGGCGGACTTAATACATCCACAGATAGCCTGATGCTCGAGCGGATTGTGCTGAACCTGCTATCCAATGCCATCAAGCATTCAAAAAAGGGCGGCGCAATTTGTGTATCTCTTTGTATAAAAGAGGATAAGCTGAATATTTTGGTGATAGACAATGGAGAAGGTATACCGCAAGATAAACAGGAGATTATTTTCGACCGGTTCAGGCAAGTGAATACCTCATTGACACGCTCCAATGAGGGTTGCGGCATTGGCCTATCGATTACAAAGTCTCTGATAGAACTGCTGGGTGGTACTATTGGCTTTGAAAGCACATTGGGTAGAGGCAGTACATTTTCTGTATTTCTTCCAATAACACATTATGAAGGTGTTGCCAAGGTAGAGCAGGATGGAACAGAACTGAGCAGTCGCATTCAATTGGAGCTTTCAGATATCAGTTTTGAATGATTTTGATGCCTGCGGCGATAGACAGACCGAATTTTCTGAACAATTACATTGGCATCGGCCGGCTTTGTCAAAAAATCATCAGCGCCAAGTTCCGTAGCCTTTTGCAAAATGTCTTCGCTTCCAATGGCTGTTAAGAGGATCACAGACGGCATGCTTGTATTGCGCTCCTTCATTCGTGCCAGCACTTGCATACCATCCAATTCTGGCATGATAATGTCCAGCAGCATGATGTCCACCTGTTTTTTTTGAAGAAATTCCAACGCATGTGAACCAGAATTGCAGATGCCGGCCACATAGATATCTTCTTGCAGCGCCAGCGCAGCACCCATGATATCGGCTAGGTATTTGTTGTCATCAACAATAAGCACATGGATGATTGTCTGCATTCATTTTACCAGCTTTCAATTTTTTGCATTTTCATCCTACTACAGGCATGAAGGTATTGCAAGGAGAACATTTTGCCTAAGGTGAGCGAGATGCAAAACAGCCGGCAGGTGGTTTTGAAGTGACCCCCAAAAGTTAGACGAAATTTGAATTAGGCGGCGGAGAGGGCTTGAAGTCTGTGAACAGCAGGCGGCAAGCCCTCAAGTTTTGCCTTTCTGCGTCGAGTGTTGTAATAGTCCAGAT
>JAEWSC010000080.1 GCA_023398575.1 Bacillota bacterium | reverse complement strand
TCTGGACTATTACAACACTCGACGCAGAAAGGCAAAACTTGAGGGCTTGCCGCCTGCTGTTCACAGACTTCAAGCCCTCTCCGCCGCCTAATTCAAATTTCGTCTAACTTTTGGGGGTCACTTCATTTGGCACAGCGGTTTTCTTTGTGTTGTGAGCGTAATGCATATGTTTTGCCAGCAGGCATGTTTTACAAAATAGTGCACTAGCTATTTCGACATATTTCAATCATGGCTTGCAAATATAGCTAAAAAATGGTATTGTCATTAATGTATAATCTTATCATTTTATCAAAATTAGACTATGAGAAAAGCAGGAGAGTTGTATGAAAAAGAGCATTCTATCCCTGGTGTTGATTTTTTTCATTTCGGTTATGGCTGCTTGTTCTCCTGTCAATAACGATGCAATGCTGAACCCGGATAAGCCCATTACTGTGACCCTATGGCACTACTACAATGGTCAGACGAAGGAAAGCTTTGACAGGCTGGTCGCGGAGTTCAATGAAACCATTGGCACCGAAAAAGGTATCGTAGTGGATGCGCAAAGCCAGGGCGATGTAAATCAGCTTGCGACTGCTGTGTTTGACGCAGCCAATCAGATCATTGGCTCTGCTCCGATGCCGGATATATTTGCATCCTATCCAGACAATGCCTTTCGGGTCAATCAAATTGTCAAGCTTGTAAAGCTAGAACAATACTTCACCAAAGATGAACTAAGCACTTTCCGCCAGGAATTTCTGGAGGAAGGCCGTTTTAATGCGGAAGATAGTTACTATATTGTGCCAATTGCAAAATCTTCTGAGAACTTATATATTAACAAAACATACTGGGAGCCGTTTGCCAAACAGCATGGTTATACTGAGGCGGATCTGTCTACATGGGAAGGGATATATGATATTGCTAAAATATATAATGATGAAACCGGCCGCGGATTCTTCAGCGTGGATGCCAACGCGAATTACGTGCTTGCTGCTAATATGCAATTGGGCAGCGAGTTGTATCAATATGCCAAGGATGGCTCTGTAATCTTTGATTTCAAACCCGAAACCGCAAAAATGATCTGGGAATATTTCTACAAGCCCTACATTCATGGCTACTATGTCAAGACAGGCAGGTTTAGCTCTGACGACGCAAAGACTGGGACAATCATATCATATACCGGTTCTACGGCTGGTGCGGCGTATTTTCCTACGACCGTTTCTTTTAGTGAAAAGGATGAAGTCAATATTGAGCCGATTGTTCTGCCATATCCGCATTTTCAGAAGGGGGTAAAGATCGCCATTCAGCAAGGCGCAGGCATGTGCATTGTACAGAGTGATAAAACCCATGAATATGCTGCGGCGCTTTTTTTGAAGTGGATTACAGACACGGCACAAAACCTGAAGTTTGCAGTTTCCACTGGATATTTTCCTGTGAAAAACGATGCGCTGGTCGAAACAAAATTATTGGAGCAGGCCGCACAAGGGAAGACGCCATCGGCGGCAGTCTTGGCGTCCATCAAGGCATCGGATATCATGTTCAGTCAGCATACCTTATACAATAATAAGCCGTTCAAGGGAAGCTATGAAATACGTGTGATGCTGGACACCCAGCTGATTAACAAGATCACAGCTGATCTTATCGCACTCAATGAGCAGGTAAAACAGGGTGGTGAACGTACTGAACTTATTGCTTCCTTAACCTCCGATGAAGCGTTTGCGGCTTGGTATGCACAGATCAAAAAAGAAGCGGAGCTCATTTTGAAACAGAATTAGGGATGAAGAAAGATGGTAAGGTACAAAGGAAAAAAGCATTCAATTGTTTATCATCTGACGCGATTGATTCTGGGCATTATCATTTTGCAAACCCTGCTATTCAGTGCAATTCTGATTGAAGGCGGCGTGATTGAGCAAGCTGAGGAAAACACCTATCAGCTGTTCTCCGACAAGGTCAGCAACAGAAAAGACTATGTGCAGCGAGAAATGAAAGCCAACTGGACAAATTTTGATCCATACCTGTCTAACATAGCGAAAATTATTCCCAGATCCGGCTCGGATACGGAAGATTATTTTCGTGGTGTCATCACTGAACTGATCGCCGCACTTAGAACAACACAGGTTACCGGCGCTTATGTTATTCTCCTGCCGGAGGGTGATAACGTGCCAAGATGCCCGGCACTGTATATTCGAGATTACGATCCGGTGATGAACGCTTATGGGAATGACGATTTATACATGGTGTATGGACCTTCTGAACTGGCAAAGCAGCATAAAATACCGCTGGATCAGACGTGGCAGTATAACTTCAGCATTACCCAAGGAAATAGTGAATTTATCAAAAAGCCATATGAGGCAGCAACCATAGCAAGTCAGGCAACATTTCTGGGGTATTGGAGCAAGCCTTTCAAGCTAAATGAGGCAGACGTTTCGGTGATAGCGTATTCCATTCCTTTTTTTGATAGTCATGGGGAGCTTCGCGGGGTTTTTGGCATAGAAATCACCTTGAATTATTTGGCAAAGTTCTTCCCGGCAACCGAGTTGCAGGCACAGGATTCATTGGGGTACTTGATTGCTTTCAGCACCGTAGGCGAAAACATGACACCCATTGTCATGGGTGGTGCGCTTCAGCAGCGGATGATCAAAAAAGACAATCCGCTTGTTTTGACGCCAGTGAAAAAGGACAAAAACATATATCAGATTGAGAATCACAACGGAAAAGAAGATTTATACGCCGCCGTCGAGAAAATCGGTTTGTATCCTTTCAATACACCGTTTGAAAACGAACAATGGCACTTAATAGGCATCATGCGGGAGGATTATCTTTTAAGAGCCACCAGCCGCATTAAGAATATCATAGCAATCTCTCTTTTTGTGGCGATTGTTATTGGCGCAATTGGCGGAACGCTGATCAGCTTCCGTGTCTCAAAGCCCATTGTTTCCTTAGCTGGGCAGGTAAAAGAAAGTGAAAAAAAGCATGAGTTGACCTTTACGCCTACTGGCCTTACGGAGCTGGATGAATTGTCACAGTCCGTTCAGACTGCAAACCGGCTGATGGTGGAGGCGGCCTCCCGTCTTACCAAAATCGTAGACCAGTTTGGCCTGCCCATTGGTGCTTTTGAATGGAATCGCAAGCTCGGTCGTATTTTTATGACGGATAATTTTCTGTCGATTTTGAATGTCAGCAGAAGCCCGGAAGCATTCTACCACGACCAAAATGCTTTTTTTTCCATGCTTCATGCTGTGCTTAACAACCCCGAAAGCGATGAGACAGATGTGTTTGCGATGGAGGGGGATGTAAAGCGTTGGATTCGCTATAAGCAATCGGAAAATGAAGAAACAGTCATTGGTATTGTAATGGACGTTACCGATGAGATTCAGGAAAAAAAGCAGATCAAGCGCGAGCGGGATTATGATCCGCTAACTTCATTGCTCAATAGAAAGGGTTTTCAATGGGAATATGAAGTATGGCGGAGAAATGCGGACAGCAGGGTTTCCGCACTGATTATGTTTGATTTAGATAACTTGAAGCACATCAATGACTGCTACGGACATAAGTGGGGTGATCAGCTCATACTCACCGCTGTGGAGCAATTGAAAACAATCGCTCCACCTAATCACATGCTGCTGGGCCGGCGGTCGGGCGATGAATTTGTACTTTTGCTGTATGACTATGACGAAAAGAAGGAAATAATTCAAACAATGGAGGCGTTTTACAAAGCGCTTCCCATGATGCCAGTCGTATATCCAGATGGCACCGCGCTTCCTGTGGCAATATCTGGCGGCATTATGTGGATTACGCCGTTGAAACTGACGTATGATGAGTTATTGCATTTTGCGGACGAAGCGTTGTATGTGGCCAAGCGGACAAGGAAAGGATACTTTGTAGTAAGCCAGGCATTTGCGGATGACCGATCATAAAACATACATGATAATGTCGGTTTAGTAGAGCAATGAAGGACAGCAAAGAGTTAAGGGTAGGAGGATGCCACCGTGAAAATTAGACCATACCTTACATTCAACGGCACATGTGCCGACGCCATTGATCTGTATAAGCGGGCGTTCAAAACCGAGGTTCTTCAGATCATGCGATTTTCTGATCTCCCTCCTCAGTCTGAATTTCAGATTCCGGATTCGTACAAAAATAGAATCATCCAAGCCACGCTACAGATGGGTGATGATTTTATCCGGTTGTCCGACTGCGGCCCTGGTCATCAACTAAACGATCAGAATACGGAGAAGCTGTCCATTGCTGTGGAAGCAAGTGTCGATATTGTGCAGCACGCCTTTACCATACTTGCGGAGGAAGGCACTGTCGGCATACCTTTGGCTGAAACGTTTTATAGCCCTTGCGCAGGTGTTGTTTTTGACAAGCTTGGCGTCATGTGGAATTTGGTAGGCCAGAAGGATAAGTAGCAGAAGCATAATTGAAATGAGAATGGAATAGGGCAGTAGACATACGCACTTGACGCAATGGCGGAAGTTGGATATTATAATGCTTCCAGGCATATTTGACGCAAGGTCACGAAGGTTATCCATTTGCCGAAAGCGTTAATGTGATAAATACAAATGCCGCCAATTTGCATTCGTTGGTAAGTGATTGTAGCATAGGCCTGAGAGGGAGCCGGAATGAATAAGCGCGTACTTGGCAATTCTTTAATTTATACCATCAACGACGTGCTGCTAAAAGCCTTCACTTTTTTTTTGCTGCCTTTATATACCGCCTATCTGTCCACAGAAGATTACGGCACAACCAATCTGATTAATAGCTTTACGCAAGTATCCAGCTATATTATCGTTTTCTCCTTATTTATGTCGGTATCCCGGTTTTATGTGGAATATAAAGAGGATCAGGAGAAGGTAAAGCGGTATTTCGGCACCATGATCCTCTTCTCATTTGTGTCGGGCTTTGGCTTTTTGCTACTGTTTGTGGTGCTGAATCAACTATTGTCAGCCCTGATATTTGAGGGGATAGCCTTTTTTCCTGTGGTGCTGGTCGCTTTATTAGGCCTAGTATTTGCTTGCGTGTATACCATGTATTCCCGTATTCTCTATGCCATGCAGGATGCCAAGCGGGTTGTGATTACCAGCTTTTCTTTCTTTTTTGTAAATTTTGGATTTACATTTGTACTGGTGGTCAGAATGGGGATGGGTGCCTATGGTGTACTGCTGGCTACCATGATTACAAATATACTGTTCTGTATATATGTGCTGATTGATTTGACTAAAAGGAAACTGATAACCTTCTGCATCGACAAAGCGATATTGAAAGAAACACTGCAATATTCCATACCGATCATTCCGCACAATATTTCCACTAACATTGCCCAATTGGTATCTAGGGTATTCATCAACAACTGGTTTGAGCTGTCGGTGGTAGGTTTGTTCGGTTTGGCCAGCCAGTTCGGCACGCTGACAGATATTGCCCAGAGCTCTATGAACGCCGCCTTCCAGCCTTGGTTTTTTTCGCAAATGCGGGAAGGGGGAGCGGAAAAAAAGGCTTCGATCCGGCAAATGGCCTCTGCCATCGCCTGGCTTAGCGGATTGATTTTTTTGCTGATTGCGCTTTTTTCACAAGAAGTTATTGTACTTTTTCTGAATTCAAACTATCGTCAGGCATGGACTGTTGTGCCACTATGTGTGGCTACTTTTGCAATCAAAAGCATGTATTATCCTTATATCAACCTTCTGCTGTATGAAAAAAAGGCAAGCCGGCTGGTGTTTATCACCACGGTCAGCTCCAGTATTCTAAATATTGCCTTATCGGCACTATTGATCCCATGGCTGAACATGTACGGCTCCGCTCTGTCTGATATTATTGCTATGATGGTGCGTGTTATTATTGCGGTAATCATTGCCCGTAAGTTCAACGCCGTGGGTTTCCGCATCACTTCTTTTTTAAAGGTGGTGCTTGCGGTGGTGCTCCTTTCTGGAGTTGGCCTGTATTTCAGTTATACGAAATGGATGTACGACGTTACTTTGCTCAATATCGGCTTTAAACTTCTCATAGTAGCCGCCTACGCCGGTTTTGTGGCATGGCTGAACCGAAATACGCTGAAAAGATATATAAACTCCTGGAAGTCAAAACGGGCGTAAGGGTATTGCGCCTTCATACCTCGTGTGCTTGTGCCTCATATAAAAATAAAAGGATGCCTGTACTCACAGTCAAGGCGTCCTTTCTCAAAATAGCTAATGGCAGCGTAGTCGGCGCATTCATTAGCTTTTGTTTGCTGCAATATGGAAATGTTTTTGGTGTATGCTGGAACAATCTAAAAGCAAGCGCGTCTTTTATTGTGAGAAGATGAAATAAGGGGGGGACTAAAAATGAAAAGAATGGCTTCATTGCTTCTAGTAGTCTTTCTGTTGACTGGTCAAGCAACTTTTGCGTTGGCGCAAGAGGCGAAGGATGCGGACGCGGGTGCAACGGCATTTTCCATTCGACTGTTTCAGGAGGCGCTGAACTCCAGCGATAAAAACGTCGTCATCTCACCTGTATCTGCATACCTTGCACTTTCTATGGCAGCTGCAGGTGCGGGCGGAGATACATTGCATGAGTTTGGCGTGGTTCTGGGTGCAGAAACCGACACGCTTGCGGCGTATTGCGCCAGCCTTTCAGATCAGTTCATGAAAACGCAAGGAAGCACAATAATCAGAATAGCGAACTCTGGCTGGGTGGATGAAAGCTTTCAAATTGACCCCAAGTATCTGGATCGTATCAAGAGCGTCATGAACGCAGAGGCTTTTGTGATGGACCTGGATACAAATATGACACGCGAAGCGGTCAACGACTGGGTGAAGGAAAAGACCAGTGGTCTCATACCGATGCTGCTTAACCAAAACCTAAGCGAGGACGCGGTGCTTGCGCTGATCAATACACTGTACTTCAAGGCGCGGTGGCGTGATCCTTTCGAGGCGAACGACACATTTGAGCGGGCTTTCCACAGGATGGATGGCAGCGATGTAAACGTTCCATTTATGAACGAGTGGCGCAGCGATCGCGACTATATCCATGTGGATGGTGTGGAGGGTATTCTACGGCCCTATGATGACGGCAAAACGGCACTAATTGCGCTTCGAGCAACAGACGGGCGAAGTGCTCGTGCATTGGCCGGGTCGCTGAAGGCCGACACGCGGCTAAAGTATATCGCATCTGCAAGAGAAACCTATATGAATCTTTCAATCCCTAAGTTTACTCTGGACTTCAATATGACAATGAATGACGTGCTGAAAGCGATGGGTCTCAAAAAGGCGTTTGATCCTGAGCTTGCTGAGTTTGCCGACATGGGCAAAAGCGCGGATGGAAATATTTTTATTTCTGAGGTGTATCAAAAGGTACGGATCGGGGTGAATGAAGAAGGAACAGAAGCTGCTGCTGCGACCATCGTAGGAATGTTGTCCGGTAGTGCAATGCCTATAGAGGAGCCTGTGGAATTGATTATGGACAGCCCTTTTGTTTACGCCGTTGTGGAATTGGATACCGGCATCCCGCTGTTTATCGGCTGTATGGATGATCCGGCTTTGTTATAAACCTTGGGAGAATCATTTGACGAAATGGCCACCGGCTTAGCCGGTGGCCATGATACATTTAAGTCTCCCAGTCAGGATGTCTCTTCCGGCCAAAGGGTGTAAATATCTTCTATCATCAACTTTTCTGCCTGGCCGTCCGTCAAGGTGTCAATCAAAAGCAAAACCTGAGCCGCGTCCTTTTCTCGCATTAAAAGGGTGGATGTAACGGTTGTGGCAAACTCTGTTTTCTCAATCTGTACCGGAAGGCTTTTCAGGTTGTGCAGCACCGTATCCCATCTGGAATAGGCGACTTCCACCCACCAGCGCTGGCTTTTTTCCATGACAGCAACCTGTGCCGCATCAAGGGCAATTGCACTCCCGTGGCTGTAAGCCCTAACCAAACCGCCCGCACCTAACAGTATGCCTCCGAAATAGCGGGTGACTACAACACATATGTTTACAACGCCGCGGGCACGTATCACCTCCATAATCGGCATGCCGGCGGTACCACCGGGTTCGCCGTCATCGGAGTATCGCATGATGCCGGCATTCTGGCCAATGATATAGGCATAACAGTTGTGAGTGGCGTCTTTATGCTCTTGTCTTATGCGCTGCAAAAAAGCCAATGCCGCCTCCTCCGATTCCACAGGGGCAGCATGGCCAATAAAGCGGCTTTTGTTTACCACAAATTCGCCGCTGGCTGTTTGCTTTACGGTTTTGTAAGCATTCATTCCTTGATGATCAGGCGGCAATAGTTCTTTTTCCCTTTGCGTAAAAGCAGGCCGTCTGAAGTAATAGAGTCTACGAGTATACGGTGCTCAATATCAGCTATCTTTTCTTCACCCACCAACACAGCACCTGCTTGAACCATCTTGCGGGCCTCACCTCGGCTGGAGCAGAGGCCGCAAAGAGCCAATAAGGTGGTCAGGCGGTTATCTTCCTCCAAGGCAGCCTTGGTCACTTCAAAGCTGGGCACATGCTGGCTGTCAGCGCCGCCACCGAACAAAGCCTGTGCCGCATCCTGTGCCTTTTGTGCTTCCTCCTCGCCATGTATAAGCTTGGTGATTTCAAAGGCCAGCACCCGCTTGGCTTCGTTGATGGCGGAATCCTTTAATGCGCCCAGGCGGCGGACTTCGTCCATGGGCAGGAAGGTTAAGAGTGCCAGGCACTTCTGCACATCCTGATCGTCTACATTACGCCAATACTGGTAAAAATCATAAGGCGAGGTACGTTCGCCAGACAGCCACAATGCACCGGCCTCGGTTTTACCCATTTTTTTGCCGTCATGGGTCATGAGCAGCTTGAAGGTCAGTGCAAAGGCATCCTCCTGCTCCTTGCGGCGGATTAAGTCAGCACCCGCCAGGATGTTGCTCCACTGGTCGTCGCCGCCCATCTGCAGCCGGCAGCCATGATCTTGGAACAGGCGCAAAAAGTCATATCCCTGCATCAGCATGTAGTTGAATTCCAAAAACGTGAGGCCCTTTTCCAGTCTTTGCTTGTAGCATTCCGCCGTAAGCATGCGGTTGACGGAAAACAGTGAGCCAATCTCTCGCAAAAAGTCAACGTAGTTTAGCTTCAGCAGCCAGTCGGCGTTGTTGAGCAAAAGTGCCTTTCCATCGGAGAAATCAATTAGCCGCCCCAACTGTCCTTTAATGGACTGGGCGTTTTTTTCAATATCCTCTTTTGTCAGCATTTTGCGCATATCAGTTTTACCGCTGGGGTCGCCAACCATGGTCGTGCCGCCGCCGCACAGCGCGATGGGGCGATGACCTGCCCTTTGCAGGTGGGCCATGGCCATGATGGGAATAAAGTGGCCCACGTGCAGGCTGTCTGCTGTAGGATCAAAGCCCACATAGTACGTGACTTGCTCTCGCTCCATCAATTTGTACAGGTCCTCTTCAAAGGTAACCTGGGCGATAAATCCGCGCTCTTTTAGCGTATCCAGAATATGCATGTCCGCATCCTCCCTTTATTATCAGGCTTGTTGGATCACATCCCGAAGGATGGCCATGCCTTCGTGGATTTTTTCAATACTGCTGTTGGAAAAGTTTAAGCGCATGGTGTTTTCATGCCCGCCTTCAGCGAAAAAGTGACTACCTGGAACATAAGCTACTTTGCGCTCCACAGCCTTCATAAGCAGCGTTGTGGCGTTGATACCCTGTGGCAGCTCCGCCCATACGAACAAGCCGCCTTCAGGCTTGGTATACGTGGTTCCGGCGGGGAAGAGAGAGAGCTCTTCCAGCATGGCATGCAACTGCTTGCCATAGCTTTCACAGATGGATGCCACATGATGATCAAGCAACCCTTCCCGTAAGAAGGCATCTACCACCGCCTGGTTGAGGGTGGGCGTATGCACGTCGGCGGATTGCTTGCCAATGATGCATTTGCGCAAAATGGTTGGGTGTGCGGCGATGTAACCTACTCGAAGGCCGGGAGATATCAGCTTTGAGAAGCTGCCCAGAAAAACCACCAGACCGGACTTGTCGTAGGATTTGATGGATGGCAGGGGAGTGCCGGAATACCGCAAATCGCGGTAAGGATCGTCCTCCGCTACCACAAAGCCGTACTTTTCGGCCAGAGCTGCGATCACTGGCCGGCGATCCGCGGCCAGTGTCTTGCCAGTTGGGTTTTGGAAGGTGGGGATGGTGTAAAGCATCTTTGGTTTATGCTTTAGTATCGCCTCTTCCAACTTGTCGAGCATGATTCCGCCTTCATCACTTTCCACGGGCACGATCTTAGCCTGATACAGCTTCATGCACTGCATGTTACCAAGAAAGGTGGGGTTTTCTACCAAAATCACATCGCCAGGATCAATCAGAGCCTTGCATAATAAGTCCATGGCCTGGCTAGAACCGGATACAGGCAGAATTTCATCTGGGGTGACTTCAAAGCCAAAGCGGCATTTTAGATATGGGGCCAACGTTTCCCGAAGAGGTGCGTAACCCTCAGTGGTGCCGTACTGCAATATGTTCTTTCCATTTTCTTTTAAGACCTGTACAGAAAGACGTGCAATAGTATCATCCGGCAAGGAGGCGGAGGCTGGGTTTCCACCGCCAAAGGAGATCATGCCAGGGGTAGCCATCAGCTTTAATATTTCCCGGATGGCGCTGCCGGTGATACCGTCAAACCGTTTGGCAAAGGTAATTTCCGCTGCGTTCATGTTGCCCCTCCTTTTTGTAGAAAAGAAAAACGCCCTCCCCATGTGTTGGGGAAGGCGGCATATCGCCACGGTACCACTTCCATTTGGCATACCCTTACGGCTATGCCCTTGGCGGGAGATGTGCTTTTCACATTCTTCCGCAGCGCTGTATCCGGCGCACCGGCAGAGGCCTACACAGATAAACCTTCGGCTCCGTGCTTAAGGAGGTATTCGCTTGATATCTGCCGCTTCCTTGCACCTTCCGGAAGCTCTCTTCAGACAAAATCATCAAGGTACTTGGTCCCATCATCGCATTATTTTCACATTATATTCGCTGGCGGCACGGCTGTCAATAGGAAGATGTGCGCTGATTGCACACATCTGTAGTCTGTCAATTTATCGAAATGCACTTTACAAAGCAGTTACATCTGGATATAATTAAAAAGAGAACAAATGTTCTTGTGCGATGTATTTTCAAATGATGGACTGCTAACAATGAAACAGTGATTGGATAAAAGCGCATTGCGCAAAACGGGGGAATCACATTGGATCTGATGGGCAAGCTGACAATATTGGCGGATAGTGCAAAATATGACGCGGCGTGTACATCTTCCGGGGTGGACAGGCCTGGCGGAAAAGGCGTGGGCAGCGCTGTATCCTATGGCTGCTGCCACACTTTTGCTGCGGATGGCAGGTGCATATCTTTGCTCAAAGTACTGTTAAGCAACCATTGCATATACGATTGCAAGTATTGTGTAAATCGCGCTAGCAATGATATTGCACGTACTGCCTTCACCCCGGCAGAGTTAGCGGAACTGACAATACAATTTTACCGGCGCAATTACATCGAGGGGTTATTTCTCTCCAGCGGCATTTTGAAGAATGCCGATCATACGATGGAACAGATGATTAAAGCGCTGGAGATATTGCGATATAAATACCGGTTTTGGGGGTACATTCATTGCAAAACCATTCCAGGCGCGTCACAGGAATTGGTGAATCGGCTGGGTGTTTTGGCAGACCGTTTGAGCATTAATATTGAGCTGCCCAGTGAAGAAAGTCTTATGAAGCTGGCTCCGAATAAGACGAAGAAGGCCATTTTATCACCTATGGCCCAGATTCGAAGCGGCATTGAGGAAAATAAGCAGGAATTAATCAGATTCAAAAATGCTCCGCGTTTTGCTGCGGCCGGTCAGGCAACGCAAATGATTATTGGCGCCAGCCCGGAAAGCGATTATCACATTTTAAAACTGGCCTCCGGCCTGTATGACAAGTATCAATTAAAGCGTGTTTTTTACTCTGCCTATATACCGGCGGTGGAAGATAGCATGCTTCCATCCCTGCAGACAAAACCCCAGCTGCTGCGGGAACATAGACTGTATCAAGCAGATTTTCTATTAAGGCAGTATCAATTTTCAGCCGATGAAATACTTAGCGATAAGAACCCAAACTTTAACCCGTATCTGGATCCAAAGTGCAATTGGGCAGTGCAGAATATGCAGTTTTTTCCGGTGGATGTGAATACAGCTTCGATAGCGGCGCTATTAAGGGTGCCGGGCATTGGCCCCATTAGCGCGCAGCGGATTGTTGCTGCCCGCAAAAGCGGAAAATTAGATCAAATTGCTCTCAAACGTCTTGGCGTGGTTTGGAAGAGAGCGCAATATTTTATCAGGGCCAGCGATATACCTATCGGCCTTCCGGCGAGCCGAGAGACGACTGTGCGGGCGCTGATCGATCCGAATGTTTATGACTATGGCACGGAGCAGCTGTCCCTTTTTCCGGCGCTGGCAAACATGGGGCATATATTTCCCGCCAATGAGAAAAGAATCAATTTACACAGTGTAGTGGAGGAGGCGGTATTATGCCTGGCACAAAACCATTAGCCGAGCCAAGTGAAGTTGTTTATCTGTATGATGGCAGCCTGCCAGGTCTCTTCTGTTGCATACATGAATGTGTGTACACGCGTGAATTGCCGTTTGCCATTTTTCCAGAAGGCGAAATGCAGATGGCGCTGTTCTTTCGAAAAAGAATACAAACAGACATGGAGAAGGCAGAAAAAGTTCGGAAGGCTGCAGCAGAAAAAATATCGCCCAGGTCCTTGGAATTAATGCAGACAGTATTTTGCAGTTGCCTTGAAAACAAGGAAATATCCATCGTCCGCTTTGCTTTGCTTGCCTTTGTACAGGGTCCGAAGGTGCTTGATATGCTGGCTCATCCAGATGTGGCAACCCTTCTGGAGGCCGAAAGGCATCTGCTTCGCGAAAGGCACCTGCTTACCGGATTCGTGCGATTTTCAGATTATGAGGGCAAACTGATATCCGTCATCAGCCCTAAAAACTATGTTTTGCCCTTTTTGGCAGGACATTTTGTGGACCGATTTGGCAATGAGTCATTTGCGATTTATGATAAAACCCATAAGGCGGCGCTGCTCTATCAAAACGGCATAACGGAGATTGTGGAGCTTGACGAAGCTGTTATGCCGGAAGCAGGAAAAGCTGAGGAAAACTACCGTGCCTTGTGGCGGCAGTTTTATAAGACCATTGCCATTGAGGACCGCTATAACCCCAAATGCCGTATGAATCACATGCCCAAGCGGTATTGGGAGAATATGACTGAAATGCAGGAATTGCTGTAATATGCGCACATTATCAGCCAGCTCGTTCTTGTGAGGAAGCCTATGGAAATTGATGCCGAGAAAACATATGTGCAGGTGGAGGCAAAGTTTCTAGTGAATGGGGATGTTGAACCCACCTGTGTAATATGGGAAGATGGGACCCGCTATTTTGTGGAAAGCATATTGGATATGCGGCCAGGTGTCAGCCTTTTGACCCGGGCTGCCGGCATGCGTTATACTATATGCATAGGCAGCCGCATTACTTACCTTTACCGCACAGGAACACGCTGGTTTGTGGAACCTAAGAAACATTGTATTCAAGCGAATGAGATTCCGGTATAATATTTTTGAGTAGTGGTGAAGGGAAGACACGTATGAAGTGTGTGTGGCAATATGATACCCCTATTGGAAGAATCACGCTTGCCGAAGAAGATGGCAAAATAACAAATTTGAGCTTTCCAAAGGAAGAAATACTTACGGAAGCAAAGCTTGAGGAAACACAAACATTGAAATTGGCGGCCATGCAGCTGATAGAATACTTTTCCGGTATTCGCCAAGTGTTTGATATGCCGCTAGCTCCATTGGGGACGCCCTTCCAGCAGACGGTGTGGAAGGCTTTACTACAAATCCCTTACGGTGAAACAATATCCTATGGTAAGCTTGCCAACAGTATCGGGCGCCCTGGTGCCGCACGAGCTGTGGGTCTTGCCAACAACCGAAATCCAATCCCATTAATCATTCCCTGCCACCGTGTCATTGGGGCAAACGGGAAGTTGGTCGGCTACGGTGGAGGGCTGCCGATCAAAGAACAGCTGTTGGAACTGGAAAGGAAAAACAAAATCCCATAACAGACATGAACGATCAGGAACTAATAAGTATAAAAATTGCATGATCCGGTAATGAAATAGCCGCCCAAAGCGGGGCGGCTGTTTTGCGTAATTTATGCGGTTACCGAGATGGCATGCCATTTTCCTTGGCTGAAGATATGCAGCTTGACGCTCTTCCAATGACTAGGCAGCCTAGGCGTTGGGGTAAGAATGCCGGCGGCTGGATTTAGCCCCAGAAATCCGTTGATTAGCGTCATGTATGCACCGCCTGCCGCCGCCGGGTGTGTTCCGCCGATATACACCAGCCCAGCCCACTCCTTGCCGCCGCCGGCCAAGTCTGCCTTAGCAGACTTTAAGAACAAAGGATACGCATCATCTGGCCGGCCAATGAGACACGCGGTTAAGGCATACATGCAGGCACTCAGAGAAGAACCATGTTCTGTTCTGGGTTCATAGTAGTCATAATTGGCGGCGATAATCTCTTGACTGTACTTCTCTTTAAACAGGTACAGCATGGTCATTACATCTGCCTGCTTGATGATTTGGGTGTGGGAAGCCACGCCGTAGGCGCCGCCCCAATATTCCTTTGGATGCTTTAATCGGGAGCGAACGGTATCCAGCGTCGTATCTTCCAAAGAGAAATAGCCATCAAATTGCGAAATAACGCTTGTTTCCTTATCAGGTGTTTGCTCCTTCAGCTTTTTAGCAGCTTCGTCAAAAAGCGGCAGGTCCTTTTCAAAATCCAGCTTGCAGTTCAATTGCAAATATGCAGCGGCATCCAGTTCCTTTAACCTGTGGGCAGCCCAAACGGCATTTTTGAACACGAACCTGGCCATTTCATTGGTATAGGCATTGTTGTCCACCCGCTCGTGGTATTCATCGGGACCGATGACATCCCGAATTTCCCATACATCGCTGCATACTCGTTTTGTAAGCAGGCTGTAGTAAAAACGAGCGCATTGCAATATGGTTTCACAGGCGCCGTTTACTAAAAGTACCTCATCACCAGTCCAGGCTATATATTTTACCAGCCCATAGACTACAGCGGCGGAGATGTGCATTTGCTTATCCTTAAAGTAGGTACGCATAGGACGGCCGGTGAACACGTCGGTTACGTTATAATCGGAGCAAGCGTCAAAGCCGCCCTCCTGGCTTTCCCATGCGTAGAAAGCGCCGTCGAAACCGTATTGACGTGCTTTGGCAAGCGCGCCGGGCAGTGTTTGAATCCTATAGTTCAGCGCACTCCTTGCGGCTTCGGGCAGGCAGGCTAAATAAAAGTCCAGCATGAACATCTCTGTATCCCAGAAAACTGCACCTTTATAGGTCTGCCCAGATAAGCCTCTGGCCGCAATAGACAGATCGTTGCGGTGGCGGGGTGCAATGCACATTAGGTGGTACAGGGAGTAGTTGAGCGCGGTTTCTGCCTCTGTATCTCCCTCTATGACAACCTCTGCATGCTCCCAAAGCTTTTCCCAGGCGCTTTTATGCTCTGCAAGCGCAGCTTCGTAAGCTGGAAACTGTGCTCGCGTGACAGTTTTATGTGGGTCAGATACATCCTTGGTGGTATATATATAGGTTGTCATGGTCAAGCTGTAAGCAGTGCCGCTTTTTGCATGGATGGAATACGTGATAAGGTTGCCATTATGCTCCGGCTTTGCATCAAAATCGGGCACGCACCGTCCGCTGACCACAACCTGGTCGCCATTATCCGTGGAAGCTGTAACAATGAATCTGTCCGGCATACCATCCACATCAAAAGCCTTGTAATGGGGCCCGTGGATATCCCAAACATCTGTATCTATGCCCCAAGTGATGCGAAGCTCACCATCTGCCTCAGGAGTAACATAATATTGCATAGCCAGGAGGTGTATATCGGCTAAGCTTGCAAAACGCCGGCAGGACACGGCGACCTTCTGGCCGTTTACCGAAAATACCGTATCACGCTTTTGGATGCCATGCCGAAAATCAATGGCGTGGTTATGGGAGAGCGGATCAGTTTCGAGCACATTCAGGGGCAAACCCGAAAAGCTGGCCTTTATGAAGTAGGGATTTGGAGCATTCAGGGGTTCCCGCCAGCCTTCGCCATGGCGGTGGTAGATCCCGGCAAGATTGATGGCAGTAAGCTCTTCCTTGCCATACTCCTCCAGGGTTCCGCGAACGCCAAGGTAGCCGTTGCCGCATAGGAACCGGTTTCCTAATTCTGCTGCGTGAGCAGTACCGAAGTATTCTGAGTTGATCTCCCAGATCATATCTTACTCCTCCCGGGGGTTTAACGTTAAACTTACAAACAGTATAGCATAAATCATATGCTAGGTAAACCATAAATCAAATTGTAGTCAGTTGGAGAAAATGGATTTGCGCATCATATATTTTTTGTTTCCCAAATGGATTAATAGACAAGCATGGGAAAATTTATCAGCAAGCATGAAAACCTATTGACTTTTTTCAATAAAAGATATATAATACATACTAACCAACTAGGAATACTAAGATATTGAAAGAAGGGTCAACCATGGCAAAAGTTTTCCAGCAGATTACCGACTTGATCGGAAACACGCCGCTGCTGGCGCTGACGAACTTAAAGGCAAAAGAGAATTTGAAGGCTGAGATTATCGCCAAACTGGAGTATTTTAACCCCGCCGGGAGCGTGAAGGACCGCATTGCCAAAGCAATGATTGACGATGCGGAAGCTAAGGGCCTTTTAAAACCCGGTGCCACCATCGTTGAGCCGACCAGTGGCAACACGGGTATTGGTTTGGCTTCTGTCGCTGCTGCCAGGGGATACAAAGTCATTTTAACCATGCCGGAAACCATGAGCGTTGAGCGCAGGAACTTGCTCAAGGCTTATGGCGCTGAATTGGTATTAACAGAGGGTGCCAAGGGCATGAAGGGAGCTATCGCCAAAGCCGAAGAGTTAGCCCAAGAATTGCCCAATGCATTCATGCCCAGGCAGTTTGATAACCCAGCCAACCCCACTGTGCACTTTAATACCACCGGGCCTGAAATTTGGGCAGACACGGATGGGAAGATTGATATTCTTGTTTCAGGGGTTGGTACAGGTGGTACCATTTCTGGCGCGGGTAAGTTTTTGAAGTCCAAGAATCCAGACATCAAGGTGGTGGCAGTTGAACCGGCAGATTCACCTGTTTTGTCTCAGGGCAAATCCGGTCCGCATAAAATTCAGGGCATTGGCGCGGGCTTTGTTCCCAATACACTGGATACTGGTGTATATGATGAAATTATCCCTGTCGCCAATGAGGATGCGTTCGTCACCGGCCGTGCTGTCGCCTACGCTGAGGGCGTGCTGGTGGGCATTTCCTCCGGTGCCGCGCTGTGGGCCGCCATTCAGCTAGCCAAACGGTCTGAGAATGAGGGCAAGACCATTGTCGTGATCTTGCCGGATACGGGAGAACGGTATTTATCCACTGCGCTATTCACCTTCTGATTGAAAGCAAAGGTCTTGAAAAAGGCTCCAAGAATTACTTGGGGCCTTTTTCGTGCGCGGTTGCTTTGGATTGATAGGTATCATGCAGTGTGGTATACTAAAATGCAGATTGCGAAAGAATAATTTGTGGAGGGATACATATGGATCTTATACCGACGCCGCACATCACCGCAAAAGCGGGGGATTTTGCGCAAACCGTTTTGATGCCGGGTGATCCGCTGCGCTCTAAATTCATTGCTGAAACCTATTTACAGGATGCCGTTTTAGTCAACAACGTCCGCGGCGTGCAGGGATATACGGGCTTTTACAAGGGCAAGCGTGTATCCGTCATGGCTTCCGGCATGGGCATGCCGTCTATCGGGATATACTCCTATGAACTGTTCAATTTCTATGGTGTGGAGAACATATTGCGTATCGGCTCCGCTGGTGCCATCAGCCAGCAGCTAAAAGTACAGGATATCGTGGCCGGCATGAGCACCTATACCAATTCCAACTTTGGCGCACAGTACGGCTTTCAAGGCAATCTTGCGCCAAGCTGTTCGTTTGCGCTGTTGCAAAAAGCCGTGGAAGCCGGAAAAAAGATAGGTGTGGATGTAAAGGTAGGGCCAATTTATTCTTCCGATACCTTCTATGACGAGTCGGAACCGCTGGGCAAGCTGCAAAAACTGGGTGTGCTGGCGGTGGAAATGGAAGCGGCGGCACTGTATCTAAACGCTGCCAGGGCCGGCAAGAATGCGCTGTGCCTATGCACGATTTCTGACAATCCCTTCACGGGTGAAGGGATGACTGCTCAGCAGCGGCAAACGGCGCTGACTAACATGATGGAGATTGCATTGGATATCGCTTAATCTGTGTGGATGAAAGATCAAAACCGCGGGGGATTATGTATCCCTCGCGGTTTTAAAGTTACGATCTATATTTCTTTGCCGATGCCCCGCATGACATGCACTAAAAAGTCTTGGGCATTGGCAATAAAGCTGACAACGGATAAGCTGCCTCTGTCGCGCAGCTTGTTCACAGCGAACTCGGATATGTCCACCGTGTAAAAGAAAACCGGCCGGACTGAGCCGTCTTTTACGCAAAAAGAGGGCGTCATATTGCCCGTCGCAATCGTGTGCAGTTGGGTCGCCATGCAGATCACGGTGGTTGCGCGGGTGACCAGGGAACGCATATCGTTCTGGCCCTGGTATACATCCGCCATCACTTCGGGCAGCGGACCGTCATCCCGGATGGAGCCGGTCAATACAAAAGGAATATCTTTTTTCACACAGGCATGCATGATGCCATCTACTATATGATGTTCTTCAATGAATTTGGGTATGGAACCGCTGCGGCGAACCTTATTGATGACATCGATGTGATGGTAATGACCGTTAAAAATAGACTCCTGGGTGTAGATATCTTGTCCCAATGCCGTGCGGAACAGCCCGCCCTCCAAATCATGGGTGGCCAAGGCGTTGCCGGCCATCAATCCATGCACATAGCCTTGCTCGATCAAAGAAGCCATGGCGCTGCGGGCGTCTGAGTCAAAGGAGCAAGCAGGGCCAAGCACCCAAAGAATGAAGCCATGCTTCCGTTCATAATCGAGCCGTCGGTACAACTCGTCATAATCTCTCGAGTATGCAGTTTCCCGTGAACGGCCGGTTCGAAAGGCAAAGGTCTCCGACGAATCGCCCTCTCGGCCAAAGCCATCAGTATGCACGTAGATTCCTGAACTGCCATCTTCGGTGCGACCGATCACGACTTGTTCTCCGGCCTTTAATCTGCGGAACTCCCGGATATCCACTGTGCCATCACCTAAGAGCACCGCAACGCAGTCCATACGGGATTTTTCAGCCAAAATCCATTTTCCGCAGACTTTAAAGTATTCGGGGAAAATGGTAGTGGCGTGATAATTGTCCGGTGCTACGCCATCTTGCGGAGCTGGAAGGGCCTGCACATTTGAAGCACTCAGAAAGCTTTCCTTTTTAAAATCAGGCGAACGGTACTCCGGCATGACAAAGCCCATACATACACACTCCATTACTTTTGTATAATAGATACTTGTATTCAAACAATTATACATGATACGGCAACTTTTGATAAAAAGCAATGACCCTGTACAGGCTCTTTTCTTCCTGCTATAATGGGCACATTCCATGAAGGAGGATACTATGGCGGCGGCAATTTTGCATTATGGCAAGGAGGCCCGTGTTTTAAGCGGTCATCCTTGGGTTTTTCGCAGCGATATCAACCGTGTAGAAGGCAAGCATCAGCCGGGTGATGTGCTGAAGGTTGTTTCCAGCAAGGGAACAGTTCTGGGCATGGCCTTATACAACCCCAATTCACAGATATCCCTGCGCATGATGAGTTTAAAAGAAGAGAATATCAACAGCACTTTTATCTACGATAGGGTCAAGCGTGCCATCGACTACCGCAAAAAATTTGCAGACCTAAATAGTTGCCGCCTGATCTTCGCGGAAAGCGACGGCCTGCCGGCCATGATTGTCGACAGCTTCGGCGGCGTTCTGGTACTGCAGTGCTTATCCTTAGGCATGGAGAGGTTCAAGGCCGATGTGGTGGAGGCGTTGAAGGAACTGTTGCAGCCGGAAGGCATCTATGAGCGCAACGATGTTCCTGTCCGTGAGTTGGAAGGTATGGAGCAGATGAAGGGTTTGCTGTACGGCAGCGTGCCCGACCGGATAGAGATGATTGAAAATGGCGTTCGCTTTCTGGTGGATGTAAAGGAAGGCCAAAAGACGGGCTTTTTCTTGGATCAAAAGGAAAACCGTGCAGCCATTGCTCCATTTGCCAAGGGAGCAAAAGTCTTGGACTGCTTTACCCATACCGGCAGCTTTGCATTGCACGCCGGTTACTATGGCGCAACGGATGTGACCGGTGTGGATATTTCCGAACACGCCTGCAAGGTGGCCGCAGAAAATGCCGCTCTCAATAGGCTTGATAACAAGGTCCACTTTGTAAAAGCAAATGCTTTTGATTTTTTGCGAGATAAAAGCGATCAAAGAGAGCAGTACGACGTGGTCATTTTGGACCCGCCGGCGTTTACTAAAACCCGCACTGCCATTGAAGGTGCGACCCGTGGTTACAAGGAGATTAACCTTCGGGCCATAAAGCTTTTAAAAGATGGTGGCTACCTGGTTACTTGCTCCTGTTCTCAGCACATTCTGCCCGGCCCCTTTATGGATATTGTTAAAGAGGCGGCATTTGATGCCAGGGTTCAGCTCCGCCAGGTGGAGTACCGCTCGCAGGGCCGCGACCATCCCATTTTGCCGGCTGCTATCGAAACGCAGTATCTAAAATGTGGCATTTTCCAGGTGTTCGCATAAATCAAATATGTTCCAAGTGCCGCAAAACCGCGGCACTTTTTTCGTGTGTCTTCAAGCTCAGACGGCTTTTTGTCTTCCTCAAATCTTACAATGTCATGGCGATTCACGCACACAAATCTTTTATACTGAGACTGTATAAAAAATATGCTTATAGAAAGCGCAGGGAAAGAAGAAAGATGAAGAAACGTGCTTTCTGGGAAAAGGGAAGCAAGGCGCTGTTTTTTCTGTCCTCCCTGATCTCCGTAGCTGCAGTCATTTGCATCTGCCTTTTCATTTTCGGCGGGGCGGTGCCGGCATTTCGGGAGATCGGGATATGGAAATTCATTACAGGAAATGCGTGGAAGCCTAACAATGATCCGCAGCAGTTTGGAATTGCCTATATGATTATAGGCAGCTTTTATGTAACAGGCGGCGCTTTGCTGCTGGGAGTGCCTATCGGGCTGCTGGCGGCTATTTTTATGGCAAAATTTTGTCCAAAGCGTTTGTATGGCCTTTTGTCACAGGGCGTATCACTATTGGCTGGCATACCTTCCATCATTTACGGCTTTTTCGGTATGATGATCATTGTGCCTTTCATTGCAGACCGATTTCCAGGCAATGGCAACAGTGTGTTGGCTGCTTCCGTTGTACTGGCCATTATGATCCTGCCCACCATCATTACGGTTAGCGAAAATTCGATACGTGCGTTACCGCAAAGCTACTACGACGGCGCTATTGCCCTTGGTGCCACCCATACCGAGGCGGTATTCTTCGTGCTAGTTCCGGCGGCCAGACGCGGCATTGTAACCTCTGTTGTATTGGGTATGGGCCGGGCAATTGGTGAAACCATCGCGGTGGGTATGGTGGCAGGAAACAGCAATATTTTGCCGGCTACCATTTTTAAATCGGTAAGAACGCTGACGGTAAACATCGTGTCGGAAATGAGCTATGCCAGTGGACTGCATTATGACGCGCTGATTGCTACCGGCGCAGTACTGTTTGTGTTCATTCTGCTGCTCAATATTTCTTTGAACATGATCACAAAAGGGGGGCCGCGCAGTGAGAAGAGCTAAGTCGGCACTGCTCACCGGCCTTTGCTGGCTGGCTATTGCCATTGCAATGGGCGCACTTTTGTGGATTGTGGTGTATATCTTTGCAAACGGCATTCCCCACATCAATTGGAATATTCTCTTTGGACCGTATAGCTCCGATAATCCCTCCATGCGCTTTGCCATTGTAACCACAATTGTACTGATATTCCTTTCTCTGTTGATTGCTGGCCCACTGGGTCTTGGCTGTGCGGTGTACCTGTGCGAGTACGCAAAAAAAGGAAGCCGGCTTGTAAAAATCATACGCCTGGCCACCGAAACGCTGGCGGGCATCCCCTCCATTATCTATGGTCTGTTCGGCGCACTATTCTTTGGTACGGCGCTGCATATGGGTTATTCCCTGCTGGCGGGTATTTTGACCATATCCATCATGATCCTGCCGACCATCATCCGCACAGCGGAGGAATCGATATTGTCTGTCCCTGACCTGTATCGGGAAGGAAGCTTTGGCCTGGGAGCAGGCAAACTGCGTACGGTGATGCGCATTGTGCTTCCTTCCGCCGCCAGAGGCATCCTATCTGCACTGGTATTAAGCACAGGGCGTATCATCGGTGAAACGGCTGCGCTGCTTTTCACCTTGGGAAGCGTCGCCAAAATGCCGCAGACGCTGATGGATTCCAGCCGAACGCTGGCGGTGCATATGTACATATCCACACGGGATGGCGGTATGGAAGGGCGGAACGTTGCATTTGTGGCTGGAGTGACGCTGCTTGTATTGGTCACTGCCATTAACCTCTTAACCAAGTATATTAGCAAGAAGGCGGGGAAATTTGGTGAAAATTGAGCTTGAAAATATCAACCTGCATTATGGCTCGCTACATGCGCTCAAGAGTGTTTCACTGGATATACGTGAAAAAGAGATAACAGCGTTCATCGGGCCTTCCGGTTGTGGCAAGTCTACGTTGCTCAAAACGCTTAATCGGATGAATGATCTGGTAGAAGGCTGCAAAATAGAAGGAAAAGCGTTGCTGGATGGCAAAAATATCTATCAGGAACTGGATGTAACCGACTTGCGCCGCCGCGTGGGCATGGTATTTCAAAAACCGAACCCATTTCCCATGAGCATCTACGATAATATTGCCTACGGTCCCAGGACTCATGGCGTTCGCAAAAAAGGGGATTTGGATAATCTGGTGGAAAAAAGCCTGCGGCAGGCGGCGATATGGGATGAAGTCAAAGACCGGCTGAAGAAGAGCGCTTTAAGCCTTTCAGGCGGCCAGCAACAGCGGGTATGCATTGCAAGGGCGCTGGCGGTATCGCCTGAAGTTCTGTTAATGGATGAACCGACGTCCGCGCTGGACCCCATCTCTACCAGCCGTATTGAGGACCTGATGATGGAGCTTAAGAATGATTACACCATCGTCATTGTAACTCACAACATGCAGCAGGCGGCACGTATCTCCGACAGGACCGCATTCTTCCTGCATGGCGAGGTCGTGGAATATAACGATACCCTGACGCTGTTTGCACACCCCAAGGAAGACAAGACCGAAGATTACATCACGGGGAGGTTTGGATGATGCGCAGCAAGTTCCAAAGGGAAATGCAGGAATTGAATGAAGAGTTAAAACGCATGAGTCAGTTTATCGAGGATACGCTGTCCAATGCCATGGAAGCGCTGCGCACCGGCAGCCAAACCCTGGCCCGTCAGGTATATGAGAACGATCATATTGCCGATGAACTGGAGCTTTCCATCGAACGGAAGTCCCTGCTGATTCTTTTATCCGAGCAGCCGGTGGCAAAAGACCTGCGCGTCATCTCAACGGCTTTAAAGATGATTACGGATATGGAACGAATCTGCGATCAAGGCGCGGACATTGCGGAAATTGTGCTTCACCTGGGGGAGGAACCCAACGCCAGACCAGCACAGCTTTATACCATGGCTGAAAAGTGCGTAATCATGGTCAATGAGGCGATTCATGCATTTCTAAATGGCGACACGATGCTGGCGGAAGCCGTGATCCAAAGCGATGATGAAATAGACCGCCTGTTCATGCAGGTGCGGGGCGACCTGATTGAGGATATACTAATAGACCCATCCTGTTCCAGCCGGAAAATGGATGAATTGATGATTGCTAAATACCTGGAACGCATAGGTGACCATGCGCAAAATATTGCCGAGTGGGTCATTTTTGCGGTAACGGGCGAACATAAGAACAGACAGATTCTGTGAGGTGACAGTATGGCAAAAATATATATTGTAGAAGATGATGAAAATATCGGCGAGCTCATAGCCGCCACCCTTTCCGCAGCTGGACATGAGGCGACGCTGGCTGTTAATGCAGACAGGCTGCAGGACAAAATGAAGCAAGGTCTACCGCAATTATTATTGTTAGATATCATGCTTCCCGGCAAGGATGGCTGGTCGATATTGAAAAGCTGGAAAGAGTCAGCGGATACTGCTTCCATACCGGTGATTATCCTATCCGCTAAGGGTGAGGAACTGGATAAAGTCCGGGGCTTGGAGATGGGCGCAGAGGACTATATCACAAAGCCATTTGGCGTCTTGGAGCTGCAGGCCAGGGTCAAGGCGGCGCTCCGGCGCATGGAGGATAGTGGAAACGCCATGCGGCTGCAAGACCTGACCATGGATTTTGATAAAAAGGAAGTTAAAAAGGACGGCGTATTGATCAAGCTTACCCATCAGGAACTGGAGCTGCTGGAGTACTTAAGCCGCCATGCCGGGTTTGTGGTCAGCCGTGATAAGCTGCTGGAGAATGTATGGGGATATGATTTCAGCGGTGAAACCACAAGAACGGTGGATTTTCATGTACGATCCCTTCGCATGAAGCTGGGTGACAGTGCTGATCATCCCAAATATATTGAAACTGTGCGGGGCTATGGTTATCGAATGAAGAAGGAATGATGGGGCCAGTATGAAGCGGTATGTGAAGCGCTTGAGCTATTATGGTGCCCTTGCGATCCTTGCGGTAATGCTGCTGGGCTGCGTTCTTGTGTTTAACAGTGTGCAGCGTGACACGGTACAAAGTAATCTTCGTGCCATGCTTGCGACGGCATCTACTTTGATGCCTGCCGCAGAAGAAAAGGATTATGGGTCACTTGTCCGCAACATCGCTTCAGGCGATGAAAGTCTTCGCGTGACGCTGATTGACAATGGTGGCGCAGTGCTGGCCGATAGCATGGTGGATGCCCATGAAATGGAATCCCACGCCGATAGGCCGGAAATTGTGGAAGCGCTGGCAGGCCATACAGGTATGGATAGCCGGCTTAGTGAGACAACAAGCATGGAAACGATTTATGCAGCCCAGAAAATCGATGATGGCTTGGTTTTGCGCCTTGCATATCCATTATCCACAACCTTGTCTTTTCTAAAGCGTTTGTTGCCGGTTGTCGCTATTTTAGCGGCGGCGGTGTTTACCGCGGTTCCTTTTTTTGCAGAACGCTTGAGCAAAAAAGTGACACGTCCGCTGCTGTTGATCAATAATATGCTCACTGGCAAAGGGAATGAAAACCTATTGCAAAACGATGCGGACAATGCGGAGCCGGAAGTGAAGCCAATTTTATCCAATATCGGCTACCTTGTCGAGAAGCTGAAGTATGATTTTCATGAGGTGCAAAAAACCCAGCAGATCCGTTCGGATTTTGTGGCCAATGCATCACACGAGCTTAAGTCGCCGCTTACCTCCATTAAAGGCTTTGCGGAGCTGTTGGCAAGCGGAATGGTATCTGATGTGGGCAAACAAAAGCAATACTTGAAGCGTATTGTAACTGAGAGCGACAGGCTGCTAAACATTATCAATGATATCCTTCGGCTTTCCAAGGCAGAAAGCAAGCTCATGGAAAAGGCTGAATTGATTGAACTGCAACCCTTGGCCAGAGAAGTTTCACAGGCTTTGGAGCCGCTTGCCCGGATGCAAAACATTACGGTATCCATGGATGGCACCGGAAAGGTAAAGGCAAATCAGCGCGATATATGGGAGCTTGTCTATAACTTTGTGGATAACGCTATACGCTATAGCAAACCGGGCGGCCAAGTCGTTATTCATATGGGTGATTGCTTTTTGTCGGTGGAGGATAACGGCATCGGCATTGAAGAAGAGCATTTAACGCGCATTTTCGAGCGCTTTTACCGTGTTGACAAATCCCACAGCCGGCTGACTGGCGGCACCGGCTTGGGCCTTTCCATTGTAAAGCACATCGCTCAAAACTATGGGGCTATGCTGCAAGTGAAAAGCCGGCCGGGCGAGGGTACGACATTTTCGGTACAATTTCCCTGGAATATCAATGAAGATGAACCCTCCACCAATGCCATGGGAAAAGACAATGGCGAAAAAACATGAGAAGGGCTTTCCACAAGCTCTTTTTTTGTATATACTTATGAGGTGAAATATTTTGCCTGGAGGATTATCATGCGGCCGACCTATGATCAGGCCTGGGCGTTGCTCAGGCGCTATAATAAAGAACCTTTTCATCTGCAGCATGCGCTTACAGTAGCAGGCGTAATGGAAGAATACGCAAAGCTGTTAGGATACGAAGAGGAAAAAGGATTTTGGTCCATCGTGGGGCTTTTGCACGACCTTGATTTTGAAATGTACCCAGACGAGCACTGCATAAAGGTGCAGGAGATCATGCTGGCTGAAGACATTGATGAACAGATCATCCACGCCTGCGCATCTCATGCGTATGGGATTACGGTTGATATTAAGCCTGAACATGAGATGGAAAAGGTGCTCTTTGCGGTGGACGAGCTTACAGGGTTGATCGGCGCTGCGGCCAGAATGCGGCCATCCAAGTCTGTGATGGATATGGAACTGAAGTCTTTGCTGAAAAAGTACAAGACACCAAGCTTTGCCGCTGGCTGTTCACGACCGGTCATTGAACAAGGTGCGGATATGCTTGGCTGGCCGCTGGAAGAGCTTTTGGAGAGAACCATTCAAGCAATGCGAGTGCATGAGACCCAAATCAACGAAAAGATGGATATGATCCGCCAGGAAAGCGGGGAAAGCGCTTGAATCAATTTTCCAGAACGGAGCTTTTGCTGGGTAAAGAGGGAATGGAGAAGCTAAGCAAGGCTTCTGTGGCTGTGTTTGGTGTAGGCGGTGTCGGTTCATACTGCTGTGAAGCACTGGCCCGCAGTGGAATCGGCCGGATTGATTTAATTGACGATGACAAAGTATGCCTGACCAATATCAACAGACAACTGATTGCAACACGCAAAACTGTTGGCAAGGACAAGGTTTCTGTCATGCGGGAGCGCCTTCTCGATATTAACCCCAAAGTACAGGGGCAGGATTTTGCGCTCTTTTACACAGTAGAAAACGCGGACAGCTTTGATCTTTCGCCTTATGATTATGTGGTGGATGCCATCGATACCGTATCCGCCAAGTTAAAGCTGGTGGAAAAGGCAAAAGCAGTCGGCATAGGCATTATCAGCTGCATGGGCGCCGGCAACAAATTGGACCCCACACGCTTTGAGGTGGCGGACATCTACGATACTTCCGTTTGTCCTTTGGCCCGTGTGATGCGCACAGAACTTCGCAAGCGGGGCATTCCAAGTCTTAAAGTGGTTTACTCCAAGGAACAGGCAAGAGAACCTATTGAAACGGAAGAAACCAGTTGTAAGCACCACTGCATCTGCCCGCCGGAAACAAAGCGAACCTGTACGAAACGGCGCCAAGTACCGGGAAGCATTTCATTTGTGCCTGCGGTGGCCGGTCTGATTATCGCTGGTGAAGTAATTAGAGACCTAAGCGGTGTGCGCTGAACCAAATAAAATGAATGCACCGGTCTTAATGCACTCCGGAGGGAGAGCACATTAGGATCGGTGTCGTTGTATGCGCCGAATGTCGTTTTGGCTGTAGTTAAGAATATCAGTATAATGCAAAAAGTGCTTTCTGTGCTATGCAGATTGCATTCTTTGTGGCTATTTGATGTACGTAATTTGTATAGGTAATTCTTTCAATATGTTGGATGATGCCTCTTGCTGATCTTGAGATAATGTAAGCTCACGAAGTTTTGGCAGGGTGATAAGCGGAGCAAGATCGGTGACCGGATTATTGGCCAGTACAAGGCACTCTAATGCTGTATGACCTGAAAGTGCACGGATACTGCCAATCTTATTACCGTAAAGATCCAAATACCGCAATGACGGCAAATTCTCAATGCCATCCAGTGCAGCAACACTGTTGCCATACAAATTGAGTCTGTTCAAATTGCGCATGCCGTCAAAGTCTTTCAAGCTATCTATTTCACAGAAAAAGAGAGTCATTCCTTTCATGTCTTTATGAGAGAGCAGCAAATCAACGGCTGAACGTGGCATAAAACGCGCGCCGACATCATTTAAAGCGGGAAGGCTGGCAAGCGAGGAAAAATCGGTATCAGATGCCAGGTCATACATTTTCAAAGATTCGAGAGGTAAACTTTCGAGTGGAGCAAGATCCTTAACAAGCGTTGCCCCAATACTCAGTTTTTTCAAGATTTTACATTTTCTTAATGGCTCAAGGCTTGTGATGGGGTTATCGCTGATATCCAACTCCATCAGAGTTGTAATGCTAGATAGGGGAGAAATATCTTTGATCCTGTTTCCGGCCAGGGCAAGATGCGTAAGCGTAAGCTTTTCCAATGGCTTGATATCGGTGAGCGTTACGCGATACAAGGCAAGCCTTCTTAGATTTGGCATGAAACTAATATCAGATAAATCTTGAACAGCGCCGTACTCGTCATATATACTGCCGTTTACAAAAATATCTGCGCCAAATGTGTCCACGCCCTCCCAGCGCTCAAGCGCCATATTCCCGCACAAATAAAGCTGGCTGATATTGATAAGCTCTTCCTCTGCGATGCTGCCGACAGGACGGTTCAATTGCAGCCGCGCCGCCGCCTCCACCAATGGTGATGAGAAGTGGTGAACGGTTCTGGGCGATATCTGAAAAAAGGCCGAAGCCAAACCAGAGAGGGCATCTCTGTTTTCAAACACGCAATAGGAGAAAAACGTCAATAAAGCAACGCAAATGGCAGCAGATGTCCATCTTATCGTGCGATGGCGGTAATGAGATATTTTCTTGCTTAGCTTATTCACAGAATGATACCGCTTGCTGGGATCAAAACTGAGACATTTTCGGATAATGCGTGATAAGCCGCCTGCTCTTTTCCAGCTAACACGGGAGTTAAAATCAAACTCACCTGTAAGCAGATATTTCATCAGCATTCCTATGCCATAAACATCCGTGCGGGCATCGCAGCGCTTATAGCCAAACTGCTCCGGTGCGGCTGTTGCGGCCGTACCCATAACGATGGTATCCAGCGGTTTTTCGGGGTTGAATTCCTGCATTGCATCCAGATCGACAAGATGTAGTAAGCCATCTGCAGAAAGAATGATATTCTGCGGCTTGATATCCCTGTGG
Source organism: Bacillota bacterium (assembly GCA_023398575.1). Lineage (GTDB taxonomy): Bacteria > Bacillota > Clostridia > Christensenellales > Aristaeellaceae > JAEWAH01. Next base: position 18,777 of record JAEWSC010000080.1, on the reverse strand, counting down.
ATGACAGGTGGATTCAGCGCATGAAGCTTGTTAACCGCGGCACAAATCTTTTGCGCAATTTGTGCCGTTTCAGCGGGTGATAAAGCTTCTGCGTTTTCCACATAATCAGCAAGAGAGCTGCCTGGTATATATTCACGAATCAAAAAGGCATGTTTATCATCAGAAAAGCAAGCGACGGGATGCGGAAAGGCATTATCATGCAACATAAGCATAAGCCGGAATTCTTTGTTTAGCCTGGGAAGATCTGATACAGGTGCTACACGTAAAATATATAAATAGCCATCCGGTTTGCTGGATATAAGATAGACTTGCGATTGTTTTGTTGATTTCAAACAGGATAAAACATGGTAGTATTGATGATACCCCTCCGGTAATATGGGGTAAGTATTGTTGGTCTCATACTTTGCCAAAAAGGCATGCAAATCATCCATATCAATATCACCTGAAATAAACTTTATGTTTGCCTTGGAAGTATGGATGCTTCGCCGGCCTTTTGCAAAAGGTCCTCCATCTGTATAAGCGAATAATTATGTTCAATAGCAAAAATGATGGCGGCATCGCGGCGAACCCTGGGATACAGTTCACCCTTTTGCGAAAGCGTCAATAACCGTTGGACGCTGTCTAGAGACAGGTGCATTACGCATGCGATGCATATCACCGTATTTCGGCCAGGGTTTCTGATCCCACCGAAAATCTGATATGCAAAGGATTGGCTAAGCATAGCAGTGTCTGCAATCTGCGCTATGCTCAGCCCACTTTCTTTTTGATGCAGCAACAACTGCATAACAAGCGATGGGTTATTGATTGCATGCTCTCCATGCTCCAGGGCTTGCGCAAAGTCACCATTTTCTCTGAGCAGCCGCAAGAGGTCAGCCGTGTTCAGCAGTTCGCTATTTGTCATTTGGCCATACCTCGCAATTTGAATATATAGCACATGTATCCATTAGAAAAATGATTAACTAAATATCTGTCTTTTCTGAAAGATGCTCCGAGATGAACTTACCAATGGTTTTCATGGAAAGCCGGCTTTCAGGAAAACCAAATATCTGAAACACATGGCACATGCCTTCCCAACATATAAGCGTTGCGGCTACGCCATCACGCTTCATGGCGGCAGCTAGCGTCTCAGCGTCACTGAGCAGCAGTTCCCTGGTACCGGCATGTATCTGCACAGGTGGGAAGCCGTGAAAATCGGCATGAATCGGCGAAACTTTAGGATCGCTCATTAAAGATGTGTCGCCGCCCGTGAAAGCCAAAGCTGCTTCACGAATGGTTTGGATATCCAGCGTTGGATCAATGCCTGCCAATGTAGTGTAACTTTCTCCTGTGAGTGCAACATCTCCCCAGGGGGATAATAGTGCGATGCATGCGGGCAAAGGCATTTTCTCTTGTTTCAGACGCAACACCAGCGCAAGCGCCAGATTTCCACCTGCACTTTCACCAGTCAAGGCTATCCGTTCGGGGGCATATCCCTGCTCCAGTAGATAGTGATAAACGCTGTAAGCATCTTCTAATTGCGCGGGGTATGTATATTCTGGCGCCAGCCGGTACGCAAATGTAATTACGTTCGTGCAAGAAGATGCAGCGACCTGGCTAGCCAGAACTCTGGCTTGCAATAGTCCGCCGGATACATAAGCACCGCCATGCATGTGCATGATGATGGTGTTATCCTGCATAAGGCAGTTGGGAGATACAACAATGGCGGAAATGCTTCCTATTGTAAGCGACCGCCCTCTTGTGCCAAGCATAGGGAGTCCTGCAACGCGTTCTGGCGGTGCGTCAATTTGCATCATGCGGTCGCCAAGTTTGCTGAATAAGCTACGGTTGCTGCGTAAGGTGTTAATGATCCACTGGCTCCGTCTGGTCGGCATACAAACCTCCCGGCAATTGATTGTAATATTTTAATTCACTATGCAATTTGCATATCCTTCAATTTTTACGAGTCGACACCAAATTCCATGGAAATGCTTTCCCGAAGGCTATGAATCATGGTATAATCATACCGTCAGCATGGGAAAGGATGATAACCGTACTGTGGATAACAACGGGAAAAAGGCTGCAAAAAACTGGTTCAAGCTGGATAACGCTGGTAAGCTGTATCCAGCCATCAAAAATTCGCGATGGACAAGCCTTTTTCGCGTGTCCGTTGCCTTTTTGGAACCGGTTGATCCAGTCGCACTGCAACTGGCAGTCAATGATATCCTACCCCGCTTTCCGTCTTTTGCGGTGCGTTTGCGTAAAGGGTTGTTTTGGTATTATTTAGAAGAGAACAATGCGCCGTTTTCCATTTTAAAAGATGAGGGGCATCCCTGCATCCGTATGCGTTGGAATGAAAACTGCGGGTATCTCTTCCGTGTATTGTATCATGACTGCCGTATCTCTTTAGAAGTATTTCATGCCATCAGTGACGGCAGCGGCGGAATCGCTTTTATGAAAACGTTGGCGGCGCAATATCTACGCAGGCGCGGCGTCGAGGTGCCTGCCACAGACGGGATTCTGGATTTAAACGCGGAACCTGACCCACAGGAAGTGGAGGATGCTTACAAGCGTTTACCTTGCAGTCATCGCGCCAAGCGCAAAGAAACGGTTGCCTATCATTTGCCAGCGACCCGTGAAGTTCCGCATACACTGCATCTGATTGCGGCACGTATCAGCATTCAGGCGTTGAAAAATGAAGCGAAGAAGCATGGGGTCACGATCACGGAGTATCTAACCTCCGTAATGATCTATGTGATCTATAACGTGCAACAAGGTGGCAAGCGCGATAAAAAAGCACCGGTAAAAGTGTCGGTACCGGTCAACATGCGTAATTTCTTTCCATCACAAACACTGCGAAACTTTTCCTTCTTCATCAATCCTGGCATTGATCCCAGAATGGGGGAGTACTCGTTTGAAGAAGTACTGTTGCAAACACACCACTTTATGCGCTATCACCTGAACAGCAAGTTCCTGGCGGCTGGTGTTGCTACCAATGTGGCCTCTGAGCGGAATATTCTGATCCGCATCAGCCCGCTGTTCTTAAAGAATTTGATCATCAACGGCGTCTTTAAAAGGGTTGGCGAAAGTGGTGTATCGGCAACGCTCACGAATTTGGGGCCGATTGCTTTTCCCAAAGAGATGCTTTCGCATATCGCCCATGTGGAAATTGTGTTAGGCAGTGCATCGTCAGGTCAGTGCAATTGCGCAGCTGTCAGCCTGGGGGATGAAATGAACTTAGTGTTTTCCAGAAATATTCGGGAAAGTGCACTGGAAAGGGAAGTGCTTCGCTTTTTAGTAAGGGCGGGCATTCCCGTTTTGGTGGAAAGCAATCAGGAGTGAGGATATGTCCTATTGTGTGGAATGCGGAGTAAAACTGGGGGAAGCAGAAGAAAAATGCCCATTGTGCCAAACCCTGGTGCAAAACCCCATACATCCCTATAACCCAAGAACGCCAAAGCCGTTTCCAGTGCGTACACCCGAACAGAATCTGCAAATTGACAGGCGGTTTCTGCTAGGGCTCATCAGTACGGCGATGCTGCTGCCGGCCGCCATCTGCGTTATTATTGATTTTTTCTTTGGCGGGCGCATAACCTGGTCTGTTTATCCGGTTGGTGCGCTTGTGCTTCTTTTTGTTGCTCTCGCCGTACCTATACTGGTGAAAAAGTATCGAATATATGTTACCATTGTCATGGATGCCCTTGTCCTTTTGGGTTATCTAAAAATGGTGGAGTTGCTCTCAGGCAGCATGGGCTGGTTCAGTCCCATCGTATTTCCAGTGGTGATGCTATCAGCTTTGATGGTGCTTGGCGTAACAGCCAGTGTACGTCAACGATTATTGAAGGAACTTGCTGTGCCGGCAACCATTTTACTGCTTATTGCCATACTTGCGCTTTCGGTAGAGTTACTGGTTACCAGTCAACTGTATGGTGAATTGGCAATCACATGGTCGCCTTTCGTCATGCTGCCTTGTGGATTTATTGCATTGATGCTGTATATCGTTCATTCTCATAAGCCGTTGAGAGATGAGTTGAAAAGGCGTTTGCACATATAAACGTACAGCGTTGCCATGGATGAAACTGGTTTTATGAACCGTTATTCTCTGCGGATTGTATTTACAAGGATGGTGTTGCTAAATGGATTTGATGAAAACGTTGCTTGTGTATATGTCGCTGGTGTTTTCCAGCTCGGTTGTCACTGCTCCCTTGCCAAGCAATGTACCGCCGGCCGTTATTGTGCCGACGCCTACTGTGGCTGCGGCAACACCTTCGCCTACGCCAAAGTCAACACAAACCCTAAAGCCAACACAAACACCACGTCCTACGCCAGACATTACGCCTTCTGTAGATTATAAGACGTTGTCGATAGGCTCAAAGGGTGAATCAGTGAAAAAGCTGCAAAGGCGGCTGGCAGAACTTGGCTATTTGACCGGAACGGTGGATGGCGCGTTTGGCAACCAGACAAAACGAGCTGTAGAACGCTTTCAATACTATAATGGTTTGTCTGTAGACGGTGTAGCGGGACAGCGGACGCAAACAATATTATACGAAAGCACTGAGGTTGTCTTCGCGCCTGTGGATGTTACACCGACACCAAGCCCCAAGCCGACAAATACAGCCGTTCCTACGGCCACCGTCGGGCCAACACCAACCATTTTTGTCACATCAACCCCGGCGCCTACGGCAGTGCCGACTGCTACAGTAACAACTGCGCCAACCCCGACCGCCGCTCCAACAGATGCGCCTGTTGCATCGACTGTTATCACTTCATCTCCCGAAGTAACGCAGGCGCCTGTTCAATCGCCTGAGCTAACACAAGAACCAACGTCTGAACCAACACCTACAGGTACACCTATCATCTATGAAGGCATACCGGTCCCTGTTGACAACTCAAGCATATATGTCAATGAAGGACTGTTAATAAACGAACTTGGCGAGAATGTGCTCTATTACCAGCGAGGTGCAGGGGATGTGTTGATTCCGTTTACAACGCTATCGCGCCTTATGACCTGGGTGACGGTCATTGATAATGGTAATATGGATCAGTACACTGTAGAAGCCAGTGGTTATCTGTTGGGCATAGCCTACGTAAAGGATGAATTGGGCAATGTATCGCAAGTAGACTTTCAGGTGGATGGCTTGCCGGTGGAGTTGCCGCAAGGGCAGGCAATAGTATTCGAAAATGAGCTTTATGTAACGCCTTTAGCCTTGCAAACGCTATTGAACGTCCAGTGGAATCTTGCACAGGACGCGCCAGTGCTTTATTTGACGATAACGCCCAAGGCAACGCAAACTTCAAGCGCCCAAGGATGATGTAAAAAACGCAGGCGCCGAGCAAATCGGCACCTGCGCTTTTTATGTCAATCTCTTATACGTCCACTTCTTTTTTCTGCAATTCATCCCGTACGTATCCAGCCAATATATCCACGATTCTGGCGTTTTTACCTCCGTGGGCAACAATTACATCAGCTTGGTTGACGTAATTGCGGATATAACGGTCGTACATGGGCTTGACGGTGGTCAGATATTGGTGTGAGATATTGTCGATCTGCCGGCCTCTCTCCTGTATATCCCGTTGGATACGCCTTAGTAGACATATATCCGGTTCCACGCTCATGTATAAGCGCAAATACATTCTTTCACATAAGCGCTCATCATAAAAAACATGAATACCTTCTAAAATGAGAACATCGCAAGGCTGTATCAATTCCTGGGAATCGGACCTTCGATGCTGGGTATAATCATACCCCTTGCGGGTAATGGGTTGCCCCTCCAGCAGCGTCTCCATATCCTGAAGCAATAAATCGTGGTCAAAGATTTGCGGCTCGTCGTAGTTGATTAGGCAGCGCTCTTCAAAGGACAGTGCCGGATGATCCCGATAATATGCATCCTGGTTGATAACCAGGCATTTCGCCCCAATAGTCAAGCTTAGTTCTTCTGCCAGGGTGCTCTTTCCGCTGCCACTGGCACCGCATATGCCGATGAATAACATTGTATCCTCTCCCATTCCTTGTACACAATAGCGCAGGTTCTAGGGCGTGTCAAGAGAAAACATGCGTGATACAGGCATGTCTGAATAGATAAAATGACAAAAATCGACCAGTGCCAACTGTTACAAAATGTAACACTACCATGGTATCTGGAAGTATGGTATCATATATGCCATGGGAAAACTCAATTTCCAGGCATACAAAAGCGGCGAATCCCCGCCAGATGGAATTGATCTTACGGGAGGGCGAGCTTTTGAAAAGACTCAAACGGGTGGCGTCTTTACGCAGAGCATGGATGGGTGCGATTTGTTTTTTTATGGCGGTGTATCTGCTAACTGCCAGTCAAAGCATGGCGATTCATGCATCAACGGCGCCTGCAATTGCAGAAGAGAGGTTGAACACAAAAGTGATCAGTGCATATGTGTATGACAGGGAAGACATGCTGTTTCGGGTTGAGGATGCGGGGTATCTTTCGCAGATCAATTATTCCTTTGCCTTGATCAAAGATGGTAAAGTGACAGGCAATCACTGGACTGCAATTGATACCTTTAAAGAATTTATGGATAATCATCCCGACATCATTCCGGTAATGGCAATAGGCGGTTGGGGTACGGACGGGTTTTCACAGGCCGCATCCACTGAGGAAAGCCGGATAATTTTTGTTCAAAGCGCTATGGAACTAATGGACAAGCATGGCTTCTTGGGCATAGACATTGACTGGGAATATCCCGGATCATCAGTAGCCGGCATCGCTAGCAGCCCTAAGGATAATGAGAATTTGCTGCTGCTGCTAAAGGATTTACGCAGCGCACTGGATGAAAAAACGGAGCAAGACGGTAAAAAGCGCATTCTTACCATAGCTGTTGGCGGATCAAAGGAATATGCCGACAAGCTGGATTGCGTGGCGATTGCCTCTGTTGTGGACCAGGTCAACATCATGACATATGATCTGATGGGCGGCGAAAAAATCACTGGCCACCATACGGCACTATATCCATCCAATGCCGATTCTCCCAGTGGCGACGCGGCTATTCAAGCCTTTATCAAGGCCGGTGTGCCCAGAGAAAAGATAATGCTTGGTGCTGCATTTTACGGCCGTGCCTGGCGGCAAGTAGAGAGCGAAGAGCAAAACGGTCTGCATCAGACTGCCGGTACAAGCGGAAATAAATCCTATGCGTATCCAGATATAATCAGCCTTTTGAGCGACGGTTACGTCCGCTATTGGGACGAGAGCGCCAAAGCGCCTTATTTGTTTAATGGCAGCACGTTCGTAAGCTATGAAGATACAGAATCGATTGCTTTAAAAGGCGCGTATGCAAGCAATAACGGCTTGCAGGGGGTAATGTTCTGGGAATATGGGCAGGATACATCCGGGGCGTTGTTAAAGGCATTGTTTACCGCCATGGAATAAGTGTGTAGGTATTCATTTGCCGGAAAAATCCTTGACAAAAGAATCCCTCGGCGCTATAATTTAGCACATTAACGCTTTAGTATAATAAAGCGTTTCGGAGGGTAAGATGAGTACAACCAAGGTTCAAATCCCGGAAGGGATGCAGGATATATTATCTGGAGAATGCGTGCGCAAGCGCTGCGTTGAGCAGCAGTTGCGCACGCTTTTTTCGCGCAGTGGATTTGCGGAAATTCAAACGCCGCTGCTGGAATATTACCGCACTTTTGATGATGCGGTGTACGGCTTTGCAGCCCATCATGTGTGGAAAACCTTTGACCCTAGAGGGCGCGTGTTGGTGATAAGGCCGGATAATACCATTCCATGTGTACGCATTGCCGCGTCTAGGCTGAAAGAAAAGCGGCTTCCCCTTCGGCTTTGCTATGTACAAAGCGTAGCAGCGTATCCTTCAGAACGCTCATCCGTTCTCAATGAAAGCACTCAGGCCGGCGTAGAATTGATGGGGGAAAGCAGTGTTTTATCCGATGCTGAAGTTATTGCACTTTCCATCGAATCATTAAAGGAATCAGGCTTAAAGGAATTTCAGATTGATCTTGGACAGGTGGATTTCTTTAAAGGCTTTATGCAGGAAGCGGGACTTACGCCAGAGCAGACAGAAGAGTTTCGCAGATATGTAGAAGAAAAAAATATGCTTTCCATGCAGCTGTTATTAAAGGAGTGCGCGATTCCCAATGAGGTGCAAAGCAGGCTAATGAAGCTGCCGCAGCTGTACGGCGATGAGTCTGTGCTTGATGTGGCGCAATCCCTGACACACAACAAGCTATGCGCAAAGGCCATTGACAATCTTCGCGGTATTTTAAAGGCGCTTGAGGATTATGGCTGCCGTGAATATATCAGCATTGATCTTGGTATGGTGCATGCGGCAAATTACTATTCGGGTATGATTTTCAGGGGAATTACCGGATACCTTGGACAGCCACTGTTATCTGGAGGCCGGTATGACGGTTTGCCTGGTCAGTTTGGCAGAGAGATGCCTGCTACTGGCTTTGGTTTGTCCATTGACCTATTGCTGCAGGCGCTTGTACGGCAGGGGGATACCTTTGCATCACCTGTTGCGGATTTTGTTTTAGGGGCTACGGAAGAAGGTTTAAAGGGTGCAATTTCCTGGGTTAGGGGAAAGCGTCAGGCCGGGCTGAGCATATCCCTTTACTACAACACTGGAAAGACGGAATTGATCCGGATGGTGCGTGAAGGTTATGCAAAATCAGCAGCCATAGCAACATTAGAAGGTGTTGAAATCTGGTCTGGGGAGGAAGCTGCATGGATATAATCACCATCGCCTTGGCAAAGGGACGTTTGGCCGAGCAAGCCTTTGATTTGCTGGAAGGTATGGGCATCGATTGCAGCCTTCCCCAAAATCCAGGCCGTAAGCTGGTGCTGGAAAACACTCACCAAGGTATTAAGTTTATTCTGGTAAAGCCTTCTGATGTGCCTACCTATGTGGAGCATGGTGTTGCCGATATAGGTGTTGTCGGCAAGGATACGCTGATGGAAGAGAACCGACCACTGTATGAACTGCTGGATCTGGGCTTTGGTAGGTGCCGCCTGTGTATTGCAGGTTACCCCGGATATCAGCCTGCAGCTTCATATGCCAACGAGAGAGTAGCAACCAAATACCCAAACATCGCCAGAAACTATTTTTCCACCCAGGGCAGAAACATTCAAATCATTAAGTTGAACGGTTCAGTGGAATTGGGGCCGATTGTGGGTCTCAGCGATGTGATATTGGACATTGTGGAAAGCGGCTCAACCTTGCGGGCCAACGGATTGGATGTGTTGGAGGAAATTTGTACGGTTAGCGCAAGGTTGGTGGTAAATCGGGTTGCGCTGAAAACGAAACGGCATAGAATACAGGCTATCGTAGAAGGAATACGTGCGCAACTCCCCGAAATTAATCAGGAATAGAGGAGGGAAACAGAATGGTACCTATTATACCAGCATCAGATAAACCGGCGCTGCGACAGCGGCTGATGAATAGAAGCCAATTAGCAGATGAAGCTGTTTCCCAAAGGGTTAAGGAAATTGTGGCAAATGTCCGTGAGCAGGGCGATGATGCACTGCTTGCCTATACCGCACGATTTGACAAAGCTTCCATGACACCTGAAGCATTGCGTGTAACGCAAGAGGAAGTAGACGCGGCTTATAAAAAAGCGGATGATAAGTGGATCAGCGCCATGCGAGAGGCGGCCAAACGTATCACCGCATTTCACGAAAAGCAAAAGCAGAAAACATGGCTGGATATTGAGGAAGGTATACAGCTAGGCCAGCTGATCCGTCCGCTTCAAAGCGTTGGCGTATATGTTCCAGGCGGTACGGCGGCTTATCCCTCCTCGGTACTGATGAATGCACTGCCGGCCAAGGTAGCAGGCGTCAAGAAGATTGTCATGGTGACCCCGCCAGGGCCGGATGGCTTAGTTTCTTATCCTTTAACGCTGGTTGCCGCAGATATCGCCGGGGTGAGCGAAATCTATAAGGTGGGCGGAGCCCAGGCAGTTGCGGCATTGGCCTTTGGAACACATTCAGTGCCAAGGGTGGATAAGATTGTTGGACCGGGGAACATATACGTCGCCAACGCCAAGCGCGAGGTTTTCGGCTATGTTGGCATCGACATGGTCGCCGGGCCTAGTGAAGTGCTTGTGATTGCGGATGAAAGCGCAAATCCGGCCTTTGTAGCGGCGGATTTGCTAAGCCAGGCGGAACATGATGCGCTGGCCGCCGTTGTGCTGGTTACACCAAGCCAAAGCTTGGCAAAGGCTGTTGACCTGGAGCTTGAAAAGCAGTCGCAGGCTCTTGATAGAAGGGAAATTGCGCAGTCTTCACTTTTACGGTATGGCACAATTGTTGTGACCAGTGACTTGCAGGAGGCGGCGGAGGTTGCAAATGCCGTCGCACCTGAGCATCTGGAGCTTTGCGTTCAAGATCCTTACGGGCTTCTGCCGCTGATCCATAACGCCGGCGCCATCTTTATGGGTCATTATGCACCAGAACCATTAGGTGACTATTATGCCGGTCCTAACCATGTTTTGCCCACCAGCGGCACAGCCCGCTTCTTTTCACCGTTGTCGGTGGATGATTTCATTAAAAAATCAAGCCTGATTTTTTACACCAAAGAAGAACTCGAGAAGGCGGCTAAGGAAATCATCCTTCTGGCAAGGCAAGAAGGCCTGGACGCCCATGCCAGGGCGGTAGCCATACGCTTTGGGCTTTCGGTGGATGAGCCGCTGGGAGGTGCAGAAAATGCGTGAATCGAAGATTGAAAGAAAAACCAGAGAAACAGACATTGCTTTGTCCCTTGCGCTGGATGGATCAGGCGTTACAACCATTGATACCGGCATTGGCTTTTTCGATCATATGCTGGACGCTCTGGCTCGTTTCAGTTTTTTGAATCTGCAAATTACTTGCAAAGGCGATTTGAAGGTGGATGGGCACCACACGGTGGAGGATGTGGGCATCTGTCTTGGACAGGCCCTCCGTGAAGCGCTGGGTGATAAGCATGGTATACGCCGCCTGGGGCAGGCGCTGGTGCCCATGGATGAGGCGCTGGCGCAGGTTTCCTTGGATATTTGCGGCAGGGCTTACCTTCATTTCGAGGCGGATTTTAAAGCGCCTGCATGCGGCGACTATGATACGCAACTGACGCTGGAATTTTTCCGTGCTATCAGTCAGCATGCAGGGATGACACTGCATATGCAGATACAGCACGGACTCAACGCCCATCACATGACGGAGGCGCTTTACAAGGCCTTTGGAAAGGCACTGGATGATGCGGTATCTATTGACCCGCGCATCAAGGGCGTGCAATCCACCAAAGGAGCGTTAGCCTGATGCAGCAAGTGTTTACGGTCTATCCGGCGATTGATCTTTTGGGCGGCCGGGCGGTGCGACTGCGTCAGGGACGCAGGGAAGATGTTACCGATTACGGCGATCCGGTAGAGCTTGCGAAGAGGTGGCATGACGAAGGCGCCAAATGGCTGCATGTGGTGGACTTGGAAGCAGCTTTTGACGGGCAAAGCAGTCAGGGCGAAACCATACTGCAGATGGTCAAGGCCTTTCAAGGTCCTGTGCAGTTGGGTGGCGGCATACGCTCCATGGAGGATATTCAAATCCGGCTGGAACAATGGGGGATTGCCCGCTGCATTCTAGGTACAGTGGCCATCACACAGCCTGAGTTGGTGAAAAAAGCTTGTAGTATGTATCCTGGCAAAATCGCCTCCGGTATCGATGCCAAGGATGGCCTGGTAGCTGTCAGGGGGTGGATAGATGTGAGTACAGTGTCCGCCATAGAGCTTGCCAGCGGCATGGCCGCTGCGGGTGTCGCAGCCATTATCTATACTGATATATCACGAGATGGTATGTTAACCGGTCCCAATACAATCGCTACCCAGGAGCTTGCCAGGCAGGTATCCATCCCTGTGATTGCATCGGGCGGCATCGCACAGCTAAGCGATCTTTCAGCTTTGAAAACAGTCGGCTGTGCAGGCGCAATCGTGGGCAAGGCACTGTATTCCGGTGCATTTACTTTGGATGAAGCGCTTTTGATATAAAGGAGGATGAACATGTTGGATATTACGCAGATCAAGTTTGATGAAAAGGGGCTTGTGCCTGCAATTGCGCAGGACATCAAGACCGGCACCGTTTTAATGCTGGCCTATATGAGCAAGGAATCCTTGCAGTTGACGCTGGACACAGGCTACGCCGTGTATTATAGCCGCAGCCGGCAGGCATTATGGAAAAAAGGAGAGACCTCCGGGCATATACAAAAGGTGCGTGCCATCCATTACGATTGTGATGGTGACTCCCTTTTAATGATGGTGGAGCAAACAGGGGCTGCCTGCCATACGGGAGAGTATTCCTGCTTTTTTAATGAGTTGGTCAGCCTGGTAGAGGGCAGTGGAAAGGTGCCATCGCCTTATATTCTGCAGGAAGTATATAATGTCATCGCGGACCGCAAGCTGCATCCAAAGGAAGGCAGCTATACAAATTATCTTTTGGACAAGGGTGTAGAGAAAATCTGCAAGAAGGTGGGGGAAGAGGCTTCCGAGTCAATCATCGCAGCAGTCAAGGGCAGCCGTGACGAGCTGCGCTATGAGGCGGCGGACCTTGTATATCATTTGCTGGTGCTTCTATTCAACCAAGGCTTGACGCCTATGGAGCTTTGGGCGGAGCTTGAAAAGCGCCGCTAACAGGGCATAAAATGCAACCGCAAATTCTAAGTGGAAAGAATTGAGGTGGGAAAGGGTGAAACAGAACATATGAAATAATTGATGCTTCCCCAACAAAGCCAAAGCGCATGACCAGAACAATAAAACTTTTTATGATATAATCGACGTATGAGAAACAGAAAGAAACCTGAAAAACTTGTGTGTGAACAAGCCGCTATGCATCGTAAAAGAGATCCCAAATAGGGAACATAGATGAATTCATAGTGGGGAGTTGTCAATAGACACCTGCTGAGTCAAGTTGTCCCAAGCGATACATTGGGACAAAGTCGAGGAGCGATACACGCATCGGGGTGCGAAGTCCGCTCCGCACCCTTCCCAACCAAATGCAGATATCACTACCTAACCTAACAGTATACCAGCCTGTAGGTGGCAATTGAATTTACAATGGGGATCGTGCAAGAAATAATTTGATCGATGTAAAAAAACACTTGACAGTTGCGCGAGAATGAGTATAATAAATTCTGTTGCCGCTGAAAACATAAAGCAACATGATGCACAATGGATAATTAATTACGTTAGTGAAACTGTGCAGTTTTCATGCGCACCATTAGCTCAGTTGGTAGAGCACCTGACTCTTAATCAGGGTGTCCAGGGTTCGAGTCCCTGATGGTGTACCAAAGCGAAACCCCTTGAAAACACTAAGTTTTCGAGGGGTTTTTATTTATGGTATGTAACCATTTTTGAGTGCTTTCAGAACCTTTGTGCAACTTTTGTGCAACTTTTTATTCAGCCCTTATTCCGTGAACGGATTTTCGAATCTGAAAGATAAGCTGTTTTTGCATAGGGAATGAATACATTTTCATTTCAGTATAATACGTGTAAAGCAAAACCCCTTGAAAAACAAGTGTTTTCAAGGGGGGAGTTCGTTAAGAGAGTATCGGTTACCTAGCGATCATAAGTAATCTCTGATCCGTTTTTATCTTCTCTGTGATGGTGTCGATGGAATTTTTGACCTGCTCATGGTGTTGGCTTTGCAAGTGGGTGTAAATGTTTACAGTTGTCTGATAATCTGTATGTCCAACAATACGCATGGTAGTTACGGCGTCAAACCCAGCGTGATAGAGCATTGTTATATAGTTGTGGCGGAAGTAGTGCGCTGTAAGTGGGGTAGTCCACTTGGAACGAATGTCCCAAGCACTGTCCCATTCATCCGGCTTTTTCTTGACTTTTTTTGAGAACTTTCTTTCCTTTGGAACTGCCAGGCCTGCGTCAACCATGAGGCGTATGTACATGCGCTCAAAGCTAGCCTTGCTCAGTGGGCTGCCATCAGCGCTGTGGAATATGTAGGTATCCCCGATGCCGCGCTGATTGTCCAGGAGCTTGAGCAGAAATTCAGGGATCGGGATATAACGGTCTGCCGCATCAGTCTTCAGTTCGTCCTCCTTCCCGGTCCGAAAGTCTATATCCCGTTGTACATGGGCTTCCTTCTTTCCGAAGTCTATATCCCTCCATTGTAAGCCAAGTGCTTCCCCGCGTCTAACACCCAGACCGTATAAAACTCCAAATAGTAAACCTTCGGGGTGTGTTTCCATCGTGCGGAGGATGGAGGCTGCTTCTACCTGAGTGAAGGCGCGCTTCTCCCTGGGTTCGCCTTTTGGTGGCTTTTTCAGGGCAGCAGCAACATTCCTGGGAATGAAGCCATCGGCGTGAGCTGTGGCGAAGGAGTGTTTGAATATAGCGATGGCTATCGTGATAAAGGTGTTGCTTCGTCCTCCGCAGGTATCATTGAGCCATTTTTGCAGTTCAATGGCCCGTATGGCTCGCATCTGCCGTTCGCCAAATGCAGGAATCATGTATTTATTAAGCATTGTTTCATAACTCTCGCGGGAGGCTTCCCTGATAAACGGCTTTTTTGAAGTGTTGTACCATTGTGATACATATACCTGAAACAGGCAATCCTCGCATTCTCTGGAGCCGTCAAGGTATGTTGAAATGATTGTCGCCTTTTCTTTCTCAAGCTGCTTCATTGTTTTTGCTGAGGCGTACTTTACGATCTCCTTTCCGTCTTGGTCCACACCGATGCGGACCTTGGCCCGGTAGAGGCCATTCTTTTGCTTTGTTGGCATTTGTGTTCCTTTCCGGGCTGTGATACAATGATATAGCAAAGCCAGCCCTTTCGTAGTAGTGGGGGTAGGGGTTTGTATCGCCTGCCGCAGGGTGCCAGCCCAGCGGCGGGTTTTCATTGTTTTGGGATTCCGGCTAAATGAATCCCTTATCCGAGCTTGGCAACCATCCGGCTGAACACATTGCCATACAGGTTCATGGCTTTGTCAGTTTCCAGCTCCAGCCTGAAGGTATCTCGTATGCCCTGGTACATGTCCGGGTCCACATACTGGAGCAGGCGATTAAGGTCTTTTACCACAATGCTTGCCATGCTCCGGGATACCCCAAAGAACAAGGACAATTGTCCAATCCCTGATTCATCTTCCAGCTTCATTTCCTCGACCAGAGGAGCGGGGCAGAGAAGATGCTGGGCGAAACAGTTAGCTTCCATTTCTGAAAAAACGTGGCCGGTTTCATGCTGCATCAAAATATGTCCCAATTCATGGGCAAGCGAAAACCGCAGCCGCGCCACACTGTTATAAAAGCGGTCGTTATTATATAAAATGAAATATTGCTTTTTTATATCCGTATCCCGCCGGATGGTGAAGGCACTATCGCTGGGGCTATTCTCCAAATAGTATCCTTCCGGCATGCCAAATTCCTGCTCTGCCTGCGAAAAGCTCATAACCTTTGTCTCTTTACAGCGAGAGCATATGCTCAAAATATCAATCGGGAGCTTATCAATCTTTAAGTGTATCAATGTCCTATAAGCCAACCGTGCAGCCCGGTGATAATTAGGATAATGCTGCATAACGTGTCATTTCTCCTTTTCGACCTCGTCAAACGCCTTCTTAAACATTAACTTGGCCATTTCAACTAATTTGACCTGATCCTCCACATTCATGTGCCTTGCGGCACGGGCCAGGATGGTGATTCTTTCATTTTCCGGTTCCTTTGCCACAGGTTTTGCTACCTCACCATCGATTAAAAAATCCGAGGTGACGTTGTAAATCTTGGCAAGGCAGTTTACGGGGAAGATGGAAGGCTCCTGTTTGTTGTTCTCCCATTTGGACAACGTTTCCCTTGCTACTGCAAAGTTGAAGCGTGTGCGTAATGCTTCCAATACTTCCTCTTGTGTCAGACCTTTTTCGTGTCTGCACTGCCGTAGGCGGTCGCCTATCGTATCTTTCGTCATATTTATCCCTCCTTTCCGTATCATAGCACGAACGTGATGAATGCGCAACACAAAACAAGATATTCCACATTATGCACACAAGTAATGTGTTGACAACAGCACGGTCGTGGAAGTATGATATACGTGACCAAGGCGTCACGCGAACTAAATGCGAACGGAGGATAAAGAGCTTATGTTGAGACACCACCCATATCACTTGGTAACTATGGCGATGCAATTCCATGGTGAAACAGCGGATACAATGGCTGGAAAGCTTGGCATGACAGTGGAATTATGGGAGAAAAAGGTATTGGGTAATGCAGATTTCTCTATCCGCGAAAGAAACAAGGTTAGGTCGATTCTGCCGTTTAACGGGGTGGATGTCTTTACAGCCCAAGAATGTGATGCAAAGATCACATACGAAGAAGAGGAGTATCACCATGAAGACAGGTAACATGCCGGACGCAGGGGATAGGCTTCTGGCAGATATGAACCGGCGCCTTTCCTCTGTGGAGGAAGCCATACAGGAGGGAATTTGGAGTAGGGAAGCCATGGCAAAAGAGCGGGCTGACCGCATGGCGTTCTTGTATGGTGAATGTTGTACGAAAACGAAAGCATCCACAATCCTGGGCAGAAGCACAAAGACGATTCAGATTATGCTGAGCGATGGCCGCCTTCTGGCTGCCGGAGATGGGTTGGTGGATGTGCGTTCTATTGCTCAGTACATCGAGAACCCCAAGCAGAATAACTTCACGACCAAACAGAAGCGGCGGGGTAGAAAATTTGTTGTATGAGGTGTACATCGCATGGATGAACGCACTTTGAAAATTGGCGCCAACATATTGCATCGTGTGATTCGGACAAGCGGTATGTCCGTAATGGAATTATCCAGGCAAGGGAAGGTTGCTTATGATTCTCTCCTTGCAGCTGTGAATGGTCAGCGGTTAATGCCGGTAAAGGATGCTATACGCATATGCATGCTGTCCGGCGTACAGCCAGAGGATATTGCTTAATGGGGGATTGTTATGGATCAGTCGCAGGAATATCAGCCCGGTATACATCTATCTGAAGAGAATGAAAGGCCTGCTTTCAAAATTACCGATGACTGCAAAGCTCAATGGGCGATCCGTAAGATCCGTGAAGCGGAACAGTCGAAGGAGATGTGGGCTTATCATTATCAGGAGCAGCTTCGCAAACTTCAGGAAAGCCTGGATGGGGATATTGCCTACCTAACATTCTTATTGGAAACATACTTCGACACATGTCCAAAGCGAACAACTCCAACCCAAGAGAAATACGCTCTCCCTGATGCTGACCTGATTCGAAAGACGATGACGCCAACTTACAAATATGATGATCAGCAGCTTGTGGAGTATCTCAAAAATGCTGGAAGGCAGAACATGATCAAAACGGTGGAAAAGCCGATGTGGTCTGACTTCAAGCCATTTACAAAGGTTGTCGATGGCGCACTTGTTGATACAGAGACAGGAGAAATCGTCAGCGCAGTAACGGTCGCACAAAATCCGCCTGTTTTCCAGGTGAAACTCAAAGACGGGAGGGTGAAATAATGGTTACAACGATAGCGGATCAAATTAACCCATCACCAATGACCGCAATTATTTATGGGGCACCAGGGATGGGCAAGACCACGGTGCTGGGGCACCTGCCGGGGCGCACGCTGGTGTTTGATGTAGACAGGACCACCGGCGTGTTGAAGGATATGCCCAACGCCGGGAACATCGCCATCTGCTATGTGAACAACATCGATACCTGGAATAATTGGAATTCCATTCTGCTGGAAGTGGTACAAGACTGTAAGGGACAGTATGACAATATCTGCATCGATAATATATCTGAGTTGGAACGCTGTATCTTATCCTCCCTGGGCAAGGCCGGGAAGAACAACGGCATTCCTTCCCAGGCAGATTACCAGTTCATGCAGTTCAAAATTGTGAATTCCCTTCGGTATCTAAAAACACTAGGCATCAACCTCATCTGGACTGCCTGGGAGGCGGTGGAGGATTTTCAAACCCCAGAAGGACAGATATTCAACCGGTACGCTCCACAAATCAACCGGAAGATCAATAACAACATTTGTGGCCTGTGCAACGTGGTAGGCCGTATGGCCATCAAGGAGGACGGTACGCGGGGCATTCTCTTTTCAGCCACAAACAGCATGTACGCCAAAAATCAGTACGATAGCCGGAAAGGCTGCCTGCAAAGCGATCTGCTGGCCCGGCAGGATCAGAAGGTCTGATCCATGGAATTGCGTCATTATCAAACGGAGCTGGTGGACAAGGTCCGGGAAGCATGGCTAAACGGTGCTCAGCGACCTTGCATCGTACTGGGATGCGGCGGCGGGAAAAGCCTCATTGCGGCGGACATGGCCAGCCGGACAACGGCGCGGGGAAAGCGGGTGCTTTTCTTGGTCCATCGCAAGGAGCTTTGCGATCAAATCTCCCGCACATTCCGCCGGTATGGCGTTGATATGCGGTTTTGCCAGGTGGGCATGGTACAGACCCTATGCAGAAGGCTGGATAGACTTAAAGCTCCGGAACTGATCCTGATCGATGAATGCCACCATGCCCTGGCCACCAGCTATCTGAAGGTGCTGGAGGCTTTTCCCGAGGCCAGGTGCGTGGGCATCACCGCCACTCCCACCCGGCTGGAATCAGGCGGCCTGGGTAAGGTATTCCATCAATTGCTTCAAGGCCCCCCCACAAAATGGTTGATAGAGAGTGGTTACCTGGCCCCCTACGATTATTTTTCTCCCAGCGTGCGGACCTGAGCGGCCTGACGGTGAAGCGTGGTGAATTTGTGACGGAGGAGGTCGAAAGCCGCCTGATCAAAAAGGCCGTATTCGGGGATGTGATCTCCTACTACCGCAGGTTGGCCGATGGGGTGA